>JBQCGX010000011.1:0-18590 GCA_051955255.1 Agriterribacter sp. | reverse complement strand
TATATGTAGCCGGTTACAGCGGAAACGTAAATTCTGGTATACAGGCTAAATACTGGAAAAATGGGTCGAGCCGTACCAATAATAACGGAACCTATGCCTGGGGGATATTCGTGTATTAAAACAAGGCTGATAGTTGTATAGAACAAATACTCTTCTGAAATGAAAAAAGTATCAATTTTACTTTTCCTGCCTTTTGCATCGATAATTAGCCTTGCCCAGCGCAGTAAAGACGCTCAACTGGAGGATAGTATTTTTTCCTGGAAAGCCATTCCTCAGTTAAAAGCATCTGCTTATCCCAGAACTTTCACACCCGGTCAATTGAAGCATCCTGAACTTTTTGCACAGTGGTTGCAGAAAAGTTATATACCTGTAGGAGCATTGGATTTTTCCTATGCCATAGCCGAGCCCAATAAGAAAGAAGAAATACAGCCCTATAGCACAGGCATCAATGCTGCAATATGGCGTGCAATGTGGGATAACGCCAGCGCGAAAGTGATAAGACAACCGCATTCAGAAACTCCTATTTGGATGCTTACCAATCATATTATAGACGCGCAACCCGTATTCATGCTTACCAGTCCCGGGCGAGCCGTTTTTATACGTCGTACGCCAGACGTCAAAAAGGCGTTTTTGGGCAGCAGTGAAAACAGGAACAAATTTGTCAGGCAACTTCAACTGGAAAATCACCAGCAAATAGGCAAATACATCCTGCAATACTACGGTTGTGATGGAGATGGTTGCCAACCTCAGATAGCAGTATACTTGGCCCCCGGCAATAAGTTGCCCATTCGACAACTCACAAGAGGTGAGGTACTGGACTTGATTGAAAAAGCGATTCCCTCCGAAGTTACAGTAGCAAAAAACAAATTGAAATCAACTTTTGGACACAGACCCGAAAGCCTGCAGCAGGAATACAAACGATTTGATCAAAACATATTACCCAAATGGAAGACCAATCTTGAAAACCTAAAAAAACAATACAGTAACAGTTTGAATGCACCGGCAGAGATCAACAATGTGAACGGAATTGATATGACAGACATTTATAATGGTGATGCTATTTTCGCAGAAGAAAGCCTTGTAAAAAAACAAAACACCTATGGCATTTATACTTACGAAGATGGTGTGCTTGAAAGAAGTAAAAAAGATCAGCCGCTATGGATCTGTATCAGTTGGAAGCCTACTGATGTACTATATAATTCCTTTGAAAGAGAAATCCACCGCAGTATGATCACCCACTTCAATTTTGATTATGTTTATGATTATTTTTTCAGACCGGAAAGTGTAAAGAATAAACCATACATGATTTTAAATGAAGCCATACAAAAAACACATCTGGCTTCCTATAAAAAAAACAAGGTAAACAAACCGGTAATCGCAAACAACCTTCCCACCGATGTATATTTTTTTGAAGATTTTAAAACGAATAGCCACGGCCTTCAACCTGACGGATGGTACATGCCAGGGGTGGGAACATCTTCTATCATAGCAACGCCTGCCCAAGAAACCGGCAACTGGGTAAAGCTGGGTCAGCATCGCCTGATGCCGACTGAAATGAAAAAACAGTTGCCGGAAAATTTTACGATGGAATTCGATGTCGCTACTGATAAAGATTTTACCGAAAATACAGGTGGTGCGTTTCTACTTAGGCTACATAACAAAATACTGACCAAAAACGGCGACTATAAAGATGCTCCCAAACAAATATTTATAGACTTAGATGCTAAAGCCGGCAATGCCAGGTTCGCACAAAATCCCGCAGGGTTTGTACGGCTAAAATCAACCTACACAGGCATGAAC
Organism: Agriterribacter sp.; assembly: GCA_051955255.1. Lineage (GTDB taxonomy): Bacteria > Bacteroidota > Bacteroidia > Chitinophagales > Chitinophagaceae > Agriterribacter. Next base: position 16,790 of record JBQCGX010000011.1, on the reverse strand, counting down.
AACACATTACGGTACGCAGATGTACTGCAATACAGCAATGATTTCAGCAATAAAAAAAACAAAGTACATTTCAGCATCACTAAACACGGCAATAAGATACGGGGATTTATTGATGAAAAAGAGATCATTGCATTGGACAAGTATGGTAAACCGATCCCTGGATTTAATGAATTGCCAGACGGAACTAAGTTGACCTCCTTCTATTTTGAAAATAGTACAAACAATAAAGAAGCAGGTATTTATATTACTAATATTAAAATAACAACGCAATAAGCCCTCTTAGTTTCATACACATACTTACCAGCACGTCATCCTTTAACACCCCTTTCTAAGCTATTTGCAAAGTTTACATCGAACATGAAATGAAAGACTATCTTTTCTTTGATAACAAACCTATACCCGGATTCATAATATGAAATAGCGAAATCTCAGTCTGTTTGTTACAGAGCAACTGAATAATTCAAAGTGAAGTAGGATTAATTTGATTCGTTTATAAAAAAACAGGAGCGTGAGAAGGATGTATTTAAAATACTTCTATACCTTTGTTTAACAAGGATTATTATTATACTCACCGTTTGCCTAACTGGCGAACAATTGGCGAACTACCTTATAAAGTATTATTGCTCAGGAAGAAGGAAGTTCCAGTCCCGGGCACTAACAGAGTAAAAACCGAATGATCGCTTTTCCTTTTTGGAACCCCAACTAGATGGCGAACACTCGGCGAACAGGACAGGATAGTAATTGTTTTTCAAATAATTAGACGTTCCAGTCCTGGGCACTTGAAAGGTTGTAAGTAAGAGCTTACAACCTTTTTTATTTTTTTGTCAACCGTCGGCTTCGACCGCTTCTTACCGCTTTCTCCCACTATTGTTGACAGAAAAATGACAGACTTTTTCCGATCAGCCAGGGATTTAGCCAGTGGAGTGGTAGTGAAGCGCTGTTTTTTACAAAACTGCTCCGTCAACTTAAGCCCGCACATGATGAAAACCTGCCGGTACCCACGCTCGCCTTTCCCGGACGAAATGGCTACCGCCGCGTGTGAACAAACGAACACAGGTGTGGGAAGACGCACAGGAAAAGGCTATCCCGGAAGCAGGCAAATTCAGGAGAGTATGCATTTAGTAATTTACAAAAGTGATTAAAACCATGCACTCCCAACCTCCTAATTATAGGTATTCGCTTTTTGTTTTGGATTGCTGAACTTTGAATCTATTTTAAGTACAGTATTCAAAATATCAAAATAGATCCTCATCGTCCATTTAAGTTCCGGTTGTTTATAAGATTTAGATTTGAATATATTGGAAACGCCTGTAATTATCCAGTATATTGAAACGCCTTAGGTACAGAAGAGTTAGTTGCTAAATAAGGATGTGTATGAGAAATGTACACGAATATTAAATGAAAACACAGCTAAGTTGAAATTGATGAATTTTAAACCTGGCATACTTTTAACGCTAATCATCCTGCTCAGTTATGACTCCGTTATGTCGCAGCAAACCGTGGCTGATAGCCTGTTGGCTGCTTATACCAGTGAAAAAACGGATACTGCAAAGGTTTATATTCTAAGAAGCCTGATCGAAGAGCAGATTAAAACCGGGCAGATTAGCAAGGCCAAACAAACCCTGCGCACCATGCTTTTGCAGGCCGATGCGACAGACGATAATTTTTACAGAGCAATAGCCAACAATTTAGGTTCATTTGTATATGCTTCGGAGGCCAACGCGGATAGTATGCTGTATTTTGTAGACAAAGCGCTGGGGTTTTTAAAAAACGAGCAAGGCAAAGAAGCTATCGAAGCGAAGATAGTTGCCAACAATAACGCCGCCGCAGCCTATAGTAGCAGCGGCAATATGAAAAAAACAATTGAAATATTAATCAACAACCTGTCACTAATTCAATTCGTCGGAAATGATCGGCTTTATTTATTAACACTTGGTAATATTGCCGCAGGATTTACAATGACGCATGACTTTCAAAAAGCGTATGAATATGCCATGCAATCTGCAAACCTAGCAGATAAACCCGGGACGGAACCTGGCAATCAGGCTTCCACTTACATAACAGCGGCTGTTGCCTGTGACAACCTCAACAAAACAAAAGAGCAAAAACACTATCTTGATAAAGCTAAGGAAGCGCTTGAAAAGCTTGGCGAATCGCCCAGGTGGGTACATTACTATGCCCACCTGGCACTTTACTACGCCGACACAGGGCAGGGAGAAAAGGCCTTGTCCACTGCAAACAAGGCGTTTGATCTGTTAAAAAAATATCCTGAAAGGTCTAACATGTATATGGCTTATATGGCTCTTCGCAAAGCGGAGTATAGCATGAAGCATTACAAAAAGGCAAGGGCGGCCGCATTGAAAGAATACGAGCTTGCCATAGAGGATAATTATACAGACCATATGATAACGTCGGCAAAAGATATTGCGGACTTTTCAGCAGATGCAGGAGATTATAAGATGGCTTTCGAGCACATGAAGCGATTCAACCACCTGAACGACAGCCTGCAATCGCAGGAAAATACCCAAAAGATAAACGAGTTGGAAGCTCGTTTGCGCACTGCTCAGAAAGAAGAAAAAATTACCCAACTGCAACTGGATAAAAGAAAAACCGCATTGCAGATGAAAGATCAGAAGTTCACCAATACGCTTCTTGGTGTAGGAGTAATCATTTTATTATTGACATTGTTATACCTCTACACGCTTTACAAGAATAACAAACGAAATGAAGCCTACAGGCTGAATGAGCTGCGGCAGCAAAAAGAACTGCAGGTTACCCAGGCGGTACTTGAAGGCGAAGAGCGGGAGCGTCGGCGCATTGCCCGCGACCTGCACGATGGGTTGGGCGGCGCTTTGTCTGGGATAAAAATGCAGCTCAGCGGCCAACAAAAACAATCTGATACACAAGTGTTAGATAAAACCATTCTTCAACTGGAGCAATCCATTGGCGAACTGCGCCGCATAGCCCGTAACCTTATGCCCGAAACGCTGATCCGTTCCGGTTTGGAAGTAGCCCTGCGGGACCTTTGTGTTTCTCTTTCTTCCGGCAATACGTCCATCGAATTTCAGCCTGCGGGCTTTCAAAAGTCAACGCCGGTGCAGTCGCAAGTCAATATTTACCGGATCATACAGGAACTGCTTGCCAATGCCATGCGGCATGGGCAAGCCTCAACCATCATTGTACAATGCATACAGGAAGGGAGTCATTTTTTCATCACAGTCGAAGACAATGGCAAAGGGTTCGACTCCAGAGAGCCAAGCACTGGCATGGGTCTGAGCAATATCAGGAACCGCATCAACCTGATGAAGGGAACGATAAAGGTCGATTCCGTCATCAACCAGGGCACCACGGTAAATATTGAATTGTATGTCTGAAGAAAAGATAACACTGGCTTTGGTCGATGACCACCCGGTGGTATTGGAAGGACTAAAGTCCATCTTTAACCAACATAAAGAGCAATACAGCCTGCTTTGTTTTAGCACTGGTGCCAGCCTGTTGTCTTTTCTGGAGCACAATGCGATAGACGTTGCATTGTTGGATATAATACTGCCCGATGCCAACGGCCTGGATATCTGTAAAACAATCAAAACCCAAACTCCTGCAACCATCGTAATAGGCCTGAGCAACCAGGCAGAACAGAGCACCATACGGCAGATGCTGCAAAATGGTGCTTCGGGCTTTCTGCTCAAAGACACACCGGCCGACGAAATCATGGCCGGTATAGCAGCGGCATTAAAAGGAAAAGAGGTGCTAAGCCATGAAGTAAGAAAGATACTGCAAACGCCTACCACAGCCACCCGGCAACTGCCTTCCCTCACCAGGCGTGAAACAGAACTGCTACAACTGTTAGCTCAGGGAAAAACAACCAAAGAAATTGCCGATGAACTTGGCTTGAGCAAGCTGACCGTTGACACGTACCGTAAAAACCTGTTGCAGAAATTTGAAGTCAGGAATATAGCGGAATTGATGGTGCTTCTGCTGGAGAATAAAATGCTATAACCCCTTATGCTCCTACAAATAGGACATTAAAAGATCACAGAACCCTACAAATAGGTATTGTTGCGTTTTTTCGACGAGGGTAGCTTTGTACGGAACAATTAATAGCATACTATGATAGCATCAAAAACTTCCTTCGCTTCAATCCTGATGGCATTATTTGCAACCGTCTCATTCGTGGGCTGCAGTAAGAATAAAGATGACGCACCAGCATCAGCCTATCCCAAAGAGGTAAATATAGAATACAAGGCATTTACAAGTGTAACTGCCGGAATTGAACAAATAAATATTTCCTACACTCATGACAATAATGGAAGTACAACAGAACTTTCCCCGGATAGTTATCCATTTTCAGAAAAGCTGGCAATGACAGTTAATCAAGCAGGAACGCGACTATGGTTCACCGCTGAAAGCTCTTATACAAGCGAGGTAGCTACTGACCTGACTGTTCAAATTTTGGTTGATGGCAAAGTGGTGGCAGAAAAACAAACCGCATCGAGCAATAACAAATATATTCCGGCGGTCACCAGCTATGCTTTTGAATAGCTTACAAAGTAAGCGGATACAACACCTATCAGTAAACGAAATGTTAGAGGCAAAATTTACCAGTCTGAAATTGATCTTCCCATTTCGTTCTGGAAATTTTCAGTAAGGGCATCAGGCTTTAATATAAAACAAATGAAAATGATAACACCCAAAGTCTCTTTTGCAGCTATGTTGACGGCATTATTTGCAGCCTTGTTTTTGGTAAGCTGTAGCAAAGATGATGGAGGTATTGACAATGACACTGATCCGGAATGTGGCGTTAACACTGTTTTTAGATTTTCCGACTTTGAGATCTATAATGTTGAAGTTAAACCCAACGCCGGCAATTCCTCCGTCAGAACCAGCTTCAATATAAAAAACAAGTCCGAAAAAAAATATATACCCAATGACGAGAATGGCGAGTTCATGGTATACATGAAGATGAAAGCTTCCGATGGGGCTTGGTATGATTATAAATACCTTCTCAACAGCGATATAAATCCCGGGGCATCGGTAACCAGCATTTATACTTTTGGGGTACCCGTAGAGGGAATGACACTTGATCCAAAGACTTTTACCTACGAGGTCAAATGCAGGGATTAGTATTTGATAATAATGCCGGAGGTGTCTTTTCCCTGGCTTACCAGGGAATAGTAAGTAATCCCTAAAAACTGAATTATGAAAAAACGCATTTTGCAAGCTCTTTTATTTTCAATTGTCTCGTTAGTCTGCAATGTTTCGATCGCTCAATTAAGCGTTCCGCCCGATGCTCCCTTCGACCCTGCAGAAGCCAAAGAACTGCTGAAACCCGGGAGCGGCGGCATTAAAGGAGTAGCCTATACGAGAACGAAAAATGGCTTTGGAATTACCGGAACGAAAACTTCCATTGCACGGGAAGCCATTTATCTTCTGCCATTCACCAAGCATCTGGCCGAATGGCACAGGCAGAACTCAAAATTGATTAAGAACAAGAAAAAGAAATACGTCCTTTCAGATGAATGTCTGGAATATTATATCAAATCGGTTACCGACGAATATGGAAGGTTTGAGTTCAAGAATTTAAAACCGGGGAAATACCTTCTTCAAACCAAGTATTACTTAACTCATTATTACGACGGGGTAGATGTAGGTACGAAAGAATATTTTATGAACAAGGTGGTCGAGATCAAATCGGAAAATGAAATAATAGAGGTAAAGTTTGCGAACTGGTAGGAAATATATCTCGTTTTGATACACAAATTGAAGGATAACGAGAAGACAATGCTGCCCATTAATGATGCAGCTTTTAGCGTGGGGTTTACTAATAACAAGGATTGCTAGTGCTCTGTGAATTCAGTTCTCTGGCACTTGAAAGGTTGTAAGTAAGAGCTACAACCTTTTTTATTTAGCCCTGCTATTCTTCGCTTTATTGTTTGCAAACAATTTTCGGTTACTATATGGAGGTACGGTCAATCGGTTAGATTTTTTATCTCAGAAATAGATAATTTATCTATTTTTGTAGTTCAAAGTACCTATGGTCATCATCTCAAAATCCATTCTGCTAACCTTTATTGCGAATCATCCGGATAGCGAGACCGCATTGGAAAAATGGTATAGTGAAACAAAAAAGGCAAGCTGGAAAAATTTTAGCGAACTCAAAAAAACCTTTAATACGACAGATAGTGTGGGGAATGATCGTTATGTTTTTGATATTAAGGGTAATCAGTACCGGCTGATTGCTTTAATTATTTTCAAGGTTCGTACTGTGTTTATTCTTTTATTGATACCCATTCTGAGTACGATAAAATTGAAGCGAACAAAGTAACCTATAAAAGATAATGTATGAAACGAAGCAAAGGCGAAACTCGAAGCGTACAGACTAAACAACAAAATATAGGGGCAAGCTATTCCATTAATTCCAGGAAGCAGTATCACGAGACTATGCTGGCTATTTATGCGTTGATGGATAAAGGAGAGGCAAACTTGTCTGTGGCGGAGTTGCAAAAGCTCGGGAAAATGTCTGCGGCAGCAGAACAATATGAAGATGAGGTGTTGAAACTACAACCACAAAAACAACCTGCTACTATTTCCGAATTGGTAGAGCTAAAGCTCTTTGAGCAAAAAATGACTCAGGCAAGACTCGCCTCCAAGATAGGAATTAGCCAATCGAAGGTGTCGGAGATACTGGCTGGTAAACGCAAACCGGATATCCCGTTCCTTAAAGGCATACATAAAATATTGAATCTCGATGCTGACTTTTTATTAAAGCATGCCTGAACGGTAATGTTATTGTTACAATGAAATCCTGTTGGGCAAACATAAAAAGTCCCGGAAGCAATAGCTATCCGGGGCTTTTCTGCTTTAAGCGGGAGATGTTTCTTCACTCATTCTTCCAGCACCCAGCCGGTATTGTGTTTGGTTAATATGGCATGCCTGAGTTCCGGTCGCGTTAAATCCTTTTTAATAAGCGCAGCAAAAGGCGTTATGTTTTTATATACCAGGGTATATTCAACCCTCGCAAAGTTGAACTGCGTTTCTAGTTTCATAAGCGTTACTTCGGCAAATTCAATATCTGCCACTTTTACTACCTGCACATTATCGGCGCTTTTGCCCGCAGGTGTTGGCAACAAAAAAGGCTCTGATTTTTCAGCAAATTGTATGATGGGCTTGCCGATCTCATTCAATGTTAGAATTTTCTTGATCGAAACAAATCCTTCTGCTTCCAAACCTGCGTTCATTAACTTTTTTGCGCTCCCCGGATCTACCTTGTTAATCTCATAGCTGAATGTTTGTGGAAATTTTAATTTTCTCCGAATCATTTTTGATACATCCTCCTTACGAAGTTCCTGAACGCCACAGCCAGCAACTGCTGCGGATATCAACAGTAAGCATAGTATGCCTTTCATAGAAATAAATTTTGGAATGGTGCGGCATATACCGCTAAACAATTTGTTTGAGATATTGTTTTTGGTGAGGGCAAATTTTGTTTGTTCAATTCATGCCTTTGCGGTAATAGCGATCAACCGCTTATGAAGATTAAAATGACCCAACCTAGACAAGTCGGGTGTAGCTAACCGATAACCAAATCGTTTGTATATATCAATAGCTTATGTTCGAAGTGAAACAAATAAAAGTTTGTAATGCCCGTTTCATGAAGACAGCACAGGGGCTGCTATGGTGGCATGTGCATATCGGGCAATATGTTATTTTTTGAAAGCGGACGAATAGCCGCATGTTTGTTTTGAGACAGACAGGAGAGGGTGATTAGCAATAATAGCATTACCACGGTGTTTTTTAAAGACGGCATAAAAGAAATTAAGGACAAAAAATAAATGATACCAAAAACTTAATGACGCCTGTATATTATAACCTGCTTCATCCAGCGCATGTTGGACGAGTCTTGTTGCCTCCCCGTTGCAACCTTACGGTTTAAAAAAGCGTGGAGCTCAACTTACCGCATTAGAGGTACTGGTATACCCGGAAACAAATAAGTGAGCCCACGCAGAGCGTGGGCATCCACTCATCGTCTCGTTCCACAATGAAATTACCAGATTTCTAATGCGAGACTCAAAGCGAATGCTTCAAATTATTTTATGAAGGATCGCAAACGAACATATTTAGTTCAATCCCGAACTTAATTTCACTCAAAGATAACGTATCAAATCCAATAATGGTACATGTACCATTGAGATTCTTTGGCATTTTTTTTCTATTGCTTCCTCAAATGGGAGAAGCCAGCAAAATAGACAGGTACGTAATACAAAAGGTGAAAGCCATGCGCATAGCAGCAGGACTTTCGCAACTGGCGCTTTCCCAGGAACTGGAAATGACAGACAGCTTTGTGAGCCATGTTGAAACGCCTAAACGAAGAGCCAAATACAACCTGAACCATCTTAACGCCCTGGCTAAAATTTTTAAATGCTCACCCAGGGATTTTCTTCCCGAGAAAGCGGTGTAAGTTGCACGCTTTTCGAAGCAGCAAAAGCCTTCCTAAGCCTTCACGCTAAATTTTCCTAAATAGATGTTTCCCAAAATAAGCGCTTCACTCATTTTCTTGGCCGCCTGATAATTGTCTGATAAGCGGCTTTATCGAAGCGAAAAGCTAAAATATGAATTTGGTCGTATTCGACCAAATTTTCTTTCCATCATCACTCAACTTTACCTGAGTGATGGCAAATAATTCAGAAAGAAATATCAGGCAGGAGTTCGGTGCGTATTTGAAAAAGCACCGGGAAGAAGTTTTGAAACAGAAAAATCTCCTTCATTTTTCTTACACGACAAACCTTGATAATAGCAAGCTCGCTAAAATTGAAAAAGGAGAAGTTGACATCCGGTTGTCTACGTTACTTGAAATTGCTGAAGCATATAAGCTGTCGGCAAAAGGTTTGCTTGGTTTTTCAATTAAAGAAAAAGCAAAATAAGGTTGAAAACATAGCTGGTGGATGGCTTCGCCGCAGGCTCGCCATGACGGTAAGGGGTTGAAAACTTTGCGACACAATTCAGATCGATGTTCTTCTTCGTAAGGCTACTAAAACATCAACCACCAGTATCGTCTCCGCGATTCCGCCAGCGACGACAGTAAACTACGTGATTGTTACGGCGGGAGAAGCAGCCTTTGTGTAGTAGCCTTTTTATCGGGATGGATTGAAATCCATCCTTACAATATGCTACCGAGCCAATGGCTCTTGCTGCTTGTGATCGGAAAGAGCCAGCGGCTCGGTTTAATTTTGTTGCCCTTGATTTTAATCCAGGGCAGGCTGGTAAACCTTATTGCTGCTGCACGAAGTCTCCGACTTCGTTACTCATTATGTTCTTCCGGGACTTGGTTCCGGCTAATAACGGAATTTCCCTTTTCCTAAACACAAGTTTCCATTATCGTAAATACCTTCGGTATTTAAAATCTTAGATTGCATCAGTATCTAACAATATTAAGACCGGGTTTCGGGATATTTCGCAGTTGGTTTCATGAATCATTTTCCTGGACGCCCGGCACTAGGTAACGTTGGCAACAATAATGCAGGAGGCAGCAACGAAAAAAAGTCACAATCGTAATGACTGTGACTTTTTCATTATTGTAAAACGCTCTAATTTATTTTACTCTCTTCTTCCTCAATCAACTCAATTCTCTCACTTAATTCAATCTCCTTAATCCAATATCCCCGCCAGTTCCAAACTTTTCTTCTTGAGTTTTCTTATCTCGATGTCTTCAATAATGGCATCGGGAGAGAGGATGAGCGACACATTGTTTTCCTTCCACCAGGTGCTGTTTTTCAATTGCTCAAAATGCAATACGCCCACAAGGTACTTGCGTTCGCCGGCATGCCATTCTTCTATCCATTCAAATTTATCGCGCGGCACATGCTTCCAGTCGTCGAAGCTAACATAGGTGCGCACATAAAAATCGTTGGTGAGCGCCTGTGGTTTATGATAATACAGCTTCTTATACTCGTACCGATAATCGTAGCGAAGTGCCGAAATATCGCTCAGCACAGCAGAGGCTGTAGGAAAGCTGCCAGCGCCTTTGCCATAAAAGAATTGTTTATCGGCAAAGCTGCTTTCAATTACAACGCCGTTGAATTCGTTCTTTACAAATGCCAGCGGATCTTCGTGTATAACAAACTGGGGTAACACAAATGCAGCCACTTTTCCATTGTGCAATTTTTTGGCTTGCGCCACCAGTTTTATTTCATGATTTTTTTCTTTGGCAACGGCCGCATCGCTTAGCTTAATATTTTGTATGCCATTAAAAACGATGTTCTCCGGCTTCTCCACAATTCCATACGCGTGGGTTAACAGGAAGGTCCATTTGTTCAGCGCATCCCAGCCATCCACATCCAGCGACGGATCGGCTTCGGCAAAGCCGAGTTGCTGTGCCAATATCAAAGCCTGTTTGAAATCAAGCTTTTCTTCAAACATTTTGGTAAGAATGAAATTGGTTGATCCGTTTACAATAGCGCGAATGGAATGCAACAGGTCGTTGTCGTAATATTCTTCAAGGTTACGGATAACCGGTATGGAAGCGCAGGCCGCCGATTCGCAAAGGAAAGGCTGATCGTATTTTTTTTGAAGCTCCAGGATTTCTGTTAAATGCTCGGCAATCATTTTTTTGCTCGCGCTCACTACTGCTTTACCATTCTTTAGTGCGGTAGATACTATTTCAAAAGCCGCTTCTGACTCATTGATCACTTCTACAATTACATTGATCTGCGGATCGTTCAACAATGCAAAACGATCGGTAGTGAACAACGTAGCAGGCGCATTTCTCTTTTTTTCCGGGTCTTTAATACAAACCTTTACAATATTGGCCTGGAGCGAGGGCGTTTGTTCCAACACCTTGTACAAACCCTCACCCACTACTCCAAATCCAAACAAACCTATATTCAACTGTTTGTGTGTTTCCATATTTACTGGTTTACTAATTTTAAATAACTGATATTATCTTTTCTCACAAAATCGTTCAGCAGGGTTTCAATTTTTTCATACTCCAGCAAAAAGCCATCATGCCCGTAAAACGATTCTATCAACTGGTATTGCGCCCCTTTGATATGCGCTGCAATTTTTTCCTGCTCTACCGGCGGAAAAAGCAAGTCGCTCGTTATGCCAATAATCAATGCTTTGGAACGAACCCGTGCCAAAGCCTCTTCTACTGAACCGCGGTTTCTGCCTACATCGTGCGCATCCATTGCCTGGCTGAGGCGGTAATAGCTGAAAGCATTAAAGCGTTTGGCCAGTTTTTCTCCCTGGTAACGCTGGTAGCTTTCCGCAGCTTCTCCCCCAAAAGGATGCAGCACCGGCCAGGCGGTTTTTTTATCGCGCGGTTGTGTAAGATTGTATGTATTGTAGTTGCGGTAGCTCAGCAAAGCCATGCTGCGCGCTGCCATCATTCCCTTTATCCCGGCCTCGGGCACACGGTCGTTCCAGGTACTGTCGGTTTCAATGCTCATGCGTTGCGATGCATTGAAAGCAACACCCCACGGCGAATGCTGTGCGTTGGTTGCCAGTCCAATAATGTGTTCAAACAACCCCGGCTCTTCAATGGCCCATTCCAATAGTTGCTGCCCACCCATTGAACCACCAATGCCTACATAAATTTTTTCAATGCCCAGCGCTTCTTTCAAAGGAATATAGGCTCTTACCATATCTCTCGTGGTAAACAAGGGGAAATCGTGATACCAGCGTTCGTTGGTTTCCGGATTTATTTCGAGCGGACCAATGCTGCCATAACAGCTTCCGGGCATATTAACGCAGATAATAAAATACTTTGCGGGGTCAAAAAACTTTCCATCGCCTACCAGCCCCGGCCACCAGTCTGCAGGGTTGCTATTGGCTGTAAGCGCATGAAATACCCATACAACATTGTCTTTTCTTGCATTCAGTTTTCCAAGCGTTGTGTATGCAAGATGATAAGCAGGAACTATTTCACCGCTTTCCAGTGTAAACGCTTTGTTATGTGTAAATACCTGGGTCGACATCAATTTCTTCATTTCTGGTGAGACAGGGTAGCAAAAAAGAGACGCAAAATTAAGCTTTCACGTCTCTTTTACCATACTAGTTTAAAGCATGTTTGGATGCGAAAACTTTTTCAAATGCCTGTTCAAAATCGGCCTTAATATCATCAATGTGTTCAATACCAACACTTATCCGTACGAGGTTTGGCTCTACTCCGGCGGCTTTTTGCTCGGCTTCGCTCAACTGTTCGTGCGTGGTAGAGGCAGGATGGATAGCAAGAGATTTGGCGTCGCCCACATTGGCAAGATGGCTTACCAGTTTAAGCGAATCAATAAACTTGCGGCCCTGCTCTTTTCCGCCCTTGATACCAAAATTGAGAATGCCACCGGCGCCCCTGGGAAAATACTTTTTCGCCAGTTTATAGTAGGGGCTGCTTTCTAAGCCCGGATACCAGACAAAATCTACCTGTGGATGCGCCTCGAGCCATTTTGCCAGCGCCAGCGTATTCTGCACATGCCGCTCCACGCGCAACGAAAGCGTTTCTATACCCTGCAGCGTGAGGAAGGAGTTGAAGGGACTTTGGCTTGCGCCGAGATCTCTCAGCCCTTCTACCCTTGCACGAATAGCAAATGCAATGTTGGGTAAGCCCAGCGGATTTCCTTCTCCGAATACATCCCAGAACTTCAGCCCGTGATAGCCTTCGCTGGGTTCGGAAAATTGCGGGAATTTGCCATTGCCCCAGTTGTAATTGCCACCATCTACAATAATACCGCCAATGGATGTACCATGACCGCCCACCCATTTGGTGGTAGATTGTACTACAACATTCGCTCCCCATTCAATAGGGCGAAACAGGTAACCGCCAGCGCCAAAAGTATTGTCTACTATCAATGGCAGATCATACTCCTTAGCGAGGGCAGCAAATTTTTCAAAATCCGGAATGTTCAGACGTGGATTGCCGATAGTTTCCAGGTAAATAGCTTTTGTGTTTTTGTCGATCAGCGGAACGAAGGATTCCACATTGTCGCCATCGGCAAAACGTACATCTATGCCCAGCCTTTTAAAAGCTACCTTAAACTGGTTGTACGTGCCGCCATACAGGTAAGAGGTAGAAACGAAGTTATCTCCCGCCTGCAAAATATTGTGCAAAGCCAGCAATTGTGCTGCCTGTCCCGATGAAGTAGCCAACGCGGCCACGCCGCCTTCCAATGCGGCGATTCTTTTTTCAAACACATCTGTGGTAGGATTCATGATCCTGCTGTAGATGTTGCCAAACGCTTTTAGTCCAAAAAGATTGGCTGCATGTTCTGTACTGTCAAATCCGTAAGAAGTAGTTTGGTAAATAGGTACTGCCCTGGATTTGGTGGTGGGATCAATTTCTTGCCCGGCATGCAATTGCAATGTTTCAAAATGAAGATTACTGCTCATACTGTTTTTTTTAATGATTAGATGCAGAAATGTAAATAAAAGAAAATGTATACTAAGAAAAAATAACCGAAAAAGGAGTGTGAATTCAACTATGCCAGAGGCATACAACAATTACAACAACACAATTGTGCAGATGCCCGGGTATTATTGATGTGTTGTGTCATTTCCATGCTTGGGTGCAAGTACACTACAAAAATAACAGGTTTTAAAAGCATTCTGCAAATTTTTAATTGTTAATTCCTCAGGGCAGGCTTGCTTTTCAACCAAAGGCAGTAAAGCTAGTCATATCCCTTTTTATTCCTTTTTCAATTTATCAAACAGTATCCCTGTTTGAGTAAATGGCTATTTTTCAAGGTTAGCTTACATTTCCGCTGTGAGCCGTGAGCTATAAGCTATGAGCGATTGCCTTTTGCTGATACCTGAAAGCTGATTGCTGACCGCTGATAGCTTGTTCAATATCGTTTATTAAATCCTGCACATCTTCCAGCCCCACACTTAATCTTACCAGGCTTTCTGCCACGCCCGCCGCCCGGCGTTTTTCGGCTGGTATCGACTTGTGCGTCATTTCTGCCGGGTGGCACAGTAAGCTTTTTATTCCACCCAAACTTTCGGCCAGCTTAAACAACTTTGTGCCTGTAACAAAAGCAGTTGCCGCCTGGCGCGTATCGTTTGCCAGCGTAAACGATACCACTCCCCCAAAGCCTTTGCTCTGGCTTGCAGCAACATCGTGGTTTTTGTGAGAAGGAAGACCGGGGTAATACACTTTATCTACCAACGGATGCTGTTGCAGGTAATGCGCGATTTCAAGTGCATTGGCACTGTGTTGCTTCACTCTTAAATGAAGGGTTTCTATGCCTCTTATTACCAGCCAGCTATCGAAGGGGCCGAGTATACCGCCGCCCGCATTCTGTAAAAATTTGATCTTCGCCCCCAATTCTTCCTCTCTGGTAACTACCAACCCAGCTATCAGATCGCTATGTCCTCCAAGATATTTGGTAGCACTGTGTATCACAATATCAGCACCCAGTAAAAGCGGTTGCTGCAAGGCAGGCGACGCAAAAGTATTGTCAACACAAAGCAGGCAATTGTTCAGCTTTGCAATTTTTGCCGCCGCCGCTATATCTGTAATTTTTAAAGTGGGGTTGGTGGGCGTTTCAATCCATATAAGCCTGGTTTGAGGAGTAATGGCATCCACAATATTGATGATGTCCGTGGTATCTACATACTTTACCCGGATACCGAATTTTTCATACACATGTGTAAACAGCCTGAAAGCGCCTCCATATATATCATCTACTGCAATAATTTCATCGCCCGATTGCAGCAGCTTCAACACCGTATCAATAGCCGCAAGCCCGCTCGAAAATGCTGCGCCTGTGCTACCGCCTTCCAGTTCGGCAACCAGCTTTTCCAGCACATTTCGTGTAGGGTTAGCCGTGCGTGAATAATCGTAGCCCTTGTTTACTCCGGGTGCCTCCTGCACAAAAGTGGAAGTTTGATAAATAGGCACACTTACGGCTCCTGTAAGTTCGTCTACAGGAATAGCATGAATGAGTTTTGTGTTTGTTAACATGTTAAACAGTTTGTTGTATCGCCCGGAGCGATACTGTTGTTAGACAATAAAATGTTATTTGTGCAAACATGCTTAACACGAAAAGTGAGGAACTGTGGAGGAGTTTTTTTGAGTTGAGTGGGTTATTGGTTAATTGTGTTAATGTAAGTTTATTAGGTTTATTAAGTTGAATAGGTTGTCGATCTCAATCAACCACTTAAGCCACTCACTTAATTAACTTACTTAATTATTTAACTTAACCAACCATGCACCAACTACAAAAAAAAACTCTTCCGACAGGTCATCGGAAGAGCTTAATATTTTTAATTTTTACATTTAGCTTTTCTTCTGACTTATCTGCTTCCGCCATAGCGGAAACTGGAATTGGCACCTTGTTTTACAATTGTAAATCATTGTAAAACAGGTTGTCAAGGCTTCATCGGGCCAGTCCCTCAGCCTTTCTTGATAAGTATGTTTTAAAAAGAACTGGCGCAAAGGTAAAAGGAAATTCCGTTAATAATCAAAAAAAATGCAAATAGTTTATCAAACCCTCGAAAGATTGAAAATTACATACTATCTTTGTCCACCACTTTAATAGAGTAATAAAATTGCTTTGATGGTGAACGTAAATAGATACCGCTGTTGTTGCTGTTGTTGTAGCTGACATTTTTTTCCGCCGGCGGCGGAGAAATGCCCTGATAAGAAAATTCAACACTTCCCATCAATTTCAACGGAATTATGACTCAAACAACTACTCTTTCGGGAGATATTGAAAGAATTTCCCAACTCATCAGCGAAACAGATATCGCACAAAATTTAAGGAAGATCGCCAGCGTCTATCCGGGACAGGTAGTTTTTTCTACCAGCTTTAGCTGGGAAGACCAGGCAATTTCACATATCATTTTCAGCGAGAACCTGGACATACAGGTTTTTACATTAGACACAGGTCGTATGTTTCCCGAAACATATTCTACCTGGAGCCGTACGCTGGAAAAATACAATCAACCCATTACCGCATTTTATCCCGATAGCCTTTCGCTTCAACAATTTATTGAACAGAAGGGTCCCAACAGCTTTTACGAGTCTGTAGAGAACCGTAAGCAATGTTGCTTTATCCGCAAGGTGGAGCCATTGCAACGGGCATTGAAGGGAAAGAAGGTATGGATAACCGGTATACGTGCCGAGCATTCGCCTAACAGGCACGACATGCAGCAACTGGAATGGGATGGCACTAACAACATCGTAAAGTATCACCCCATTTTGCATTGGACAACAGACGAAACCAAAGCATTCATTAACCAGCATGAAATACCCTACAATCCTTTGCACGACAAAGGTTTTGTAAGCATAGGATGCGCACCCTGCACAAGAGCCATTCGCCCCGGCGAAGATTTTCGCGCCGGACGCTGGTGGTGGGAAGACGCATCGAAGAAGGAATGCGGGTTGCATGTACATGAGGAAGTTAAATAATTTATAGTTTACAGTTTATGGTTTATAGTTCTGGCATCACAAACTATAAACCATAAACCACAAACCACAAACAAAAAATGAGCGCACATCACCTGGATTATTTAGACGAGTTAGAATCGGAGTCCATTCATATTTTTCGTGAAGTGGCAGGGCAATTTGAAAAACCAGCGTTGCTTTTTAGTGGCGGTAAAGATTCGATCGTGCTGGTTCACCTGGCATTAAAGGCTTTTCGTCCCGGCAAGTTTCCTTTTCCGTTGGTGCATATAGATACTGGTCACAACTTTCCCGAAGCGTTGCAGTTTCGCGATCAGCTCGCAGCAAAGATTGATGAAAAGCTGATCGTTCGTTTGGTGGAAGATACCATCAAAGCAAAAAAATTAACCGAGCAAAA
>JBQCGX010000010.1:0-23517 GCA_051955255.1 Agriterribacter sp. | reverse complement strand
TGGTGCAGCAACCTGAAGTAGCGCTCCATTTGCGGGTACTCACGCAACATTTTTTCCTGTTCCTGGAAATGCAATGCCACAACATCGCTTTTTTCAACCGCCTGTATGTAAAAACCGGATGGTTGTTGCTTTTCAAACGAGGCATAATCAGATAACCACCAATTTTCCAAAGCAAATTCGGTTGTTTGCTCAACTCCCTTTTCGTTGATAAAGAACATCCTTAAGCAACCCTTTGCTACAAAGTAGTTATGATGACAAATGTTTCCTTCCGCAAGAAGATTTTGCTTTTTCTTTAACTGCATCGGTTTCAAAAAGCCTGCTATAGCATCAAGCTCCTCTTTACTGATGCTGATATATTTTCCGATATGTTGTAGCAATGCCGCTTGCATATTGTTGCTGCAAAATTATTGTTTACAACGGCGTAAATGCTATATTTTCTTGTGTCGCAAACTCCCCCCTTAAATGTCATCTTCAGCCATTCTTTGGTTTTGAAAGAGGATATACATTTGTTATGTGTCAATTACGGCACTATCAAACATAAATTTACAACTATGGCAAGCGTTAGCACTTATCTTAATTTCGCCCGTAATACAGAAGAAGCATTCAACTTTTACAAATCGGTGTTTGGCGGTGAATTTTTCGGGAATGGCATTATGCGTTTTGGCGATATCCCTTCCTCGCCCGATGCACCCCCAATGGCTGAAGGAGACAAAAACCTGGTGATGCATGTAGAACTGAGAATATTAGGCGTTCATTCATTAATGGGCACCGATGCGCCCGAATCGATGGGCTTTATGGTGAAGTTTGGAAACAACAGCTACATCAACCTTTCGCCTGATACAAGAAAAGAAACGGAGGATTTGTTTAAAAAACTTTCTGCCGGCGGTACGGTTACCATGGAACTGCAGGATATGTTCTGGGGCGATTATTTTGGCTCCTGCACAGATAAGTTCGGCGTGCAGTGGATGTTTAACTGCGGTGAAAAAAAGAACTAGCTGCCGGCTTGTTCTGATTGAATATTACTTACTCTTCAATAGCACTTAATGACTACAGAAGCAATTGCCCGACGGTTGGTAGAAATGTGCCGCGCAGGAAAAGTGGAAGAAGCCAAAGAAGCTTTATATGCACCAGACATTATAAGTATTGAACCGGTTGAAGGCTTGTTGCCAAAGGAGACGCGTGGCATAGAGGCCATCAGGAAAAAGGCACAACTTTTTATATCGCATGTGGAGCAATTTTATGGAGATACGATTTCTGATCCTGTTATAGCAGGCGAATACTTTTCTGTTGCCTGGCATACGGATCTTCAAATGAAAGGTGAGCAACGTAAAACCAACAGCGAATTGTGTGTATATAAAACCCGGGATGGCAAAATAATATCGGAACAGTTTTTTTATTGAGTAACACTTCAATCCTGCCCCTTTGAAAGCATTTATAAACTATAAACTTGTATTTCATGCGCCAGTTGATTTTCCAGGAATTTTTATCGTTAGATGGTTATGCGGCAGACCGTAACCACAGCACTTCCTTTTTTGAAGGCCCAGAATTTGCAGCTACGTCCGATGAAGATTTGCTGGCTGAAATGGATCGTTTTGATACAATCCTGTTGGGTGCCAACACTTATAAAATGTTTGTTGACTTTTGGCCAACAGCCACTAACGATGAGCAGATAGTTGCAGATAAGCTGAACAGCATTCCTAAAGTTGTTTTTTCAAAAACCCTGCAATCGGCGCCCTGGGGTAAATGGCAGCCGGCCAAGATAATAGCGGGAGACGCCGTTGAGGCTGTTAAAGAAATGAAAGCGCAGCCTGGTAAAGACATGGTGTTGTGGGGCAGCATATCGCTGGCGCAGGATTTAATGAAGGCCAATGTAATTGATGAATACCAGTTTCGCATTGTGCCTGTGTTGCTGGGCGCGGGTATACCGTTGTTTTCAAAAGCGGGCGAAGCCAACCTTGAGCTGACTGGTTCAAAAACATATTCGTCGGGATTGCTGTATGCAAGCTATAGGAGAAGACAAAAAAGTGAAAGGTGAAAGGTGAAAAATTAAAGCGCGCTCAACCTGTCCGGATAAATTCATTTAAGCAGGCTATCGCCAATAGAGCGGAGTGAAAGGTGAAACATCTTTGACTTTTTACCTTTCACTTTTCACCTTAAAACAGCGAGATCTGTTCGGGTTTCTTTTTCAGATCGCCTTCGTCGAAAAAATAAATTTTCCCGTACTCACCGTCGTATCCGGCAACAAAACGCTTCTCATCTTTACGAAGCCTTTCTATAGCAACTGAAAGTGTGGGATGAAAGCGGCGAATGTCTTCAACAGGTGCTTTTAACAGCAGGTCGAATTCATTTCCAAAATAAGAGATAGCCTGTGCATATTTCTTTTCAACGGCTTTGCTTGTTTCGCTAAAGCCCATTATTTCGGCCAGCATATTCGGCAACGGCAAAATGTATTGAAAAGATTGATGGTTATCCGCCACTTCATTTTGGCTGCGGTTGGCAAGCTGCTCTACCCGGTGCGCTACACCAATGGTGAAAGGCCGGTAGCATACAGGACAAACATTTTTACCGGCAGCATCACCAGGGCTTACCGATAGTTTGCAATTCCGATGACCATCGTTGTAATATTTGCCCAACTGGGGATAGTATTCGAGCGTGCCCAGAAATCCCTTTTTGGATTTAACAGCATCAAACATTGCATAATAACTTAATTCCGTATCGAACAGGTTGACCTCACGCCCCAGCTTAAACGCAGAATGAGCATCGGAGTTAGACATAAGGGTAAGGTGGTCGAGCGCTGTATACCGGCGACACATACGCGGATCGGCAGACAGGCTGGTTTCAACTGCAAACAATTGGCTGGTAACATCTTTAAAACAATCCTGCAAAGAATCGTGACCATTCATGCCACCCAGCGTTGAGTACCAGGGAGTCCATACATGCGCAGGAATAAAATACGCAAGCGGCGAAATGTCTAATACTATTTTGAATAATTCATGTGCCTGCAAATGCAAGGTAGGTCTTCCGTCTAACGACAGGTCGCTATGCCTGCTCAGCGCCTTGTTAACCAGGCGCGCAGTGTCAAAATCGGGAGCGTAAATAAGGTGATGGTTTTTATATTGTTTGCCTTTTACTACATATTCGCAGCTCACTTCGGTAGACAAGCAGAAATACACTGTTCTGCCTGCGGGAGTCGCCCCCGGTAATTCGCTGGTTTGGGGCAATTGCTTCAATGTGTAAAATCCATTACCCACAGGTTGCAGTTTTTCTTCCAGTTCGTTTATCCATGCAGGATGGGTAAAGTCTCCCGTGCTTACCACATCAATTCCTTTTATCAAAGCCCATTGGTACATGGTTTCAAGGCACAGAAATTTGCTGGTAGCAGCAGCATAGTGCGAGTGCGTATGAAGATCGGCTGTAAAAAGCATGGGTGTAAATATACTAAAAATATTAGTATTTGAGTTGTCATAAATCGCATTTGTCAATCAATGGTAGAAGATGATTTCAGGGTTATTGTTCAGATACGCTATTTAACGCGTCCATTGTACAAAATCAAGCTCCCTAAGCAAATTATAGTGGATTTACTTGGTTTGGCGCACTACCTGACAAATTTCACAATTAACCAGGAAGGACCCCGGCAGATGAACAGTATTTCAGATATTTAAAAAGTTATAATCCGGAAGTATATTCTTTATCCGTTACAACTTCAAGCCAGGCCGTTTCACCGCTATCCCTGCTGGTAATTGCTACCTGTATAAATGATGTATCCACGCTTGCCCCATGCCAATGTGGAACACCCGGTGGGCATTTCACCACATCTCCCTTACGTAGTATTTTCTTCGGTTGGTCTTTCTCCTGGTAGTACCCGACGCCATCGAGCACTAATATGATCTGTCCGGCCGGGTGGGAATGCCATTTTGTTCTTGCTCCCGGTTCAAAAGTAACACTGCCTACTGCATTCTGGTTCATACTATCCGCTTGTACCAAATTTTTGAGCCACACAGAACCGGTAAAGTTGGCGTTGTTTATTTTTTCTCCTCTTTCAAAGATCAATGTTCCGGATTTTGCTTCACTGATCTTTTCGGATGGTGTTTTGCTTTTGCATGCAACCACCATAAAAGCTAAGGTTATCAACATGGCCGATACGTTTATTATACGTGCTTTTTTCATTTTTCAGATTTTACTTGCTGATTTTTTAAAACTTCGTTCAGAACTTTCAGGGCAGTCATTGCTTCCTTCTTGCCTACGGTGGTTTTAATAATACCTATAAACTGGTGCAGTTGCGCTGCTGTTATACCTACATTCAGGCAGATTTTAAAATGTGATTGCAACATCGGTTCCACGCCGCCGATACTACTAAGCACCGATACCGTTACCCATTCCCGTTCTGCATAGATCAGTATATCACGTTCAAAAATATCGGCAAACAAATGTTCCTTGAGAAAAACCTCTATTTCCGGAGCAAATGCCGCATAGCCGGTTTTAAGCTCTTTTTCCGGCACACCGGTTAATTTTTCCAGTATCGCCTTACCCCGCTCATACTTGCTGCGGTTGTCGTTTACCGGCGATGCCTCAGCTCCGGTCACATCATTTATGCCTCCGGCCTTGCGCTCATCCAATACGGCCATAAACGTTTGCAATCCGCGAAGACTGCGTGGAAACCCGGCATAGGCATATAAATGAACAAGAACTTCCTTTATCTGATTAACCGTCAACCCTGCATCTAAGCCGGTATTGAGTTCGGTCTTCAATTTCGTCAGGTCTCCTTTAGCCGTAATCGCAGCGATCCTGATGATGCCCTGTTCCTTGCGGCTCAATGTTATTTTTCTTTCCGGATCACTCTGAGCATTCAGCGAAAAGGGAGCGATGCCCAATGCGATTGCGAATGCTATAAATAGCTTAATAGTTCTCATACCAAAAATTTTATTGACTTATTTACTGCCGGGAGTCAATAGCCTGGTAAACGACATTACACCCAATTTCCAGCTTCCGTTTTGCTTCACATAGACCTCCGTTACCATAAACGGGTTCGTTGCCTCATTGCCGCCTACAACAGCCAACAGATCAATCCTATTTAAAAGAATGGCCGTATGATCGATTATTTTCACAGACACATCATGAATCGTTGCTTTCTTATACCAGATACCGCCGCTTTTAATTGTTTCAAGTTCCCGCTGCTTTCCCCAGGAGCCGCCCATGTGAACAAACATTGATTGCTCATCAAAAAGACTGTCCAGGACAGCAACATTTTTATCCGCCATCCACTGCCATTTGTCTTTGGAAAGTTTAATAATTTCCCGGCTGGCAGGATCATTTTGTGCAAAGGAATATTGCATACCAATAAGGATCAGAAATACACTCAGCGTTATAGCTTTCATATAAATGATTTATTAAAAAGATTTAATAGCCATTCTTTATTTGAGATTTTTGCCGAAGAAGCCGACCAGTTTGCTTACTGCCGGGCTTACATATTCGGATTTCCAATAAGTCTGTATATGCGTGGCCCCCTCGATCAGGAATAATTCCTTGTTCTTTGCATTGATTGCTTTGCCAAATGCCTCATCTGTCATGTACTTTGTATCGGCCTTACTACCGGCCATCATTAGCAATGGCTGATTGATTAATTCAATCCCATCGGTGGCATCCCAGGTCATTAGATCCATAAGACTGCTCGTGGTGTAAAGAAAGGTCGAATTCGGATGTGCATGGGTTCTGTAATAGTAGACAAATCCTTCACGATACAGCCCGGCTGGAACTTTTGCAATTTCTTCATCTGTTATACCGGCCACACCTGCATAAATGATCTTACCGCCAGCTGCCTCCTGCGCACGGGCATCTGAGGCTTGCCTTAAGCGTTCCTGAATTGTGTTTACCTGAGAATTTTGAAAGCCGTTACGTCTTACTTCTCCTGAATTGAACATACTTAACGTTGCAACCGCTTTAATACGTTTGTCTGATTGGGCAGCCTTTAATGTATAACCACCGCCGCCGCAGATGCCTAAAGCACCTAAACGGTTTGCATCCACCCCCGCATATTGAGAAATATAATCAATCATACCGCGGATATCTTCTGTTCTATATTGGGGCTTGTCCGTATGACGTGGTTCACCACCGCTTGCTCCCTGGTAAGCAGCATCGGCAGCAATGGTTATATAGCCGTCTTCTGCCAGGCGCTGCGCATATAACCCGGCTGTTTGTTCTTTTATACCACCGTTAGGGTGCGCTACCACTACGGCGGGATACTCCTTTGACGAATCATAGCCCGCAGGTGTATAAACATTCGCTGCAATATCAATTCCGTTCAGTTTATAGGCCACCGGATGGATGTTTACTTTTCCTTTCTCATTCTTCGCAATGGCACCCTCATATACCAGCGTGAACGGATTTTGCTGGTACTTTTTTTGATCAGGCTGCGCATTTACCATATCAGTAGCAGCGATTGACGTTGCTATTGCAAGTACGGATGCTAATTTTTTCATTTTAATAGTTGTTCTTTTGAATGATTACAATCAAGTTGATTATAAGCCTATTTTGCTTAACCATTTTTGTACCGCTGCCTGTACCTTCGTTTCCTTGTTTCCTTCCATCACAAACAGAATCCCATCCCGCTCCACACCGCCCTTGGTTGAAAACCCTTCCGGTATTTTGCTATTAGGACATAATTGTTTTACAGTTTCAAAGCTGCTGCCGGTTCCATAACCACCGTTGGTATTAAAGGGGACCACTGTTTTTCCGCTGAGATTATACCGGTTCAAAAAGCTCTTCATGGGTGGAGGTAACTGCATGCCCCAGGTTGGGAATCCCACAAAGACAATATCGTATTTGTCCATACTGTCGATCTTCGTTTTCAAAGGTGGCAGATAACCTGTTTCGTTTTCTTTTGCTACCTGGTTAACGGTCGTTTGATAATGTTCGGGGTAGGGTGTCACCAGCTCCAGTGCTACCAGGTCACCGCCAACCTTTTTCCGGATCATTTCGGCAACGGCCTTTGTGTTTTTTGTTCTTGACAGGTAAACGATCAATATCTTTTTATCCTTTAATAACCCACTGTTCTCTGTGGAAGGTATTTCCTTTGGTTCCGCGGCCCTCGTACAGCATGTAAACGAAATGAACAAGAACACTGCGAACCAATATAGATTTAGCCATTTCATGATTATTGTTGTTTATGCAAATTTCCCAACACCTTCGTGTTTACTGGCAGATGGATTACGGGTATTACTACCAATATTACTGATCCAGGCCTTTTTGCTTGAGCCATTTTGTAAGCAGATCGGCTATTTCCCGGTTATTCAGATCCGACATTATGAAATGTGTATTCCCTTTAATGCCCAGTTCCGGTAAATGAACAATGATAGCATCACCACCATGCGCATTTATAACCTTAGCCCATTGCCGGGCCGTAGCCAATACCGTGCGCCAAAAATTGAGTGAGGCAGCATTGGTCTCAGCTTCGGGTATATAGTCTCCATAATAAACAACAATAGGGATTTTTGTCAATTTCAGAAATTCATCAAGCGGCACACCTTTTCCGCCGCGATTGCCTTCCGGCACTTCGCCTTCAGGAAACGTAAACCCTCCCGGTTCGATCGCTACAATCGCTTTTACATGATCATTCTTAATCGCCGTTCTCCAACCAGGGGATCCACCCGCGGAATGGGTAAACAGAATCCCATCACCTGTTTTATCAAACACTGCCGACATTGCGCTGACAATGGTTGCTTCATCTACATTTCCCGTGTTGGGTGTCATCATCCGGTAAAACTGATCAAGGGACGCTGAATCTTTTGGGAATTGCACGCCCTCATTGAAATGGGGATATAAACCGATACGAAATTGCGTAAACCAGGTTTGATCATCGGGTGTTGCCGAAATTTGTACAGGTTTTGTAGTTTGCCCCGCATCGCCACGGCCAGGCTGATCAATAAGATAAACACCATAACCTCTTTTCAGAAAAACATCAGCAAACCCTTCTCTGCCATCGGCGGTCGTTTGCCAGCTGCGGCGGGATTGCCCATAGCCATGCAGGAAAACCATTGCGTGTTTTTTTGCGTTTGCCGGCAGTTGGTAAAAAACATCGGCGTGGTCTCCATGCCGGGTTTGTCCTCCCTGTGGTACATTCCACGGTTTTAAAGCATCGAATACACCATCGCTTTTGATCACCGTACCGCCCGCTGAGAATGCCCCTTGTTCTTTAATGATCAGGTTACCACCCTGATTGGGTTTTGTTGAAACACATGATGTAATGCCAATAGTAAGAACGATCAGCAGGTAGCTATTAATTTTCCGGTTTGCCATTTTCTTTTGTTTTTATTTTCCAACTCTTGCTTTTAAATGGGCAGGATAACGTTCGCCTGCTATTGTAATAGATTGCAATGCTCCATCGATACTGTTTAATTCCTCCACAGACAAATAGATGTTTACGGATCCTATGTTTTCTTCAAGTCGGTGCAGTTTTGTCGTTCCGGGTATCGGAACGATACAGGGCTTTTGGGCCAGCAACCAGGCCAGCGCTACCTGCGCCGGCGTGGCGTCCTTTTCACCAGCGATCCCTTTCAGCAGATCAACCAGGACCTGGTTGGCTTTCCGGTTTTCTTCAGAAAAACGGGGCACAATGTTCCTGAAATCCGATGCATCGAACTTCGTCGTTTCATTAATGGCCCCTGTTAAAAATCCCTTTCCCAATGGACTGAATGGAACGAAGCCGATTCCCAACTCTTCTAAAACCGGTATAATTTTGCTCTCGGGTTCGCGATAAAACAAAGAGTATTCGCTCTGCAAAGCGGCAACAGGCTGTACGGCATGCGCACTGCGAATGGTTTCCACTCCGGCTTCTGATAAGCCCCAATGCCTTACCTTGCCTTCGCTGATCAGGTCCCGGATAGTGCCAGCCACGTCCTCAATGGGTACATTCGGATCAACGCGGTGCTGGTAAAAAAGATCGATATAATCGGTGTTGAGCAATTTCAGAGAGGCTTCTGCAACCTGCCGTATTCTTTCCGGCCGGCTATCCATTCCTTTTGTTGCATCACCTTCCTTAAAGCCAAATTTGGTGGCAATAACTACTTTATTTCTAAACGGGCGAACTGCTTTTCCTAACAATAGCTCGTTTCCACCCTGACTGTAAGCTTCGGCCGTATCAAAAAAGGTAATGCCTTTCTCATATGCACTTTGAATAAGTTTTATCGCATCTGTTTCGTTGGTTGCCGGCCCATAGCCAAAAGTAAGGCCCATACAACCCAATCCTAATTCAGACACTTCTAATCCGCCGGATCCTAATTTTCTCTTTCTCATTATCTTCTATTTATATTTTAAATCTGTTAATTACTGACCATTGCAAAGTTCTTTACTGAAAATCATTAAGTTGCTACCTGCATTACAGGTATTTCTACCATTATCACTGATTTATCTGGCTCAATGGAATTTACACCGGGAAGCGCTTTAATTTTGTATTGTAAATCATAAGCAATGGCACAGTCGTTTAATTTTGATACAATTGACCAATACAATAAATTCAATAATCACTCAACTTCACATCCGCTGGTAAGTGTTGTTGATTTTTCAAAGGCGCATAAAAGAACGGGATCAAAAATGAATTTTGGTCTTTATTGTATTTTCTTAAAAGAGGTCGTTTGTGGTGATTTAAAATACGGACGTAACTATTACGATTACCAGGAAGGTACCCTGGTGTTTATTGCTCCGGGGCAGGTAGTAGATGTTGCCAACAAAACAGATATTTACCAACCAGCAGGATACGGCCTGGTGTTTCATCCGGACCTCATAAAAGTAACCCCGTTTGGTAAAAATATAAACGACTATAATTTTTTTAGTTACAATACCAGTGAGTCGCTGCACTTATCTGAAAGAGAGCGGCAATTGGTGCTCGATTGTTTTTCAAAAATTGCTTTTGAGTTACAACAATCTCCGGACAAACATAGCCGGAAACTGATCGCTTCCAATATTGAGCTTTTCCTGAATTACTGCGAGCGATTTTATGACAGGCAGTTTATAACCCGGGATACAGTGAACAAAGGAATTCTTGAAAAGTTTGAAGAACTCCTAAACGGGTATTTTATTTCCGACAAACCTTCCGATATAGGCTTGCCTACTGTTGCCTGGTGTGCGGATGCATTGCATCTTTCTGCAAATTACTTTGGTGATCTCATAAAAAAGGAAACGGGAAAATCTGCCCAGGAGTATATCCAGAACAAGATAATAGATACCGCAAAAAATAAAATTTATGACGCTGGTAAAACCGTAAATGAAATTGCCTACGAGCTGGGGTTTAAATATCCCCAGCACTTTACGAGATTATTTAAGCAGAAAACAGGATGCTCTCCTGTTGAATATCGTAAGTTAAATTGATATTTTTTTGATGCCTCGCCCTTCAACGCGATCTTCCTCTCAGGGATCACCGGCAGCAATCACCAAATTAAAAGCGGCAACTCTTTAAGGAATTGCCGCTTTTAATTTTTCGTGAGCTTTTCCCAGGTGGGGAAAGTGTGTAGTCCCGACAAGAATCGAACTTGTATCTAAAGTTTAGGAAACTTCTATTCTATCCATTGAACTACGGGACCAATAATGGGCTGCAAAAATAGTAGTTTCCACAGATTTTCAATGTCTAATTTCAGTACTTTCATTCCTTCAACGTGCTAAAATGAAAATAATATTCCGGCTCCTGTTCATGCTTCCTGTGTTCATTTGCCTTGAAACCTTTGCCCAGGCGCCTAAAGCCCGCATCAATCATGTTGCCATATATGTAATGGATGTAAAGAAATCCGGTGATTTTTATATGAACATTATTGGGCTGGATAGCATTCCCGAGCCTTTTCACGATGGAAAGCACATCTGGCTTCGCATTGGACCGGGTGCCAGCATGCATATTATAGAAGGTGCGGGCGCAAAAAAAGAGTACTATAAAAACAATCATACCTGTTTTACCGTGCCCTCGGTGCAGGCTTTTACGGAAATATTAAAAAAACATGCCATTCCGTGGGAAGACGTAAACGGCAAAAAAATGAGCATTACCAACAGGGTTGACGGCGTGAAGCAGATCTGGCTGCAAGACCCCGACGGATACTGGCTGGAAATTAATGACGCCAAAGATTAAATCCCGCTCTTAACGGGGCTCATGCAATTAAATGCGCCGGGGAAAAGGTTTCCAATCTTTGGAAGGTTGGAAACCTTTCACATCCCGAATGAATTCTCATTAAACTTGCCCTCACCAATACAGCGGGGTTTCCTATCTTTGCAGCCCTAAAAACAATACATGAAGTTTTATCTCTTCCTTATAAAGTACAGGTTGCCGCTGGGCTTTTTGGCGCTGGCGCTGGCCATAGTGGTTAATATTTATTCCGGATTTTGGCCCGCTTTCGCATTGTACCTGGTAGCCGCAATAGCTATTGTAAGTCATTTTTTGCTGGGACCCATGCGTTTGATACAGGGTTATATGGAAGATGGCGATATTGAAGGAGCACAAAAAATACTCGATTCCATCCGCTTCCCTGGGTTGCTCATAAAACCGGTTCGCAGTGTTTACTATTTTCTGAAATCGAACCTCGCAATGTTTAAGCAGGATTTTGACGGGGCAGAAACCATGATGAAAAAAAGCCTGAGCTTGGGTATGCCTATGAAGGAAACCGAAGGCGCCGCCTATTTTCAACTGGGCACCATTGCCATGCAAAAAAGCAATTTAAGGCAGGCAGAAGAATACATTCGCAAAGCCATACGTGCAGGGCTGCCCGATAAAGAAAATACCGCTGCTGCTTACCTGCAAATGTGCCAGATATTCATTAACAAGCGCGAATTCCGTGCAGCAAAAGATTACTTCCGCCGCGCCAAGGAACAAAAACCCACCACCCCACAGGTGGTAGACCAGATAAAACAAATAGAAAAATACATTACCCGCATGCCGGGATAGTGGTTAAAAATAATTTTAGAAAATAAGCCGCACATCAATCATGTAGCGGCTTTTTTTAGAACCAATCTGCGCTGAGTAAGAAAAAATGCAGGAATATAATGACGCCTGCTATACAGGTTAACTGTGCTGTTCCAATGGTTTCAACGGCTGTGGGTTTAACACACAGGTTTCAACGTTGTAAAAGTATTATAGCGTAACTTACCGGTCAATACTACAAAGCGGTTATAACAATCGCATACTTAATAATAAATGCTGTTAGCAGCTATAGGTTTTCATTGCATAAACTGGCATAATGTCCTTATCAAAAGAAAAATTCAATATAAAATTCGCCGAAGAGTACAACCGGCTAAACACCCAGCAAAAGCAGGCTGTTGATACCATTGAAGGCCCTGTAATGGTGAACGCCGGCCCGGGCACCGGCAAAACACAAATATTGGCCTTGCGCATTGGCAATATCTTAAAGCAAACAGACACTAACCCCAATAACATCCTTTGCTTAACCTATACTGATAACGGGGCGGTAGAAATGCGCAACCGCCTGCTGCGTATTATTGGCAGCGCCGCATACAATGTGCACATCCACACTTTCCACTCGTTTTGCAACGAAGTGATACAAGACAACATCGCCTACTTTGGCAAGCTCAACCTGGCTCCTATAGGCGACCTGGAAGAAATTGATCTTTTTTACCGACTGATAGATTCGATAGAAAAAGACAACCCGCTCAAACGTTTCAGAGGAGATGTGTATTACGAAAAGGACAGGCTGAAATCGTTGTTCAGCCTAATGAAAAAAGAAGCGTGGACGCCTGAATACCTGAACGAAAAAATAGATGCCTATATAGAGGAGCTGCCGTTTAAAGAAGGATTTTATTACAAAAGAAAATTCAGGGAGTTTAACGCCGGCGATCCCAAACCAGCGGCTATAGCCGACGAAAAGGAAAGAATGGAAGTGCTGCGTGCGGCTGTAAACCTGTATCCGCGCTATAATGCTATGATGGCTGAGGAGAGCAGGTATAATTTTGACGATATGATATTGTGGGTGCTGGATGCGTTTGAAAAAAACAAAAACCTGCTGCTCGATTACCAGGAACGCTTTTTATATTTTTTGGTTGATGAGTTTCAGGACACCAGTCGCTCGCAAAATTTATTGCTGCAATACCTTACCGGGTATTGGGATGTGCCTAATCTTTTTGTGGTGGGCGATGCCGATCAAAGCATTTTTTCCTTCCAGGATGCAAACGTTGAAAACATCAGGGAAGTAGAAAGAAGATACGCAGGCTCGTTAACCAAGGTTGATCTTATCAACAACTATCGCTCCACCGCTCCTATATTAAAATCGGCACATTCGCTTATTACCAATAACCTTGTGCGCAATGTAAGTCTTGAAAACGATCAGCCGCTTATTGCCGCAAATACCCAGTTGCAGCACCATACGGCAGAACCGGTAATGGTGGAATATGCAAATCCCGCACAGGAGGCAATGGACGTGGCACTCAGTATTGAACAATTGTTGCAGCAGGGAGTGCCAGGCAATGAAATTGCGGTCATCTATCGCAACCATGCACAGGTAGCAACCCTCATATCCATTTTCGAAGCAAAAGGTATAGCGGTAAATACCAGGAGAAAAGTAGATATTCTGCAGTTGCCATTCGTGCAAAACCTGCTTTCAATCCTCACATGGATCACCCGGGAAAAGTACATTCCCTACAGTGCCGACGATATACTGTTCCTGCTGCTGCACAGCGACTTTTTTAATTTAGCTCCGCTGGAAATTGCTAAACTTACCATTGCCGTAAATGCAAAAAAATTAAGCAAGGAAGATGCTTTTTCGCTACGGCGCGGAATAGCAGAAACTGTTTTACCTAAAGCCGATCTTTTTAACCAGCCCAACGGGCAATCTATAAAAGAGATCAGCGATACGCTGGAAGGACTGTTGAAAGCTTCGGTTAACAACACTGTTCAGCAATTGGTGGAAATGGTGATTCAAAAAGCGGGCGTGCTTTCCTACATCATGCAAAGTCCTGAAAAGCCGTGGCTGATGCAGGTGCTAAATTCCCTGTTCGATCATCTCAAAGAAGAGTGCCATCGCAATCCCGATCTTACATTAGAGGAATGGCTGGCAGATATTGAAACCATGAAAGCCAACGGCCTGCCCATATCCCTCTACAAAATTACAGCCAGCGACAGCGGTATAAACATGGTAACTGCCCACGGTGCAAAAGGATCTGAGTACATGCATGTGTTTGTAATTGGCTGCACACAAAGGATATGGGATGATAATAACAAAGGAGGCAACCGCTCCTACAAACTGCCCGATAACCTCATCAAAAGCAGCATGCAGGCCAGCGATTTTGAAGAAAGCCGGCGTTTGTTTTATGTAGCCATTACCCGCGCCAAAGTGCATTTGCAGGTGTCTTATGCGCTGAAAGACGAAAAAGATAAAGATCAAACCAAAAGCACTTTTATTACCGAATTGCTCGAAGGAGGTTCTCTGTCGCTTACCAACAAACAGGTGCCGGAAAGTTTACTGGCCGATTACCTGATGCTCCAGTTCCGCGAAAAAGCAAAACCTGAAATAGAACTGGTGGAAGCGGGATATATAGACCAGATTTTAAAGAAGTATACACTGAGTGTTACGCATCTTAACAATTACCTCAATTGTCCTTTAAAATTCTATTATCAAAACCTCATTCGCGTGCCCGCAGCCAAAAACGAAAGCATGGCTTTTGGCAGCGCCATAC
This sequence comes from Agriterribacter sp., assembly GCA_051955255.1. Classification (GTDB taxonomy): domain Bacteria; phylum Bacteroidota; class Bacteroidia; order Chitinophagales; family Chitinophagaceae; genus Agriterribacter. Next base: position 8,862 of record JBQCGX010000010.1, on the reverse strand, counting down.
ACTGGGCTATTGAGCGACTGTTTATTAAAATGAAAGAGAGAGCGAACGTTTTTCCGCCACGCGAAGAGTTGCTGGATGATTTTAACTGGCACATGAAAAACAACCGCGAAGCATTTACGCCCGAAGCCTTCAGACGCAAAACAGAATACGGAGAGAAAATTTTACCGGCTTACTACGATTATTACATAGACAAGTGGAACAAGATCATCATTGCTGAAAAAGCCATACGGAATGTAACCGTTCAGAATGTACCTATTAACGGCAAGCTGGACAAACTGGAATTTGATGGCAAGCTGGTGAATGTTGTGGACTATAAGACGGGCAGGTACGAAAATGCCAGGAAGAAACTGGTACGACCGAATGAGAAGGAGCCTAACGGTGGCGACTACTGGCGCCAGGCTGTTTTCTATAAAATTTTGCTGGACAACGACAGAACCAACGACTGGAAAGTAGTAAGTACCGAGTTTGACTTTATTGAACCGGTGGGCGATGAATACAAAACGGAAACGATAGCAATAAATGATGCAGACATCACTACCGTAACGCAACAAATTATTACTACCTGGCAAAAAATACAGAACCGGGAATTTAAAACCGGTTGCGGCAAACCCGATTGCGAATGGTGCAACTTTGCAAAAAACAGCCATCTTGCCGTGGCCTTGCATGCCCCCGACGAGGAGGCTGCCCTTTGATATTTATAAGATTATTGACACTTGAAAACCGGCTAATTAGGCGGAAAGCCTTTAAGTTTGCCGCTTATTGAGCGGAATGAAAAGAATTTTTTACTTACTTACATTATCCATCCTGGCATATAAGTTCCTGGTATTTACTACTGGCTGTGCGCAAATCATTCCGCCCACCGGCGGACCGAGAGATTCGCTTCCACCGGTGTTGCTGGGAGCTGTACCCAAAGACTCTACCACAAGATTTACAGGCAAAAGAATTATACTGGGTTTTGATGAATACATTCAGCTAGACAAAGCCCAGGAAGAAGTAATTGTTTCGCCTGTGCCTAAAACAAATCCTGTAATTGAAGCGCGGCTGCGCGAAGTATCGATTTTAATAAAAGACACACTGGAAGAAAATACCACTTACAGCATTGATTTCGGCAGGTCGCTGAAAGACCTGAATGAAGGCAACCCCTTTAAAAATTTTACCTATGTATTTTCTACAGGCAGCTATATAGATAGTGGCAGGCTTTCCGGCAAAGTTGTACTGGCAGAAACCGGTAAAATAGATTCTACATTAATTGCCATGCTGTACCGTACCAGTGGCTTTGAAGATTCTGCCGTATCAAAAGAAAAACCGCGTTATTATGCGCGCCTAGACAGTTCAGGCAGATTTTCCTTTAAAAACATTGCACCTGGTCAATATCATCTTTTTGCCTTAAAAGACGCAGGCGGACAAAAAATGTACATGCGGGAAAGCGATGTTTTTGCTTTTTATGACAGCATAATAACCGTTAACGCCGACAGTGCTGCCCGCCCGGTATTGTTTGCCTTTTCTGAACAGCCGGAAGAAAAAACTGCGCGTGGAGGTGGAGGAAGAGCTGCGCCTGCAGCCACAGGCAGAGCCAATGCCCGCAAAAAGGAAAAGGCGCTTAGCTATAGCACCAATCTCGAATCCAATCAGCAGGATCTTTTAGCTGACCTGGTATTTACTTTCAACGATTCGCTGGTGGAGTTTAATGAAAACAAATTCCATTTCACCGATACGCTTTTTAACCCTGTTACGGGCTACTCCTTATCGGGCGATACAACGGGCAAGGTTATACGCCTGCAATACCCCTGGCAGGAAGGACAGGAATTTAAAATAGTGTTGGAGAAAGACCTGGCTAAAGATTCTTCGGGACTGGAGTTGGCAAAAGCCGATACCATTCGTTTTAAAACAAAAAAGAAAGCCGATTACGGTACTTTGAAAATAAGAACCGTAAATCTTGATACTTCGCAGCACATCGTATTTCTTTTTCTCAAGACGGAGAAATTAGAAAAAGCACAGCCGGTTACCAGCAAGGAAATAAATTTTGAACTGTTCCATACAGGCGAATACGAGATCCGGATTTTATACGACCGCAACCAAAATGGCAAATGGGATACCGGCAACTACTGGCAAAAGCTGCAGCCTGAAAAGATCATTTCTACCACAAAAAAACATACCATCCGGGCAAACTGGGACAATGAAATTACAATTGAAATGCCCAAATCGCCTCCGGCAGATACACTGTAACGGCAGAGGCTAGTTGAAAAACAGCGCACGGAAATTATTTGCTGAGAATTTTAATTTCTACCCTGCGGTTAGCAGTTTGCTGTTCTTCCGTTTCTTCTAACGGGTATACTTTCTGGCTGGAGCCAAACCCTTTGTACGACATTCGTGCAGCGTCTATACCTTTTACTTTTAAATAATCAAACACAAACCTGGCCCGCCGCACCGAAAGGTCGTGAGTGCGTGTGTCGGAGTCATATCCATCACCATTCCGGGCGCAGCAAACATGCCCCTGTATCTCTATCGTAAGTGTAGGATGTTCTTGCATGGCCTTGAGCAACTCCTCCAGTATGGGATAAGAAATTTGCAGCGGAAGATGACGTCCTCCTATAAAAAGCAACCCTTTCAACACCAGTTGATCGCCGGCTTTTGTGGTAGTATCTTTTACAAATTTTGAAATGCCGGCAGAGGGTAACGGCGGCGCTTGTGTTTCAGGTTCGCGGGGAAGAGATGCCATATTTTTATGTGGTAAACTTCTTAAAACAATTTCAACGCGGCGGTTCAATGCACGATTGTCATCGGTATTATTTTCGTATGCCGGCAACCGCTTGCCCCAGCCTTTCACATCAGTTATTATTCTTTCCGGCGCACCTTTGGTATATAAGTACTGCCTCACCGAAAAAACCCTTGCCATCGAAAGGCTGTCGTTATAGGCATGGTTGCCTATGCTATCGCAATGGCCCGACAGGGTGATGGCTTGTATAGCTCCTGTACGCAATGCTTTTGAAAAAAATCCGTCGATGCTGGTTTTAGCTTCACTGGTAAGAAACGATTTGTCGTACTCAAAATGCACATACAAAGTATCGAAGCGTTGTGCAGCAACCGCTTTGCCCATAAGCATCAGCATGCTGCCCGCAATTATCCGGCAAAATAATATCTTACTGAGGCGCTTCATTTTACATCGTACCTGTTTTGATGAAACCTGACGTTCCTCAACAGTTCCTCCTGCAGATTGACGGCTATTTATTCGTCATGCGAACCACAGGAACAATCATTTCTTCGATGCTTACACCTCCATGCTGAAAAGTATTTTTATAATAGTTGGAGTAGTAATTGTAATTATTGGGATAACACAGGTAGCCATCTTCTCTCGCAAAAATGAAAGAAGAATTTACATTAGGTACTGGCAATCCAACTTCTTTAGGATCGCGATAGGCAAGCACCTCTTTGGGCTCATAATTAAGATTGCGCCCGTGTTTGTAACGCAGGTTGGTGGTAGTTTGTTTATCGCCCACTACTTTGCAGGGCGTTTTAACCCGAACGCTGCCATGATCGGTAGCCACTATTAAAGTAAGCTGCTTATCTGCAATTTTTTTAAGTGCCTGGTGCAGTGGCGAATGCTCAAACCAACTGGTGGTAATGCTGCGGTAGCTCGATTCATCGCTGGCAAGCTCTTTCAGCACTTCCATTTCCGTACGCGCATGGCTGAGCATGTCAACAAAATTGTATACAATAATGTTCAGGTCGTTTTGCAGGAGGTTATGAATATTGTCAACCAGCTTTTGCCCATCCTGGTGGTTTACTACTTTGGTGTAAGAATACCGTATATCGCCTTTACCCAACCGCTTCAGTTGAGCTTTTAAAAACTCCTCTTCATACAAGTTCTTACCACCCTCTTCGTCATCATTTTTCCATTGCGAGGGAAAGGCTTTTTCAATTTCAAGCGGCATCAATCCGGCAAAAATAGCATTGCGGCTGTATTGCGTTGCCGTTGGCAATATGGAATAAAAGGTTTCTTCTTCGTGTATCCTGAAGCTTTCCGAAAAAATAGGCTGAATGCTTTTCCATTGGTCGTAGCGCAGGTTGTCTATCAGCGCCACAAAAAGCGGTTTGCCTTTTTCAAGGTGCGGCAGCACTTTGTACCGGAGCAGCGTATGGCTCATAATCGGCGCATCAATATTCTTTGGATTTACCCACGATGCATAGTTCCTGCTGATGAACTTAAAAAATTCTGTATTCGCTTCATTTTTCTGTGTTTGAAAAACTTCGCGCATTTCGGGGCTGTCGCTTTTTTCCATTTCCAGTTCCCAATACACCAATTTCTTGTACAGGTCCATCCATTCATTATAATTGGGGTTGCTGTTTAAAGCCATAAACAGGTTGCGAAATTCCTGCTGGTAAGCGCTGGTGGTTTTTTCGGCTACAAGTCTCCTGTTATCAATAATCTTTTTCAGGCTCAGCAATACCTGGTTGGGGTTTACAGGTTTTATAAGGTAATCACTTATCTGCGACCCAATGGCGTCGTCCATCAGGTTTTCCGTTTCGTTTTTGGTGATGAGCACGACGGGAAGCTGCTGATTGATCTCTTTTATTTTCGACAAGGTTTCCAACCCCGTAATTCCGGGCATGGTTTCATCCAGCAGCACCACGTCAATGATGTTTTCCTTCACAAAGTCAAGCGCATCATATCCATTGGTAAGCGTATGCACCTCATAGCCTTTGTTTTCGAGAAACAGTTTCTGCGATTGCAGGCTTTCCATCTCATCATCTACCCAAAGTATTTTTGCAAGAGACATTGATTTTTATTTTTATGTTTAACAAGTCAAATGTAGGTATTCATTTCCCGCTTTTTACCTTTGCACCTGTTCCATTATTTTTTTAACATTTTGTGCATGCCTTTCAGAAAAATCATCAACGACCCCGTATATGGTTTTATTACCATAGACGATCCGTTGATTTTCGAAATCATTTCGCATCCCTGGTATCAACGTTTACGACGCATCAAGCAAATGGCGTTGGCCCACCTGGTATACCCGGGCGCTGTGCATACCAGGCTGCATCATTCATTGGGGGCTTATCATCTAATGTGCAATGCACTGAATGAATTAAAGAGCAAAGGCTTTGAAATAACGGATGAAGAAAACAGGGGCGCCAGGATAGCTATTCTGTTGCACGACATTGGGCATGGGCCTTTTTCGCATGCGCTGGAAAGTGTGTTAATGGAAAATGTGCATCACGAAGAATTGTCGCTGCTGTTAATGGAAGAGCTTAACCGGCAGTTCGGCAACCAGTTGCAAACTGCCATTCATATTTTTAAGGGCGATTATCCCAAACCATTCCTGCACCAGTTGGTGAGCGGGCAACTGGACGTGGACCGGATGGACTATCTTACACGAGACAGTTTTTTTACGGGCGTAAATGAAGGGGTGATTGGCTACGATCGGATTATAAAAATGCTTACTGTTCACCAGGGCGCGCTGATGGTGGAAGAAAAAGCAATTTATTCGATAGAGAAATTTTTGGTGGCCCGAAGGCTGATGTACTGGCAGGTATATTTGCACAAAACCGTTTTGGGAGCCGAAATGCTGCTGGTAAAAATATTGGAATGCGCCAGAGAGGTGGGACTTAAGCAACCGGAAACCATACAGGATGGCATTTTGAAAATGTTTCTTTTAAAGCAATATACAGGACGGATAGCTGATCATCTTGAAGCATTTTGCGCGCTGGATGATACAGATATTGTGGCAGCGATCAAAAACTGGTGCCATCATCCCGATAAGGCTTTATCGCTTTTATGCAACGGGGTAATGAACAGGCACCTGCTTAAAGTAAGGCTGCAAAGCGAACCGATACCTAAGGATGAACTGGAAACCGTTAAGCAGGAAACGATGCGGGCTTTTCAACTGGATGAAAAAGCTGCTTCTTATCTTGTTTTTACCGGCATTGCCGAAAACCGTACCTACAATCCCTACGACGAAAAGATCAACATTCTTTTTAAAAACGGAACGGTAAAAGATATATCGCAGGTAGACAATGCATTGATACAACATAACCTGTCGAGCCCAGTGAAAAAATTTTACATTTGTTATTTTAAACAACCTTTATGACGTTTACAGCAGCCCAGATAGCAATGCTCATCAATGCTAAAATTGAAGGCGATCCCGAATCGGCGGTGGATTCGTTCAGCAAAATTGAAGAGGCGAAGGAAGGGCAGCTTGCTTTTTTAGCAAATCCCAAATACGAAGAATACTTGTATACAACGGGTGCGTCTATTATAATTGTTAATGATTCGCTCGAATTAAAAGAAAAGATAAAAGGCACATTGCTGCGCGTGCCCGACGCCTACACGGCTTTTGCCGGTTTGCTGGCAAAATACCAGCAAATGGTATCGCAGCAACTGGTGGGCATTCAGCAACCCTCTTACATCAGCAGTTCTGCTAAACTGGGCGAACAGGTTTTTGTAGGCGCTTTTGCTTACATAGGTGAAAATGTGATTATTGGCAACGGCGTAAAAATTTACCCCAATGCGTTTGTGGGCAACGATGTGGTAATAGGCAATAATACCGTTATACATCCGTCGGTAAGCATTTACCATGGCTGCCGGCTGGGAAAGAACATTACCATACATGCAGGCTCTGTAATTGGCGGCGACGGATTTGGTTTTGCGCCCCAGGCAGATGGCAGCTTTACCAAGGTGCCGCAAATTGGCAACGTGGTGATAGAGGACAATGTGGAAGTGGGCTCTAATGCGTCTATAGACCGGGCTACCATCGGATCAACTATTATCAGAGCTGGCGCCAAACTCGATAACCTGATACAAATAGCCCATAATGTTGAGGTAGGAAACAATACCGTAATAGCAGCACAGGCAGGTGTAAGCGGCAGCACAAAAGTAGGCAGCAATGTAATGATAGGCGGGCAGGCAGGTATTGTTGGGCATATTTCCATTGCCGACGGCGCAAAAATTAATGCACAAAGTGGCGTAAGCAAATCTATTAAACAAGCCAACGCAGCCGTAACCGGCAGCCCAGCATTCGACTATACCAGCGCCTTGCGCAGCCAGGCTTTATCGCGTAAACTTCCCGAACTGGAGAAGAGGATACAGGAGCTGGAAGCATTTATTAAACAACTTGTGGCTGAGAAAGTTGATTGAATTAAGTAAGTCAATTGAGTTAAATCGGGTATCAACTAACCCCCAATTAACTTATTCACTCAATTAACTTATATCTTTGGCACCTAATCAAAATGATGGACGTGAATTTTAATCCTGATAAACAGCATACTTTAAAATCGGCTACAGGCATTTCCGGAACAGGTTTACATACAGGCATTAAGGTGGATATGACTTTGAACCCTGCCAATGCAGGTTTTGGCATCCAGTTTCAGCGTGTTGACCTTCCGGGGCAACCTGTTATTAAAGCCGATTGCGACCTTGTTACAGACACTTCTCGTGGAACGACGCTGGAGGACAAAGGCGCGAAAGTAAGCACGGTGGAACATATTCTTGCAGCGTTGGTGGGCATGGGCATAGACAATTGCCTGGTAGAGTTGAACGGCCCAGAAATTCCCATTATAGATGGCAGCTCTGCTCCTTTTGTAGAAATTATTGAAGAAGCGGGTGTGCTGGAGCAGGAAGCAGCGAAAATATGGTACACGATAGATAGCAATATAACCTATTACGACGAAGAGAAGCGGGTGGAAATGGTAGCAGTTCCTGCCATTGACTATAAAATAACCACGCTGATTGATTTTAACAGCCCGGTTTTAGGCACGCAGCATGCCAGCCTTAAAGAAATGAACGACTTTAAGGAAGAGATTGCGCCCTGCCGTACTTTCTGTTTTTTGCACGAGCTTGAAATGCTGCTTGACAACAACCTTATTAAAGGCGGAGACATTAACAATGCTATAGTGGTGGTTGACAAACCGGTTACCGAGGCAGAAATGGAAAGGCTTGCCAAAGCATTCGGGCGCAACAAGATGGAAGTAAAAAGCAGCGGTTATCTCAACAACCTGGAACTGAGGTTTCCGAATGAGCCTGCAAGGCACAAATTGCTCGACATAGTAGGCGATCTTGCATTAATAGGTACGCCTGTAAAAGCACATATCATCGCCAACCGCCCGGGGCATTCTTCTAACGTAAACTTTGCTAAGAAGATCAAACAATACATTAAGAAGAACAAGCAAATGCTGGATGTTCCGGTATACGATCCCAACCAGGTTCCGGTATATACTACCCAGCAAATTGAAAAAACGCTGCCACACCGTTATCCTTTTTTATTGGTAGACAAGATTATTGAGTTAACCGATACAAGGATAGTGGGTATAAAGAATGTAACCTTCAACGAACCTTTTTTTGTAGGTCACTTTCCCGGTAACCCCGTAATGCCCGGCGTATTGCAGATTGAAGCACTGGCGCAAACGGGTGGTATATTGGCCATCAATGCATTGCCTCCGGGAGATTATGACACCTACTTTGTAAAAATGGACGATGCGCGTTTCAGGCAAAAAGTAGTGCCAGGCGATACCATGATATTAAAAATGGAATTAATGGCGCCTATCAGGCGGGGCATGTGCGAAATGCGTGGAACGGTGTATATAGGTAATAAAATTGCCACAGAAGCAACCTTAATGGCCCAATTGGTAAAGCGGTAGCGGTGGATATTATCTTTTCCTTATTTTTGCGGGCTGTCAGGTAACGCGCCTGACGTTTTTGTATATCCACAATGCTCAATGCCACAACCAGCACTCCTAATAAGTCACAATCAATGATTCATCCCCATACGTATATTCATCCAAACGCAAAGATTGCTACCAACGTAAAAGTAGACCCGTTTACAGTGATACATCACAATGTAGAAGTGGGGGAGGGAACATGGATTG
>JBQCGX010000009.1:0-181850 GCA_051955255.1 Agriterribacter sp. | reverse complement strand
GTTTGGCCTATTTATCTTTTTTCATGCTACTCAATATTCATGAGTTTCGTGTTTGCGAAAGGAACAACTCAAAACAATATACAGCTCATGTTGTTGATTATCGGAATACTGTCTATAATTTTTGCTGTTTTTATGATAAGAACGGTCTATCGCATTTTTGGAATTGCTTATTTTGTTCTCGCCTTTTTCACAGCCATATCCTATATTATAGCTCCCATATATCTTGATACCGACCAAATGTCCTTCTTAGGCTATATCAGTTTTCTTCCGGTATTCTATCCATTGTTGCTGGTATACATAGTAAAAACAAAAGCCAAACAACATCAACTGGAAATTGAGAGCATCGGTATAGAGATCACTGATCATTAAGTGGCGCTGTCAATTTCATGTAATAAAATTGTTACTTCTTCTTAAATAGCACCGGATTGAAAAAAAATGAACAACTTTTGATGTTGATCAGTAATAACTACCGGTCATGAATACAGCCATTGTTATTATTGTAGCCATCGTGGCGCTTGCATTAATTGTTTTTGTAACAATAAGAAATGTGAAGGACAGAAAGAAAGTGCTGCCTCCCGACTCAACAGATGACAAAGTACTGGAAGCGCGGATGAATAAAGAGCGCCGCCGCAAACAATTGTAGCAAAAGCTGCCTGGGGTTGGTTATTGTGCCAATATTTACTGCAACATTTTGTTGCCTGAGCGGCGAACCAGTGTAACGGTGCCTGCCTGGCTCAAAAAGTTTTCGAGACTTAACACATGCCATTTTTCAAGCGGGGTAATCCACGGGCATTCGTGGTCTTTGATCTTTTCAACAATCGACCAGCCCTGGAACAAAACTTCTATGGGATCGAAAGCTGGTATAGTAGAGGAAACCTGCTCACAAGCGATGGTTTCACCGGCAATGCTGTATATCGTTTTATTGAAATGCTTTCCTTTGATGTCGCCATGCTTACCAAACACGCAGTCGCCTAAAATAACACCAATTACTTCGAAAGAACCGGCAGAAAGAATTTTGTTATTGTAAAGATAACCGCAAAGTTTACCATTTCTATCCAGCAGTGTAATCATACTAAAAATATTGGAGTGCGATATGAATAGATGGGCACAAGATGATCTTTTTTTAGGAATCTCAATGTTAAGTTTTTGTTCCCGGTAGAAAATGTGTGGATAAGTTGAGGTATCAGCTGATAGCTATCAGCATTCAGCCGTCAGCTATCAGCTATGAGCTTTGAGCGTTTTATGTCTTTTACCCTTCCCCTTTCACCCTTTACCCTTCACCTTTCACCCTTTCCCCTTCATCTTTCACCTTTCACCCTTCACCTTTCACCTTCTCTTAATCATTCCTTAACCTCATCTATTCGCTTTTAAAATAATCTGTTTTTAACTTGCGTAAGCAAATAGCGTAAACAATGAAATACTTTAAAGCTTTTCTTACCATTATCGTATTCATTGCAGCAATGATTGTAAGCTGGTATGGGCCGGCAGGCAACGGGGGCGAGCAATCAACAGCAGGAAATTTGTAGCCTGCTTAGCGGCTGCTGGTGTATTTAATCGTTGGTTTTAAATTCCAGGTTCACGCCTACCCTCAGGGCTTTAAGTCCCGACACTCCCTGCAATTCTTCCAACTCCAGCAGTTCAAGATCGTTTGCCAGTATCTGGTCGGATTGCAAATAACGGATATATGAAATATATTCGTCGGCTTCCTTCTGATTGAAATACACAAAGGCAATTTTATATGGTTGTGTAAGCCTTTCCTTGGTTTCTTTAACGCGCACTTTGTCAATTCTCTTTTTTACTATGTGGTACCTGATGTTGTAAGCGCCTTCCACATCAAACCGCTTTTCATCTTTCCTGAACCTTATTTCTATGGGATGGGAATGAATAAATATCAGTTGGGTGGTTTCAACCGGCTTTGATAGTTGAGGCGCCAGCGAGTGCGTATACCTGGCTATTGCGGCCATAGATGTTATTTGCATTAAACGCAGGTTCTTCAGGTATATGTCACTGTAAGTTTTGTTGGGAGATATTGACTGACCTATGTAGATATCGTATTCAACACCGTCTGTTCTGAACTTTTCAAAGTAGCAGGGATAATGCTGCTGCATTTCTTCTTTCAGCAAATCGAAATATTTGTTTACAGCCGAAATAACGGTGGTCATAGACGCTTCCTGTTCGCGCCGGTTTTCGTAGGCTATGCCATTGGTATCGTCGATGCTTACAAAATATTCTTCGGCTATCGAAAACAGCTCCGGTTCGCTTTCTGTAAACTCAATCAAAAAAGGATTGATGTCGTTTTCGAGAAAATCGTTCAGGCGGGTTTCATTGCTTAGGCCGGTGCCCGACAAAGCCCTGTTCATCCACTGGCGGGTGAGGAATATCTTTTCATCAAGCAATCCAAATCCCGACTTTTTCTTCAGCTTTTCCAGCACTTTCAACAATATATCAAACTGCACTTCCAGGTCTTTTGCAAGCGCTGCATTTCTGTCTATGGTTGAATTCCTGATATCTACTGCGCCATACAGCGGAAACACATCCCTGAAAATAATGTCTTCAATTTCTCCGTTGCCGGTGTTTTGCTTTTGCAGCAAATAGCGCCAGGCCACTTCGTTAAACTTCCACTGTACCGACGGCTGTATGGCAGTAAACTTTTCTTTCATTACCTGGTCGATGCTGCTGTGCAGTATATCGATGGTGTTTTTAAGCAACTGTGCCAGCAATGGCATGGCGGGTTCAAGGCGGGCCAGCAATACTTCCGTCAATACGCCCTCAGCTTTGCTGTATACTTCCAGCACGCCTACCAGTACGTTGTTGAAAAAAACGGGCAACATTGCATACGATTGCAACCCTGCCAGCTCCAGTACAGGCAAAGCGGGATGGGTGTTCTCGCTCTCGGCATATATATCGGGGAAGAAGATCGTTTCGGGATTTTTCATGTAATCGTCTGCCAGCGCTGTATCGGTTACATCCATCATATCGTTCTCTATGGCCGTACGCATGAGGATACTGCTGCTCAGCATGTCTTCTTTAAAAACCACTTTGTTGTTTACCTGCAAAAAAGGCATTATCCCAAACTGAATGTCTTTGGTACCGATCAACGATTTCAGCGAACCTTCAAAGCGACTGTAATATTCTTCATCGTGTATCGACACATGGCTGAGCAACATTTCTTTAATGCTTTCCAGTGCATGCGCGGCCGTTACTTCAACAGCGGAGGTTATTCCAAATCCTTCAAAGCGAAATTTTTCAACAGGCAGTTCGGTCTGCAACCGCGTAAAGAAACCCGGCATGTCTTTTTTGGCATTTTGAAGCAACAAGGGGTCCATTGGTGGCAACTCATCAACCGGCGAAACATTAATAAACCTTACATCGGGCATAATTTTGAAATAACGTGTAAATCCCGCAACCTCATCTGCTACCGGCTTTATCATTTCTCGTGAATAGCTGCAGGGCGTATTGTATGCCTTTTCAAGAATCATCGAATACCGCAATGCAACATTTAGCTGGTTAATATCGCGGGTATTTCGTAAAAAAGGCCGGAGCAATCCGCCGCCATGCCGCTCCGTAAGCAGGTTATAAAAGGCTTTTGTGCTGTAAAAAATTACGGGCACTCCCGGCATACACAGCGCCCAGGAATGTTCTTCTTCGTTTTCAATAATGGGGTTCAGTGTATGATAAATCAAATGCAACACATCCTCGTATTTTCCTGCATCTTCCGGCGCAATGCCAGTAAGGAGTTCGGGGTATTGTTCAAACTGGTTGATTACATAATCAAAAAAATTACATTGCTGTTTACCAGATACCTGCTTTGCATTTTTTAAAAAATCCACAAAAGGCTTAAAACCAAGCACCATTTGCGGAGCCTTTTCCAACGAAGAAAAAGGAAATATATTGATGATATTTGTTTCCATAAAACAACATACGCTTTCGCTAAAGTGTACTGTATATTCGCTGCAAAGCTAGTAAACCAAGCGTTATGCACCCATACTATCTGCGGGTATACCTGCTATCGACTGCCTGTTAGCTGTGCGGCGCCGGGTGCGCCCGCAATGAGACATCTCTCTTGTTTGAATGAAGCCGGATTATAATTCGATGTGGTTTAGACCGATCAAGGTTGGAAATCTTTAATAATTATATTAATGAGCCGCATCTTCGCAGATGAAGGATCATTTGCGAAGATGCGGGAAAATAAGTTTTCGCTAACTAAATAACATTGAATTACAATTTACTGTTTTAAAGCAGGTTAGCACCACAACAAACCTGCCTACTACGGCTATGTAGCACTCTGTACTACATGGCAATGGCATGCGTATCTATTTGCCGGCCTGGTTATTCGTTGTTTCTTTGCATTATCAATTCAATAGCTGCAAAACCTGGAATGTTTTGATTCATTCCCCTCAATTTTTTGTTATACCTGTCTGTTTCTAAATCCTCATCCATTTTTTTGACTTTTAAATTCGACCCTGTATGAAAATTTTAGTAAAGGATGACTGGAGCATTTTCCGTATAGGAATTTGTGGACTCATCCGCGAGCACCTTAATGAAATTCACCCTATTGAATGTGATGAAACAGCAAACCTTTTTGAAAAAGTCGTTTCTTCCAAATGTAATCTTGCTATCATCAATTTCCGTGCAGTACCTCCCGAAAGCGCTGCACAGCTTCGCTTGTTCAGGCAAACCTTTCCCCAATTGCCGGTTATTGTAATGTATTCCGACGCAAGAAGCTATGATGATGCGGTTAATGATGCAAATACTTTTTTTCTTGAGAGCGGTTGCTCACTTGAAGAATTGACGCGTTGCATGGAACAAGCCGTTGGCAAAAGCATTTCGTACCGCGCCGATAGCAAACGCTAGCACAGGTTCAAACACCTGTTATTTTTACCTGGTATTATCAATCAATATTTATTTGCAGATGCAGCTTGCTGCATAACAGGCGTGGGTGTATGCACCTGCGCCTGTTGTCATTCGCAGGCTGTGCCCTGTGTTTTCATGTGCCTATTCTTAATTTGATCTTTAGCAACATGCCGGATGCCGGCCCGAAAGATTCATTCTGGCTGGGAAGGGATTACGTTCAGTGAATTTTGTTCCACCATGAACATTCCTTTCGGGCATGCAGCATGCTTACCGCTCATTCCATAATATTTTGTTCGCATGGCTTGTAGTTCAAATTTCTACATGAGTGTCTATATGGCAACTACTTTTTAATACCATTAAATACGATTCCATAGTAACCGCACCGGTTGTTTCTTTGTTCTATCAAATTCAAACAACGGTAAAGCTCTTTATAATGATTGAATGCAGTAAAATAACGGTTACGCGTAACCTATACCGTTAGAATGCTAACCTGCTGAAATTACACCTAGCCTCGCTAACTTATGAAACACGATGGCTAACCGATGAAAATGCCGCTACAATAGGCTTTGCTAACCTGTGAAATCATTATGGTTGACTTATGAAACAACAATCGCTAACCTGTGAAACGCACTATAACCTTATCCTGGCTAACACTGAAAACACCACAGCTAACCGATGAAAAAATACCATAGCCCCTGATCCCGGCTAATTTATTTGAAGATGTATTTATAACCTTAATCATGGCTAACCTTTGAAACCACCTTTGCTTACCTATGAAAAATAACCATGCTAACCTATGAAAAATTATCGTTGCCTTAATTATACAGCCCTACCCTAACCGTCCTAACCATTATTAAACATCGCCATAAAAAACATATTCTATGAAATACCGACGCCTCTGACAACAAAAAAGGAAAGCAAGTAAAACGCTTTCCTTTTTTTGCGCCTGCCAGGCATATTAAAAATCATTTGTATAAGTAAAAAATTCCTGAATTAAAGCAAAAGACGCAGTAGTGATCGTATTATGTTATTGCGGGCAAATTTGGGGCATAAAAAAAGGGCTGGATAGAAATCCGCCCCCGCTTTTTAATCCAATATCCTATGAAAAACCTACTGCAAGGATACAAAACAGCCTGTTGGGCCGCATATACCATCTAGTAAATGGCAGGTTTTATTGAGTAAATGACCAGAGCCTCCCCTGGCAGTATGTAGTGAGTGGCAATAAAGTAGTGGAAAGACTAAACAGGGGAGTCGTTTGTTTCGATAGCAATTAAACGGTTTTGGGCATAAAAAAAGGGCTGGATAGAAATCCGCCCCGCTTTTTAATCCAATATCCTATGAAAAACCTACTGCAAGGATAGTGTGGATTTCCAGCATTGTTTCATCCCATCTAGCGAACCGGCGAAAATATCTAGTAAATGGTCGCAAATTTTATATAGGCAGCATTTGCAACTTACAATACGGTCAACATCCTACCGCAAACCGGGTATGTTTTGCAGACTGCATCGTATAATATCCAATAGTGGATACTTTTGCAGATATTCCGGTGCATGCTTCAGAATACGATACACTATTTCCTGCATTTTATTTTTCCGCTGTTCATTGCCTTGCGGCTTTATCGTAAAAACTGGCTTGTAACTTATTTAATATTGCTGGCTACTATGCTGGTAGACCTAGATCATTTGCTGGCTAACCCGGTATACCAGGCCTGCAGGTGCAGCATTGGCTTTCACCCGCTGCACAGTTATGTAGCCTGCGCCGTGTATGTAGTTTGTTTGCTGATACCGAGGCTGCGCATTGTAGCTATAGGACTGGTGCTGCACATGGCTACCGACGGTTTGGATTGTTATTTGAGCAGTATTTATTGTAGGTGAGGGATGAGGTGGAAGGTAGAAGGTGTAGGGTGGAAGGTGTAGGGTGGAAGGTAGAAGGTGGAAGGTGTAGGGTGACTTTGTTTTTTCAAACCCTAAACAATAAACGAAAAACAACAAACCATAAATCTTCCTATTTCACAATATACTGCACTGGTCGCTTAAAGGAGTCGGCAAATACAAGCATTTCCTTCCACGAATCCCAGGCAGGACCATCTTTGTCGGTAAGCTTTATATCGGTGTATTGATCGGCTGCGGCACTGTATTCGCCGGAAATAATAATACCATCTTCCTTTATATCCACTTTCAGTACCGTAGTAATATTATGTTCTTCCGACTTTTTAGGACCGGAGATAATGGTTTTTAAGGTTTGACCACTGCGCTCAATTTTATAACCTGCTTCTAAAAAGCCTCTTATTACCTGCTGAAGCCCAATGCCCGCAATTTTAATGGAGGATGTTCCATTTGGCTGAGCAAATCCGATGGCGGGAACAAGCAGGAACAAGCAAATTAAATATTTCATATTGGCCACTTTTGTATTAACAATTACCACGCTGCTATTATCTATTACATATTCGTGCCAACCTTTAACATCATCCAATAAAAACGAACTTTTTATGAAATGATGATTTTTTTACCCAACCTGAACGCCTTTTTTTAAAAATACTAAAAACAAAAACACAGGGCGTGTCCAAGCGCCAATGTTGATAACTTTTTATGGCGGCACCGGGCTACCGTTTTACGGATCCTCCGCTTTGTAAAAACTGGCTATATATTTTATGCGCATCAAAATTTCGGCTACCGGTACAGGATAGTTGTTTTTATGCCTGTATGTATTTTCCCACTTTGAAGCAACGCAACAACGGTTGCGCTTAAACGATCATTTTTTTGAACCTCAAACTTGCCGGCATGAAAAATTGGAAAGGCTTTGCACTGTTCTTTATCGCATATGGGTTTTGCTTTCAGCAACTAGCGGCACAAAGCCAGCAGATCAACCTTATACAAAATGATGTACACAATCTGGAACTGAAAAAGGCAGATGGCGCCTATACCATTCTTACTTCGGGAAGCGATCCGTATTTGTTTACAAGCCCTCTTGCAGAGAACCTGCAGCCAGATGAAACCGTTTTAACTTTCGAATATTTTTCACCCGACTACCTGGATCATTTCCAGGTGTATTTTGGACCTCCCATTACCGAAAATCAGAGCATCAGCTCTGAACTGGGCATTCGCGAAGGATGGACGGTGCACGCTATAGATGTAAGCGAAGAAATAAAAGACTGGGGCAAAAAAGGCAGCATTCTTCGCTTCGATTTTGGCGGCGCTCCTAATTATCATATACAAATCAGGAACATCCATTTTAGAAAACCAACCGCCGGAGAGCTGGCGAAAGCTGCCGCCCGTGAAAAAGTAAAGCAGGCAGAAGCTATTCTTAAAACACAGTTGCAACAATATCTCGACCAGCAGTTTTCCTGCAGCATTGAAAATGTAACGGTTAGTAAAAACAAGATCACCATAAAGGGAACCAGCAGCGGCAGCCATCTTTATATAGCCGAAATACCCATGCAAAGCGATGTTTACACTCTGAAAGATTTTTTAACGCCGGCGCCGGTAAAAGGCAATGGCAGTTTCACAGTTACGCTGAACCGTTATATATCGCAGAGCGGAATACAATACGACAGGCTCTTATCCAAATGGGCAGTGGTTCAAAAACAAGCCGGTAATTACAGCCTTCAATCGCACGCACGCTACGCCGATTATGTTGAACCCTTATACCATCTCCCCGAAGAAACAGTAAGAGGTAAAAAAGGCATTGGTGGCTTTACGGCAGGCGGCAAAGCACCGGTAAGCGATCTCGACTCGTTGGGTATTACAAGTGTTACTGTTAATATGTGGATCACGCAAATGATGCGATCAAAACCGGGCGTGGAAAATCTGGCTTTCAATTATAATGGCAAAACATATTATGCCGACAAAAAATGGGTGGAAGCCATGGACAAAACGCTCCAACTTACCGCTCAGAAAAACATCCTCGTTTCTTCCATTATTCTTATTGACAAAGCAGTTAATTGCAAAGACAAAGAGATTGGAAGGATTTTCCAGCATCCGGATTGCGATCCGGCGGGCATATACAGTATGGCTAATATGACATCGGCAGAAGGAGTGGAATACTACGCAGCAGCAATAGATTTCCTGGCGCAGCGGTATAGCCACCCCGATAAAAAATACGGACGTGTTCACCATTGGATCGTTCACAACGAAGTGGACGCGGGATGGGTGTGGACGAACATGGGAGAGAAAGACAAGCTGTTGTTTATGGACACCTATCACAAATCGATGCGGCTGATACATAATATAGCGAGGAAGTATAACCCGCATGCAAAAGCATTTATTACACTTACACACTATTGGGCATGGACGGTAGACAAGCATTTTTACCATTCGGTTGACCTGCTGAATATCCTGCTGCATTACTCTGACAAAGAAGGAGACTTTGAATGGGGTATTGCCCATCATCCTTATCCTGAATCGTTGTTTGAACCTAAAAGCTGGCTCGATAAAAAATGTGATTTCACTTTTAATACGCCGCTCATCACCTTTAAGAATGTTGAAGTGCTGAATGCATGGGTTAAACAGCCTTACACTATGTTTCTTGGCAAAAAGCGCAGAACCGTATTTCTGTCGGAACAGGGACCTAACTCCAGAGACTATACGAAGAAGAGCTTGGATGAACAGGCCGCCAGCATGGCTTATGTATGGAAAAAAATAAAAAACCTGGATGCAATAGATGCTTTCCAGTTTCACAACTGGAGAGACAATCGTGGAGAAGGGGGACTGCGGATAGGGTTGAGAAGGTTTCCCGACGACCAAGAAGACCCTGGTGGCAAAAAACCGGTTTGGTATGTATTCAGGGATATTGAAACACCACGCGAAGACAGTGCCTGCGAATTTGCAAAACCAATCATCGGCATCAGTGAATGGGAAGAAATTCTGCATACACAGCCTATTACTGAAAAATAACGTGTCTATAATCTGCGTTAGGTATGTATACAACCTGCTGATAACTGCATGGTTTTTGAAGCAATCATTATTTATAAGCTGATCTATTATGAAACCTTTATTGTTTGGCTTTTTTGTAGTTATTTTTTTCTCACGATGTAGTGATGATACGATGGAAGCCGCTGCGCCGGTTGACGAGGACACGCTTCCTGATAAAAAATTGATTGAGTTTGTGATTCCAAAAGGTCAACATTATGCTGTTCGCGAAGACTCTATTGTGTGGCTGAATATTACCGCTCTGAATTTTGATGTAATTTTTGACAGTTCTGCTATTTACAAAACTAACAACATGGCAAACCAGGCAGACATTAATAAATTATATGGTTTTGCAGACAATGATCTGCACCAAACCAACAGTGCGCGGTTGGGATGGAGATGGTATAACAACCAGCTTCAATTGCATGCTTACGTTTACAAATTCAAAAAAAGATCGTCGAAGTTTTTAAAAGCAATCCCGTTTAACCAACCCGTTAGCTGCAGTATTGCGATAAAGGGCGGCACATATATTTTTGTTGCAGACGAAGATACAGTTGCACTAAGCCGGGGTCCGCAACAGGCAACGGCGGCAGGTTATAAACTCTTTCCTTATTTTGGAGGAGATGAAACTGCACCGCATGATATAAAAATCAAAATAAAGGAAATATAGCTATTGCCTTGCTTCAAACAATGAACGTTGATGAAGGCAGGGTTAGATTGAAACAGATTTTAAATGATGTGGCTCAAAACCCCGGATATAGTTTTTGTATGCGCCGTATCCACTCCTGGATAGATTCGGAGGAAACATTGCTGGTATTGAAGTTGGCGAGGTTAAAGCGAACCGTGCGTTGAGCAGCGTTAGATATAAAAATAAAATTTCCACCAATATAAACAGAATATTGTTCCAGCCCGGCAGGAGTGTCTAATTGTTTGAATTTTACTGTGTTGGCCCCCTGCTCAAAATCGGTAAGCACACATATGTTTTCCATAACTGCAAAAATAAGAAAAACAGTTGACTAAGATCAACAAGTGAATATTATGTTATCGTTTATTTTTAAATAGAAAAAAATGAACCGTTCGTTTTTTCTAGTACCAGTTAAAAGGACTTCGAGATGGCACGTGTGTAATTTTTAAGCCGGGAAATTGAGGTTGCAGCCATTGCACCAGCCATTCCATACCTGGCTCTTCGCTTACTGCATGTCCCATTACAAGCAGCGCAACTTTTTCTCCTTTGTATTGCGCATCCCGTATATATTCGCTGGTTTCCCATTCCTGCAACTCGCCTACCATCAGCAAATCAGGTTTTTCATTTTGCAAGGCTTCAATTTGTCTTCGTCCACCCCAGGCACCCGGCAATAAAACAATACGCCTGCAACTCCAGCTAAGTTCACCGATGGCTTTTACCTTAGGAAGCTTTAGTTTTTGCTTTACCTCTTTAATAATGTTTCCGAAAGATGCAGATGGCAGTGTAAGCACATGCTGTTTGTCGGCAGCAGAAAATTGTTCCCAACCCAACGCTTTTAAAACGCCTGTCAATATACCATCTGGTTTATACGCATGCCAGTAATCGTGAAAGCGCCATACAACAATGCCATGTTTATCAAGCAAGGCTTTTTTGTATTGATACACTTCATTGTGCTGCAACCATGAAGTGTCATCCGCATGATTATAATAAGTTGGTTCGTGCACTATAATAAAATTTGCTTTCAGTGCAATTGCCTTTTCTATCACTTCAGCAGTTGCAAAACTGGCGGTAACGATACCGGATACTGCCGCAGACGGGTCGCCCGATTTTACAGTGTCAACCGTATTGGCAAACGGAGCACCCGGTACAGTTTTAACAATGCTGTCTATTACCTGTTGAATGGTAACGGCTTTATTGGAACTGTATGCCAATACCTGGCGGGGTAATACCGATGCCATCGCAATAGCAGATCCGGTAGCAATGAACTTTCTTCTCGCCCATTTTTGAGAGTCGTTATTAATTTTCACTTGTTTTTTTACTGATGAATTTAGCAGAATGTATTGAAAATTACAAGGAGCGTGTGTCGCCCGGAGGCGACAAGAGCGTTATGCGAGGCGAAGACGCCTCGCATAGCGAACGGCATTGGATTAAAATCCAATCTTCACAATATTGCACCGAGCCGATGGCTCTGCCTCATCACAAACAGCCAGCATTATAAATCCGTAACATTTTGTGAGGGCGTATTTAAGAAGGTATTGGATTGCAGTTTGATGCCATAATATTTTACGGGACTGATCACAAACAGCCAGAACCGTAGGTTCGGTAACATTTTGTAAGGATGGATTTTAATCCATCCGCCTAAAATAAAAATGCAACATTGTTGCAAATTAAAAACTAATGCCTATTTTTGTGCTTTAATAAAAAGGAATGTCTACAGAAAATTTTGACGTTATCATTGTTGGAGGAAGTTATGCAGGCTTGTCGGCAGCCATGACACTTGGCAGATCGTTGCGCAACACGTTGATCATAGACGCCGGAAAGCCCTGCAACCGGCAAACACCCCACTCGCATAATTTTATTACGCACGATGGTGAAACACCTGGCAATATCAGGGACAAAGCAAAAGCACAAGTGCTTGCCTATAAAACAGTACAGTTTGTAAACGACACAGCAATAAGCGCAGTCACTAACACCGGCGGCTTTGGGGTTCAAACCAGCTCTGGAAAAAATTATCAATCCAAAAAACTATTGTTTGCTACAGGCATACTGGATATTATGCCACCAATAAAGGGTTTGGCTGAATGCTGGGGCATATCGGTGCTGCACTGTCCTTATTGCCATGGCTATGAAGTACGCCATCAGAAAACAGGTGTTATTGCCAGCGGCGAAGGCGCAGTTGAGTACGCAAAGCTGCTGAGCAACTGGACAAATGAACTGGCGATCTTTACCAATGGCGCTCCTGCTTTTTCCGATGCTCATATTGCCGTTCTGCAAAAAGCGAACGCCAACGTATACCCGCAGGAAATTGAAGCGATAGAACACGTCGCAGGCCAGGTATCAACGGTTCACTTAAAAGATGGCAGCCGCATAACAGTACCGGTCATCTATCATCGCCCCTCCTTTCAACAACATTCGCCCTTGCCGGAAGCGTTGGGATGCACACTTACCAGCAACGGGTTTATACAGGTGGATGGCATGCAGAAAACAACAGTGCCAGGCATATTTGCCGCCGGCGATAACAGCACCGGTTTCAGATCGGTTGCCGAAGCCGTTGCCGGGGGCAACAAAGCCGGGGCGGTGATTAACAAAGAGTTAATAGAAGAAACCTTCGCCGCCTAAAATAAATCCTGCCGTTTTAAACAGAAACGTATAAATTTGCAACATAGTAGCAAAATGTAAATTTGTTTAAACAACAAACCATACGGCTTTTTTCTTCGCTGGTAATAATGCTGGTGCTTGCATTCAGCATTACTCCCAAAAAGTTTTTGCACGACCTGGTAGCAGATCATACAGACGACATTACCGTTGCTGTAAACGATGGACATGATCACATCGACCACCACGGCTTTAATTGCAATTGCGACAACCTGGTAGCCACTTCGCCTTTTACCGCGCATACCGATCGTATACAATTTAGTTCTCCAACATTTTTTGGAGCACATATTTCCATCCGCGCATGGCACACCCAAAGCATTACGCATTCCTTTTTTGCCCTTCGTGCGCCGCCCGCCATATAAGGTAGTACAACATTTTACGCGAAGCCAGGAAATGCATTCCTGATTTCATCCTGTTATTTCTTCTGACACTATTCAAATTTTATTTGATTGAAACAATTGTTCCTTTTGCTGTTGGGTGCAATCCAAACCATTCAATGTTTTTCGCAGGATTGCAATTTGCGTTTATCCGGCCACGTAGAAGACGCAGATACCAAAGAAAAATTATACGCGGCCACGGTAGTACTCAAAGAGCTGAACAAGGAAATTACTACTGATG
The DNA here is from genome assembly GCA_051955255.1 of Agriterribacter sp. Taxonomy (GTDB): domain Bacteria; phylum Bacteroidota; class Bacteroidia; order Chitinophagales; family Chitinophagaceae; genus Agriterribacter. The sequence continues at coordinate 168,131 of JBQCGX010000009.1, read as the reverse complement.
AAAACGGAGATTTTGTTTTTAACCAGCTTTGCGCCGGAGAGTATACGCTGCACATCAGTCATGTAAGCTGCGATCCTATTGAGCAAAAGATCAGGCTGGACCGAAGCCGGCACCAGGATGTTTTTTTATACCACGCCCGCAAAACCTTAGGTGCAGTGGTAGTAGAAGCGCAAAAAGGAATTCCGAATACAGGCTTTAAACAAGAGCTGTCTGGCAAAACGCTGGACGAAACAAAAGGAATGTCGCTCGCGCAGGCGCTCAGCAAATTGAATGGCGTAAGCATGCTTCAAACCGGTTCCACTGTTTCAAAGCCTGTTATCCATGGACTGCACAGCAACCGCATTCTTACCATCAACAATGGCGTGCGCCAGGAAGGACAGCAGTGGGGCAATGAACACGCCCCTGAAATAGACCCGTTTATTGCCGACAAACTCACGGTAATTAAAGGCGTGGATGAATTGAAATACGGGTCGGATGCCATTGCGGGTGTGATATTGGTAAACCCGCGACCATTGCGCCATTTGCCTGGCTACTACGGAGAAGTAAACACAGGTTATTTTACCAACGACCGGCAATATTATGCATCTGTTATGTTTGAGCAACAACTCAAAAAAATGCCGGCTTTCAGCTATCGCGTACAAGGCACTTTTAAAAAAGCTGCCAACATCAGCACCCCGAAGTATCGATTGAACAACACAGCGCTGCAGGAAGCCAACTTTTCTGTAACGGCAGGATGGAAGAAAGAAAATTACGACATCGAATCTTTTTACAGCCAGTTTAATACGGAGATCGGAATTTTTTCTGGCTCACATGTCGGCAATCTTACCGACCTCAGGAACGCCATTGCTGCATCCAGACCCAATGATATTCACCTCGGAGATGACACGTATAGTATCGGGCGTCCTTACCAGGATGTAACGCATCGTTTGTTTAAAATTAAAACCAACATCAAATCTGGTTTCGGAAAATTTCATGCGCAGTTTGCAGCGCAGCACAACCGCCGGCAGGAATACGATGTGGTAAGAGACGCCGAAAGAAAAGGCGCTCAAATGCGGCTGGCAGTGCTTACGCTTTCCGAAGATGTTTCGTGGGACCATCCTACAACCGGCGCGTTGAATGGCACAATAGGAATATCTGCCATGCAGCAGGATAATTCTTATGGCGGGCGTTATTTTATACCCGCGTATACTTCGTCTACTGTTGGGGGTTACTGGATTGAAAAGTGGGTAAAACATCAATGGGAAGTGCAGGGCGGTGTGCGATACGATTACAAAAACATCAATACCACTAGGTATCCCTACAACAGCGATCCACTATCGTATCGCTTTAACTACTCTACACTGGGCGCTTCGCTCAATGCTATTTATAAAATAAGTGAGCTGCTAAAAGTAAATGCAGGAGTAACGCTTGCCACCCGTGCTCCATATGTAAATGAACTATTGAGCGACGGCATACACCAGGGTACCGGTTTTTACGAAACAGGTTTCATTGACCGGAATACCATCAACATTCCCGATGTAAAGCCCGAACAATCTTTCAACATGCTGGCAGGGATTACCTATCACACCGCCTCCAACAACTTCACTGCCGAACTAACACTGTACAACAACATCATTAATAATTTTATCTACCTGCAACCGTCGCCCGGAGACACAATGGTAACGGTGGCGGGTACCTTTTTGCAGGCTAAATGGAAACAAACCGATGCCAGGCTAACCGGACTGGACCTTGCGTTGAACTATGATCTTTCAAAACACCTGTCGCTCAGCTCCCGCACAGCTTTGTTAAGAGCATACAACCGTACGCTGGACGACTGGCAAATAGGTATGCCTGCCGACCGCACTACAACGGAACTTACTTATTCGTTTAACGACAAAGGCAGCCTGTCTCAAACGTATATTTCGCTGGAAGTGCCGGTTGTGTTTAAACAAACCCGCGTACCCGACGAGAACAAACACGGCGTACAGGATTATAAAGCTCCGCCGGCAGGTTATGCATTGTTCAACATCAATGCTTCCACCACCGTGCGTATCGGGAAAAATCTGCCGGTAACCATCGGGCTGTCTGCAAGGAACCTGCTAAACAAATCGTACCGCGAATACATGAACAGCTTTCGCTATTTCACCGACGAAATGGGGAGAAATATTGGTATCAGGTTAAAGATGCCATTGGAAAAAACTTTGTAAATAATTGCTCATTATAAAAAATCTGATCATGAAAATGAATGTAGTTTCCAAAACAGCAATCGTTGCCGGATGTGTTTCACTGCTGGCAGTAGCTTGCAAAAAAGAATCGCCCAAACCGGAAGACAACGACAATGAAATTATTACCACCATTGAACTCCTTTTTACGGAACAAGGCTCGAATACGTCTGTAACCTATAAATGGGAAGACCTTGATGGCGACGGCGGCAACGCACCGGCGATAGACGAAATAAAGCTGGCGCCCAACAAAGTATATAATGTACAATTATCGCTGTGGGATAAAACAAAAACACCCGCAGAAAACATAACAGAAGAAGTGCAGGAGGAAAGCGATGACCACCGGTTTTACTTTATTCCGGCAGCAACATCCAATATTACCATTGGCGGCCTTAACAACGACAAAAATGGAGTGCCCCTTGGCGTTACCAGCCAATGGACAACCACCGATGCAGCCAGCGGCTCGGTTAATATTGTTTTGCGGCACTATCCGGAGGGTGGAAAAGCAGCCGACGACCTGGTGACCAGCAGCAAGTCGTCTACCGATGCAGATGTGACGTTTACTACAAAAGTTGAGTAAAAGGCGAAAGGTATAGGGTGTAGGGTATAGGGTTCTACCTTATACCTTATACCTTATACCTTATACCTTATACCTTACACCCTACACCTTACACCTTACGCCCTACACCTCATTCCTTCCATTTCAGACTATCGGCTTACTTTTGCCTGATTATGGCAATACCATTGGCAGAACGATTACGGCCGCGCTCGCTGGATGACCTGATAGGGCAGGAACACCTTACAGGCAAAGGCAGCGTGTTGCGCAAGGCAATTGAAGCAGGTAAAATTCCTTCCATGATTTTATGGGGACCTCCAAGCGTGGGCAAAACAACCATTGCTAACATTATTGCATATACGCTGAACGTTCCTTTTTATACACTCAGCGCCATCAGCTCAGGCGTAAAGGAGGTGAGAGAAGTAATTGAAAAAGCAAAGCTGCTGCCCGAAAGCATATTGTTTATAGACGAAATACACAGGTTTAATAAAGGACAGCAGGATGCATTACTGGGTGCAGTGGAAAAAGGAACGATCACCCTGATAGGCGCCACTACAGAAAATCCTTCGTTTGAAGTAAACGCGGCTTTATTAAGCCGCTGCCTGGTATATGTGCTGAAGCCGCTGGATGAAAATGCTTTAAAACGGTTATTGCAGCAAGCCATTGAAAAAGATGAACTGCTGAAAAGCAGGCAGGTTACATTGAACGAAACAAGCGCTTTGCTGAATATATCGGGCGGCGATGCCAGGAAGCTGCTGAACCTCCTGGAAATAGTAGCAGACGCTTTGCCAGAAAACAAACCTGCGACTATTACGGATGAACTGGTAATGGAAATTGCGCAAAAGCGCATTGCGTTGTACGACAAGAGCGGCGAACAGCATTATGATATTATTTCAGCCTTTATAAAATCGATAAGAGGCAGCGATCCTAACGGTGCTGTATACTGGCTGGCGAGAATGATTGAGGGGGGTGAAGACGTAAAATTTATTGCACGCAGACTGGTGATACTGGCAAGCGAAGACATAGGCAACGCAAATGCCAACGCATTGTTGCTTGCCAATGCCACTTTTGAAGCTGTTAATAAAATTGGCTACCCCGAAGCAAGGATCATCCTGTCGCAGTGCGCTACTTACCTGGCCTCCTCTCCCAAAAGCAACGCCTCCTACATGGCTATCAACGATGCAGTAGCAGCCGTAAAACAATATGGCGATTTGCCTGTTCCGTTGCACCTGCGCAACGCACCTACCAGGCTTATGAAAAATCTCGACTATGGAAAGGGCTATCAGTATTCGCATGACTACGAAAAAAACTTTTCTCCGCAGGAATACCTGCCCGATCAGATCAGCGGCACCGCATTTTACAACCCGGGAAAAAATGCCAGGGAAGAAGAGTTGCGAAAGCACCTGAAAAATTTGTGGAAAGAGAAATATGGATACTGATTTGAGATTTCTGATTTGAGATTTTGTGGGCGCAGCAGGTTTATTAAATTGACAAGCATATCTTCTGATTGCTGATCGCCATCCATTTTGTTTCTTGTTATTTGTTTTTTGTTATTTATTTTTTTGTTACCATACATCAAATTTTATGCAGTTGCACTGGACACTGAAACCTTTTGAAACGCTTACTAACACAGAGCTGTATAAGATACTGCAACTAAGAATTGAAGTTTTTATTGTTGAACAGCAGTGCGCCTTCCAGGATGCAGATGATAAAGATCAAAAAGCCAGTCATTTATGCGCCTGGAATGGGGATAAACTGGTAGCCTGCACGCGCATTTTAGCACCGGGCATTTCGTATAGGGAAGCGTCTATCGGGCGGGTTGTTACGGCAGCTTCTGCAAGAGGAACGGGCATTGGCAGGGAGTTAATGGAACGCTCCATAGCCGCTGTATACCAGCTTTTTGGGAAAACCCCTATACGAATTGGCGCCCAATTTTACCTGAAAAAATTCTACGAAAGTTTCGGTTTTGTGCAAGACAGCGAAATTTACCTGGAAGATAATATTGAGCATATAAAAATGATATTGCATTAAATTTTTCTTTCGCTTATCCATGCATTGTAGCGTGTCGCAACCTCCTCTCGTCTTATAATATTTCCCCCCCTTCATCGTTTAATAGGTAAGTCCAATATTTTATTGAAGCAATAAATCCGCTCTCATGATAAAATGTATACCTATCCTGACTCTTCGTGCCTGTATAGTAATGGCACTAGGTCTGCTGACAACAAAATCTTACAGCCAATATCAGTTTTTTGGCAAACCCGTTTATGAAATAGGGCTTAACCTCGGACCTTCCAATCTGTTGGGAGATCTTGGCGGACGCCAGGGCGTTGGAACTACCTTCATCAAGGACAACAATATCCAGATGACAAAACTGATGAAGGGTGCTTATTTCACCATCCGCCCCAGCGAATTTTTTGGACTGTCGCTGGCGGTAAACTTTACCACGCTCGAAGGTGCAGACAGCATTATTGTTGATAAAGGCGGCGCAGAAGTAGCCCGTAAAAACAGGAACCTCTCTGTTCAAACTCCTATAAGCGAAGCAACCTTAACGGCAGAAATTTATCCAACTGTTTTGCTGGAAGCTGATGACAAAGACTTATACCACAAATTCCGCCCTTATGGTATTCTTGGTATTGGGGTTTTTAAATTCAATCCTAAAAGTGAGTACATAGCACCCGATGGCTCAAGGCGCATGGTGGAGTTACAACCCTTGCGTACCGAAGGACAGGGAATGTCTCAATATCCCGACCGGAAAGAATACAGTCTCACACAAATCAATATTCCTTACGGTGTGGGTATCCGTTATTATTTTTCCGACAGGATAAACGGTGCGCTGGAAGTAGTGAATCGCAAAACATTTACCGATTATATTGATGATATTGGCACCAATTATATTGCCGACAGTGATTTTGACAACTATTTCGGAGCAGGCTCTGCAACAGCCGAAATTGCCAAGCAGGTAGCTAACAAATCAATGCAGGTAAGCCCTGGCGTTAGAATTCCGGGCTACAATGCAGGCGACAAAAGAGGAACCGGCACACGTATGGACTCTTATTATTCCATTTCTGTAAAGCTGGGCATCCGGTTCGGAGGTGATTACTCAAACGGATCGCTGCCTTGCCCTGTAAGATTCTGATAGCACTTTATTCATTGAATAAACAATTTTCCATCATCCTGTAAACCGAGATCCATGAAGAGAACTTTATCCTCCAATATTGTATTGATAAGAGTAATGATCATTGCATTCATCGTTATTTACACGCTTATTGCAAACGCATAATCAAAAAAAATTTATACAAAAAAAAGCACCAGCATAAATGCGGTGCTTTTTTTTATCCATCAGCTTTCTGGCTGCCTACCGGCAAAAGCCGGTTTGCTCCATCCATCAGGTCGCCCGGAGGCGAACCGATGGATGCAACTGTTTGTTATTTTTTCAATACTTTATAAGGAACATCTTTTACCCTGAAAATGTATACGCCATTTGGCATGCTGGTTAAATTGACTATTGTGCGGTTATCGTTATGACTGCTTATCTGCAGTTCCGGCGTAATGTCCCTGCCCAGCAGGTCGAACACTCTCAGGCTTTTTACATCGTCTCTGCTTCCTTCAACAATTACTTCGTTGCCGGCAGGATTGGGATAGATGCGCAGACCGGCATTGTTTGCCTGCCGCCTCACCTGCTCTATGGGTGAGTAACTGTAAGTGCCATCATTGTCTATTTGTTTAAGCCGGTAGTACGAAGTACCATCAAGCGGATCGATGTCGGTGTAGCTGTAATTGATGGGCTGAGAAGAATTGCCAGCGCCCTTCACTTCTGCAATCTGCTGCCATTCTACGCCATCTGCCGAGCGTTCGATTGCAAACAAGGCATTGTTCTGCTCGGTAGAAGTGGTCCAGTTCAACAGCACTGTTGCCCCTTGCGGCCGCGCGGTAAAAACCGCAAGCAAAATCGGCAGGCTGGTTCTTTGGTTAACAGAAGCCAACGTAATGTACCTTGTGTTGTTAGCCGGTATCATAGTAGTATTGATACCACTTACAGATATTACGCCGTTGTTGTAAGCAACCGAAGGCGTGTATACAGTGGCATTGCTAAAATCACCGTCGTCGTCTACCAGTAACCGGATATCCGCTGCAGTAACGTCTGTAAACTTCGGCGTAAAATCCATCGAAAAGGTACTGGCAAAATTAGTATTGGTGATCTTCCACTCCCTGTCGAGCCGGCTGAAAATATCCTCGCCCGGCGGGTATTCTGTGCTGCCCGTGCTGAACATTTCGCCTTCATTATTTCCTGCCATTACAAACGAGTTGTCGTTGCCAAAACTGCCGTTGTTGGCCGCATTGGTGGTTTGCAACGTGGAGAGGTAAATACGGGTGGTATCGTCGGCCGTATGCGATTGGCGCTGCGACAGGGAGGCATTGTCATCTCTTGCAATACCAATAACCTGGTTGTGATAATCGCTCCCCACACTGGCATCCCATACCGCTGTGCCGGCAGATGACAGGTAGTCGCCGTCGGTTTCGCCAGCCGAGTTGTCGAGCGTTTTACCATATTTAATGGCCAGATACGATTCTACCTGGTTGCGCTGATTTTTCGTGAGGGAATTTACATAAAGCAGCATCTCGCCTACATACCCCGTAAAGGGATTATCGGGCGAATCGTTATTGCCGGTTTCATTATCACCTAAATAAAAGTCGGAAGTGCTGAGGGGAGTATAACCGGAAAAACCCGACAAAGCAGCCACTTCCTGCCCATTTACCATGAGCGCGCCATAGCGGTTATCGGCCTGGCCATAATTGCCACTGGTTCCCATATGATGCCCAACGATATTTGTAACGCCTGCAGGCAGTTCGCTGGCGGAGGAAGCAGATATCCTGTTGGCGGTCGTAATGTCATAATCAACCCTGGTGCCCGATGAAAAGTTGAAACTGCCCGATACCCTGTTACTGCCCGAACCTTCATAATACAGCCAGTCAAAATCATCGTCATCCAGATCGTGATACACCGAATAAATATGAATGTCGTTGTAGGTTTGTCCATTGCCAAACACACCGTCGAGTAATTCGGTTTTGAGATAACTGTTAGTAAACCTGATGGCAGGATTGTAGTTGAATGCGTTAGCGCCATTGCTTACAAAAGCAGGGCGTTCAGAAGCAGTTCTCTGGAAAAAATGAATATTGTTGCTGCTGAAATCATTCCATTGAGCTACCAGCTCTCTATTTGAAGCAGGAACGGTGCCAAAGTCATTGTAAACTCCCGCATCCGCTTTTATCCAAACCCGCACGTCTGCAACCCCGCCAGGCGTTACCACAATTTTTGCAATGGTAATATACCGGGTGCTGTTGGCCGGTATCATTGCAGTTGAAATGCCCGATACGGAAATCAGTTTTTCATTTTCCGCGTAGGTAAACGAAAGCCCATCGGCAGAAGTGTATGCTTCGGCGTTGGTAAAATCACCATCGCCATCTACCAGCAGCGCGAGGTTTGCAGCATTAATGCTTCCAAGCCCGTTATCACCTAGTCGCACATCCAGGTTAAAGGTTTCATTAAATGCAGTATTAGTTACCTTCCATTCCCGCTCAAGCCTGGCATTTACAACAACCGACATGGGCACTTCACTATTGGCGGCTGTTGTTTCAGAGAGCTTTCCCTGGTTATTGCCCATCATAACAAAAGCACGGTTGTCGGACAGCCTTCCTGTATTGAGTATATTGGTACTGGCAAGTGCCGACAAATAAAGCCGCGTGGAATCGTCTGTCTGATGCGATTGTTTTTGCAGCAATCCACTGGCATTGTCGCGGGCAATACCAATAACATTGTTGTGATAGGAACTGCCCTCGCTGGCATCCCATACCGTTGTACCGGTAGATGATACATAATCTCCAAAAATGCCGCCATCGCTATTGTCCAATGTTTTTCCGTATTTAATGGCGAAGTAAGATTCTATCTGGCTACGTTGCATGGCTGATAACGGGCTTACGTATACCAACAGTTCGCCTATATATCCGCCAAACGGGTTATTGCCGTTGTCGGTGTTACCCGTTTCATTGTCTCCAAGAAAGAATTCCGAAGTATTTGCCACCAAATATCCGGGGAATGAGGAGGTGGAAGAATTTACCTCTTTGCCATTTACGGTGAGCGCCAGGGATCGGTCGCCGGCATGCCCGTAATTGCCGCCCATACCGGCATTGAACCCTACAATATTGGTGCGCCCCACCGGAATCTCGTCAATTGTAGAGGCATTGAGGCTATAAGTGGTGGTAACCTGGTGAAAGCCGCTGGTAGTGGAAAAATTATATCCTGCCGCCACCCTGTTGCTGGCAGATGATCCGCCCTCGTAATACAGCCAGTCGAAATTACCGGCATCCAGGTCGTGATGAACGGTATAAATGCTTACATCGTTATAGGTCTGCCCATTTGCAAAAACGCCATCGCCCACTGCAGATACCAGGTCGCTGTTTGTAAAATAAAGGGCAGGGTTATAATTAAACTGCAACGAGCTTCCGTTTAGAAGAACAGGTTTGCGATTGGCTACGGACTGAAACAGGTGTATGTTGTTACCACTGAAATCACTCCATTGCCCAACGGCTTCATCGTTGCCAGCCGGAGTTACTCCAAAGTCTGAATAAACGCCGGCATCTGCTTTCGTCCAAAGGCGCACCCCTGCTACGCCGCCTGGTGTAACGGCTACCCTGGCCAGGGTTATATAACGGGTGCTGTTAACAGGGATGATGCGGGTTGAAATACCCGATACCGAAATCAGGTTTTCACTTTCTGAATAAATAAACGACAATCCATCGGTTAACGTGTATATATCAGCGTTGGTAAAATCTCCGTCGGTATCTACCAACAATCCAAGGTTCGATATATTAATGCTTCCCAATCCAGCTTCATTCAGCCGTATGTCTATGCTAAACGATTCATTAACGGCGGTATTGGTAATTTTCCATTCTCGTTCAAGCCTGCCATTCACGAGCGATGATGCAGGAACTTCAACATTGGCGGCGTCGGTTTCTGAAAGTGTTCCCTGGTTGTTGCCTATCAGCACAAAAGAGACATCACGGTTAAAACTGCCATTATTGGCGGCGTTGGTACTTTGTAATGTGTCGAGATAAATGCGCGTGGAATCGTCGGCTGTATGCGATTGGCGTTGCGACAGGGCAGCGTTGTCATCCCGCCCGATACCGATAACCTGGTTGTGATAAGCGCTGCCTGCACTGGCATCCCATACCGTTATAGCGGTAGAAGATAAATAGTCTCCATCTGTGCCTCCTGCCGAACTGCTGAGCGTTTTGCCATATTTAATGGCAAGGTAAGACTCTACCTGGTTGCGCTGGTCTCCGGTTAAAGCATTTACATACAGCAATACTTCACCCACATACCCGGTAAACGGCTCATTGGGGTTGTCAGTATTGCCGGTTTCATTGTCGCCCAAATAAAAATCGGAAGTGCTGGTGGGAGTATAGCCAGAAAAGGCCGATAAAAAACCTGCTTCTTTGCCGTTTACCATGAGCGCACCATGGCGGTTATTGGCCTGCCCGTAATTACCGCCTGTGCCCATGTGATGCCCCACAATATTGGTAACGCCGGTTGGCATTTCATTAATAGTGGAAGCAGATACCCTGTTGCTTGTTGTAATATCATAATCAGCCCGCTTATTAGACGAAAAATTAAGGCTGGCAGATACCCTGTTGGTAAAACCGCCGGAACCTTCATAATACAGCCAGTCAAAATTACTGTCGTCCAGGTCGTGGTGCACAGTATAAATATGAATATCATTATAGTCTACCCCGTTTCTAAACAAGCCATCGGACAACTCGGTTTTAAGATAGCTGTTGGTAAATTTGATGGCAGGATTGTAATTGAATGCAATCGTATCTCCGCTTATAAAGATGGGGCGTTCGGAGGCCGTTCTTTGATAAAGATGAATGTTATTGCCGCTGAAATCGTTCCATTGAGCTACGCCGTCCCCAGCCATGGCGGACTGGGTGCCAAAATCGGCATACACACCCGCATCTGCCTTTGCCCAAACACGCACCCCCGTAACCCCGGCTGGTGTTGCAGCTATTTTTGCAATGGTAATATACCGGGTGCTGTTGGCTGGTATCATAATTGTTGAAATGCCCGATACGGAAATCAGTTTTTCATTTTCCGCGTAGGTAAACGAAAGCCCATCGGTAGAAGTGTATACGTCGGCATTGGTAAAATCACCATCGCCATCTACCAGCAGCGCGAGGTTTGCCGCATTAATAATTCCCAGCCCCGTATTATCCAGCCGCACATCCAGGTTAAAGGTTTCATTAAACGCGGTATTGGTAACCTTCCATTCCCTTGCCAGCCTGTCAATCACCAAAATAGAAGTGGGCACTTCGTTACTGGTAGCCTCTGTTCCCGATAGCCTTCCCTGGTTATTGCCCATCATAACAAAAGCGCCATTGTTAGACACAGCTCCCGTATTGAGCATATTGGTGCCGGCAAGAGCAGACAAATAAAGCCGTGTCGAATCGTCTGCCTGGTGTGTTTGCTTTTGCAGCAGTGCAGTGCTATCGTCGCGCCCTATGCCTATTACGTTGTTATGGTAGCTGCTGTTAACCGACGCATCCCACAAGGTAACGTTGCCCGACGAAACATAGTTGCCCAAAGTTCCCCCGCCTGCCGCATTCATTGTTATACCATACTTAATTGCCAGGTAACTTTCAATTTGCCTGCGTTGTGCATTTGTTAGCAGGACATTGTAAGTAATTACCTCTGCCACCGAGCCGTTCAGGCCGGCGCCGGTTTGAATGGTTTGATTGGAGGTACACACTTCTGCACTGGCATTGGTGGCAGCCTGCCCGTTGCCTCCATTCAGATAGTGCATTGCATTATTGGCGCCAGGGGCTTCCAACCCGCTGGCTATAAAAGCCTTTGCGGGATCGGCTACGGCAATGGTTCCCGACAAGCGCGATCGTCCACCTATCTGCAAATTACCGGACGATAGCCCGGAAAACACTACGGGCACACCACAGGCAGGATCGGGCAATTGCGAAAACACAGTACCGTTGGTGATATCGCTGCCAAACTTTGCTACGGAAAATATGCTGCCGGTAGTATTGCTGCTGGTACCCCCTTCTGCATTTAAAAGCAAATTGTAACCAGCACCAACATTCCTGCTCAGCACATCGTTGCTGCCATCAAAGCTCACCACCGGGTAATAGTTAATAGTATCTGCATCAATGCCCGGGCGGCGGGCGGTTTCAGTCTGCGCAACGTGCAATTTGTTTAAAGCCTGATCATCCCATTGTTCCACCTGCCCGCCTGTAGCAGTAATGCCAGCATCTGCTTTTAACCAAAAAGTTAAGCTGTTGCCAACATTGCCCGGCGCTGCCATATATGCCAACGTAATGTAGCGCGTGCTATTTTCCGGAATCATGGAAGTAGTAATGCCCGACACGGTAATTCTTCCTTCAGAATAATCAATAGTGGGCGCATAGATAGCTGTGCCGCCATTTTTGAAGTTGCCATCATCGTCTACCAACACCCTTACCCTTGCAGGATCGGGGTCTGGCGGAAATATTCTCATTTGCATTGAAAAGCTGCCGCTGAATCCGGTGTTCGTAATTTTCCATTCCCTGTTCAGGCGCGACAAAATATTGGGATCTGAAGGGCGTCCGAGGTTCTCCGCATTGAAGTACACACCCCATCCATTGTCGCCCAATACTAAAAAAGAATTGTCAGCATCAAAAGTACCGCTGTTATCTTTATTGGAGGAAGCCAGGGAGTTAATATATACCCTTACAAAATCGTTTCCGGTATGAGACTGTTTTTGATAAAGATCCGAATTATCATCCCTTCCTATGCCGATGATGTTTTGGTTATGCCTGCCCGACGCATTATAAATGGTTGCTCCCGCACTGTTGAGGTAGTTGTGCTCAAGCGTCATTCCATATTTAATGGCCAGGTAACTTTCTATTTTCGATTCGTCTGCGTCGCTCAACGAGGCAGAAAAAACGATCAATTCTACCAATGCGGAAGTGTTCCGCATATTAAAATTTGCTCTCGACCCAAGGGTAGGAACGCCGCTGAATGGTGCAGGATCGTTCTCCCTATTGGTAATTGGCCTTCCATTTATCCTTATCCTGTCATTAGCAGCAGGTGTTTTTCCAAGATCTTCCGTAAGTACACTATATGGAATGGTATTCGATGGCAATCCGCCAGCGTTAACAAATTTGGTACCGTCGCCGCAAAGGAACCGGCGGGGCAGCCCTCTTGTATGAAAAAAATATTTGTTCCCATCTGATGTAAGCCCTATTAATGCGCCTGATTCAACACCCCCAGCATTTTCAATATACCCTACGGCAAATACATGCGTCATATTGGTAAGACTGCTGTTACCGGCAAAATGGCTGCTGCCATTCATTATAATCGACGGGTTATAGTTTACAACAGATTGCATGAATTGCGGAGATCCCGTTCCTGCAACCGAAAAGGTGTTGGTTTCTGTAAGGTCGCCCCAGCCTGTTACAGCAGTGCCTGATAAGGTAAGCCCCGAATCTGCCCTGTTCCAGAGTATTAAATTGGTGCTTACTCCCCCGGGCGATTGAGCCCGCACTGCAAGAGGTGCAAGCAGTAAGAAAAACATAGTTAGCTTCATGTTTTTTCTTTTTGCGGAGCGTGGAATCACACTCGATGTCTTTCAAATAATTTTCTTCACAAAACTAGTTATTTGTATCCAGCTTTGCAGTTACGCGGGTCTATCTAAAATTGGGTATCCGTTACTGTTATAACCTCATAGAAGATTGAGGAGTGGTCATATTTCTACTTTCTTATAATGGCATATCTACAATTTTATCCCTTACAGACAAAGGTTCAACCTGCCAGCATGCGAAAATGCTGTGAAGCAATTGTAATTCCAGGGTTCATCTACACGGGCTTACCACCATACGTCAAAAAATAGCCATTCAGGGTTTTGAAAAAACAGGCCCATCATTACAAAAAAATTCTAGTGCCATACAAGCCACACTTCTACATTTTGTGAGCTGCTTTTTCCCGCCATATCGTGCGCAACAAGATAAATGGAAACAAACTGCTTTAATCAATCGCAAATTCAAACTCGTCGTACGGCGCGGTACGCCATGCAAACTGTCTTGTGGTGGGCGATATAGCAAACAGGGGAGAGAATGTTTTAACCTTTACTGTTTTTCCGTCTGGCAAAAATTCCAGGATGCGCAACCAGCCATCGCCGCCGTTTCCATGCCAGCCACCGCCCATTGCCTGTGCATTGAATACCATCTGGCTTACTTTTTTGCCAGCGGCATTTTTATCCTGCCTGAAACCAACGTGGGCCCTTGCATCGTTTTCGCCACCAATATGACCAGAAAGAACCAGTTGGAAATTAGAAGAGGGCTGCACCAGCTTTTTCCACATCGCTTCGCCATAGTTTCCGTCGGTAACCGGGTAATTTTCTTTTACGATGCGATTGTTGCCGGCATCGAGATAAGAATGGGTGAGAATAGCCGCCGTATGATTTTTATACTTTTCCATAGCCGCTACTTTTTTTGCCCAGGCTACAACGGTATCGCGCGGAGCAAACTCCAACGTAAAAAACAAAAACTTCCTTCCGGCAGGTGATATAAATTCGTATGCTGCATTTTCGAGCGTGGGAATGCCTTCGGCATTTACGGTTACCTCTCTTACCATTTTTTGTGTAAGAAAGTTCTTGTCTACCGGGAAATACTGGTTGTAGTTCGACCTGCGTACACTGATATTCGAGTAGCCATAATCGTGATTTCCCGCCGCCAGTATATAAGGCACTTTACCGTCGAGCCGGCTAAAAGCCTTCGCTACAGAAGCCCATTGTTTCCTGCTGGGCTGGTCGCCGTTAATACCATCTGGATTGATCATTTCGTTCTGCTCTACAAGGTCGCCCGTGCAAATAACGAGCTGTATGTTCAGCTTTTTGATATTGTCGCTTATCCACGCGGTCATCAGCTCAAACAAAGGTTGGTTGCGCTCAAATTTTTGATAGGTCTGCGGATCGGGCAGCATAATAACCGACCATGAACCAGGATTGCTCAGTTCAGGCCCTTTGTAATTTGCCTGTTGCGCATTTGCGTTGGAAACAGCAACCGCGAAAAACAAAACAGTAACAGCGTGCAGAAAAAACTTTTTCATATAGCTTACTTAACAGGTTGTTGCACCGCTCGCGATGCACTGATAAAATTAATGTAGCGATGATTTTTCCATTCCACCGTTTCTATAGTAACGGTGTAGCTGCCCCAGGCATGTTTTGCAGTAGCGCTCACCTGTTTGGGTTTTACTGCCATGCCTGCTTTTGTTTTATCGTCGTTCATCAGTTCCGTGAGTATACGCCCTTGCATGGAAGGTGGTATAGTGATATGATGCAAATGCAGGATGGTGGGAACCATGTCTATATTGGAGGATGGAATATTGCTGGTATACGATTTTTTGAAGGAAGGACCTGAGGCTATAAAAGGGATATGAATTTCATACTTGCTGGCCCCTCCATGTCCTGCCACACCCGTTGAAGCAGCCGTTCCCGGGTAACCATATTCATTTTTACGATCATCCCAGTTTTCCGAAACAATGATATCGGGCATGCGCTCCGGATGATTGGCATACACCATTTCAAGCGACAATGTCCCTTCAACGAACCCATCGTTTGAACCAGGCCTGCCTGCTTTTGTAAACAAGCCGCCCACCCATTGCTGCTGTTGCAATGTGGTAACGATGTTGCGTATGCGCTGTTCATTATGATCTTTCACGTATATGCCACTGCCTGCAATAACTACGTCGGAAGAAGCATTGCTTTCCTTCAAACCACTCCTCACCAAAAAATCTGTCATGTTTATGCCATCCCGGTAGGAAATAAACCCGTGATCGGTCGACACAAGGATATTGAATACCTCATCCAATCCTTTTGTATGTATAGAATCCAGTATGCGCCCGAACTGCCTGTCAACACTCCTCAACGACTCGTTGGCAACGGGCACTCCAATGCCATGTTCATGCGTGGTGCCATCCGGATCGGAAAACCAGATGGCGCTTAAGAGCGGACCATTATTGTTTAATGTATACAAGCACAACGCGTTGGCTACCCATCTGTGCCGCTCGGTATTGGGTGTGGCATCTGGCGGCGGTGTTCCCAATGCCGATATTACTTCCTCTTTAAACGAAGCGGGCAATATCATATCAGGATTGATGACTACACCGTTCACTTTATGGTTTTGCAGAAATGCCTGCCCCGTGCTGCCGGAACTATACACAAAAAGTTTTTCGCCCGATTGCTGCAGTATTTCACCCAAAGAAATGGCCGTGAGCAATTTTCCGTTCATGGCTGAATCCACTTTCATCAATTGCTGTGCATTGCCGGTATTTTGCGGCTTTGCTGCATCTACCTGTGGCATGAAGAGTGAATTTTCCATCAATCCATGCGTAACGGGATAAGAACCGGTGGCATAAGAAGCAGCGTTTACGCGGGTAACGGTGGGGAACACACTGTGATGATCATTGCCATAAGCCGCTTTGTTTTTAAAAGCATATAACCTCGGCATGAGTTGGGGAGTAATATAGTCGGTGCGCAGCCCATCAAACATAACGATCAGGGTACGCAGCTTTGCCGTATCAGCTTCGCCTCCTCTTTTTTGTTCAGCCAAAGCCGCCCTAACCGAACAGCACAACAATGCACAAACGAAAATCAGTATTCTCATACTTTATATTGTAAATGTGGTTGCAAGGTTTCCAATTTTTTAAAAGTTGGAAACCTTCCTAGTTGATCGTTGCTTTGATCATTACGGGCTGATGATCGGAAGGATAGCGCTGATCTTTTGCATCGGTAAGCACACCATATTTTTGCACGGTAATATTTGGACTTACGAAGATGTAATCGATCCTGTGCTTCATAGGCGCATCAAACTTAAACGCATTGAACGTTCCTTCGGGGCCATATGGCGGTGCTTGTGTAACATTATGAGCATCTTTGAGAATGGTTTGCATTTCTTTGATCTGCTCGGTTTCGGGGGTGGAGTTGAAATCGCCCACGCAAACAACGGGTGCATTTTTAGCGATCTCTTTTATTTTCTTTACCATCAGTTTTCCCGACTCGCGCCTTGCCTCAACGCCCTGGTGATCGAAATGAACGCAGAAAAAGTAAAACTCTTTTCTAGTAGAGTTGTCCTTCAATTTCGCCCACGAACAAATGCGGTTGCAGCAGGTGGCATCCCAGCCTTTACCGGGCTTTTCAGGTGTTTCGCTCAACCAAAAGTTGCCTGATTGCAAACATTGGAACCTGTCTTTTTTGTAAAATATAGCTGAATGTTCGCCTGCATCTTTGCCATCATCTCTTCCTGCACCAATGCGCCCGTATTCTGTCATCTCTTCCAGTCCTTTGATCTGGTGTATCATTCCTTCCTGCGTTCCGAAAATATCGAAATCGTAAAACCGTATCAGTGCTTTTACATTTTCTTTCCGGTGCGGCCACGCGTTCAGGCTGTCGCCGGGATTATCGTAACGGATATTGTACGTTGCAATGGTAAGTGGAACGCTTTTTTGCGCCTGTAAATCGTTCGTCATAACGGCAATGCATAACAGTAGAAATAAAAATCTTTTCATGCTAACCTTTTTTTGGAAGCAGTGAAGGTAGAAATTTTATGTTAAGGTGAGATGAAGAAAGTGGCAGGTGATAAGTAGTAAGTGGTAAGAAGGCGGTAGTAAGCGAAGCATTCTAACACTTGTTTGCGGGCGAGCCGGCAAAGCAGCAACCCTCACAGATCTTTCTTGTCCTGATATGTTGAGCAGACTGTGTCAGTTTGCCTGTTGCAACAAACGGGTAAGCAAAAATCCCAGATCGCGATCAATATAGTTTATTCGTCCTGTGTTGAATGATACGCCTACAGCGCCAAGGGGCGGAACGGAGCCGCCCAGCCCAAACCCGGTTATTGTAAAGAAGGTTGCTAATCTATCGGGGTGATACTTTAGCCATACGGTTGCACCGGTAAAGCCTCCTTTGCTCAGTTTTAATTCCGCACCATCCTTTAATTCATAAGTAAGATAAGACCCCGATGTAAATTCCGTTTTTTGATTGTCTACCTTAAGCGAATATATTTTCCCATCTTTGTTTTGGCTACAAAATACATACGCTATATTTTTCGGGTGCTTGCCGGAATTGTTTGTTAAAGCAATTTCATCTGCATAGAAAACATCCAGTGTAAAAGACTGGATTCCCGTACTGTCATCAGCAAAAGATTTTAAACTAAAGCAATTTGCGCCAAGTTGGTTTGCCATTTTTTTTATTGCAAAGAAGCTGCTGGTTATATCAGCTTTTTTATTTTCCAATGTAGCCACATAGGTTGCCACATAATGAAGCATTGAAGTGTCAATCCCGTTTTCGAGAAACGAAAACGCTGTTTGTTTCCCATACTTGTTTTCGTTGTTAATTTGTGAAATCATTTTCACTGTCTGTGCATCTGCACAAAGAGTGACTGCGAAGAAAAAAAATGAAAAAAGACATTTCATTTGATTAGTTTTTCCTGGTTGCGGCAACGTTACTGCATTTGTATTTAACATGAAAAATAATACACAAGGTATATGCGTAAGCCTAAATTAATATAAAAATTTAAACAACCCGCAATTCAACAATCTTTAAAATGTAAAAACCTATAAGATCTTCGGCGCTGAAGACCTTATAGGTTTTTGCCCCCATTCAACTCAATCAACTTACTCAACGATCCTCACCACGTCAACGCTAGCTTATTGTTATTGCGGTCTATGTCTGCCATTCTAGCGGTGGGGTCTATTTCAACAGAGCGCAGGTTTATCAAACGCTGGTTTACTTCAAATACATATGTGGGATGTGTCCATTTCCAGGGTTCTTTCACCGAACGGGTGGTGGTATCTTCCGCAGGTTTTTCGCCAAACATAATTAGTTGCGGAATGTATACGGTTTCTTTACTGCCATCTTTGTATTGCAATACCACATCCAGCGGCATGGGCATTTTACCGATCATACGCAGACGAATGTTCAGCTTTCCTCCCTGCTCCCACAAACTGTCGATGCTGTAGTCAATTGTTTTTGTAGTATTTACCCAATACTCTTTGTACCAGTCGAGCTTCATATCGCTCACGTTTTCGGCTACACTTATAAAGTCGTTTACGTTGGGATGTTTAAACCGCCATTGATTGTAATAGTCGAGCAACACCCTGTTTCTTTGCTCCGCTCCTATTATATATCCCAACTGCTCCAAAAACACTTCGCCTTTGGAATAAGCGGCGCGGCTGTAAGCGAAATTGGTATTGAAATGATCGGCGTGTGTAGACAACGGTTCTTCCAGCCCGCTTTTAACCAGGCTAAAATAAGAAGCATAGGCATCTGCATGATGCAAAGGCAATTCTTCCGGATCGGGATTGGTTGATGCGGGTCCTGTGGACACACCGTTACCGGTAACCGGCTTGCTTTTCTGCTCGCGATAATACTCTCCTACAAGCCCCGAAGCATAACTTGTAAATCCTTCGTCCATCCAGGCGTATTCCGATTCGTTGGTAGCCAGCATCATCTGGTACCAGCTATGCATCCATTCGTGAAAGGCAGTTCCCAACCCGGGGCCGCTTACCAATGTAGCCATCGGGTATTCCATGCCGCCATCACCACCATGTATAAACGAATATTGCTTATAGGGATACTCGCCAAACTTCTTTTCAATAAAAGGCAACACGATCACTGCTGCATCTGCCACTTCTTTCCAGGCATTGTCGTTGGCTGAGTCGTTGGGTTTATTTTTATACAGCACGTGTATCACTCGTCCCTCCGATACATTTCTTGTTAAGTGTTTGAACTGCGGATCGGCAGCCCAAACAAAATCGTGCACATTGGGCGCTACAAAATGCCAGGTAAGCGTATTGCCTGCGGGGCGGTTTACTTTAGCACCTTTCAACTCGTAACCATATCCTATCTGGTTGGCATTTTGCAAATAACCAGTGCCACCAATAATATAGGTTTTGTCTAAAGTTATTTTCACTTCATAGTCGCCCCACACGCCATAAAATTCGCGGGCTATATAGGGCGTGGGATGCCAGCCTTCGTAATCGTATTCGCACAGCTTGGGATACCACTGGCTCATGGAATAGCGAACGCCGGTGTTGGGGTTGTCTCGTCCTGCACGCCTTACCTGCAATGGAACCTGCGCTTCAAAATCCATATCAAACACCACTTTCGATTTGGGCAGAATGGGTTTGCTCAGCCTTACTTCGAGAATGGTTTCATACAATTTATATTCCTGCGCCACACCATTCATTTTAAGCGATAATACTTTCTGGTATCCTATTTCATCGGGCTTCAGTTTTTGAATTCTGTCCTGCACACGGGCATCCCAATCGCGTATCACCTGGTTGCCTTGGCCGCGAAACATGGTATTTCCCAATTCACGGCTCCTTGCATCCATCATGCTGTTGGGTTGAAAAGCATTCCAGTATAAATGGTAAAATACTTTGTGCAAAGTATCGGGAGAATTGTTCCAGTATTCCAGCTTCTGCTTTCCTTTAAATTGATTGGTATGTACATTCAAATCAATGTCCATCACATACTTTACCTTTTGTTGCCAGCGGTCGGATTGAGCCATACCGGCCTGCACAATCACTAAACAAGAAAGGGAAACGAATAATAACCTCATTACCTGATTCATTTGATAAACAATAGCTTCAAAGATAGGGGGAAAGGTGAAAAATGAAAGGTGAAAGAGGAGAGTTTCTTCCCGCCTTTCACCTTTACCCTTTCACGTTTGGTATATTTACAGTGTAAGATTGTCTTTCAGCAACTTACCGGCATCGCTGAACAACAGGTTCTTTTGCTGAACGCTTGTTTTTACAACATGTACGCGGTACTGCACTTTATCATCCGGCAAATCAATTTTATATACCGACTTTGTTTCCCAATCGGCATATTTGCTTTTAGCCAGTCCGTCTTTTACCTCGTCTGGCAGTTCACCTGCTTCTATTTCATTTTCTGTGCTGAGCCATTCACCTTTTTTGTTGAACCGGGCTTCGTATTTATTTCCATCCAGTTCAAATGCTGCAACAAAATTCTTTAGTTTATCGCTCCATTCTACATTTTTTGCATCAGCATATTTTTCAGAAAAAGCATTGGTTACTTCTGCCGGAATTTTGCGGATTTGCGCGGTTGCAGACTGTAAAAAACCTATGCCTGAAAAAATGAGTGTTAACAACAAGATCTTTTTCATATTCATACTTTTTAAGAAATATATAAATGCAATTTCATGCCATCGGAATTAGCAGCACAAATTTTAGTGATAAAAAAAGCTTAAATCGTGGTTTGAACCACGGAGGCACAAAGACACGGAGGTGCACGGGAATTATAGTTTATCGTTCGCGGTTTACCGTTTGTTCATGCCTGATGATAATAAGGGCTACGGTGCGCGGTTCCTCTCCTTTTGAGAGGCCAGGTGAGGCTTTGAACCACTAAGGCACTAAGACACGGAGGTGCGCAAAGGAAAATACGATCTTATTCCTCTTCTTCTTTTCTCGATTTGCTATCTCGCCCTTCTATCACTACTACAATTTCGCCTTTTACGGTTTTGGCCGCAAAATAGTCGTGCACTTCCTGCAGGCTCCCGCGCTTGTTTTCTTCAAACATTTTGGTAAGTTCGCGGCTAACGCAGCACTGGCGTTCGGCTCCCAGATATTCCATGCATTCCCGCAGGGTTTTCACCAGGCGCATGGGCGATTCGTAAAGTACAATGGTACGTTCTTCTTCTGCCAATTTTTTGAACAATGTCTGGCGTCCCTTTTTTAAAGGTAAAAATCCTTCAAAACAAAACCGGTTAATAGGCAAACCGCTGTTAACCAATGCCGGAACAAAAGCTGTGGCGCCGGGAAGGCATTCTACTTTTACATTTATTTTTATGCACTCGCGCACCAGTAAAAATGCGGGATCGGATATACCGGGAGTACCCGCATCGGTAAGCAATGCCATGGTTTTGCCGTCGCGTATTTGTTCGGCAAGATGCGTTACCACCTTGTGTTCATTGTGCTGGTGATACGGTGTAAGGGGCTTTTGAATGCCGTAGTGCTTCAGCAATACTGACGATGTGCGGGTATCTTCTGCCAAAATCAGATCAACTGATTTTAATATTTCAATCGCCCTGAAGGTAATATCTGCCAGGTTGCCTATGGGTGTAGGCACTATAAATAATTTTGACCCTGCGCCTTCCGGTGCAGCATTGTTGTTATTAGCCTCGGCATGTACCTGGTCGCTCAAAATTGGTTGATTGAGTTGAGTTGGTTAAGTTAGATAATTGAGTTAAGTAAGGCAATTAAGTTAAATAAGTTAATCAGGTTCATTAAGGTAACTGAAGTATGCTCACTTACTCAACCAACCTAACTCACTCAACTTACTGAACTCCGTTACCCAACTGTAATTTCAAAATATTCCATTACCTGGTTGGCAAGCAGTTTCTGCGATGCTTCTTCTGCAATTCTCCTTGCCTCTGCTTCAGATGCAGCATTTACCTGTAAAACAATGTGTTTGCCAATGCGCACATCTTCTACGCCTTTTAAACCCAGGTTACCAAGCCCGCTCATTACGGCTTTCCCTTGTGGATCGAGCAATTCTTTTAAAGGCATTACATTGATATGAACAGCGTAGATCATGATGCTATTTTGTTTTTGAGCAGCAAAGATAACAGAATGTAGGTGATAAAAATAAGCGGAACTGCGACCCATTTAAACAGGAGAACCCAAATAATTGCCAGCACTACCAGTATAATTTTGGGCAGGTTGTTTTTTACGGTATAATCTTTAAACTTCATGCCCATAATGGGTATATTACTGATCATGAGATAACTTAAAACAAATACCACCGCATACCATACCCACTTGTTTAAAAAAAGATCTATCACCTGTGCAGAACTGCTGTGCCAGAAGATGAGCGGAAAAGAGGCAACGAGTATTCCAACAGCAGGCGTTGGCACTCCGCGGAAAGAAAAGCTTTGTTTATCGTCGATATTAAACTTGGCAAGTCGCCATGCCGCGGCGCAGGGCAGCAGCAACGCAGGCAGCAGCCAAACAATGGATGCGTCCAGCCCGTCCTGTTCGCGTGCCACGGACAAACGAAGGAACTGGTAGATGATCATGCCTGGTGCCACTCCAAAACTCACCACATCTGCCAGCGAATCGAGTTCCTTACCCATGGAAGATTGTGCCTTGAACAACCTGGCTACAAATCCGTCTAAAAAATCTACCACTCCCGCAAGCGCAATAAACAATGCTGCCATGAATATCTTTTCGGGCATATTCATCATTTGTGCACCTTCTTCGGTAGACACTATTGTAATGCCTGTTTGCAGGATCACTATGATTGCCAGGCATCCGAAAAACAAATTAAGCAGGGTAAATATGTTGGGGATTTGTTTCATGTTTGGGTTCGTGTTTTCCGTTTATCGTTTGTCGTTTTTTGTTTGTCGTTTGTCGTTTTTTGTTTCCGTCATTTCGACGCAGCCTGCCCGAATAAATTCATTCAGGCGGGCTGAAGCCATTCGGACGGAGAGAAATCTCCATGCTCTTCTTGCTTCTTGGTTCTTGTTTCTTGATTCTTGAATTTTCTCCTATTTCATCAACGTCTCAATCTCCTCAGCAGTAATAGGTATGTTTTTCATAAGATCTTTATTGCCATTTTTGCCGATCCAGAAATTATTTTCAATGCGAACACCGAGGTGTTCCTCTTCTATATAAATACCAGGTTCTACTGTAAATACCATTCCTGCAGCAACAGGGGTAACACGTGGACCCAAATCGTGTACATCTACTCCTAAATGATGTGAAATGCCATGGTATAAATATTTCCTGTAAGCACGATTTTCCTTGTCCTCGTTCTTAACATCTGTTTTAGACAGTAAACCGATCTTTATAAATTGCTTTGTCGCTTCCTCTCCTACTTTATCTGTATAATCTGCCAATAAAATGCCCGGCTTTAAAATAGAAGCCGCATACCTGTGCAAATGCAAACAGGCATTGTATACCTCTTTTTGCCTTTTGCTGAATTTGCCATTTACAGGTACAGTGCGTGTAAGATCGGCGCAATAGCCGCCATACTCAGCGCCAAAATCCATCAGTATCAGTTCGCCATCCCTGCACTCTTCGCTGTTGGAAACATAATGCAAAGTGCGCGCCCTGTCGCCGCTGGCAATGATGGAACTATAGGCCGGCCCGGTAGCCCTGTTTTTCAAAAACTCGTGGTAAATTTCTGCTTCTATTTCATATTCCCTCACACCCGGACGTATAAACGATAACAACCGGCGAAATGTTTTCTCGGTAATATCTATTGCCTGCTGCAATACTTCCACTTCCTGTGCAGTTTTAATGCCACGCAGTTCTTTTAATATAACGGCGCTTCTTTTATAGTTGTGCAACGGGTATCTTCTGCGCATTTCACGGGCATAGCGGTAATCGCGCACCGGCACGTTGTTCGCCTTGCGGTCGTTTTCGTTGGTATTGAGATAGATATTGGTTGCTGCATGTATCCATTGCTGTAAGAGTCCCTCCAGCATGTCGAGCCATATAATGGTGGCAATGCCCGAAATAGCCGTAGCTTCTTTTGCCCGCAATCTTTTACCATCCCATTTTTCCTTTAATTCATTGGGACGAACCAACACCAGCACCTCTCTGTACTTTTTATCCGGATTATCGGGGAAAAGAATAAGCATCGAGTCTTCCTGCTCAATGCCTGTAAGCCAGTACAGGTCGGCATTTTGCTTAAACTTGTACAGGGCATCTCCATTGGTAGGCAGTTCGTCGTTGCTGTTAAAGATGGCAATCGAATTTTTTTCCAACCTGCCTGCAAAACGTTTCCTGTTTTGTATAAAAATTTCCGGGTTCAACGGCAAATACTTCATAACAAACGGCTTTATGGTGCTGAATAATAACGCAATATCAGTATAAATGTGGGAATTTGATATTTGAAATCATTAGTGTCCGACTAACCAAGTTAAGCGGTTGAAACTCGGCGTATCGCCTCACCCCAGCCCTCCCCTCGCGGAGAGGGAGCAAAATCCGCTACAGCAAAGGACTTCAGCGATTTTTTAAAATTTTAACCGGATAACAAAGATTTGAAATTTATAATTTGTGAGGGCAAGCTAACACCCCTTACCAGCCTGGTTGTGCAATCAACCCACTTAACCAATAACCTATTTATATAATTAACAAGATCAACCAATGAGCAATAACAAAAACATATTGGCTCTTACAAAGTTTTTGTGAGAATAATCTGCTATTTTGTAACCTTCCTACACCTGCTAACCTCATTTACATGTAAACGTTTTATCAATGTCTCGTTTAAACAGGAGAGATTTCATTAAACTATCCGCAGGCGCCGCATCGTTGTGGACTCCGCTTTTACAAAATGCGCTGGCTGTAAAAGCGCATAACGTTACCCGTTCTATTAAAGATGTGCAGCACATTGTAATATTAATGCAGGAAAACCGCTCGTTCGACCACTATTTTGGAGCGATGAAAGGGGTGCGTGGGTTCGGCGACCGCTTCCCTATCCCGTTAGAAAGCGGGCAACGTGCCTTTCATCAATCGGATGGGAAAAGAATTGTACCGCCTTACCGTGCCGATGGAAAAACAACCAATGCAGCACTCATAAACGGCACGCCGCACGACTTCCAGGATACGCAAGCCGCCTGGAACCAGGGCAAATATGGTTTTTGGCCATTGTTTAAAACACCTTACTCGATGGCTTATTATACAAGGGAAGAAATACCGTTTCAATATGCCATGGCAGAGTCGTTTACTATTTCCGATGCTTATCATTGCTCCATAGCCACCGGCACCGACCCCAATCGCATCATGTTCTGGTCGGGCTCAAACTTCAACCCGGAAAAAAGAGCCGCGGGTATTAATTGCACTGATGAAGATTCGGAACCTGTAAATGTGCGCTGCTGGATAACCGGCAAAATGCCCGACCCGGGTTATACTTACAGGCTAAATGGTTTTAAATGGCCAACCATTCCGGATGTATTGCAGGAAGCGGGCATTAGCTGGCGCATTTATCAGGACCCGAACAATAACTGGAGCGGTGCGATGCATGGCTGCCTGGCTTTTGACAGTTTCAGGAATGCGAAACCAGGCTCTCCCGTATATGAAAATGGAATGAAGCACTGGTCGCTCCAGGACCTTGAGCGCGACGTAAAAAATGGTACGCTCCCGCAGGTGAGCTGGGTATTGCCTTCGCAAGACGACTCGGAACATCCCGGCGCTCCGTCTAGCCCTTACCGTGCTTCTGAATTCACACACAAGGTTTTGGCTGCCATCACATCCAACCCCGAAGTGTGGAGCAAAACTGTTTTCTTTTTAACCTTCGATGAGAACGACGGTTTGTTTGATCATTTGCCAGCGCCTGCTGTTCCATCTTACAACATTGACAATACGCTGGCAGGAAAATCAACACTGGATCTGGCAGGCATGTACTTTCACAACGATAAGGGTATGGAGCCATTCCAGAACCCGATGGGTGCCCCGGGAGTAAAAAGAGTCTACCAGGATAAGAGAGATACCATCTCCGGCAATATTCGTCCGTGGGGCATGGGACCGCGCGTGCCCTTGTATATTATTTCACCATGGAGCAAGGGAGGGTGGGTGCATTCAGAAGTGGCAGATCATACATCTGTTGGACAATTCATTGAAAAACGTTTTGGAGTAACGGTGCCTGCTATTTCACCCTGGCACCGCGCAGTTAGCAGTGATCTTACTTCGGCATTTGATTTTGAAACACCCAACGACCCGGCATTTCCGTCCATGCCAGATACTTCTCAATACCAGCAAAGAGAAGAGCACTCCAAAAGGCTCCCGAAAGCAGTTGCACCAGAGCAGCCTTCTACTTTGTACCAGGAGAAAGGAAGTCGCTTTTCAAGAGCCTTATCATATCGCCTGCATTGCAAGATGCAATATTTGAAAGATAAAAAGCAGGTGCAGCTTGTTTTCAAAAACGAGGGGAATAAAGGTGCCGTTTACCATGTGTATGACATGAACCACCTCGACAGGATACCCCGCAGGTATACCGTAGAAGCAGGCAAGGCTTTAGACGACGAATGGGATGCGGAAGCCAACGGCGGCTACAGCCTGGAAGTATATGGACCTAATGGCTATTTTCACAAATTTGAAGGCAATATCAATACCGCCGGAATTTTTGCAACCATTGAATACGATCACAAAAAAGGAGGCATGTCTATCCACATCAAAAATGAAAGTGACCAGCCCGTAACAGCAACCCTCACATCCAACGCTTATGATTACACGAAAGATGAAACGCTGGTAATACCTGCACGCAAAACTGTAAAGAAAAAACAGGTACTCACGCGCAGCGGCAACTGGTACGATTTTACGGTTGCCTTACCCTCCGGCTTTTTGCATCGCTTTGCCGGCAGAGTAGAAACCAAACAGCACGGCGTAAGCGATCCGGCCATGGCTACGGAGATATGAGGGAAGGGGGAAGGTATAGGGCGTAAGGTATAAGGAGTAGGGAATAAGCAAGAGCCGTAGGCTCGGTAACATGTTGTAAGGATGAATTTCAATCCGTCCGCATTACACGAGCTTGGTTTACCGGTTGCTGAAAGCTGATGGCAGATTGCTGACAGCCTTCTTACCTCACCCCCACCTGCTTCATCACCGTTTTAATACCCTGTTGTATTCTTTCTTCCACGCTTTCGGAAAAAGGGCCTGGCATTACGTAGTAGATCATACTGGAGTTGGCTTCATAGCCTCCTTCCTTCAGTATACGCGCTGTTGGTATATAACACATCACTTCGTTGGAATACCCTGCCACAAAAAGGCGTTCCTTGCTATACTGCTTTTTAGCCCACAATGAATAATCCACCACCGTTTCTCCCGCCATTGCCAATATAGAAAGGTCTTTACCAAAGCGGATGGCCTGTATGGGATAAGGATACGTAGTTACATTCCACCCTTTGTTGTATGCAGACAACATTAATTTGGCGCGACGTTGCAGAAACTGATCCTCACTTAAAATTTCCTGCTGATACTGCGATATGTTCAAAGCGGGAAATTCGAGCGGCACTTCTACCAGGCTTGTTTTGATAGGACCGTTTACGGAAGTCATGCTGCCGCCTATTACTTTTTGTACTGACTCAGCCAATGTTTTGCCATGCTGCATGGCCAGTTCCAGCGTGCCTCTCGGTTCAGGATTGATATCACCAGCACAACCCTGGAAAAAGAGTGCCGTAGCCCCCGGGTATTGCGCTTCCAGTTCCAACTGCGCATAGCCGGCATAGTCACCATTAATATTCATATAAGCGCCGCTGAGCGTTGTATTGTGGCAGGCATAGCCGAACAAGATAGCTTCGGGCTTATTTTCCATATTACGGACCATAAGCACCGGCACATCATGATCTACCGGCCTTATTTTAATTTCGGGACTGCGCCGGTTTATGCCAAACGGAGCGTTGCCAACGCCGCTTGAAACTGTTACAGGATGAATGGAGGCAATAGCGTTGTCTATGATCTCAACAATATCGCGTGTAAGCTGTTGCGCATACGAAGCAACCACTATCATGTTTTTGGTATCGTAATCAAACATGCCTGCCGATGGCCATATCATGGGCCCGGAGTGAGTATGCGAAGAATTGAGCATCAACTGTGATCTTTCAATGCCATGTTTTTCGCGCACAATGCGTGCAATGTCTTCTGAAATTTCATGCGATAGTCCTAATAGATCGGTAGTAACGATCACAACCCGCTTTTTGGAAGCATCTTCCAGCACAATTGCCTTGGCCCATAGATCATGATCTTTCCCCGCAGCCGGGCTAAACCTTTGCGGCGAAGCATACCCATTCAACCAGGCCGGATCTTTGGGCGTAATCGCCTTCCGCGCAACACCTGCTTTGATGGCCTGCGCCTGCGCACTGAATTGCAACATAAAAACTACAAGGAGGGAACATAAGCAGGATGAAATTTTTTGCATCTGTCAGTATTTTACAAATGAGTTTACAATATGATGAATAGTGTTCAACGATTTTTAATACTTCGCTATACATGGTTGCCCGCACCGGCATCTTCGGTTACACACGCCGAATATAGTAAGAAAGGCGTATAAAACAGGATGAAAACTGCTGCAAATGAAGTGAAGCTGTCGCAGATGCACCTGTCTGAAAATATTTCTAAAACTGATTACAAAAGGAAGTTCTAATTTTAGTATGCCCTTTTGTATGAACAACCTGCATTTATCCAGCAACGACCACGAACTGCTTGTAGCGTCCCGCAATGGCGATGAACGGGCGTTTCGTTTATTGTTTGAAAAATACTGGGACGATCTTTTTAAAATTGCATTGAGAAGGCTGCATTCGCCCGACGATGCAAAAGATATTTTACAGGATGTGTTTCTCTCCTTCTGGAACAATATACACACCATTGCTATCGAAGATTCACTGGGTGGCTATTTATATACAGCTTTACGGAATAAGATCTTCAATCACTTCGAAAAAAACAGCACCCGCCTGCAATGGCTCATGCAACGCGGTTTTACCGCCGCCAGCTTTGAAGAAAATGTCTTCAGCAGGTATTGTACCAAGGAACTGGCATACTTCATAAAACAGGAGGTAAACAAGATGCCCGAAAAAATGCGGCAGATTTACCTGCTCAGCCGGGAAGAATATATGAGTAATGCCGATATTGCTTCGTTGCTTAATTTGTCAAACCAAACGGTTAAAAATCAACTGCACAATGCTCTTGTAAGACTCAGAAAAAGCATCGAAAACAATCACTTTTCTTTCTTTGCCTCCACATCAGCTTTATTGCTTCTGAAAAAATTTTTGTAAGCGCATAGTACTAACCGTAAGCTCCGCTGTTTGTATCATAAAAAGCAGTGGAAACCAATCAACTTCAGGCACTGATAAAAAAATACAATGCGGGACAATGCACACCCGAAGAAAAGTTGTGGCTGGAACAATGGTACCTTTCTTTTGAATGGAGTGCAGATGAACACTTGCCGGACGATTTGTTGAGTAAATTAAAGGAAGACACCTGGAAGGCTTTGCAACAGTCCAGGAGCAGCACAGCTCTTACTGTTATGCCCCCCGATCAACCCGGCAATACACGCCGGCGCAACTGGTGGTATTACAGCGCCGCTGCGATAGTAATTGTTACAGGTTCGTTGCTTTTTTTGCAAAAGCAGGAAAAGAACGTTACAAGCGTTGATACTGTTGCCAAAGCCAAACCAGTCGGCGATATAATGCCTGGCACCAGTAAAGCATCGCTGGTGCTGGACAATGGTTCTGTAATTGCTTTGGATTCGGCTGCTGTAACGCAGCTCAAAGAAGCAGATGGTACTATTATAGATAAGCAACAAGGCAAAATAGTATATAACAATGCTACAGGCGCAAACAGCAAAGTTTTTTACAATACATTGAACATACCGCGTGGGGCGGAATACCAGCTTGTATTGCCCGACGGAAGCAAAGTGTGGCTAAACGCAGCTTCGTCATTAAGATTTCCAACACGATTTGTGGAATCGGAAAGGAAAGTTTACCTCGACGGAGAGGCTTATTTTGAAATAGCAAAAAATACAAAGCAACCTTTTAAAGTAATTACGCGCAGCGGGATGGAAGTAAACGTTACCGGCACGCAGTTTAACGTAATGGCTTACAACGACGAGGCATATATAAAAACCACCCTTACCGAAGGAAAAGTAAAGATCACCAATGGTATTGTTTCCACGGCGCTGGTACCATCGCAGCAGGCTGCCCTGCAAAAAAGTACACAACAATTAAAAGTGAAGGAGGTTGACATTGACAAGGAAATTGCCTGGAAGAATGGCATGATTGAATTCAGCGACGATGACCTGCCTTATATTATGCGGCAACTTTCGCGATGGTATAACGTAGATGTACAGTTCGAAAGCACTGCATCGCAGGCGCGCTATAATGGCTCCATACCACGGCGGGCCACATTGTCGGAGGTGATGCAGATACTGAAGCTGGCGGGAGTAAAATACTGGCTCGATAACAAGAGAGTAGTGATAACGGGAGGATGATAACGGGATTTAACTTGTTTGCCAACAAAACGGGAGCGCTGGAACGCTCCCGGGAATAGTTCTGGTAAACAAGTAAACATACATTGACAGGAACGCTTATTGTTTAACCAAAAACTCAACAAAACTATGCAATTTAACCAAGCCCGCAAGTGGGGCAAACGACTGCTTCCACCTGTGTTAATCATGAGGGTTATGAAACTAACTGCGATCTTACTATTGGCTGTTTGCCTTAATGCCAGCGCCACAGGGTTTTCTCAAAACATTTCTCTTTCGGTACAAAATGCTTCGCTTGAAAAAGTTTTCAAAGAGATCAGGAAACAAACGGGGTACAGTTTTTTTTACAAAACAACATTGCTCCGGCAGGCTCCCAAAATCAATCTCTCCGTAAAGAACGCAAGCATACAGGAAACGCTCGACTTGTGTTTTGCCGACCTGCCGGTGGAATATGCTATCGTTGCACAAACAATAGTAATATCACCCAAAAAAATCAGGCTCAATATTCCCCAGATCGCGGCCCCGGAACAAGCAGTTATCGACGTACGCGGAACCGTTACTAACAGTACCGGGGAACCGCTGGCAGGCGCATCCGTTCGTTTAAAAGGCAGCAATATTGGAACCACCACAGATGGAGACGGAAAATTCAGCCTGAACATTCCCGGCAATTCAGGTGTGTTGATTGTTTCTTTTGTAGGATTTGTGGCGCAGGAAATAAACACTGGAGGAAGAACAGATCTCAAAATAACACTTCAGCCAAACGAGCAGCAAGGCGACGAAGTAGTGGTAATTGCCTACGGTTCGGTAAAAAAATCGGATCTCACCGGTGCTGTTTCTTCCGTTTCGTCTGAAAAAATTACCCAGGTAAAGGGCATATCCAATGTTGCGGGTGCCTTGCAGGGACAGGCTCCCGGCGTGCAGGTTATTCAACGTTCGGGGCAACCAGGCGAAGGAGTTTCCATAAAAATAAGAGGAACAAATTCAATACAGGCAGGCAACGATCCACTGTATGTTGTAGATGGTCTTCCGCTCGATGGACTGACAGCGCAACTCAATCCATCAGATATAGAAACAATTGAGGTATTAAAAGATGCTTCGTCTACTGCTATTTATGGATCGAGAGGCGCCAATGGTGTCATTATGATCACCACCAAAAAAGGGAAAGAAGGCAAAGCACGCGTTACTTACAGTGGCTATTATGGCGTTCAAACCTTGCGTAAAAAGATGGATGTTATCAACGCACAGGAATTTGCGATGCTTCAAAATGAAGTAGCAGCTAACGATGGACTGGCGCAGGTTTGGACCCAAACGCAGATAGATTCTCTTGCAGGCAAAGGAACCGATTGGCAGGATCTTGTTTACAATACCGCCCCCGTACAAAACCACGATCTTTCTATATCTGGTGGAACTGCCGGAACCAAATACTATACATCGTTCGGCTACTTTGACCAGGATGGCATCATCGAGAATTCCAACTTCAAACGCTTTTCCTTCAGGGGCAACCTCGATCAAAAGATCAGCGAAAAGATCACTGCCAATGTGAGCCTCTCTTTGCAGCAATCAAACTTCTTTCAAAACAATTACTTCAATGCCGATGGTGGTGGTGGCGTGCCTTTTACAACTATGGTAATGCCACCCACGCAAGGTATATACGATGCAAATGGCAAGTACACCATTTTTACCGGTGTGCCTTGGGGGCAAACCAACCCTTACGCAATGGCAAGAGAGGAATACAGACCTAACAAGTCTTTGCGCATCATCGGGAACGTAGTACTTTCTTATGCCATCACTAAAGACCTGAAACTTCGGTTAAGCGCGGGCGTAGACAACAACTGGTCGAAGACAGATTACTACGCGCCCAGCTCACTAAGTTTATTCGTTAACGGTGGTGCCTCAAAAAACTACTCCAACTCTTGGGCATTTGTTAACGAAAACCTGCTTACCTATGCAAAGAAATTTGGCAAGCACAGCCTGGATGCAGTGGGTGGTATTACTTTCCAGGAAAACCGGTCTGAAAACTTGAACAGCGGAACCTTCAGCGGCTTTCTTACCGATATTTACCTGAACAACAATCTTGCAGCGGCCAGTGTAAGACCTACCAATACCAATTCCGGACTGACAGACTTCAGATTGTTATCATATCTAGGACGTATCAACTATTCTTTCGACGGAAAATATTTGCTAACGGTAACGGGCAGGTACGATGGATCATCTAAATTCAGCGAAAGCAGCAAATATGCCTTTTTCCCTTCGGGCGCTGTGGCATGGCGTGTTTCGCAAGAATCTTTCATGCAAGGTATAAGAGCCATCTCTAACCTCAAGCTGAGGGCAAGCTATGGTATATCGGGCAACCAGGCCATATCGCCTTATCAAACGCTCGGTCAGCTATCTACCACCAACATTACTTTCAACAACACGGCTACTACCACTTACTTTTCGAGCCGGCTCGAAAACAGCTCGTTGAAATGGGAAACTACCCGCCAATTGGATATTGGTTTGGACCTGGGACTCTTTAATGAGCGCTTGCAGATTACAGCAGATTATTACAGCAAAAGAACAAAAGACCTTTTGCTGAACGTTACCCTGCCCCCGAATACCGGGTTTGGAAGTGTGCTGCAGAATGCAGGTTCAACCGGCAACAAAGGTTTTGAATTCCAGGTGAGCGCCAATATATTAAGAGGGGAAGGCGTACAGTGGACTTCAACATTCAATTTCACCAGCAATCGTACCAAACTGATTGACCTTGGCAAAGACGCACTCGGAAACCCGATTACGTATAAAGAAGTAGGCACCGGCGGCAACTGGTTCCCTATGCTGATCGGCAACTCCATGCAGCAGTTGTATGGATATAAAGTGTTAGGCGTATATCAAAGTGATGAAGAAGCGGTAGCCAATGGTGAGCCGACTAAAAAAGCAGGCAATTACAAATTTCAGGATACAGATGGCAACGGTGTTGTTGATGGCAATGATCGCATTATTCTTACCCGTTTTGAACCTAAGTTCACTTTTGGCTTTGGCAATAGTCTTTCCTATAAAAATTTCAGCCTTTCCTTTCTTTTTGTAGGATCATATGGGAATGATATTGCCAACGAATTCAGGAAATATAACATCACGCTCAACGGTAAGTGGACGCCGAGCAGGGAAGCTTACGAAAACCGCTGGCAGCCCGGCAAAGGAGCCAACAAGTTTGATAAGCCGAGCGCCAACAGCGGTAACGATATACGAGATTATGCCAACAGCTTGTGGGTAGAAGACGGTTCGTATATCCGTTTGCGTGATATAACACTCGCTTACGATTTTCCTGCCACTGTTACAAATGCACTGAAAATTTCTTCGTTACAGGTATACATAAGTGCACAAAACCTGCTGACTATCACCAACTATTCCGGGTATGACCCCGAAGCATCGTGGCAGGCGGCAACCATCAATGGTTGGGACAGGGGAAATTACCCGGCAACAAAAGCTGTAACGGGTGGCGTAAGACTCAATTTTTAACTGCTAAACTCATTGTCATGAAAATTACTTTCAAAATAATTACATATTTCCTGCTGGCGGCAACGGTTTTACCAGGCTGCAAAAAAATACTGGAAGAAAAACCTAAAACATTCGTAAGCCCCGATGCTTTTTACACTTCGCCCTCCAGCTACGAACTAACGGTAATGGGTATTTACAGATCCATTCCTTCCACACTTGGCGGCAACAACTGGTTATCGAGAGAAAGCTTCAGCGATATAATAGGAACGGTATCTGGCGCATACGAGCAGGGATTACCTGTTTACCAGAACAACCATCAGCCATTCTTTTACAATGTAAGAGGACTTTGGTCCGACCATTTTGCGATTGTAAAAGACGCCAATTTCATTTTGAAAAAAATAGGTGAATCAACGATCTTATCAGAGGCTCAAAAAAATACATTCTCATCAGAAGCGCGTTTCCTGAGAGCATATGCTTACTTTCAACTGGTGCAATTGTTTGGCGACGTGCCCTTGCGCACCGAACCATTGGAAGATTTAACGAATGTGCAGATTGAAAGAAGCCCGCAGCAGGAGGTTTACAACCTGATTGTGGACGACCTCAATTTTGCCGAAGCCAACTTGCCAGACAATGCACCCGCAACAGGCAGGGTATACAAGCTGGTAGCAAGTGCGCTGCTGGCGAAAGTATATTTAACAATGGCTGGCAACCCGCTCAATCAAACACAGTATTACACTAACGCTAAAGACAAAGCGCTAGCCGTTATTAACTCCAACCGGTTTGCATTGAACGACGATTATGCGGAAACTTTTCACAACACAACCTATACCACTGAAAGTATCTGGGAACAAACCTATCAGCCCGGTGTTGGCGGCAATCCATTGATGCAAAACAGCGCCACAGCCCCGGGTTACGTGTACATACTAACACCTGCTGCCTGGTTCATTAACAGCTTTGCCAACGGCGATCAACGAAAAGCATGGGGCATTAAAGAAAATTATGCAGCGCCCAGCGGAACCTTGGCACCCTTCTTTCACAAGTTTGTAAACCTCGATTGGATAGACGACGGTGTCATTACTGCCAATGCGGGAAGGCTTGAATATACAATCCCTCTGTTACGGCTAGCCGAAATGTATTTGATAGCAGCAGAGGCAGAAAATGAAATCAACGGTCCCGGCAATGCTTATCAATACATTAACACCATCAGGGAAAGAGCACGCATCAATAAATCCGATCCAACCCACGTGCCCGATCTTTCGGGGCTGAGCAAAGATGCATTCAGAGAGGCTGTGCTGATGGAAAGAAAATGGGAATTGCATTTAGAAGGCAGTACCTGGTACGACCTGAAAAGGACCAATACGTTAAGCAAAATTCAAACCATCAGGGGAAGTGATCTGGTTCATCCCATAGGAGCATACAACAACACATGGTATATACCCGACAACGAAATTACCAACAACAATATACCACAGAATCCTGCTTACGAATAAGCATTTAAAACAACACGAACATCATCCACCTCGTGCATGGGCATTGCATAGGTGGATGATCGTTCACTGTTTATTCATTTAACGATTTAGCTACAAAAAATGAAGAGGATTATCATACTGTTTGCAATAGCATTGCTGTGTGAGGCTTTGCAGGCACAACAGCTACGAACAGGCGAAGTACTGATATTGCCTGCTGCCAGTGCACAACTCAAAGGCGGGCTGGCACACCATCCCTATCAAAACACAGACAAAGACCCCAAATTTTTCGCGGTGCCTGGCTGGAAAAACAAAACCCAGTCATTTACCTGGGCATTGAACGTAGAGAAAAAAGATTTTTACCAGGCAGCCGCATTGATAGAAATTAAAAACGCAACGGAACCTATTGTGCTGGAGATCAGTTCGGGAAAACATACAAGCAAGGTTCGCCTTACTACGATGGAATGGAACAAGGTATTTTTCCCCGACTCCTTGCTACTGGAGGCAGGCGGGCAACAGCTTCATTTACGAATGATTTCAGACACTGAAAATCCCGAAACGGAAATCAGTATCTACTCACTGGAACTTGCAACCGGAAAAACATGGGCAGCAAAAAACGCAGCAGCCGAAAAACTCAGGAGTAAACCTTCATGGCTAAACGAAGCAGCGTATGGATTGTTCTTTCACTGGAACTCCCGCAGCCAGCCCCGGTCGGGCGAAGCAAAATCGTACGCACAGGCGGTGAAAGACTTTGATGTTGCTGCATTTGCCAACATGGTAAAAAACACAGGCGCTGACTTTATAGTGCTCACTACCAGTTGGGCGGCGCCAACTTTTCCTGCTCCTTTAAAAACGCTGGATCAGATCGTGCCCGGCAACACTACTGCCCGTGACCTGATAATGGACATGGCAAATGCCCTTAATCAACACGATATTAAATTGCTGGTATATTGCAATTTCCGGATGGACTGGCTGGGTTGGAAAAAAAACGATTCAGCAAGAACAACTTTTTATCTGGACAACATGATTGCCATTTACCGGGAGATAGGCGAACGGTATGCCCACAAAATTGCCGGCTTATGGATTGACGATGGAATGGCGATGTATCCGTACAGCGCGCCGTTTGAGGCTATTACCACTGCGGTGAAGCAATACGACAGCGATATGGTAATAGGATACAACTCATGGATCTATCCACGATTCACCGATTTCCAGGATTTTTTTGGAGGAGAATATGGTATAACACTCCGTTCGGCGGGAGTAAACAATCCTCATTTGCCCGTTGGCGGAGACGGTTATTTTATTTCGGGCCCTCAACAAGGATTAAAAGCAACTTTTTGTGGGTTGATGGAGCGAGGAGACTGGACACATACACAGCCCAACGAGGAAATACCGCCTCCGTTGCTTTCGAGCGACAGCCTGGTTAAGATCGTAAAAGAGGCAGTGCGCAGAAAAAATCTACCAGTAATGAACGTACGCATTTACCAGGACGGAAGCATTTCTCCGCATACTTATACTCTTTTGAAACAATTGAAAGAGGCTATATTGCCCACGAAGCACTAATTTGGCAAAAATGTTTCAACGTCTCAATAAACAACAATCAACCATGCAACTACTATTTAGAAAAACCCTGCTGAACTTTATTTTTTTGATGGCAATGCTGCCCGGGATGACCCAGGTAAAGCTATATGTGGCAACCAATGGCAACGATAAAAATCCGGGCACGCTCAATAAACCCCTTAAAACTTTGCAACGAGCCATTGCATTGGCAGCAGCGCAAAAAGAAAAAGAGGTGATCGTTGCTTTGCGTAAAGGCATATACTATATCGACAATACAATTGCGATAAACGCGTCGACATTTCAGCCTTCCTCTTTACAAATAACAACATATAGCAACGAGCCTGTAACGATCAGCGCCGGCAAGAAACTGCCATTGCAATGGAAGCCTTGGAAAAATGGCATCTACATGGCAACTGTGCCTGCGGGACTGGTATTTGAAAGAATGTATGCTGATAACAAGCTGCAACCATTGGCGCGTTATCCGAACTATGATTCCACCGCGCGGATATTTCATGGCACCGCCAAAGATGCCATTGCACCGGAGCGCGTAAAAAAATGGAAAGATCCGGTGGGCGGCTATATTCATGCGCTGCACGCTTACGAATGGGGCGGCTTTCACTATCGCATAACCGGTGCCGATAGCGAAGGAAAGCTGCAAATGGAAGGTGGCTGGCAAAACAACCGGCCTAATAAAATGCATGAGCAATTTCGATTTGTTGAAAATATTTTTGAGGAGCTGGATGCGCCCGGTGAGTGGTGGCTCGACCGCAAAAAGAACATATTGTATTACTATCCGCCCAAAAGAATGGCTATTGCAAAAGCAACCATAGAAGTGGCACAACTTAAAAACACCATTGAGCTGAAAGGAACGGAAAACCATCCGCTCAGACACATCACCATTAACGGGATACAGTTTGCGCACAATGAAAGAAGTTTCATGGATACGAAGGAACCATTGCTGCGCAGCGACTGGACGATCTACCGGGGTGGCGTTGTGCTAATGGATGGAACAGAACACTGCAAAATATCCGACTGTGTGTTTGAAGGTGTTGGCGGCAACGCTATCATGGTGAGCAATTATAACAGGCATGATACTATTACCGGTTGCCATATTTACAATACCGGCGCCAATGCTGTTTGTTTTATCGGCGATACCAAAGCTGTTCGTTCTCCTTCGTATGGTTATGAAAATTTTGTTCCGTACGGGCAACTCGACAAAACCCCGGGACCGCTCACCAATAACTTTCCACAACATTGCGTGGTAGCCGATAATCTTTTTCACGACCTGGGCGATATTGAAAAGCAGGCAACCGGTGTGCAGATACAGGTGGCATCGGACATTACGGTTAGCCATAACAGTATTTACCAAACCTCGCGAGCTGGCATTAATATTGGCGATGGCTGCTTTGGCGGACATATACTGGAGTTCAACGACGTATTCAATACCGTTAGAGAAACCGGCGATCACGGATCGTTCAACTCCTGGGGGCGGGATCGCTTTTGGGCGCCCGACAGGAAATACATGGATAGTATAGCCGCCGTTCACCCAGAGCTGATTTTGCTGGATGCACAAAAGCAAACCATCATCCGCAACAACCGCTTCCGCTGCGATCATGGATGGGATATAGACCTGGATGATGGCTCATCGAACTATCATATTTACAACAACCTTTGCCTGAACGGAGGTTTGAAACTGAGAGAAGGTTTTTACCGCATTGTTGAAAACAATATCATGATCAACAATTCTTTTCACCCGCATGTATGGTTTAAAAACAGTGGCGATGTGTTTGAGCGGAATATTGTGATGAAGCAATATGCGCCCATACAGGTAAGTGATTGGGGAAAAAAGATCGACAACAATTTATTCCTGGATACCGCCGCATTGCGCGATGCGCAATCAAGGGGTACCGATGAACACAGCCTTGCAGGCGACCCTATGTTTGTAAATCCATCCAAAGGAGATTATACGGTGGCTGCGACATCGCCGGCATTAAAAACCGGCTTCAAAAATTTTCCCATGAATGAGTTTGGCGTGCAAAAGCCATCGCTCAAAAAAATAGCGCAGCAACCGCAAATACCCGTACTTATTACGGATGCGGGACTGGCAGACAAATCGGTGCCTGTATCTTTTTTAGGTGGATCGGTAAAATCGGTAGACGGTTTGGGCGACCGCTCAGCTTACGGGCTTCCCGATGAAACCGGCGTGGTCATATTATCGGCGCCGGATAACAGCCTGCTCTCCTTATCCGGGTTGCAAAATAAAGATGTGCTTAGAACGGCTGATGGGAAACCAGTGAAAGATGTAAAGCAGCTCATGGATATTTACCAGTCTCTGAACTGGACGGGGCGCATACCCTTAACCGTGATGCGAAATCAGCAAATACTGAATATTGAGTTGAAAACGAAATAGGGAGCTGGGAGCTTTCAGCTATCAGCCATTAGCTTTCACCAGCAAGGTATCCAACTTTCTAAAAAGTTGGATACCTTTTTACTATTGGTTGGTTAAAAACTGTTCGTTTTCACAAGTGATTTTGAATAAGTTTATCCAGCTCTTCGTCCAATGATTTGTAATACCCTTCAAATCCCTTTATAACATTTCCTGCCTTGTCAATCAGGTAGAAGGTTGGGTAATTGTTTACATTGTAGTTATCAATATTCTGAGTATGTTCATCGGCATTGATAAAAATGGGATACTTCACTTTAAACTTATTGTTGTGCATCTGAATCGCCTCTTTTGTATCCAGGGGGTTAATGGTTACAATCGAAAAATTGTTTCTCCCATATTTTGAGTACAAGCCATTTAACATGGCAATTGACTCAACACAATGCGCACAACTGTTAAAAGAAAAATTCAGCAAAACAACATTTCCCTTCCTGTTTGTCAACCTGAAAGGATGCCCGGATGCATCGTTCAAATATAATTCAGGAGCCTGGGTCCCTTCTTTCAAAAGTTGTTTTGACACTTCGGGTTTCTCCATTACAAATTCAGATGGAACTTTTATCGACAATATGTCTGTAAAATTCGTTCTGTCCAATTCGTAATTTCCAAAATTCATTTCTGAGTAAGTATACACGAAAATATCCGTGCCGTCTATAAATCCTGCATGATCCTTCCTGCAATAAACCGGCAAATAGTTCTCTTTATCAATTAACAGGTTTACTGTCCGGTATACCCGTCTGCCGTTTTTTATGGTGTCCAGTTCCGTCATTTTCAAATAGGAATATTCTTTTCCGTCAATTACGGAATCCTCTTTAAGTTCGATTGGCAAATCATCGCTTATGCCCTGTTTTATGGAATTTATTATATACGGAAGCGACTCATATAAAAAAATTGAATTTTCAATACTCTTTGCAATGCGGTAAGTACGATTGCTCCAATCCAGCTTAACCAATTTACTGCCGTCATAGACCTCCTCAATTTTAGTCCCTTTTATTTTGAACCATTCTTTTTTGCCTGATAAATCAAAGCTGGACTGTATCGTATCACTGAATATCAAATCACTGAAAACATCCTTTTGTTTAAGCGTCATTTGGTAGGTCAGATTGTTCAGTGACTCAAATTTTGCAACCAGATCTTTTAACGGCTGGGCATGCAAAGCCTGGCTAAATATTAAAAACCACCCTGCTATGCCACCTGAAAATTTACATTTCATTTCTACGTTTGTTTTAACCATCCGGTTCTGCTGTACTATCGGATGTAATCATTACTACTCAATAGTATAGCCTTTTTTGCCTGCTAGTTCACGAATCGACAAATTGATGGCGTTGCCTAAATCGTCTCCCACGGTAGCTGCTTTGCTCTGCTTATCAATATATTCCTGCCGCTTTACAGATAATGTAGCAATCTCTTTCTGAATTGCTTTTCTTTCTTCTGCCTTTTCAGCTACTATTGCCTCTATTTCAACTTTGGTTTTACCCTTGAACTCCTCCGGCAGATCTTCTGCCTTCATTTTGGTAATTGCAGTTGAATCTTCTTTAGCAAGATCAACCATATCCCAGGTTTTATTTTTGTAGGCCGATTTTGATTTGCTCACAATTCTTTCGGCATAATTTCCCCTATGAATGGATTGGGCATTGTTATCCTGCAAAACCTGGTTTTCTTTTTTCCGGCTGCCCTGCACTCCATATCCTATGTACGTATTGTTCAGCCTGGTGTTGCATGCTTCTATCTGAACATCGTATGGAGTTTCAACAAACCTTATCCGTTGGTCTGAATCTATATTAAAATATTTACCTCCTCCCTTATCAGCGCCATCTTTCCATAATGTTTCGATGCCTTCCATCCTGTCTCCACAAAAAATAGTATTCACAAAAACATCGTTGTGCAAAGCATCAGCAATACTTTCTTTATAACTAATATTGCCCTGGTTAAATGGTTCGTTGCCTGCTATATAAATAAGCTTCATGTCTGCTTTGTCTTTTCCCCAAGTAAGCTTTTTCATTGCCTCGTTAATAACGGCTCCGCAATATTCACTACCGCCGTTGGTGCGCAATGCGAACAGTTTTTCAGAAATGAGATCAAGATCGTTGGTGAGAGGTGTTACCTGCCGTATATAATTGGACCGTTGCGAAAGCCCATCGTTGCCATACTCATACAAAGCAATCTCTACTACAGGTTCTTTGCCCTGGTATTTAAGGGTGGTGATGGTATTGATGATATTCCACAATCTCGACTTTGCCTGTTCTATCAAACCATCCATACTGTTCGATGTATCCAGCAACAGTGCTACCTGTATGCGTGTATTGTCCGACTTATTCTTTTCGGGTTGCGGAACTTCTAAAACCGGTGCCTGCACTTGCTCCCCCCTGGTAGAGGGCAACCCGCAGTTGCCAAATGCCAGTGTTGCTGATAATAAAATTGCCGTTAATAATCTTACTTTCATAGCCAAATTTTTTGGTGATGATTCAAAAATAGAACGGCTGTTTTTCTGTTTTTCTTCCACTTGGTGAAACGCCTGGCTGACTGGGTGAAACCAACGGTGATACATTTTAAATGTTCTATTTTTACAACACTTACAGCATCGCATGCGTTGTTCAGTTATCATATGTTATACTTTCTTTTTAGTGCTGGGGCTGCCATCTGCCCTTAGCGCACAGGATTCTACCTACAACAAAAAAAGCAGGAGCAGCAAAGTGGGAAAGGCTGCCGAAAGCTTAAGAAAGTCGTTGTCTACAGACAATGAATTGCAAATAGCCAAAGAATATGAAACACTAGGGGAAGAATTAATAAACAAAGGGGATTATACTAAAGGTGAAGCCTACCTGAACAAAGCAAAGGATATTTATAACAGGCTGGGTAAAAAAAATGAAGAAGCGGCTGTTTTGCGCACTCTGGCCAAAGCACAGGAGTTCCAGAAAAAAATTGCTCCTGCAATTAAAAACTACCAGTTTGCAGCACAGCAAGCGCTTGATACCACCCTGGAAAAAGTGAACTTAAACGATGCCAACCGGTTACGCACCGTTGATCCGCAGGAGCAGCAAACCCTGGCGCAAAAAAACGCTGTTATTTTTACGACCACAGGCAAAAATGAAGAAGCGGCTGATGCATACAAGCAGGTGGCCGAATCGCAAATAAAGCAAAACAACACAACAGGAGCGTTGGAAAATCTTAAGATAGCGATTGAATTTAACCCCGATCCTAAAAAAGCAGCCTCTATCAGTAATAAAATGGCTGAGGTATACGTATCTAACAATCAAATCAGCCA
This sequence comes from Agriterribacter sp., assembly GCA_051955255.1. Classification (GTDB taxonomy): domain Bacteria; phylum Bacteroidota; class Bacteroidia; order Chitinophagales; family Chitinophagaceae; genus Agriterribacter. Next base: position 125,126 of record JBQCGX010000009.1, on the reverse strand, counting down.
GGCAATAACTCTTGCCGAAAATGTTTTAGCCGAATCAAAAAAATCAAATGATATAGCACAGCAAATTGAACAGCTCCAGTTGCTATCAAAACTGCATCAACAAAACAACAATTATCAGCGCGCCGGTTTATTGCTCCAGGATGCTTATGATTTATCGGTTACTGCAGGCAATACCAGCAAAGCTAAAAACAGCGCCTTGCTGCTGGCAACGTTTTATAAAGAACAGCATAAAAGCGCTGAAGCAAACAGGGTATATCAAACATTTCTTACCAACCTCGATTCTATTATAAAAAGAGACAGTTCTTTGATAGACGCCAGGTTGTTTGAAATAACAGAAGAGCGGATTAAGGAACTTGAAAAAGAAAAAGTGCTGCAAAATGAACTGATGCAAAAAAAAAACAGGTTCAATTATTTTTTGCTGGGATCAATAGTGTTAATGGGGTTACTGCTTTTTTTCATTATGCGCGCATTGCAGTCTATCAGGATAAAAAACAAAAAGATAGCGCTGCAATCGTTGCGACGAGAAATGAACCCGCATTTTATATTCAACAGCCTGAACAGCGTCAATCAATACATTGCCGAAAACAAGGAGCTGGAAGCAAACAAATATCTTACTTCATACAGCAGCCTTATGCGCAACGTAATGGAAAATTCGGGCAAGGACCTTGTAACGCTGACGGTGGAAACAGACCAACTGAAAAAATACCTTGAACTTGAACACCAGCGATTCAGCGAGAAATTTGATTACACGATTGTGTTGGACAAAGAAATTGATACAGACATGACCTTAATCCCCAACATGCTTATTCAGCCGCATATTGAAAATGCAGTATGGCACGGACTGAGGTATAAAGAGGGCAAGGGAAAATTGCAATTGTCGTTCCTGAAAAAAGGAGCATTACTTGAAGTTGCCGTTACCGACGATGGCATAGGCATTGCCAAAAGCAGACTGCTGAAAACAGACAATCAAAAAAAACAGCAATCGAGAGGAATTGACAATACAAAAGAACGGATTGATTTGCTGAATAAAATTTATAAAACAAATATTTCAATGAAAGTAGAAGAAATAAATGATGAGGGGGCAACGGGTACCCGTGTAACAATCAGCATACCTGTAATTACAAAAAAATGATACAGTCGCAAAAAATAAAAGCTGTAATTGTAGAAGATGAAGAAGCTGCCAGGGCTGCCCTGAACGGCTATCTGAAAAAATTTTGCCCGCAGGTAGAAGTGATTGGCACCGCTCAAAACTGCAACCAGGCTATTGAAGTATTGCACAGCCTGCAACCGCAGTTGGTTTTCCTGGATGTAGAAATGCCTTTTGGCAACGCCTTTGATGTGCTGAATGGCTGCCAGGATTTGCAGTTTGAAACAATTTTTGTTACTGCGTTTTCCGAATATTCACTGAAAGCATTGAACCAGAGTGCAGCTTATTACCTGCTGAAACCCATTAGCATAGAAGAGCTGGTAATAGCGGTAAATAAAGTGCAGCAGCAACTGCAAAATCATCAACTGGTTAACCGCAACCAGGTTATTATTGAAAACTTTAAAGAAACCAGGCCCGAGCGGCAACAGGTTATTTTGCCTACCAACGACGGATTTGAAGTGGTAAAAATAGAAGAGATTGTTCGGCTGAAGGGAAACGGCAATTTTACCGATGTATATTTAAAAGATGGAACCAAAAGAATGGTTTGTCGGTTTTTGAAACACTTTACAGATATCCTGCCTTTCCCTTTTATACGCATTCACAAGTCGCACGTAATAAATGTTCATTTTGTTAAAGCCTACCATAAAGGCGCCGGGGGTTATGTGGTGATGAACGATGGCAACGAAGTGGAACTGTCGCCAGCTTACAAGGAACAGTTTTTAGCAGCATTTCAGTAATGTTTCCAACTTTTTAAAAGTTGGAACCTTAACAACCTTTTAAAAAAGCAGTCAGCCTTATTGTAAAGCTGGTAAGCGTTTCAACTGCCAGATGATGCGTACATTTGCATTGTCAACAGCGAACCATTCATTCACAGTAAACAGGATTATTATGGCAACTTTTGGAGAACTCATTGGTGGCGACAAGCCTGTGCTGGTTGATTTTTTTGCTACCTGGTGCGGACCATGCAAGGTAATGTCTCCCATGCTTGAAAAGTTAAAAGAATCTATTGGAGATGCCGCTACTATTATCAAGATAGATGTAGATAAAAATCCCGCTGCCGCCAATGCCTACCAGGTGCAGGGGGTGCCTACACTTATTTTGTTCAGGAATGGAAAAATTTTATGGCGACAGTCGGGCGTTGTGCCGGTTGATCACCTTAAACAAGTTATACAACAACACAGTAACTAAATGAAAAAGACAATGGTATGGGGCATAGCCTGCCTCGTTATGTGCATAACTTATGCATTTGGACAATCAGGAAAAGTACAGAAAGTTTCCGCGGATGTATTTAAAAAAACACTCGACTCCGTACAAGCGAAACAGGTAATTGATGTCAGAACCCCCGAAGAATTTCAGGCAGGTCATCTGCACGGTGCAAAAAACATCAATATATACGATGCGGATTTTGCCGAAAAAATAGGCAGTCTTGATAAAACTATCCCTGTGATGGTGTATTGCAAAGCCGGGGCAAGAAGTGCGGACGCCGCCAAACGCATGCAGCAAATGGGTTTTGAAAATGTATACGACCTGGAAGGCGGCATTTTAAGCTGGGAAAACAAAAGCTTGCCAGTAGAAAAGTTGGGAACAGAGCCGGTAAAAGACATGTTTACAGTAGCGCAGTACGACAGCCTTCTGAATAACCACGAGCGGTTGATGGTAGATTTTTATGCTCCCTGGTGTGCGCCTTGCCGAATGATGGAGCCGTCTATAAAAAGACTGACGAAACAGTTCAAGGGAAAAGTAACGGTGCACCGCATTAATGTAGACGAAGCAAAAGCATTGGCTCAAAGCCTGAATATAACAGGCATCCCGATTATCATTACTTATCAAAAAGGCAAAGAAATCAACCGCGTAACAGGCTATCAAACACCAGAAAAGCTCCGCGACCTTGCCAACGAGCTTACGAAAAACTTATGATTGCTACTTTGTCCCAAGCTCATCCTCGGACATGTGGGGCATAGCCAAGATATTCCTTCGCGTCATGCTGAGCGTAGCTGAGGTATCCCCTCTGGGTATTAAAGCAGTTTAATAATTTTAACATGGTTCATAACTGGCGGGAGATGTCTCAACTCCGCTACGCTTCGTTTTCGACATGACGCGGAGGTGGGCGGTTGCTCGTACGCGTCTTCGCGTCATGTCGAGTAAATAATTAGTGGCACTAAAGCTCTTTGAAAATGACAAACGGTATATACTACCCTGGCCTTCGAATTGGTACGCTCCAAGTCGGTAATGATTTGGCAGAAGCATTTCAAGATTCTGTTGTTGAGTTCACAGTAGTACTAAAGCTTAATCAATCCCGCCTTGCGGGACGAAATCGGCCGCAATCGATTTCGGGCGGCTTTTTGCGTTACTTTTTTCCGCAAAAAAGTAACAAAAAGCACATACTGAAAAACATGTCATTGGCAGCGTAGTCGAGGCATCACGAGCCGGTTGTAAATCACTAAATTGTTTTAACAAGGTTCACAATTCGCGGGAGATGTCTCTTTCGCTGCGAGCGCAGGTTGATTTTTTTACAACCTGCGCTGCAGCACGATCATTATTCACTTTATATTGTGCCTGTTCTGTAACTTGCACCATCCTATATTAATAGTAATGCATGGCTTATTCAAAAGAAAGTAAAAATATTCCGTCCCCTAATGATACGATTGTTGTAACCGGAGCGGCAGGCTTTATTGGCAGTTGCATGGTAAGCTTTCTTAATCAAAAAGGCTTTAACAACCTGATACTGGTAGATGAGTTTGAGCGAGTGGATAAAACGGGGAACCTGACCGGCAAAAAGTTTTTGCATAAGGTTGAAAGAGATTTGTTCTTTGACTGGCTGGAAGATAATAAACCAACTATCAGTTTCATTTTTCACCTGGGCGCCCGTACCGATACCACCGAATTTGATTACGAAGTTCATGAAAGGCTAAACCTTGAATATTCGCAGGATTTGTGGAATGTGTGTATCATCCATAATATCCCGCTGGTATATGCTTCTTCTGCTGCTACCTATGGTGCAGGAGAACTGGGCTACAAAGATGATCATGCGATTGTAGATAAATTACAGCCACTGAATCCTTATGGCGTTTCTAAAAACGAATTCGACCGGTGGGCTTTGCGGCAACACAGCGCTCCTCCTTTTTGGGCGGGTTTAAAATTTTTTAATGTATACGGCCCCAATGAATATCATAAGGAAAGGATGGCAAGCGTGATCTTCCATTCTTTTAACCAGATAAAAAAGAACGGGTTTGTAAACCTTTTCAAGTCGCACCGGAGCGACTATAGGGACGGTCAGCAACTCCGCGACTTTGTGTATGTAAAAGATGTGATGCAGGTTTGTTACTGGCTGATGGAACATCAACCTGCATCGGCATTGTACAACCTGGGCACAGGTAAAGCAAGAAGTTTTTACGACCTTGCTGCTGCTACCTTTGCGGGCATGGATAAAAAGCCGGACATAAGGTTTATTGATATGCCGGAAGACATACGCGAAAAATACCAGTATTTTACAGAGGCTGATATGACCAAGCTCATAAATGCAGGTTATACTACTCCGTTTTTCAGCCTGGAAGAGGGAGTAAACGATTATGTAAGAAATTATCTGGCAACAGGAAACTATTATTGAAATGAATAAAAAAATTGCCATTATAGGCGGAGGAAACCTGGGTTCGGCTATTGCAGAAGGATTGATACAAAGTGGCTTTGTGCAACCCGGGCATTTGCTCATTACCAAAAGAAACATTCGTACGCTGCACAGCCTTGAAGAAAAAGGGGTGCTGGTGAGCAACGACAACACCGAAGCAGTACGCTTTGCGGACCTGGTAATACTGGCTGTAAAACCGTTCCAGGTAGATGATGTGCTGGGTTCGTTGCAATTGCTGTTCGATGAAAACAAGCATGTACTTGTATCGGTAGTGACAGGTGTTACCACAACGCATATTCACAGTGCGCTTAATAAAAAAATATCTACTGTAAGGGCAATGCCTAATACTGCTATTGCCATACAGGAAAGCATGACCTGCCTGAGCGCGCGCGACATCAGCAGCGAACAGCTTGATTATGTAAAAGACATTTTTAACCAGTTGGGCAAAGTAGTGGTAATAGAAGAGAAACTGATGGATGCGGCAACAGTGCTGGCAGCCTGCGGCACGGCCTACGCTATGCGTTATATAAGAGCCAATATACAGGGTGGCATTGAAATTGGTTTTGATGCTGCTACAGCAAGCCTGATAGCTGCGCAAACCGTAAAAGGCGCGGCAGAACTGCTGCTCACAAAGAATACTCATCCCGAACAGGAAATTGATAAAGTAACCACTCCAAAGGGTTGCACCATTGCAGGCCTGAACGAAATGGAACACCAGGGCTTCAGCTCGTCTTTAATAAAAGGAATTGTAGCAAGCTACGATAAGATTGCGGCTGACCAATAACGTTAGTCTCCCTATTTACTTATATTCACTCCGTCGTATATCTCGGAAATGGGTATGCTGAAGCCAAGTGTTTGCAATTGTAAAGACTGGTTCATTTGATTGTATTCCTCCAACTGCCAGAACTTGTTTTCATTCAGCCTGAAAACTTCAACTGATATGGAATCGCTGTCAACAAGTATGTATTCTTTCAGGGTAGCAATAGCCCTGTAAAATGTAAACTTGCTTCCCCTGTCGTAATCCCGTGTGGAGGGCGAAAGGATTTCAAAGATCATTACGGGATGAATGATAGAATCTTTGTCTTCCTTTGACGTATCAATATCACCACATATTATTGAAATATCCGGGTAGGTAAATAAACCATTTTCGGGAATGTGAATCCGCTGATCGCTTCCGTATGGTTGACAAGGCTTACCTTTTAAAGTATAGGCGAGCTCACGGAAAATATTTTTAAAAATAATGTTGTGCTTGGGACCAGCACCAGCCATTGCAAACATCTCTCCTCTGTAATATTCATGTTTATCTGACGCCTCCTGTTCTATCTCCAGGTATTCGGCAATGCTAAAGTTTTTCTTTCCGTAAACTACGGCAGGTTCGCGAACTTCCATACCCTAATATACGGCAATTTGGCGGTATAATTCCCGGTAACCTTTCCGCAGAAAACGCATGTATTTCAAAATTTTATAGCAGGCTAAATACTTTTTACTTCCTTTTCGTCGTTCCTAAAAAACAGCAGTGTAATTGATAAAGGTTAACAGGAGGCTGTTTTTCTCAATACGTCACCCCATCAAAACCATATCATATGAACACAACCCTTACTAAAAGCACCGTGGAAACACTTTTAAAGACGTGGATGATCTGCGAGGCCACCATTCACCTGCAGGACTGTTTGCGAAAAAACAGTAAAGCGTTTTACCACCAGTTTAAGGCCTGCGCCGGATCTTGCTTTAACATTGCAAGAGAGCTAATGGATCCTTCGGGCAATTTTACCCTGGAGCATCATGTTGCCTGTATGGTTGAATGCCGTACCATTGCCAGAATATGCAATGAGTTTGCCGATGTGCCGGAAATTGCCTTTTGTGGCAGCGTATGCGAAACCTGCCTCGCCAGCCTGGCAACCATGAATATGAACCATCAACTGAATTAATAGTTGGTTACCTCCAGCACTGTCTTTCACAAATAAATATTCAAAATGGATCGGTGTGCTTATTTTTAAGTACAAACCGGAACATATGTTACTGGACCACATCATTCAATCGGTATATAACATTCCAGCAACCTCGCTTCAGAAACTAGCAGAAATTACCGAGCTGGTGCAATACTCCAAAGGCCAGCATCTTTTCGAAGCCGGCAAAAAGGCTTCGGATCTCTATTTCATTCAAAAAGGATTGGCCAGGGCCTATTGCTTCAGCAACGATGTTGAAATTACTTTTTGGTTCGGACGCGAGGGAGATGCTGTATTTTCTTACAACAGCTACATTCACGATAAAAAAGGGTATGAGCAGATAGAGTTGCTGGAAGATGCCTCACTTTATCATCTTAAAACGCATCAGCTCCACTCACTTTTTAACGAAGATATTTACCTGGCAAACTGGGGCCGAAAATTAGCAGAAACAGCATTGGTGAAAACGGAAGAGCATTTCATATCGCGCCTGTTCAAACCTGCCAGGCAGCGCTATAACGAACTTGTGGAAAATGACGCGCAGTTGTTACAAAGAGTGCAGTTGGGGCACATTGCTTCTTACCTCGGCATTACGCAGGTATCGCTCAGCAGGATAAGAGCAGGCAAAGGCTGATTTTTTATCAATTGTATAATTTATTCTGCAGCCGCCAGCAGAACTTTGCGGGGATTTGAAATTGCTGATCAGCTGATAGCTGACTACTGACAGCTGATCGCTTAACATTAAAAACAATGTAGATGAATTGGCTAATATTGATTATTGCAGGATTATTTGAAGTTGGATTTGCCACCTGCCTGGGAAAAGCTAAAGAAACACAAGGCTCCGCATCGGTTTACTGGTACATTGGATTTGTGGTAAGCCTTACCGTAAGCATGATCTTATTGATAAAAGCCACTCAAACGCTGCCCATTGGTACTGCTTACGCGGTATGGACCGGCATAGGAGCAGTTGGCACCGTGCTGGCCGGTATCTTTCTTTTTAAAGACCCTGTTGATTTTTGGCGTATCTTTTTTATTACCACCCTTATTGGATCGGTAATCGGCTTAAAAGCCGTATCGCACTAACTAACGCAGTTACCTATACGAAACAAGAGATTGAAGACTGTCGAAGGACTTCCCGATTTTAACACGCTGGTTTTTTACAAGTTTTGCTACTTCGGGTACCAAAACAGTTTTTTCATCCAGCGCCTCCAGTATAGTGTCGTACGCTTTCTGTGCTCCCTGCTCAATGTACAAGCAGAAATCGAGCAACATCTTCCTGTTTTGCGTTGTAATATCAGTGGTAAAATCCACTACAGCAGCGCCCAAAGCCACGGCCAGTGAGCCTGTATCGTGCGCTATTTTTCCAATGGAAGGCACGTGCTGTTTTATTTCTTTAATGAATTGCTTGCTTTGGAGCGCCATGCGCATAAACGTGGAGCGGATATCTGCATCTATTGCCTCTGTTGCCGAAGCTGCTTTTTCGTATCCTGATATTCTTTCTTTATTAATTTCAATCAACTTGTTGAAAAGGTCCAGGCTTTTATTTTTTTCACTCATCTTTCCCGAATATTTATCGCTACTTGGATTTAAAATTATTCATTGCAAATATAAGAGCACCCATCTGTCACAAAAAGTATTCCCGTTAATTATAACACTTCAATAATACAAGCCCGGGGCGTTGCAACCCTTGCCTGCTTTACATTGTGGTGACAAAATCTTTTTGGATAGCAAAATGGTGTGCGGTCTGACAATAAGCAATGTGGAGTTTACACCCCACGCATAAACGAAGAAATTGTAAAATTATTTAACCACCGGTAAAAAAAAGACAGGTTGTCTTTGTGGGTTGCATTCAATTGTTTTAGCAGTTTGCTAAAAGTGGCCTCATTCTTGTTCACAATCAAGCCTCTCATAATATTTATGACAGAGATAAAACATTGCCCGCTGTAATAATGTGGGCATTTTTGCAGGGATGTTTACAGGTAAGCTGAAGAGCCTGTGACATTCCTGTTTTTGTTGGGCAGATTCGTAAAAAAACGATTGTTATTATACGGTGTTCTTGATATGTTTGGCATAGCTTTTTTTGCAATACACATATATGAACAATATAGCCCGTTTACTGCTGATCATCGTTTTGCCTGCATTGGCTGCCTTTGGCATGGCTCGTTTCGAAACATGGCATATTAAAGAGGGCTACGCAGTTAAATTTTCGGGAAAATATGCCAGCGGCAGCTTCAAATCGTTAAAAGGAACCGTGATATTCGATGCAAAGCATCCCGAAGATGCAAAGTTTGATGTACAGATTGAAGTTTCTTCTATTGAAACTGGCAACAGCTTAAAAAACAAACATGCCCAGGGCGAAAAATGGTTCAATGCAGAAAAATACCCGTTGATTCGCTTTACATCGCAGGAAGTAAAAAAAGCTGGCAAAGGATATGAAGCGAAAGGTGATCTTGAAATCCGCGGTATTAAGAAACCAATCACCATCCCATTCGTATTTGAAGAAAAGGAGGGTTCGGGCGTGTTTAGGGGTGCTTTTAAAGTGAACAGGAAAGATTATGGCATTGGTAAAACCAGGGGCAAAGCTTCCGACTTTACCAAGCTGGATGTAACGGTGCCGGTTACCGCAAAAAAATAATCAGGCGCGGCTGTTTCATAACGCTCCCGGGCTGCCGGGATAAAAAGATGTGTAAAAGCCATTGGAAATGATCTGCTCAACCACCTCGATAATATACAAAGGAATATCATCTTTTGCCAGGTAACCCGAGGCGCCTGCAGAATGCACTTCTTTGGCGTAAGGGGTATAGGGATGGGTGCTAACGATCAGAACCGGCAAACCTGGTTTTGCGTTTTTGATAGATTTAAGCGCTTTTATGCCACCGGCGCCGGGCATGGAAATATCAGAAATTACCAGATCCCATTCGGCATTCAATGCTTTCTGAATAAGACCGTCTGTATCGGACGCCTCGCCAATAATTACTGCCGGAAATGCCTCTTTAAGCAAATAAATCAAACGTTCCCGGATAGCTGGATAATCGTCGGCAATTAATATGCGTAAACCGGATTGAGCCTTATTCATATCATAAAAGTAAGGGCAATCACTAAAGATATTTGTAAACCATTATGCATAAATAATGTAAATCTGATACTACAAACCAGTAATATCGGGTTTATTTTATATGGATATATTCAAGAAAAAAAGCGACTAATAAGTGAAAGAATAATATAGTAGCAAGATGAGGCTTGAACATGGAAATTTACTATATTTAATGTATATGCTACATTTATTTATTTGGTAAATGAAAAGCCATATCTATGCCGTGGGAAAAGATAACGAATGAAAACATAGTACGGATAAAGAAAGGAGATAAGATTGCCAATGGCTCTCCCAAAACCATTATTGATACCGATTCGCGCACTGGCGCCGACAAGATACAGGAAGCGGATATTAAAGTTTTTATTGTAACCGGCATTGAAAGGACTGGAGCAGAAGACGAGTACAATATGGCTGTTTCAACCACCATATGGTCTTTTTCGCTTGAAGGGACGGATCACTTAACAGAAAAAGAACTGCTTGAAAAATGGTGGTGGAAGCCTGCCCCCTGAGGTATGGAACAGGATGGGAACTGCGAAGCACAGGTTAGCTAAGCGGCAGCGACACAAAAAATATGGTACCTCCCTCCTCCCGTTTTTCGAACCATATTGCTCCTTTATGTGCGTCCACAATTTGTTTGCTGATGGAAAGCCCAAGTCCGAAAGAAGGCTCACCTGCTGTACCGGAACGTTTTGCATCGCCGGTCATGCTGAATATTTTTTCCTTCAGTTCGTCCGGTATTCCAATTCCATTGTCTTTTACCGCCACGGTAACAATCTTATCGGTTTGGGTTAATTCAATCACTATATCTTCATTTTCGGAACTAAACTTAATAGCATTGCCAATGAGGTTGGTAAACACACGCCACAACCTTTCCCTGTCGCCATGAACAATTGCGGGGATAGAATGCAATACGATCCGTTGCTTTTTTTGCTCCGCAGCCATGTTCAACATTTCCACACAAAAAGACAAAAGCACAGGCAGGTCAACCGGTCCGTAGGCATTTGCCGGCACGTTTTGATTGGTGTACATTAAATCCTGTATCAGCTCTACCGAATGATTGCCCGATGCATGAATCATTTCAAGTATCCTGCGTTGCTCAGGCAAATAATTGGTATATTTTAATAGCAATCCGCTCGATGCAGCGATGCTGCCCACAGGATTGCGCAAGTCGTGCGCTACAACGGTCATCATGCGATTATTGTCTTCCTGGCTTTGCTGCAGTGCCGATAATGCTTTTTGCAGGTGCAGGTTTTTATCAGACATTTTTGTATTCAGTCTTCCTAAAACTTTTATGTGCTTCCTCGATTGGGTGTAGTTATTCCATATTAATAAAAGCATGATACCGCACATAACAGCGGCAACAGCGGCAGTTATGAGATAAAAGTTTTTCCGGTCATCTTTCTTTTGAAGCAGGTCAAGGTCATATTCTGTTTTAAGGTAGCTGAACTCTTTTTTAATATCGGCACTCAATACGCCCTTATTAGCGGCTCCCATCGAATCTTTCATCGCCATATACTTGTGCAAATATTGATTAGCCAAAAGCAGGTCGCCTTCTTTTTCCTGGTATTTTGACTGTAGCAGGTACCATCGTTTAGCTATTTCAGCATTGGGTATAGTGTCAAGTCCGCTGCCTATTTGCGCAAGCAAAGGAGCAACAAGAGGAGCCCGTTGCGTTCTTAAATACAGGTCGGCCAGTTTGGTAAGCGAATAAGGAACATCGTCTATAGCATGCCCGGGAATACTGTTGATTCGAATGCTTTCTTTCAGTAGCCTTTCCGCCGCAGAATCATTTCCCATATCCATCAGGTCTTTGGCCAGGTTGCCATAAATAACCGCTTTTGCTGTGGCAATAAAGTCTGTGTCCAGTATCTTTTTTTCTCCCTGGTATCGAAAAGCATGTTTGTAATTGTGGTTGATATAGCTTAGCGCACTGTCAAAATAAAAGATAGCGCTATCGCTGATGCCGAGCTTGCTGTAACACAGCCCGATATTATCGAGGTTGGCCTGCTGGTGCGCAAAAATCACGTGCCCGCTAAAACTGCTGTCGCCCTGGCGGCAATGATTTTGCTCGTCGAAAGCCTGTTTGAAATAAGCGGCCGCTTCCCGGTAATGTTCATGCTGATAGGCCACCAGCCCCAAACGAGCGCTGTAGCTTGTATACAAGCAGGTATCGTGGGTTTTAAAAATGGCTTCTCTTGCTAAAAAATAATAACTGAATGCTTCATCGTATCGCTTTAAAGCATGAAGGTCATCTGCCTTGTTGGATAGTGCTACGGAATACCAGTAAGGATATGCAGCTTCATCTTTAAGCGTCTTTACCGCATCAAGCGCGCTGTCGGAATAGAGCAAAGCTTTTTCGTAATTACGCCTGATGGTATAAAAGTAGCCGCGTTTACAATTGTATATTTCATACATCCTGCGCTTGTACGGCAAATGCGCATATACAGAATCGATAGAGCCAAAATACCGGCTGCTGTCGTAAAGGTACATTTGTATTTTCCTGAAACTGAAATCTTCGAATGAGCGAAAGTCGATCTGCTGCCTGGTTTTATGACAACCGAATTCCGGTAAGAGTACGGTAAGTATTGTTAGATAACACAATAAAAACTTAATCAACTGACTTTTCATATATACTACATTCGTAATCTGTTTTTAAACAGATCATGTACCTTCCGTAAAAGTAAATGATAACTGAAACAGGCCGCGCGCGGGTTGAAAAGATACATGTATGCCTGATAAGAACGCAATAAACAATGGAATTATTATTTAAGCCAGGAGATGAGTGAAATGGCAAACTATTTACAATCAGATGTTTAAACAATTGCCTAAAATGCAATAACAGAAAACAGAAAGCCTTGCACGGCCATTCCGTTACCTGTTATTTAAGGGCTTAAAGGGTTGTTAAGTTGGCTTAAACACCCTTAATCAGCTATACACAAATTCTATGTTGCGACATTAGTTTCTGTCCGAACTATTTGTCTGGCTGTAATTTTTAATAACACTTTTTATAAGAGCTATGCGCGATGCAAAGCTTTCCATCTCGTTTTGACGGAGCCATTCCGCACTGATCTCAACATTGTTGTTAAGTGCATCTTTTACCGCAATCAGTATGTCTTTGGCTATAGACTTTGTTTGCGTTCCGGCAAACTGCATATTGCCTTTATACCAACCTAAAAAAACATACTGTGTACCATTTTTACCGGTGTGCAGCACATCGCCGGAGGTGAGTCTATTTAATAGTAGTTGGTAGAATTCATTTCCGCTCATGATTCTAAGGATTTAAATATTATTTAAATATAGTTTGGCCGTGTATTTTCCAGGAGTACGCCAGCGCCGGCAATTTGCAGACGGTGCAGATCAAAAGGTATGGAGGTTGTGCTACCGGTTAACGATACAAAGTAACTGCGTATATACGCGTAAAAAAATAGTACCCAGTATTATAGTGTTGTAAAAATTGCTATTTGATTATTGTAGACCTGTTACTACAAATTTTCCCGTTACCAGCTATAAATGTATTACTGAAAATACAAAAAAATAGGTGATTCAATGTGTAATATTTTACAGCTTTTTTCAACAAGCCGGGCATTTCCACTTAAATTAACCTTAGTTAATTTACCTAATACTTTAAGCATAAGCTATGTATAAAAAAATACAGGTGGCTAGAAAACCACCCGTTTACCAAAACATGAGAAAACTTCTGTCCTTCAACTAAATGTAATGATCCAGGAATGAGCCGAAGGAGAAAGAAAAAAAAGAAATTCCCGGAGCGTATTTTTAGGATTACAAAACCACTTTTTTATACATGGTTTCGTAGCCAGCCGAAACCTCGGACTGGACATGTTTCTTATTATTGATGATGTCAGACAAAACAGGCAAAATATCGTTGTGTCTGAAATTGTACCTGAATTCGCACTCTTTTATATGCAGGTAAAGCGTGCTTTTATTTAAGCCCCGGAACTTTTGGAGTCGCCCTTTCGTGTGTGCCCAGAAGCCGGCAATATTGGCCCCGTCTGCCGGTGCCAGATGCTCTTTTCCGTTTATCCAGTAAAGCCTCCAGTCGTTGCAATCTGCCACGGCATCGTAACCCGGCAGCATAGCTGCTCCCGTAGCAGAATGATTGTTCAGATCGTTTAGTGACTGATCGCTGAAATTTTTCAGCCACGAAGTGCCGATCCTGCCATCTGTTATATAAAAGCCATAAAATCCTTTTGCACAGTCGGTATCAGGCGTTTTTGCAAGCGCTTCGCCATAGATCATATTACGGAGTTGGTTGTTGTGCTCGCAAAAGCCGGCAATGACAGAACGTATGAGCCTGAAATAGTTATTTACGGTTACGCGACTAACGCCGCTTATTTCAGCAATCTGGGTTGCAGTAAGATCATCGCAAAACAGTTGCAATATTTCCCTACATTTTTTCTCAGACAAGTGAGCTCCTTTCAGCAGTTTATTTTTCATACCAAAACAGTTATACGAATGCTTTCGCATTTAAAAATCACCAGAATAACTGGCAGAGAAAATATAAAATACACCAGCGGAAAAACTAAGGGGGTAAATGCATGGCACTAGATTAATTGCCCGTATAGATGTACTTTATGAAAATGCATTTCATAGTAACAGCGAAGCTTGCATAATACCAAAACACAGACAGCTCCTCCATTATTAAACAATTGAACCAGCAATTTGTTACACAAACCTGGAAATATGTATAAAAACAGGTAGCAGCGGTAACTATGCTTTATAAACGAAGCACGTACAGTAAACGGTTCCTGATAAGTTGGTTTACTTTTTCACAAATACTTCTATTGTGCCTGGATTGGTATTGCGGGGTGCGTAAAAAGAATCTACCTGTTTGTATTGTTCCTTTAATAAATCTCTGATCTCGAAAGGATAAAAATTATTCAGTTCCGGCAGGTATTCAAAAATCACTACATCGTAATAGTTGTTCCGGATGCGCTGTTTAAACATATCGGCTTCCCGGTTAAACATGCCTACCCCTAAATGATACCACAGCGGAAAGCCAGGACCTGTTTCGGTTTGGTAAGGAATTTCTTTTGCCAGGAAAGTAAGCTCCGACATGTTTAATATCCTGAGGTCTTTTTTGTTTTTGATAACATCCATTTGCATGATCCGCTCAATGCCTTTTACTGTTGGCTCAGGCATTTTGATCTTCTTTAAAGTAGGCAGCCCGGCATTTATCCATTGTCCCTGGGGAATGGTAACAGTATCTTTTTCAAACAAGGCACCGTTGTGCATACCCACCACATTTTCGCCGGTGGCTGATTTTACAATACCTGTTTGCTTACCGGATTTGATAAAAATCCTTTGCATGTAATTCCAGTAAATATGACTCCACCACAAACAAACACCAATACTCAGCACCAGCGCCAGCCTGGTTCGCAACACCTCTATTTTCAGCGCGCCTGTCAGGTAGTTGAGAATAAACGCAAAGGTAAAACTGTGAAAGAAAATATTGCTGTTGCTGGGAGTGTAACTGGTTATTTGAAAAATGGCCGCCATGCACAATACACCTGCCGTTAGCAATAAAAAGATCATCTCCTTCCTTTCTCCAAGAAAAGACTTTACATTTTTAAACCGGATGACGGCAATGAACAACACCAAAAAAAAGTAAAACTTAAGCCATTGAGAGTCGCCCAGGAACAGGTTCACAATATCCCCACCCGATACCCTTGCATTGTGCGGGGGTTGTCCGTGATTGAACCAATATCCGAAATCGTATTGTGAGAAAAGCAAAACCGCTAAAAATACCAACCCCAGCGTACCCCCGGCATACTCAAACAGGTATAACCATTTTTTTTCGTACCAACTGTTGTAAGCCAATATGAACAGGCAAATAAAAAATATAAGGCCTCCCCCATCCTGTTTGGTAAAGAATGAAAAGAAAGTGAACAATGCCGCCAATAGCATGTACAAAGTTTTGCGCCTGGGTTGCAGTGCAAAAATTCCCTTTAAAAGAAAAGCAACGGCCACAAACCCATACACTACTACCGTATGATTGTACCATGGCCAAAAATTGAAAAACGAAAATGAGAGGCAGTATAACAATACACTCGCAAACCGAACGGCAGGCACCGTGTCTACACTTTTAAGAATAGAACGAAAGGCAAGACCTGATATAATGTTGATAAACACCTGGGCTTTTACCAGCGTAATTACCTGGGCGCCAAAAATTTTAAAAAAGATAGCGGGTAATACCCAGTACATTCCCCCCATAGGAAGACCAAAATCTCTGAAAGGCAATTGTCCCTCACTGATGCGGTAAGCTCCCTCCCACGATAAAAAAACGTTTACCCGGTAGGGAAAGGAAAGCAGCGCAGGAAATACGGCAAGGGAAATGATGATGATGACTTCGAGATAGTTCAGAACTTTGTTTTGTTTCATTACAGGGGGTTATGGGTGTAAAAATAGTTATCCGGGCGTAACCATAAAAGTTCAAAGGCTGAAGATATTAAACACTATAAGGTTATACCTAAAATAATTTACTATATGATAATTTAAAATATCCCCGAATGCGGCTGAACTTGGTATTTTTACAATTTACTTTGTATTTTGTTATAATATATTCGATCCGAACGTGGTTTATATCAAACTGTTAAGACCTAAAGACTGGGCTAAGAACCTCTTTTTATTTATTCCCCTTTTTTTTGCCGGCGAATTGTTCGAGTGGGAGAAGACATTTGCGGTAGCATTGGGAGTGTTATCGTTTTGCTGTATTGCCAGCAGCATATACGTCATTAATGATTATGCAGACAGGGAAGAAGACAGCAAACACCCGGTTAAGCGCAACCGCCCCTTGGCATCGGGCAAAGCATCTCCCACCGTTGCATTGGTTATTTTCTTTTTGTTGATGCTGGCAGGCTTTACCAGCGCATGGTTTTTGAAGCATTCCTTTTTTTACCTGCTGGGCGTTTACTTCTTTTTAAATATGGGCTATTCGTTCGGACTGAAATCGATACCTATACTGGATATCTTTATTATAGCCGTGGGGTTTTCGTTAAGAGTAAGGGCGGGTGGCATTTTGGGGGAAGTGCATATTACGATCTGGCTGAACATCATGATATTTTTGCTGGCGCTGTTTATGGCAATCGGCAAGCGGCGGGATGATGTACTGCTCACCTTATCGTCGGGGACCAATATGAGGAAAGCGGTGAAAGGGTATACGTTGGATTTTTTAAACGCTATTGTTGCGCTTGTATCTGCCGTGATCATTGTGGCATACCTGATGTATACCATGTCTGACAATGTGATTTCAAGGCATGGAACACAGCGCCTCTATTATACTTCTCTTTTTGTAATAGCCGGCATCATGCGTTACCTTCAAATTATTTATGTAAACGTTGACTCAGGATCGCCAACTGATATTTTGTATAAGGACAGGTTTATTCAAATAGCCATTTTATTATGGATGCTTAGTTTTTATTTCCTGATCTACATTAAAAAAATTGGTTTTTTAAACCTGTAACAGAAAAACTGCAATGCCTACCGTATTAGTTCTCGGCGCCTCATCAGACATTGGAAAAGCAATCGCGTATAAGTTTGCATCATCGGGTTACGACGTTCAACTCACCGCCCGGTCTGCACATTCTTTGCAAACCGTACAATCCGATATAACCATAAGATACAATGTAAAGTGCTTCGTCTACCCGTTTGATGCACTTGCCTTTCACGAGCATCAATCTTTTTTTGAAGCGTTACAGCCTAAGCCTGATATAACGGTATGCGTGTTTGGATATATGAATGACAACGAACGGGTAACCGCCAGCCAGGAAGAAACACTGCGCACCATCAACACCAATTTCACAGGAGCTGTAAGCATATTGAACCTGGTTGCAGCGTATTACACTGCGCAAAAACAGGGTACTATCATAGGCATCAGTTCTGTGGCGGGCGAAAGAGGCAGGCAAAGCAATTATATTTATGGCAGCGCCAAAGCCGGTTTTACCGCTTATCTTTCGGGGCTAAGGAACAAGCTCTATCACAGCAATGTACATGTACTCACGGTGTTGCCTGGCTTTGTATACACCAAAATGACGGAACATCTTACATTGCCCAAGCTCCTCACTGCCACGCCCGCGCAGGTAGCAGAAGCCGTGTATAAGTCTGTAAAAAGAAAGAAAAATGTTATTTATGTAAAGTGGTTCTGGCGGTGGATCATGTATATCATTAAATTCATTCCTGAGTCAATCTTTAAAAAGAAAAAACTGTGAACAAGGGCATCGCTTTTTTTGATTTTGACGGAACGGTTACTTATAAAGACACATTGCTGGAGATCATTAAATTTCAAAAAGGATCGTTGCGTTACTATTCGGGCATGCTCCGGCTTTCTCCCTGGCTGGTGGCCATGAAACTAAAGCTTGTAACCAACAGCTTTGCCAAACAGCGGCTGCTCACTTTGTTCTTTGGAGGAATGAGCCAGGAAGCATTTCAGCAGCAATGCGATGCTTTTGTTCAGCAAAAATTACCATCGCTTTTGCGTGCCCGGGCGTTAGACCAAATAAAAGCATACCAGTTAAAAAATATTCCGGTGGTGATTGTGTCTGCCTCTCCCGAAAACTGGATTGCGGGCTGGTGCGCGGCCAACAATATTCAATGTATTGCCACAAAGCTGGAAGTAAAAGAAAAAATCATTACCGGACGGATTGATGGAAACAACTGTCACGGTAAAGAAAAGGTAACCCGCATTAAAGCATTGTACGATTTGTCAACCTACGACGAAATTTTTTGCTATGGTGATACAAAAGGCGACAAGCCCATGTTAGGGCTTGCCACTTTTGCGTATTATAAACCGTTCCGCTAACCAGGGGTTCCCAACGTTTGAAAAGTCGGAAACCTCCTTTTTAACCTTCTTCCTGTGTTTAACTTACATTACAGCTTTACCGCTTTTACTACAGTTCTGTATTGATAGTCGATAATGATTTCGATCAGGTACACGCCTTTTGGCAAAGACGACATGTCTATCTTTTCATTCACATACACATCATTTTTTACAAACTCCTTCCTCATTACTTTTCCTCCGTTTGAATTGTACACATCCACTATCGTTCTTCCGTTTGCCTGTCCAAAAACTTCGATGGTTGCCTGGGTTTGAACAGGGTTAGGGAATATTTTGGCGGTGGGTGTTAAATCGGGTCTGCCACCAGCGTTGTTCACAATTACTTTTACGGTATCCTTAGCCGTTAATCCTTTACTGTCGGTAACTGTAAGCTCAAACTGGTATTCGCCCATATTCAAACCGGTTACGTTCGTAATATCCGAAGTTGCCTCTTCAATATTTACTCCCGATGCGCCCGATATCAACCTCCACTCATATTTTTCGATTGTGCCTACAGCTACAGTAGAAGCAGAGCCATCAAGCAATACTTCTTTCTGAGGCAAGGTCAACACAATTTCTTCATCGCCAGCTTCGGCAACCGGCGGCTCTGGTACAACATCAGCCGCAATTACCTCCACCGTTACTTCTATACTGGCTACAGATCCGTTCGTGTCTGTTACCGTTAACCTGAACACATACACGCCCGCCTGGGTAAATTGTACGGATGGCTTAACAGTATTAGAGTTTACGATTGTTAAAGGATTGGGACCCGACACTTTTGTCCAGCTATAGCTTTTAATGGTTCCGTCTACAGCATACGATGCAGATCCATCCAACGTAACGGTTCCTAGCGGCAACTGAACAGAGAAATCTTCTCCCGCGTCTGCTACCGGCGGTCTTACCGGAGCAGGATTTACAGTGATGGTAACGATAGCCGTAGCCATGTTGTTATTGTTGTCTGTCACTTTCACCTGGAACTGGTAAGTTCCGGCTACGAGCCCTGTAACTTCTGTTACCACGGCAGCATTATTGCTGATCGTTACTTCCGATGGTCCAAAACTCTTTGTCCAAACATACGATTTGATCTCGCCTGCAGGTGCTGTTGATTTGCTTGCGTCCAGCGTTCCTTTATTTTGCGGCAGCGTGATCGTTTGTGCATTACCGGCATCTGCCACCGGTGGAAGCGGTGCTGCTTTTACAGTGATGGTAACTAGCGAGGTAGCACTCACACCCAGGTTATCGGTAACCTTTAACTGGAACTGGTACACACCTTCGGTTAATCCTGTAACATTTGTTTCCACTGCCGAAGCGGTTGCAATAGCGCCACCAGAAGGACCAGAAACTTTAGTCCATTCATACTTCTGAATGCTTCCGGCAGCAGCAGTTGATTTGCTGCCCGTTAATGTAACCGAGTTTACAGGAAGCGTAATGGTTTGATCATTACCTGCATTTGCCACTGGTGGTGGTGGAGCTGTTTTTACGGTAACAGTAATGGTAGCTGTTGCCTTTGCCCCGTTGCTGTCGGTAACTTCAAGCTGGAATTTATATACTCCGGCTACCAGACCTGTAACACTGGTGGAGACATTCTCCGGTGTTGTAATAGTATATTCGGATGAACCTGAAATTTTTGTCCATTGATATCCTGTTATTGAACCCGACCCGGCAGCCGACTTGTTACCGTCGAGCGTTACACTGCTTTCCGGCAATGTGATGGTTTGTGCGGTTCCTGCATTGGCTACAGGCGGTAATGGAGCAGGTTTAACCGTAACCGTTACCACTGCTGTGGAAGAGAGTCCATTTTCATCGGTAACTTTCAATTCAAACTTGTACACTCCTTCAACCAGTCCCGTCGCAGTTGTTGATGCATTGCTGGTATCAGCAATAGCACCCGCCATGGGTCCGGAAACTTTCGTCCACGTATAAGCGCTGATTGCAGCAGAACCAGCCGCAGAAGCGGTACCATCCAGTGTTGCCGTATTATCTGGCAAAGTAATGGTTTGTGCAGCATTGGCTGCGCTGGCAACCGGCGGCAGGGGTGCCGCTTTTACTGTTACAACAATGGTTGCAGTTGCAGTAATTCCGTTTACATCGGTAACCCACAATTCAAATTCATACACACCTTCAACCAGCCCTTTTACAGAAGTAACCGCGCTGTTCGGATCCGTAATGGTTCCGGCAGTTGGACCAGCAACTTTCGTCCATGAATAAGAACTGACACCAGCGCCTGCTGTTGAGCTGCTTCCGTCGAGCTTAACCGAGCTGTCGGGCAGCGTAAGCGTAACCGGGCTGCCTGCATTTGCTACCGGGGGAGCCACAGGTGCTTTAACGGTGACGGTTACGTCGGCGCTCGAAGTATAATTGTTATCGTCTGTTACACTTAATTCAAATACATATACGCCTTCCACAAGACCTGATACATTTGTTGTTGCATTTCCTGCGTCTTTAATTGATCCGTTATTCGGTCCCGACAATTGCGTCCAGGCATATTGGGTAATGCTACCGGTTGGCGAAGATGATCCGCTGCCATCCAGCAAAATCGAATCCTGCGGCAATACAATCGTTTGGGCATTGCCTGCATTTGCAATGGGCGGCGCAGGAGCAGCTTTTACTGTTACGGTAACAGTTGCAGAAGAAGCCATTCCGTTGCTATCGGTTACCGTTAGTTGAAATTTGTAAATCCCTTTCTTTAAATTATTTACTACCGTTACTGCACTGGTTGAATCTGTAATTTTTTCTTCCGACGCTCCGGAAAGTGTGATCCATTTGTAAGACACTACACCTGCCGTTGCGGTTGATTTAGATCCATCGAGTGTTACGCTGTCAACAGGCAACGTGATGGTTTGTGCAGTTCCCGCATTTGCCACCGGCGGTACCGGCGCTGCTTTTACAATTATTTTTACGGTTGATGACGAAGAATCACCATTGTTATCAACAATCTTTAGTTCAAACCTGTAAGTCCCCTCCGTTAAATTGCTAACGGTGGTGCTTGACTGACCAGCGTCTTGGATATCTCCAGCCTCGGGGCCTTCTATTTTTTTCCAGAGCCAGGTTTCTATCGTACCGGCGGGAGCAACAGAAGCTGTACCGTCCAGTGTTGCACTGTTTTGCGGTAAATATATTGTCTGGTCACTTCCCGCATTGGAAATAGGCGCCTGCGTTTTAGAGGTTACGGTTACAGTAACTGTAGCTACATCAGTACTGTCGTTTGTATCAACAACCTTTAATTCAAAGATGTATACGCCCTCTGCCAATCCTGTAACTGCGGTAATGGCGCTGTTTTCGTTTTCAATAGCATATTGTTCAGGTCCCGAAACCAATCTCCAGTTATAGGAAGATATTGATCCCGACGCTGCGGTTGATGCAGTTCCGTTGAGCACTACACTATTTTCGGGTAATACAATGGTTGTATCCTTTCCTGCATCAGCTACAGGAGGTACCGAGGGGCGCGTTACCGTTATCGTAACACTGGTGGTAGCACTTTCTGCCTCATCTGTAACGCATAACTCAAATACGTACACGCCTTCTACCAGGTTCTTCACCAAAGCAACCGCTTTATCACCATCTTCAATCACGCTTTGTGAAGGGCCAGCTACTTGTGTCCAGAGATACCTGGTAATGGTACCAGTGAAAGGCATAGAAGCACTTCCGTTTAATGTTGCATCACTATCAGGGAGCAAAATGGTTTGATCGGCTCCGGCATCTGCTACCGGTAATCCTGGCGACTCTTTTACAATAACCGTTACGGTTGATGTTCCTGAAGCGCCGGTATTGTCCGTTACTTTTAATTCAAACTGGTATACCCCACCTGTTAAATTACGCACCATGGTTGTCATACCCGAAGGCGTTTCTATGGTTCCGTTGGTAGGCCCTGCAACTTTAGTCCATTCATAACCGGAGATCACGCCTGAAGAAGCTATAGAAGCACTGCCATCCAGCATAACAGAGTCGGCAGGTAATACAATTGTCTGATCTTCACCAGCATCTGCTACAGGCGGAAGCGATGCCGATTTTACTGTTACCTTCACTACATCTATGTCCGAAGCATCTGCATTGTCTGTTACGGTAAGCTCAAATTCATATACGCCCTCTGCCAGATTGCTGACAGTAACAACAGCTTCGTTTTGAGAACTGAATGTACCAGCTTCCGGACCAGATACCTTTCTCCAGCTATATGTTTTGATTGTTCCCGATGGCGCCTCCGATGCAGCACCGTTGAGCGTTACACTGCTTTCAGGCAACTCTATGGTAGTATCTGCTCCCGCATTGGCAACCGGCGGTGCACCAGGGTTTACAATAACTGTTACAGTAGCGGTTGAAGAATTACTCCTGCCATCTGTAACTTTTAACTGGAACTTGTATGTTCCTTTTGTAAGCCCGGATACCACAGTGGTCACATTTCCTGCACCTTCAATTGTTTCTCCATCAGGTCCCGACAGTTTAGTCCATTCATAACCTGCAATCGTTCCTTCTGCAGTAGATGCACTGCCATCAAGGGTTACCGAATTTTGAGGCAAAGTAATAGATTGATCTGCCCCTGCATTGGCTACAGGCGGGGCCGGTGCCGGCTTAACCGTAACCGTTACAACGGCGGTTGCAGACTGACCCACATTGTCTGTTACTGTCAATTCAAATTCATATACGCCTTCTTCGAGGTTTGTAATGTCGGTAATGGCACTGCCAGGATTAACAATCGTTCCTCCTGCCGGTCCCGACAGCTTCGACCACTCGTATGATTTGATGCTTCCTGAAGAGGCTGTGGACTTGCTGCCATCTACGGTAACTTTATTTTCCGGCAACTCAATGGTTTGGTCGTTGCCAGCCTGCGCCACCGGTGGCACGGGTGCAGCGTTTACCGTAACGGTAACGGTTGCTGTAGAAGCGCCTCCTTTATCGTCGGTTATTTTTAGCTGAAATACATATACGCCTTCAACAAGATTGTTTACTACTGTTGTTACTGCTAAAGGTGAACTGAAGGATGATCCTGCAGGACCAGAAATTTTTGTCCATTCATACGTTTTAATAATGCCGGCGGGAGCAGTAGATTTTGCGCCGCTGAGTGTTACACTATTTGCGGGCAAGGTTATTGTTTGAGCGATACCGGCATCGGCCACAGGTGGCAACGGAGCCGGCTTTACGATCACTTTTACAGAAGCTATAGATATTGCCCCATTGTTATCGGTAACCTTTAATTGAAATTGATAAGTACCTTCTGTAAGACCCGTTACACTTGTTTTAACGGCAGCAGGCGTTGCAATGCTTCCGCCGGCCGGCCCTGAAACTTTCGTCCATGTATACGTCTTAATGCTTCCGGCAGGAGCAGTAGATTTCGATCCATCCAGTGTAACCGTGCTTGTTGGCAAAGTAATGGTTTGATCGGTACCTGCGTTGGCAACCGGAGGCGGAGGTGTGGTAACGCCTCCCCTGCTGTATTGCAGCATCCATTCGTATACATTCAGTCCATCTTCCTTAAAGGCAGGATCATACGTTTTTGACCAGGCATCGTGCCCGTTTGCGTTAAAAATGGTGAGTTTTGCCTTTGGTGTTGGCGGAGGATTTTGCGCATTGATCATATCTACCAGCTTAATGGCACCTCCCACTTTAGCAGCCGGATCTCCACTATTATTAGTCGTCCATACAGGCAAATTAGAATTCGCAATGTTTGCCGAGCGCACGTCTGTTGATATGGCGTTAGGGCATACGAGCAATGTAGCCGCAAATCTATCCGCCGCTTCTTTTTTGGAACCAACCAGGTTGTAGCTGATCAATCCTCCCATACTAAGGCCTGTTATGTAAATTCTTTGCTCGTCTACCCTGTAAGTTTGTAAACAATGAGAAAGCAACGCGCCCATAGCAGCATTGCTACCCGATGTGGATGATATTTGCGGGCTTATCACTATAAAAGAAAATTGTTTACCGCCAACGGTAAACGATGTAGGGAATTTTCCGAGTTTAATCAACTTCGGCGGACCATTGGCGGTTACCCTGGGGAGTTGCGCTTGCGATCCGTCTCCTCTTTCTCCTGAGCCATGCACGAAAATGAGCAATGGATATTTCTTGTTAGGCTGGGCATTATAATCAACAGGCAGGGATTCATAATATCCCCCCAGGCTTGTATGCAGCCTCATGGTAACGGGGGTTTGCGTTTGAACCTGTGAATATGTTTGCTGAAAGGAAAAAAATGATAGGAAAACAAAAAATGCCAGAAGCAGTTTTCGACGAAAACAAATCAGGTGAAATTGTTTCATGGTTTACAGGATATACGGATTATAAAATAAGCGGTACCGCCATCGGTATCCGCTCATCTAACGTAAAAGGTGTTTCATCGAATATGTTCCACCCCTGTTTAAAAAAATATGTTGACAATTGTTAAATCCATTATGTTAAAAAACACTATCAAAAACAATCTGATGCATAGTCGAACTATAGCCTGTAATGAGTTAAGGAAGCGTATTTAAGAAAATCAAACACTGAAACACTTATCATTTATTAAAAATAAAAAAGAGATAATAAATGGTTTCACTTACTATCCCTTTAGATGATCTTTGATTAAATATTTTTATCCGTGATTCGTGAGACACGAACCACGGCGAGTGAAAAAAAATCTGCCGGATAGCCGAACATCAGCCTTTAATTCTGTAGAGAAGCGAGGTTAATTTATCCTAACATTGGAACGCTTGTTATCCGCCAAGGTTCGTGTCTCACGAACCTTCTTCATTATCCATGGTTCATGAGGCACCATAGTCGTCAACGTAAATAGGATACATAGGTTCTGTTGCCTAAGAGAGGTAACCAGTTGGTAAAAAACCAGCTCCTATCCTCTTTGCACCGTAGGTGCTACTCTTATAGAGGGCTGCACCTATGGTGCAGTAAAAAAGACGTTGACGGTGGTTACCAACAGATAGCACCTACGGTGCATACCAGTCGCTTAAATTTTTATCCGCCGAGGTTCGTGTCTCACGAACCTTCTTCAGTATTATCCGTGGTCCGTGACACACGATCCACGGCGAGTGAAAAAGATCTGCCGGATATCCGAACACCAACCTTTAATTCGGTAGAGAAGCGAGGTTGATTTATCCTAACATTGAAACATGTAACACTACCAAAATAAAAAAGGGTAGCAAATATTTTCACTTGCTACCCTTTTGTTGATTTTTGATTGAAAATTATTTCTTGATCATCTGTACCGATTTAGTGATCTTATTGTCCACTACAACCTTAACAAGATAAGTGCCTGCGGAAAGGTTGGCAACATTAAATGATTTGCCAATAATGCCTGGCGCATCTTTTACAAACGATTGTTGAAGAAGGAGCGCTCCACCCAGGTTATATACCTGTATGCTGGTTTTCCCTTTGGCAGTACCATCAACCCATACCTTCATATCTGTAGTAACAGGGTTAGGGTTAATTTTCACCTCCAGCGTAGTGCCTTGGTTGTTCGTCAAATCATCTGCTGTTACCAGCCCGTTCTGCGCTGAAACAGTTTCTTCAGTTGATGCAGTTCGTGCAGAAACGGATGACTTAACTGTTATTACCAGAATGTCTTTTGATTCGTTTCCAAGAGCATCGCGCACGGTAAGCTGGAACTGGTGTGTACCAACCGACAGTCCTTTAGACGTAGTAGTGATAAGATTGCCTGAAGGATACATTACTGAACCAGCCGTGCCGGGACCTGAGATCCGTTTCCACGCGCACGAAACAGTCGATCCTGTAGGTGCTGTTGATGCTCCTCCATTTAATACCGGAGAGGTAGCCAACGGATAAGTAAAGGTTTGATCAGCGCCGGCATTTGCTTTCAATGTTCCGGCAATGTACTTCACTATAACTTTGATATCATCAGTAGCAGTTTTTCCGGCATTATCTGTTATGGTTAACCTGAACACATAGGTGCCGGGTACCAGTTCGGTTATACTTGTACTGGAAGCAGTGGAGTTGGAAATACCGCCCGAGTAAGTTGGACCTGATACTTTGCTCCATTTATAGCTTTTTATGGAATAACCCGAAGCTGCTGTAGATTGAGTACCATTTAAAGTAACGGTTCTTGCAGGCAGGGTGATGGTTTGATCGGCTCCTGCACTTGCCTTTAACACTGTAGTTGTTGCAGCATTTACCGTTACCGAAACCACATCTGTATCAGTTTTACCTTTATTGTCGGTTACCAGTACCTGGAACACATAAGTGCCCGCTACCAGACTTGTCACTGTGGTTTTAGCACTTGTTGTGCTGGTGATAGTTCCAGAAGACGGACCTGATGTTTTAGTCCATTGATAAGAACTGATGCTTGTTCCCGATGAAGCTGTAGAAGTTCCAGCATCGATGGTTACTGAATTGGTGGGCAAGGTAAGCGTTTGATTTGCTCCTGCCTCAGCAGTAGGAGGACTTGTTTCAGCAGAGGTTGCATTCTGCACAGTAAATACCATCACGTCTGTAGAAACATTGCCTTTGTCATCTTGTACCGTTAGCTGGTATTCGTATTTGCCTACAGGAATGCTCTTGGCTGTAGTTGTTATGAGGTTACCGGAAGGATACATCACTGCACCGTAAGAGCCGGGACCCGAAAGGCGTTTCCAGGCGCAGGAAACTTTGGCATCAGTGGGCGCGGTGGATGCTCCTCCATTTAATACCGGAGATGCAGCCAACGGATAAGTAAAGGTTTGATCGGCACCTGCGTTGGCCTTTAAAGTTCCAACGATGTATTTAACATTCACTGTTACATTATCACTGGCGGTTTTTCCTGCTGCGTCGGTAACCTTTAGCTGAAATACATATGTACCCGGCACAAGATTGCTTACAGTGGTCGTACTGCCGGAAGTAGTGGAGAAAGTTGAATTAATGGGACCAGATACCTTGCTCCATGCATAAGTTTTGATGGTGCTTCCTGCCGAAGCTACAGATTTAGTGCCATCGAGCGCCACACTCCTGGTTGGCAACGTTACAGTTTTGTCGACGCCCGCATTGGCTGCAATTGTTGACGTCAATGCCGCGTTCACAGTAATGGTTACAGTATCGGTATCAGTGTTTCCGTTGCTATCGGTTACTTTTAGCTGAAACACATATGTGCCGGCAACTAAACCTGTTACAGTAGTTGTTTTTCCAGCCGGTGTGGTGATAACACCCGAAGTGGGGCCTGACACTTTGGTCCATGCATAGGTTTTAATAGTATAGCCGGATGCAACAGTAGACTTGCTGCCATCAAGCGTAACTGAGCTTGTAGGCAATGTAATAGCCTGGTTGGCTCCTGCTTCGGCAACAGGTGGAGGTGGCGGCGCAGGCGTTGCTGAAGATCCCCTGCTGTACGACAGCATCCATTCATACACGCTTAAACCATCCTGCCTGAAATTAGGATCGTATGTGGCAGTCCATGCATCGTGCCCCGCCTTCTGAAAAATGGTAAGACGCGCTTTAGGAGGCGCAGGTACATGCGCATTCAACAACCTAACGGTTTCTTCTGCGCGGCTGGCGGGGTTATACGGATCGCCAGAATTGTTGGTTACCCAAACCGGCAGTTTTGCATTTGCAACATTATCAACACGACCTTCTGTCGGCACTCCGCCGCCGCACACTGTTAAGATCGCCGCAAATACTTCCGAAGTTTTTTGAGAAGAGCCGCAGAGATTCCATGTAAGCAATCCTCCCAAACTCAACCCTGTAAGGTATATCTTGGTTTCATCTACCCTGTATTTTGTTTTACAAAGGTTGATTACTGAATAGATGGCTGTTACATAATCGGATGTTGAACTGAATTGAGGAGAAATAACAATAAAAGAATGCTGCTTTCCGCCTACTGTAAATGAAGACGGGAATTTTCCTTCGTTAATAAGCTTGGGAGGCCCATTCTTTAACAGCAGCGGTAACTGGGTTGTACCGTTGCCTTTTTCGCCGGTGCCATGCAAAAATATAAGTAGTGGATATTTCCTGGTGGTGTTGGTTTTGTAATCAACCGGTAACGACTCGTAGTACCCTTTTATATAGGTTGATACGTTTGCATAAACAGGCGTTTGTGTTTGCGTTTGCGAGTACGATTTGGTTATTGACAGCACTGCAAACAAGAGTGCATACATAACTACTCTAGCTACCAAATTTTTACGGAAGCTTCTCTGAATGTTCTGGTTCATGATTTTTCTGGATAAAAAAGGATTACAAAAGATTGTGAATGATAATTCAATTCGAGATTATATTGTCTCTATATGTGTTGAATGAAGTGGATTAATCAATCGACAGAACAAAAAGTGTGAGTGGGGTTTACCGCAAAGAAAGTTATCGCGGTAAAATCTTGTGTAGATTTTGCGCATAGTAAAATGGATTTAGAAAATTAGAAATGCGCGTAAAAGATTGCAAGTATTATACCAATAGTCTAAAAAGTGGAAAACTTATCGCTTTTTTCAATAAAATTTCCATAAAAAAAAGTAGCAGTGTTTACTGCTACTTTTTAAAACAACTTATTGTGTTATTACTGTTATTATTGTTTGATCATTTGCATCGATTTGCGATGTTTACCATCTACAATTACCTGCACAAGGTAAGCACCAGCCGGGAGCTTCGACACATCAAACGATTTGCTCACTGCACCAGGCGCATCTTTCAAAAATTCCTGCTGCATTAAAACACCTCCCTGCAGGTTGTAAACCAATACACTTGTTTTACCGGTAGCACTGCCCGTAATCCAGAGTGTCATATTGGTTGTAACCGGGTTGGGATTTATTTTAAGTTCCAGGTCATTCTTCGAAATTTCAGGAGCAATATTGTTTTCAGTCACTACACTTTCAACTTCTTCTTCACCCGCTATTCTTCCGGATGTTGCAGCCTTCACCGTTACTTTCACTATGTCTGTTGAAGTGTTACCCCTGGTATCTGTCAGCGTAAGCCTGAACTGGTATACTCCTGGCACTAACGCTTTGCTGGTGTTGGTGGTTAAATTGCTGGAAGGATAAAGCACAGCTCCGTAACCTCCGGGACCAGACACTCTCGACCATGCCACATGTATGCCATTGCTCGATCCGTTAGGTGTGGTAGAACCATTTCCATTCACTACTATACCTCCATCCAACGGAAGCCTGAGTGTTTGATCGGGTCCGGCATTTGCATTCAGCGCTCCCGATTTAAAGTTCACGCGCACCACCACATCGTCTGTTTCTTCTTTGTTGTTGTTATCAACAATTTTCAATCTGAATGTGTATACTCCGGGACGATCAAGATTGTTGACAACAGTACTTGCGCTGTTAGGACTTACAATGTGTCCTGAGTAAGCTGGTCCTCCTACTTTTGTCCACACATATCTCTTGACGCTGCTTCCTTTTGCCATCGTAGACCCGGAACCATCAAGCTTTATGGATGATGTGGGAATTGTGATGGTTTGATCGTTACCCGCATCGGCTTTCAATACAACTTCGGGCTCTTTCGATTTCACGGTTAACACCATTACATCGCTCGATTCATTTCCTTTTGCATCGCGCACTATCAGTTCATATTTATACACGCCGGGCGCAAGGCTCTTGGAAGCATGTGTGATAAGATTGCCGGAAGGATACAATACCGCACCATAAGAGCCGGGACCTGCAATCCTTTTCCATTCGCACGAAATAGCTCCACCTGCAGGAGCGGTTGATGCTCCGCCATTTAATAAAGGTGATGTTTCCAACGGATAAGTAAATGTCTGATCACCTCCTGCATTTGCCTTGAGCGATCCACTCTTATACTTCACAATTACTTTCACATCATCTGTACCTGTTTTGCCGTCGTTGTCTTTTACAGTCAACCTGAACACATAGGTTCCTGGCACCAGTTCGGTAGCCTGCGAAGTACTGCCCGAAGGATTTGACAAATCAGCACCGTATGGACCTGACACTTTACGCCAAGCGTAAGACTTAATGGTCTTTCCTGCCGAAGCGGTAGATCGGCTACCATCCAGCTTAACAGAAGTGGCCGGAACTGTAATGGTTTGATCAGCACCTGCTTTTGCCACCGGAGCTACTGCCGGTGCAGGTTTTACAACAATGGTTGTTACCGCTACCGCACTCTTTCCTTTATTGTCGGTTACTTTAACCTGGAACTGATAAGTACCTGCAATGGTAAGACCCGTAATGGTTGTTTTTGCACTGCCTGCACTGCTTATTTTGCCAGCGGCAGGACCAGATTTCTTAGACCATGC
Source organism: Agriterribacter sp. (assembly GCA_051955255.1). Lineage (GTDB taxonomy): Bacteria > Bacteroidota > Bacteroidia > Chitinophagales > Chitinophagaceae > Agriterribacter. The sequence continues at coordinate 94,342 of JBQCGX010000009.1, read as the reverse complement.
AAAGGCATTGATCTTTGCCCCGCTTGCTGCTGCAGATGCGCCGGCATTTACCGTAACACTGCTGGCAGGAAGTGTGATGGTTTGATTGGCGCCAGCTTTTGCTGTGGGTGGCGCTGCCGCAACAATGGGTGCAGGTTTTACAACAATGGTTGTTACCGAAGTAGCGCTCTTTCCTTTATCGTCGGTTACTTTAACCTGGAATTGATAAGTACCTGCAATGGTAAGGCCGGTAATGGTTGTTTTTACACTGCCGGCACTGGTTATTTTACCTGCAGCGGGACCAGATTTTTTGGTCCAGGTATAACTTTTAATTTTTGCGCCTGCATCGGCGGTAGAAGCACTTGCATTTACAGTTACACTGCTTGCCGGAAGCGTGATCGTTTGATTAGATCCAGCTTTGGCAGTGGGCGCTTTGGCTACAGCCGGGTTAACGGTAACGGTAACAGTTGATTTTGCACTATTGCCATTACTATCTTTAACCGTTAGTTCAAATTTATAAACACCAACTACAAGCCCTGTTACTTTTGTAGTAATACTTAAAAGAGAGCTTAACAAACCACCTTGTGTGGGACCGGAAATCTTTTTCCATGAATAGGATTTGATGGTGCCCGACGAAGCGGAGGAACCGCTGCCACTCAGCGTTACACTGTTAACAGGCAGCGTAATGGTTTGATTGGCTCCTGCTTTTGCTACAGGCGGTGCTGGTTCCGGAGCTGGCTGAGAAGTACCATTGTTGGTATAAGACAACATCCACTCATAAACATTTAAACCGCCTTGCCGGAAATTGGGATCGTATGATTGCGTCCACGCATCGTGCCCGGCCTTTTGAAAAATAGTAAGCAACGCCTTTGGAGGAGCCGGTCTGTATGCATTCAAAGCATTTACCGTTTCTCTCGCCCTGCTCGCAGGGTTATATGGATCGCCTGAATTGTTAGTAGCCCATACCGGCAGTTTTGCAGATGCAATATTGGCTATACGCCCTGCAGTGGGCACTCCGCCACCGGTAACAGTTACCATAGCGGCAAATGCATCGGCATTGTCTTTCGACGCACCTGCAAAATTCCACGCCAGTAGGCCGCCCATGCTCAAACCTGTAATGTATATGCGGCTTGCATCAACACGATATTTTTTCTTGCAATACTCAATGAGCTTCCACATAGAAGTTACATAGTCCGACGAAGAAGCGTATTGAGGCGATATTACTATGAAGGAGAAATCTTTCCCTCCCACGCGAAAGCTGGAAGGAAACTGTCCTTTGCTGAGCAGCTTGGGTATGCCGTTTTTCAATACCCGCGGAAGCTGGGTGGTGCCATTTCCGCGCTCGTCTCTTCCATGCAGGAAGATCAGGAGTGGGTATTTTTTAGTAGTGTTTTTACTGTAATCAACTGGCAAAGATTCGTAATAACCCTTGATATACTCAGACACGGTAGTGCTTACTGCTCTTTGGGTTTGAACCTGGGCAGAAGTTTTAAACTGGATAGCTAAAAGAAATAATACAGGAAGGATTTTCTTGGCAGAATTGATAAAAATTCTGGTAAAACGGTTGTGGTTCATGATTTTTCAGGAAAAAAGAGTTTAAAAAAGAGATTGTCAATTTTCGTTACAACACATAAGTGTGGCAATGATTACTCTTTCCTGCGGGTCAATCGGAGGTAGATTTTACGCATTTGATTGGATTTAGACGAATGATTAAAAAGTTCCCAAAAAACTGCAAGGATTATACCAATAAGTATTTTTACCGGAAAAAGTGGAAAACTCGTTTAGCCTTTGTAAATAAATTTATTTGAAAATAACATTACTTGTAAGTGTTTTGTTTATAAATACATATATGAAAAGCATGACTGATCCGGCCTTATGTTAAGCAAAATTTTATGGGAGAGAAGGTTTGTGCAAAATACGTAGAGTTTTAATGCATATGTCTATAAGACTGATTAACAGTGCCTAAAAAAATATTTTATTTATTTTATCATATGGTTACTGAACGGATGCCAAACAAACACAATAATTATTTATTTTTAAAAAACTACAGATATAATTTACCCATCCTTTGAATGACTGCTGCTTAACCATACAGTTAAGCCAATTAAATCCATTATTTCTCTTAATTTATTCGCAACCAGGGAAATAATTTATGTATGCAGGGAAAGAAATACATTTCTGTAAAGGCTCAACCTCTTATTTCAATTGTTACGCTTAACTGGAATCAAACAGATATTACCTGCCAGTTCCTCGAATCAACACGCAGGTTGAATTATAAAAATTACGAAGTGCTGGTATGCGACATCGGGTCGGCTGTTGACCCAACGGCTCAGATACTACGCGGGGAATATCCCAATACCAGGGTGCTGAAAACCGATGCCTACGCACGCACGGGGAACGATATCAACTGGGTGGTGTCTCAGGCAAAGGGCGATTTCATTCTACTTATTAATAACAACACGGAAATTACCGAGAATGTGCTCGACGATTTGCTGGCGCCGTTTCTTACCGACAGCTTCCTGGGTGCTGCCTGCCCCAAAATCCGGTCTTACCATCAACCCAAAATCATCCAGTACGCAGGTTACAGGCGGATGAATATGCTAACTGGCAAAACCAGCATCATTGGCAAACGAAAAGAAGACAACGGGCAATTTGACCAGCCGGCCTATACGCATGGCGCTTACAGCGGCGCCATGATGCTTAAAAAAAGCATGATCGAGGACAACAAGGATATGCTGGCTCAGAACTTTTTTATTTACTTCGACGATTCTGAAGTAAGCGCAAGGATACTGAAAAAGGGATACCGGATCTTGTATCAGCCTAAAGCAGTGGTATATAATAAGGACTCGGTGGTAACCGATTCCAAAAGCGCCATCAAAGTGTATTACGACACGCGCAACCGCATTTTGTTTATGAGGCGCAATGCAGGCTGGGTGCAATTGTTTGTTTTTCTTACAGTGTTTGTATTAGTAGGCATTCCGGCCAATACGGTAAAGTTTGTCGCAAAACGCCAGTTTGCTCACCTTCAATCGTTTTTTAAAGCCATACACTGGAATTTCAGAAGGATGCGGCCTGCTTGGAAATAAGCTTTATAAAGCCTTCCATACCGATTGTGCAAAGTTTTCGAGCGATGGATCCCTCGCGCCCATCAACAGCAATACACAATCGCCGGTAAAGTGGGGGCGCACATTGTCTAAAAGTGCTTCGCGGTGCTCTACAAAAAAGGCCTGGCACCCCTCTCCCACCAGATCCTGTATAAGATCGTTTGCCGAAATGTTTTTTTCGGCGGTACCGCCGGCATAAAAAATTTCGCTCATCCATATTTCATCTTCCGGGCGGAGTACTTTACTGATCTCTTCTACAAAGTCGTGACGCAAAAACCGGGTTGGCCCGTATCCATGCGGTTGAAACCAGGCTATTACCTTGGGCGCAATGTACTGGCAGGCGGCTATAGAAGCGGCGCATTTTGCGGGGTTGTGGGCATAATCGTCTATCAGCAGCACGCCGTTCTTTTTGCCTAATATCTGGTGACGGCGATAAATACCTTCGTAATTTTTTAAGGCTTCGGCACAGGTAGTTAACGGCACGCCAATGGCTGCCGCCACGGCTGTTGCAGCCAGCGCATTTTCCATGTTATGCCTGCCTACTGTATTAAGTGTAAATAAAACACCATTAATATAAAAAGTGCTTATAAGCCCTGTTTGCGAAAAATTGGTTGCCACAAAACCAGCATCCGATGGTTCGCTGGTTGAAAAATCCACCTTTATATCGCGCGAATGTTTGGCAGCAAGCGCGTGCGACTGATTTACAATAAAAGCGCCGCGTGTATTTCGTTTAAACACGTCAAATATGTCCATCAGCACATCAATTTCCTTGTGATCCTTATCCACATTCAGCAACAACCCTATTTCCGGCTGGTATTCCACAATCGAACCATCGCTTTCGTCGGCCTCAATTACCAGCCACTCGCCTTTGCCGGTTGCAGCGTTGCCAATTTTCCCTTCATTAATAAGACTTACCAAACCCGCTCCGCTGATAATGCCAGGATCAAGTCCTGCAAAACGCAGTATATCAAACAACATAGCGCTGGTGGTGCTTTTGCCCGAGGTGCCGCCTACTGCAATTGTTTTTTTGGTTTTTGCAATAAGTGCCAACAATGCCGAGCGCTTTATTACAGGAATATTCAACTGCCTGGCTTTTTGCAACTCTGGCACAGTATCTTCTACCGCGGCAGATATTACTACCAGTTGGGTATGTGCAGTAATCCCTTCTCCATCCTGGGGAAAACAGGCTATTCCTTCCGCTTCGAGTTTGGTGCGTATTTCATTGTCTTCGCCTTTAATAAAATAACGGTCGGAGCCCGACACCTTTTTTCCTGAGCCTGCCAGGTACTGCGCCAGGGCACTCATACCAGTGCCAGCTACTCCCATAAAAAATATATTGTCTGTTGTATTGATGTCTACGCTCATACTATCGGCCATTTAATTTGCAAATAAAAGAATAATTCAATTGCTCTTACAGAAATGAAATAGTAATTGAAGCACAATCGTAAGGATGCATACCTTTTTCGGACGGATTGAAATCCGTCCTTACAACATGCTACCGAGCCGATGGCTCTTGTCGTTTTTCTTTACTGGGTGATTACTGCTCCAGCCTCTGCTTAAGCTTTTTACCAGCCAGGAAAGCGAAACAGCACAGCGGACGGGTTAAGCCTCGTTAGAGGCGATATTTCGTTTGAACAAAAAAAATTAAGGAAATAAAGTGCCGTAGGCACGACATTATTCGCATAAAGGTTGAAATAATGAATCATGAGCTTAAGTTGACCGGCTATTTCATTGCTGCTTACAGAAATGAAATAACGTTGCCGCAGGCTTACAATATTTTACACTACATTTATTTTTTTTAATCAGCATGTCGCGTAAGCCAAACACTCCCTTTTATTACCATCTTACTTTTTGGGTATTGCTTGCAATAGTAGCCGCTATTGTGTTGGGCCATTTCTTTCCGGAAACAGCCGTAAAAACAGAGTGGATGGGCAAGCGGTTTGTAGACCTTATTAAAATATTTATAGGTCCTATCATTTTTCTTACCATTGTTTTAGGCATTACGGGCATGGGTAACCTGAAAAAGGCCGGGCGCATTGGTTTAAAGGCTGTCATCTATTTCGAAGTAGTAACAACGATTGCGCTTGTGCTGGGTATTTTATTCGCCAACATTTTTCAGCCAGGTAAAATCAACAAAGAAGGATTGCCTGTATCATCGTCTCACCCACCCAGCGCATCGGATTTTAGCTGGATCAGCTTTCTGAAAGATAACTTCACACTGCAGGTGCTCATTATTGCCATTGTAACAGGCGTGGTGCTAAGCGTTACCAGTTATCGCGATAAAGTAGTGCCGTTACTTTCGCGCGTTACACACTATGTATTTATAGGACTGAAATACGTGATGTACCTTGCCCCGTTGGGAGCGTTTGGCGGCATGGCCTACACGATAGGAAAGTTTGGTATTAAAACGCTGATTCCCTTAGGCAAGCTCATGCTTACCATGTATGGCACTATGGCGGTATTTGTTTTTATTATACTGGGCGCCATATTGCGCTATTACAGGCTGAGCATTTTTAAATTCCTCGGCGGCATTAAAGAAGAATTGCTGATCGTGCTGGGAACCTCCTCGTCCGAATCCGCACTTCCGTCGCTCATGAAAAAGCTCGAAAACATGGGTTGCAGCAAACCGGTGGTGGGGCTGGTGGTGCCAACGGGTTATTCATTTAACCTGGATGGAACTTCTATCTATCTTTCAATGGCCATTATATTCCTGGCGCAGTTGTACAATGTGCATCTCAGTTGGGCAGAAATGCTTTCAATCATTGGTATTTTGATGGTAACCTCCAAAGGAGCAGCCGGCGTTACCGGCAGTGGCTTTATCATTCTCGCCTCCACACTTACGGCACTGCACCGCATTCCGCTGGAAGGACTGGCTTTTTTGCTGGCGGTAGATAAATTTATGAGCGAAGCACGCGCTATTACCAACATCATAGGCAATGGAGTGGCTACGCTGGTTATTTCAAAAAGTGAAAAAGAGTTTGTGCATCCATTGTCGGCGGTGGTCAATCCTGCAAAATAATTATTTCGAACCCAACACCTGCGTCCAGTAATTACCGGAACGCCCAGCACCCATTTCTTTAAACAGTGCACTCATTATATTCTTGCAATGCAGTTCGCTCAACAGCCAGCTCGTCATTACTTCCTGCTCCGTAATTTGTCCCGAGGCAATGTTTTCGCCCACTGCTGTCCATGTATAACCGACGGCCGACACCCGTGTGGATACTTTGCTTCCATCGGACCCATCATGATCAAAAAAATTGTTTTCCTTCATGTCTTCGCTATGCCCAAAAGCAGCCTGCCCCAACTGGTCATTCCAGGTAAGTGCTGGCACAGCCGGCATATTGGTACCGCTGCAATTGCACCCTTTTGTACGAACTTCATTTACCAGATCGAGTAAAGTACCCGCCTTTACATTATAGGCAAAATCGGGGCGCTGCCCGGCAGGATCACCAGCATTAACGTTGTCTTTTTTACAGGAAACAATACCACCCAGGCATACAAAAAACAGGAGGGCATACTTGATTTTCATGGGACAAAATGGATTTGCCTATAAACGCCCGATTGCCTTATGATAATATTTAGCAAATGTTAAATAGCAGTTTGGGCGCACAACTGTAATTGCCTATTTTCATACTGATATTCGAACTAGCCCAGGTTAACCCTTTAAAGCACCCTGCATTTGAAACACCTTATAGTTGTATTTTTTTCAATACCGTTGTTGTGCCATGCTCAAGAACGCAAAGTGCCCGATAATAAAAAGATAGATTTTAGCAGATTCTGGTACCACACCTTTTCACTGCCCGATGCCCATGCTGTTATATCAGCACCAATAAACATTTCAGGCTTCCATGTAGTAGATGCCCGTTTCGATACCGCAACGATCGGGTTTATGCAAAGGGGTATTCCCGACACGCGCAGAAAGCTTAAGCTAACCAATGGCACTGTTGCCGATGTACAAAGTTTTTTAACCACCTCCGTTGCCAAGACGAGTAATACCACATCCAGCGAGGCATATGAAATACTGTGTATTATAAAAAAACTCTGGCTCTCTGATGGAATTTATACCAGGGAAGGGATTCCGTCTGCCAAAGGCGAAAACACAGTACGCCTTAATGTAATGAGCGGCATTATGCTGCAACTGGATTTTTTTGCATCATCCCACAACGAATACGTTCCGCTTTATCAGTACGACACCGTCATGATAGGTGCAGCAGGCATATTCAGGCAAGGCGGCAGCTATATTGCCACCGCTTTGGCTGCCAGCCTGAGTAAGCTTTCCCAGTTTACCGACGCCAGAATCAGTTCCATCGAAAAAAGGCTGAGCTACCAGGGCATTGAGGAATATTACCAGGCGCGATTTGCCCTACCTATTCTTTCCCAGGCTCCTCTCAAAGGCGTATATATGAACTTTGAAGAGTTTAAAAACAACCAGCCATCTATTAGAGAATACAGGATCATTCCAAGCGAAAAAACGGATGAGCTTTATGCGATGGGCAAAAACGGTAAGGAAATACTTCTCAGAAACGTGTATGGCTTCTGCGATGGTTCGACCATTTACGTTGCAGGCGCCAATAACTTTTTCAGGCTCCACCGGGCTGGTCAAACATTTAATATGTACGGCGCAAAATCGATGAAAAAATCAAGAATATATTTTACTGCGGCAAAGCTTATTACAGCAGGGCTGAACCCTGAAACTTTTTCAAAAAACAATACAAAAATTGAATACAAGCTCAAACATCACCCCTACCAGTTGGATATGGAAACGGGCGATTTCTTCTAGCACAATATGAAAACAGAAACTATCTTAAATAGCCGTCAACTTAAGAAAATACTAATGGTTATGCGATTGGTTATGCACCGTAGGTCCGCCTGACCGGAAAGTTAAAAACATCGAATTTCAACTATATACAGCTAATCTTCAATGACTGCTTTTCGCTGCTACTGTAGCATACGTTTGGGAAGGTATACTTATATTTGTTTCGAGCTTGCTTGCCTATGACACCGGATGTTTCAGAATTTGATAATGCTTCTATTGAGCTATGGAAACAACTCATCGCCCAGGGTGATGAGCAGGCGTTTAGAAAAATGTTTACTGCTTATGCACCGCGTTTGGCAGCGTTTGCCTTTTCCTTTACCAGGGACAGAGAAGCTTCTATCGAAATAGTGGACGAGATATTCGTAAAAATCTGGCGGCATAAGGAAAAACTTCCGCAGATACTGAACATTACAACCTATTTATATACTGCAACAAAAAACGCTTCGCTTAATTTTCTTTCTCAAAAAAACCGCGAATACTCCACCGAAGCATTTGATTTTACTGATATCGGATCAGGAGAGGATGCCCGTCCTGATCAGCAACTGATCTCTTCCGAAATACAGGCTGGCATTAAAAAGGCTGTAGAAGGCTTGCCACCCAGATGCAAAGCTATCTTTAAACTGGTTCGCGAAGATGGTTTGAAATACAAAGAGGTTGCGGAGATATTAAACATCTCTGAAAAAACAGTAGATGCACAAATGGTTATTGCGGTAAAGCGCATTGGTGAAGCTGTTGAAGCACATTTTGACTATTTTCCGGCCCGCTTTCAAAAAAAATAGCAATTCCTTTAGGGGATGTTTTTTTATCTGCTGTCTTGCAATGGTAGAAGTTGTTATATGCAGGAAAAACTTGCTATCCTATTATCAAGAAAGCTCTCGGGAGAAGCTACCTTGGCCGAGCTTGAGGAGTTGGAGGATTGGGTAAAAAGCAATCCGAATGACCAATATGTAATTGATATTGTACAATCGTATTGGCATAACAATCCTGCCGAACACTTTCCCGATGTTTCTGCCAATACTCATTTTGAACGGGTTTTAAATAAAGCTGAAGCTCGCCGGGAAAACAGCGCCAGACAGACAGGCCTGGCGAAGATAAGAAGGCATATAAAATGGGTGGCTGCCGCAGCCGTGTTTTCAGGGTTCATCATAATCGCCACCATCTTTCTGAATCAGCGAAATACATTTTCTTTCAATAGAAACAGCGAAGTAACTACCTCATTGGGAACCAGGTCGCACCTTATTTTGCCAGACGGCACAAAGGTTTGGCTGAATGCAGGTACACTGATACGCTTTGACAAACAGTTCAACAGCACCTTGCGGGAAGTATACCTGGACGGAGAAGCTTTTTTTGATGTGAAAAAAGATACAAAGCGCCCGTTTATTGTACACACGTCTGATATAGATATACGGGTGCTGGGCACTGCTTTCAATGTTAAATCGTATAAAGACGAAGCCACTATAGAAACTACATTGCTGCATGGTTCGATAGAGGTTAACAATGTATCAGAAAAAAACGTCCCCAGGCTTATATTAAAGCCCAACGAAAAACTGGTATTCACAAAAGTGCCAGACGGTAATATAAAGACACCTCCAAGCGCTGCAAAAAGCATCGAAAAAGCGGCTCCGTTATATGCTGTATCGAAAGTGCTGCCGGCTAAAAACGATTCTTCTCTTATTGAAACATCCTGGATACACAACAGGCTTTTATTTGACGGTGGCACCTTTGGAGAACTGGCTGTTAAAATGGAACGTTGGTTTAATGTAGAGATAAAATTTGAAAATGCTGATGTAGCCGGCTATCGTCTGCGCGGTGTTTTTGAAGATGAATCTATAGACGAAGCTTTAAAAGCGCTGCAACAAATTGCCGATTTTAAATACACAATAAAAGATAAAACGATAACGATCGCAAAATAAAAGCCGGAGAATGCGGTAACATTCACCGGCCACGAAAACGGGCTGCTGTTGTGAACAATAGCATCCCTATTGTTTAAATCTAAAACCAAAAGTATGGAAAAAAAACTGCTAAAGGAAGCACAGTGTCCTTTAGGGTCATTGCCCAAAACATTGCTTATTATGAAACTTACCATTGCACTTGTATTGTTTGCTGCTTTTCAGGTACGGGCCGCCAATGCCTCGGGACAGGGCATTTCTCTCTCCTTAAACAACACCGATGTGAAAAGCGTGCTTACTGAAATTGAAAAAATCTCGCATTACCGGTTTGTCTACAATCACAAATTAAGCGGACTGAAAGCTCCGGTAGATTTCAAAGCAGAGAAAGCGTCCTTACAGGAGGTGCTCCATAAGTTGCTGGCGGGCAACAATCTTACTTACAAAAAACTCAGTAAAAATCTGATAGCGATTGTATCTGCAACTGAAGATGAAAAGGTACAAGCAAACATATCAGGCCGGGTTATAGATCACAACGGAGATCCTGTATCCGGGGCATCTGTAACAGAAAAAGGAACCTCAAACGGGGTTGTAACCGACGAAAAAGGCCGGTACAGCATTACCGTTGGTGATGGCGCCGTGCTGATTTTTAGCGCAGTGGGCCTTCAGGAGCAGGAAGTAATTGTTGGCAACAAAACTGTAATTGACGTTAAACTAGCAGCATCTATATCAAGCCTTGACGAGGTGGTATTGGTTGGTTTCGGAACTCAGAAAAAACAATATGTTACCGGAAGCATTACCCAAATCGATTCAAAGCAACTGGCAAACAGACCTGTTAATAATATAGGCCAGGCGCTGCAAGGGCTTGCTCCAAACCTGAACATAAGCGTGGACAATGGATCGCCCAATACCACGCCATCTTTGAATATCCGGGGCGGAACATCGTTTAGTAAAAATTCAAACGGAACAATGGTGGTTCAAAACGGAAGCCCTTACGTTTTGGTAGATGGCATTGAGATGGACATCAACCTGTTAAACCCCGATGATATACAATCGGTATCGGTTTTAAAAGATGCTGCATCTTCTGCTATTTACGGTGCGCGTGGTGCTTATGGCGTTATTTTAGTAACCACCAAAAAGGGGGCAAAAGGCGGGCGAACCAATGTGAGCTATTCCAACATGTTTCAATGGAACCAGCCCAGCGCCGTGCCCGACCTTTTAGGTGCTGAAGAAATTCAACGGGCTTCTGTTAATAGTTATGCCTTGATCGGTCAAAACCAGGCGCCGCAAACAGCCATAGCTTTGCTGGACAGTATCATTGCTTATAAAAACGATCCTACAAGAAACCCATATTACATGATCGGCAGCCAAATACAATGGATTGCTGATATAAACCCATACCAACTGGCAGTAAGAGACTGGTCTCCTTCGCAAAAACACAATCTGAATTTATCGGGCGGTGTAGGCAAAACCAGCTATTACGCTTCTGTAGGTTATTTTGGGCAGGAAGGTATGTACCGCTTCAATACCGATAAATTTAAACGGTACAACTTTATGCTTAATACTTCAACTGCCGTTACCAAATGGTTCAAAGTTGATTTAAAAACCAATTACAACAGATCAGTATACACCGAACCGGTTAACCCCGAAGGTAAAGGTGGCTGGTGGAGGGCTTTGTCGCAGGAGCCCGGACGAAATGTATTTATGCCCTTGCGTACGCCCGCCAATGCGCCAGTGCCAAACGCCTTTACCGACAATATCCTTTCTTTTATGGATTATAATTCTTCCGACAGAAATGACAAGGATATTATGCTCATCACCGCTTCGCCTGCAATAACACCTTTAAGAAACTGGAATATCAAGGCTGATTTTTCATACCGCTCTCAAAATATCAGAAACAAAACGGTAGTGCCTTACCAGGAGCGCATTGGAAATAGCTGGACGGCGGTTGTAACGGATTATACCAAGCCAGGATATGTATATAAGGATGTAACGGCCATTAATCATTTCGTTACCAATATTTACACCGATTATACCCTGAAGCTGAACGACCACAACATTTATGCATTAGTGGGCTACAATCAGGAACTAAATAAAACCAGCTTTTTGTGGAGCAATAAAACGGAGCTCATCAATCCTCAAACACCCACTATTGGACTGGCATCGGGCCAGCTTACCGGCAACGATGAAGAAAGAGAATGGGCCGTTAAGGGATCTTTTTACAGGTTAACTTACGATTATAAGGGCAAGTACCTGCTGGGCTCAAATGGTCGTTATGATGGAAGCTCAAGGTTTGCCACCGAAGACAGGTTCAAATTATTTGCCACTGTTTCTGCCGGGTGGCGCATTTCGGAAGAGAAGTTTTTCTCGCGTTTAAAATCAATAGTAAACGACCTGAAACTCAGGGGCAGTTATGGCAGCCTGGGCAATCAGAACGTTGGTACAGATATGTGGCTGCGGTTATATGGCACAACCGCCCAGGTGAATTATATATTCAGCGGGGTAAGACCTGTAGGCATTGTTCCTCCGGGTCTCATCGATCCAAACCTGACCTGGGAAACAGCCACTACTTTAGACCTCGGCGCAGATGCAAAACTTTTAAACAACTTTGATCTGAGCTTTTCATGGTATAACAGAAAAACGACTAACATTCTGGTAGACGGGGCTAAATATCCTGCGGTAATCGGGACATCTTCTCCTACCACCAACTCGGGAGTGCTTGGTACGAAAGGGTTCGATCTTCAGGTAAGCTATAACAACACCACTGCAGGCGGGTTAAATTATGATATTACAGCTACACTGTCCAACTACAAAACCAAAGTTGAAAAGTTCAACGGCAACCCTAACCTGTTGCTGAGCACTTTGTATAACGGACAGGTGGTAGGCGATATCTGGGGTTATGAAACTGCCGGCATTTTTCAGGATAGTGCAGAAATTGCGAAAGCGCCGCTACATACCGGTTCCAGGGCGCCGCACTCAGGCCAGATATTTCCCGGCGATGTAAGATTTAATGACCTCGACGGGAACGATTCCATCTATGCAGGCACTACGGTTACACAACCGGGCGACTTAAAAATTATTGGCAACTCAACACCCAAATATGCGTTCAGCCTGAATACATTCCTTAGCTGGAAAAGCTTTGACTGCAATATTTTTTTTCAGGGCATTGGCAAAAGGGATGTATATATTACCGACAATTTGTATTGGGGAGCTATTAACGGGGGAATTGGCACACGCGAAGTTTACAGCGATAGCTGGACGCCGGAAAATACAGATGCAAAATTCCCGGCCTATAAAAACCGGGCGTCGAATATCACTACTCAAACACGTTTTCTTCAAAATGCAGCATACCTGAGACTTAAAAACCTTTCATTGGGATACACGCTGCCTCCGGCAATTGTAAAGAAAATAGCCATGCAAAAATTAAGAGTAAGTGCGTCGGCCTATAACATCTTCCAGATTTCGAGCGTTCCCAAATACTTTGATCCGGAAGTGCTTTCTGCAAATTATCCCATATTAAAATCAATTGCTTTTAGCATTCAAGCTACATTTTAAAACGAATTTTATGATACAGTCTGACACTATATACAAAATACCGCTGCTCTTTTTTATCATTGCCTTTTTCTTTTCGTGTAAAAAAGATGATTTTACTACACGCCTTCCATTAGACAGGTTGGGAGATGAAAACTTCTGGAGATCTGAAAACGATCTAAAGTTGTACAACAATGCTGTTTATCCCCTTTATATAACCGGCTTTGGAACAGGCTTTGCAGCCGGCACTCTGCAACCCTGGGGCGTAAACGACTCTAAAATAGTTTATGGCGATGTTATAACCGACAACCTGGTGCCTAACAGCTATTCGCCAGTTGCAGCCAACACTTATGCTGTACCTACCTCCAGTGGCTCGGGCGGATGGAATTTTTCCAATATCCGCAAGCTGAATATTTTTCTTGATAATTATAATAAGGCAAATGCTTCAGATGAGGTAAAGCGCCTTTATCTCGCCGAGATATATTTTTTTAAAGCCTGGGATTATTTTGAAAAAGTGAAATTGTTTGGAGATGTTCCCTGGATCAATAAAGAATTAAATATTGATTCGGAAGAGTTGTACCTGCCCCGAACCCCACGCGCCGTGGTAATGGATTCGGTTATTGATATATTGAATAAGGCCATTGAGTGGTTACCTGCCAAAGGTAGCGAACAGAACGGGCGCATCAATAAAAATGTTGCGCTGCATTTAAAAGCAAAAATCGGCTTACATGAGGGCACATTCAGGAAATATCACCAGCTTGCAGACGGAGAAAAGTTTCTCCGGTATGCTACCAGCGCCTGCGAAACGCTCATGACTGCAGGATACAGTATTTACAAATACCCCAACGTAAGCGATCCTTACAATAAAATATTTGCTCAATACAGTTACTCCGATAACCCGGAGATCATTTTATGGCGGCAATATTCAGCAGATTTATCACTTGGTGCTGCGTTTAGCCGGTATTTTACTCAAAATCTACGGCATCAAAGTGGAGTATCCCGAAACCTGGTGGATGAATATTTGTGCACTGATGGATCACCCATCAGCGTTAGCCCCTTATTCAACCCCACCGACCGGGGGTTCATCACAAAGGAATTTGCCAACCGCGATCCGCGCCTGTCTCAAACAGTAGCACAGTATGGCAACTACCAGAACGTTTCGGGTATTATGGGCTCTGCCAACGCCCCCATGCCAAATATACCAGGCCTGTCTGGCAATAAATGTCCAACCGGATACAGGCTGGCAAAATGGTTCCTCAATGATCCTGATGATTGGGCACGAGTAACCAATGGAATGCAGGCCACACCAGTATTCAGATATGCGGAAACTTTACTGATTTATGCTGAAGCCAAGGCTGAACTGGGTGAGCTGGATCAAACAGTTTTAGATAATACCATCAACAAAATACGTGACAGGGTATCGATGCCCCCGTTGCTGGTAAATGCTGTTCCACAAGACCCCGAGCTGGACGCCAACTATCAAAAGTATTGCGGTTACATTCCTTCTCCGCTGCTGCGCGAAATAAGAAGAGAAAGAAGAATTGAAATGGTGGCGGAAGATGTAAGATGGGATGACCTGGTGAGATGGAAAGCCGGAGGGTTTTTAAATATTCCAGTACTGGGGATGAAGTTCGTTCAATCGGAACACCCAACACTAACGCCGGGGCAGGGAATATTCTTAAATGATGATGGCTATATAGAGCCTTATCAAAAAACATTGCCGGGAAGGAACAGGATGTTTGACGACCGGCAGTATTACTTTCCCATTCCTTTGGAAGACCTGATATTAAACCCTGCTTTGGTACAAAACCCAGGATGGAACAGCAAATAAAAAACAACTATAATTTTCAGGCAAATCGCCAGTGAACGATGAACAAATTTCGCTCTGCCAGTCAGTCTTCGGATGAAAAAAGGCTGGCGGAGCGAAAAAATTTGAGGTGGCAGGCCAATTTTAAATAGAGGATTCAACAGGAACTGCGCTATCATTGTTGCCACATCCGCAGGTTGGCTTAGTTCCGAATTGATGCAAGTTTTTGAGAGCAGCCGGTAAAAAGAATGGTATTTACTAATTCAATAACTGTATTTAAAGAACCATAGTAATGTATGGCTAGAAAAACCCTTTTGCTTACTGCACTGTTTGTAACGATATTGGGCCAGGCGCACTTGCTTTATGCGCAAAAAAAAGTTGATTTGCAACACGGTGCTCATCGCATTGGTAAAAGAACAGACGCTGAAATGGAGCGCTGGCGGGGGTATGGCTTAGGGCAGTTTATCCATTGGGGAGTTTATTCTATTTTAGGCGGAAAGTACAACGGAGAGCCTTATCAGGGAGCAGCAGAATGGATCCGTGCATGGAATAAATTGCCAAATGCTGTTTATGATAGCCTGTATACGCAGTTTAATCCAACAGAATATAAGCCTCAGCAATGGGCATTAATGGCCAAACAAATGGGCGTAAAGTATCTTACATTTACAACCAAGCATCATGATGGATTTTGCCTGTGGCCCTCACAATATACTTCATACAGCATAAACAATACGCCCTACAAAAAAGACGTGATCCGCCCTTTGATAGATGCGTATACAAAAGCAGGCATTGACGTGTATTTATATTTTTCCATAATGGACTGGAGTCACCCCGATTGGCGATACGATCTGAAAACGAAAGACGACACACTTGCTTTTGATCGCTTTAAAGAATTTACAAAAAACCAGCTAACGGAATTGCTCACCCTGTATCCCGAAACAAAAGGCTTATGGTTTGATGGCACCTGGGACAACAGTTGGAAAAAGAACGGAGCTTTCACAGATTCGCTTGAACAATATTTAAAGGAATTACGACCGGGACTGATCATAGGCAGCCGGTTGAGAGCTGATGAGCTGGGTAACCGGCATAAAGACAAAAATGGCTTTTTGATGGGCGATTATGAGCAGGGCTGGGAAAGAAAAATACCTGAAACAATTGAGCGTGTTGATGGAAACGACTGGGACTGCGTGATGACGATTCCGGAAAATGGCTGGGGATATCAAGAAAAATGGTTGGGGCATTGGAAGACAAGTTATGAGCTTATTGAAATGATGGTACAATGCGTATCGCTGAGCGGAAACCTTGTTATTAATTTCGGACCCAAAGGCGATGGCTCGTTCCGTTCGGAAGAAACCATCATCGCCAAAGAAATCGGCAACTGGATGGATGTAAATAAGGAGGCGATCTACAATTGTGAATATTCCGGCTGGGAAAAGCAGGATTGGGGTTATTATACAAAGAAAAGAAACAGCAATAAATTGTATATGGTCGTTTTAAACATCCCGCTATCCAAACAATTAAAAGTGCAACCGCCTAAGGGATGGTCTGTAGGAAAAGCCCAATTGCTTCAAAACAAAAAAAACCTGGAGAAGGAGAATATAGACAATAATGGCTATTATATTCGATTGCCGGAGGTTGTTAGTTTCAAATATCCCTTTGTTATTGAAATAGATATTCAAAAAAACCAAACTGCATCCAAAGAACAAAAAGCTAAAACATAAGCTCAAGAAGCAACACAACGAAAAATCGTCTGTTTCCCCTTCACATCCTGCTTGCAGTTATACGATCCTTATTTTTAACTCACCCCCTTTATTATTACACTCATCAGCCCGGCTCCCTGGTTTTGGCTGATATTTCTTCTGATCGCAATATGAAAACGGCTTCTTTAACGTTTTAGCTTTTACAATGGCATTGTTGTTGACCTATCTTTGCAGTATCCACCATAAACCGCAATAGTATGCGCTACTTCGTTTTTTTACTTTTGTTGCTGGCTTCGTTCCAAAGCCAGGCACAGTGGAAAAGTTTTATTATTTCTGTTAAAGGCGATACGCTTAACAGGCTCGACCAGCAGGATCAAAAGCAGGGCCCCTGGGTAATAAGGGTGGAAGACCTGCGCGGCGAACCGGGTTATGAGGAAGAAGGCTTTTTTGAAGACAACAAGAAAACGGGCATGTGGAGGAAATACGCTTTATCGGGCGACCTGATAGCGATAGAAAATTACAAGTGGGGCGAAAAAGACGGCAAACAGCAATACTATACCAAAATGGGCGATTTGCTGCGCGAAGAAAGCTGGCGGGCCACCAACCCCGAAAATCCATACGACAGTGTGCAGGTACCCGACCCCGTTGTTCCCAACAAATGGGAAATGAAGATTGTAAAGCTGGAAGTGGCTTCGGTAGCGCATGGTACCTGGAAATTTTATGACCCTTCTACCGGGTTTATTACCAAGCAGGAAACCTATGTTTTTGGGCAAAAAGACAAAAACTCGTTCGAAAACAAAACTGCCGCCTCCGCAGAAAAACCTGCTGCCGAAAAGCCTAAAGAAGTGACTGACTGGGAAAAGCAAAATTCTGGTAAGAAAAAGGTAAAAGTAAGAGATGGCAGAACTGCATTTTAGAGTAAATGCTTTTTTATACTTTTGCGCATGACTACTCCCATAAAAACATTCAGCACTTTTCTTTGTTTACTCAGCATTTTATTTATATACAGCTCCTGCGGCGATAATAGTTATAAGAAACCTGACGATCCGTTGGAAGCCGGCAGAGACTTTATACGCTTTGCGCTGGACGGTAATATGGAAAAGGCAAAAACGTTTATTTTGCCCGATGCCGGAAACGAAAGGCTTTTCAGCGAAATAGAAAAAAAATATGCCGGCGCTACCAAAGAAGAAAAAGAACAGTATAAAAATGCCAGCATCATTATCAATAAATCGCAAACCATTAACGATTCTACTGCCATTATCAATTACGCCAACTCCTACAAAAAAGAAGACAGTGAAATTAAGCTGGTAAAAACCGGTGGCGAATGGTGGGTCGACTTTAAGTACACTTTTACCGGTAACAGCCCCGTGCAACCATAACACCACTTTGAACGTTTTTTATATCTTTATTTTCATAATAAACTTATACGCAAAACATGCTTACAGTACTTCATCCCTGGCATGGGTTAGATCCGGGAGAAAATGCCCCCAGAATCGTAAATGCTATTATTGAAATTCCGCAGGGATCGAGACAGAAATATGAAATTGATAAACCCAGCGGGCTCTTAAAACTCGACAGGGTGATTTATTCCTCTTTTTATTACCCTGTTAACTACGGATTTATTCCCCAAACTTATGGAGATGATAAAGATCCGCTGGACGTGCTGGTGATCAGCAGCATGAGCATTCAGCCATTGTGCGTTGTTCAGGCAAAAGTAATTGGCGTAATGCAGATGATTGACAGCGGCGATGCCGACGACAAGATCATTGCTGTAGCCAACAACGACCCTGGTGTAAACTACATCAACAACATCGAGGAAATGCCTAAGCATTTCTTTAGCGAGCTGAGGCAGTTTTTTGAAGAATATAAGAAGCTGGAAAATAAAACGGTAAGCGTAAATGAGTTCCAGGACAAGGCCACGGCGTTGAAAATTATTGAAGAAGCCATTCGCTTTTACAAGGAGAATTTTGGAGAAAAAAAGTAGCGTGTTTGGAGTTTATTGTTTAGGGTTTGGAGTTAAGAACGATAAACAATAAACCCAAAACAATAAACTTCTTATGGAATCCACACAAATCAGCATCTAAGGTTTTATAACAGTTGTATATAGGTGACGATTCAACAGGCAAACCATATAACAGATGCGGGCTTATTGGAGAATTATTATCACGATGGCAATAATGACTGGCTTGGTATATTGATGCAACGCTATACGTTACTGTTATACGGCGTGTGCATGAAGTACTTAAAGGATGAAGAAGGGGCGAAAGACGCCGTGCAACAGATATTCCTGAAAGCCATTTCGGAATTGCGAAAGTACCCTGTAACCTATTTTAAAAGCTGGTTGTACATGGTTGCCCGCAATTATTGCCTGATGCAACTGAGAGATAAAGGAAAGATACCCGTACCGGTGAACGAAAAAATGGTGATAACAGCGCCGGAAGATGAAGAGGAAGCTTTGAACCATAAAAAAAAGGAAGCGACCCTGGAAGTAATGGAATCTGCGCTGGAAGAGCTGAATGAGGATCAGAGAAAATGCGTTACGTTGTTTTACCTCAACAAGCAATCCTACGCCGAAATAGCTAACCAAACCGGTTATACCCAAATGCAGGTGAAGAGCCATATTCAAAACGGCAAACGCAATCTCAAGATCATTATAGAAAAAAAACTGAAAGAGGGAAAGAAAGTGTGAAACAGTATGAATAAAGACCTGTTGAACATATTATCCGATTCGAAAGAAATAGATCAGCAAAAGCTGCTGAACTATTTGCAGGGCAATGTGTCTGAAGAGGAGCGCCATGAAATAGAAAAACTATTCATTGATGCAGACTTTGAAAGCGACGCTGCGGACGGGTTGCAGCAGGTAGGCGACAAAAGCAAACTGCCGGTTGTAATGGGTGAGATCAACAGGCAACTAATAAAAAAACTTTCCAAACGCAGGAAAAGAGATACCCTCAAAAAGCCACTCAACCTCATGATCCCCGTGGTAACTACCATCATATTATTACTGTTGGCATTGATGTTTTTCTTATACATCAGAAGGCATGCGGGGTGAGCGGTCTGCTATCAGCTATCAGCCGTGGGCGTTTAATTATCAGTACAGTCAATAAACAACAACGCTATCACCAAAGGTTTTCCAACCTTCAAAAGGTTGGAAACCTTATAAAGCTCAATCATCGGCACGCCGCTAAGGCGGTCTGACGATTTTCTATTATTTAGCACAATGAACGGTTACTTTCATTCATCAAAGGTTTCCCTCCTTTGTATTTCCTGCTGAAAGCTGAGACCTGATGGCTAACCCCTACTTGCTGATAGCTGATTGCTGACCGCTGATGCTGATTGCTAACCGCTCAAAATCCCCTATTTTTGCCCTGCTTTTTATAACAGCATAATACACTCAACATGTCGGTTTTAGTAAACAAGCAATCAAAAATTATAGTTCAGGGCTTTACAGGAACAGAAGGTACTTTCCATGCAACTCAGATGATTGAATACGGAACCAATGTAGTAGGTGGCGTTACCCCCGGAAAGGGCGGTCAAAAGCACCTCGACAAACCTGTGTTCAATACCGTTGCCGATGCTGTAAAAGAAACCGGCGCCAATGTTTCTATCATTTTTGTGCCACCTAGTTTTGCTGCCGACGCTATTATTGAGGCTGCCGATGCGGGCATAGCGTTGATTATTTGTATAACCGAAGGCATTCCCGTTCAGGATATGGTGAAGGCAAAACATTATCTTGCCGGAACATCTTCACGATTGATTGGTCCTAACTGCCCCGGTGTTATTACCGCCGACGAATGTAAAGTGGGCATTATGCCAGGTTTTATTTTTAAAGCAGGCCGCATTGGCATTGTTTCAAAATCGGGCACACTTACTTACGAAGCTGCCGACCAGGTGGCGAAAGCAGGGTTGGGAATATCTACTGCCATTGGCATAGGTGGCGATCCTATTATTGGCACTACCACCCGCGAAGCGGTAGAGCTTTTTATGAAAGATGACGAAACCGATGGTATTGTAATGATTGGAGAAATAGGTGGAGGCATGGAAGCCGATGCTGCCAGGTGGATTAAAGAAAACGGAACAAAACCGGTTGTTGGTTTTATTGCCGGACAAACGGCTCCTCCCGGCAGGCGTATGGGCCACGCGGGTGCTATTGTGGGTGGTGCGGATGACACTGCTGCTGCTAAAATGAAGATAATGAGAGAATGCGGCATTGCCGTGGTTGACAGCCCTGCAGACATTGGCAAAACCATGGCTGAAGTGCTTGCTAAAAACACAATAAAAAAAGCAGCTAACGCCAAAATTTAAAGGCCTGCTGCATAACGCTCAATCACATTTTTATATCCCTTTTGCTCGGGCATTTGCAAAAGAAAATGATGCCAGTTGTGGTTGCCTTCAATGAGCACGGGGCCACTGTTGGTAACCGCCACATCCCAGCCAATAGAACGGTTTTCGGGTATTCTTAATGCTGCTTTAGTTACCAGTTCCAGGCATTCTTTCCAGAACGGAATTTCAAAGCCAATAAGAGATACACCGGTAATAGGGTGCATGGTTACCGGCGATTTTGTGAGATCTGAATAAATAGCCGGCGCTGCTATGCAACCTGTTTCAAGATCAATGTGCGATGCTATGTTGCCTGTAGACAAGTTGTCGATAGCGGAGTTAACGCTGATGCGTAGCCGTGCTGCAAGAATGATTACTTGTCCATCTTGATACAGGGTAATAATGCGCAATGTATTTACCCCCGACGAAGATAAATGCATCAGTCTTTCATTTTGTACTACATAGGTTTCAAGCAAATCGAAATTCTGTTCCTCCATTGTATGCACAAGAGAAGCATAGTTAAATTCCTTTGTGAAAAATATCTTCACCTCTTTGCCAGCCTGCCCTTTTGAATTTTTTAATACAATTCTGCCGGCAGAATTCTCCAGAAACCGATCTGCACTTTGCGGGTTTTGCTTTATCATATCCAGCGTAGTCCATTGCCTGCCCGACAGGTCATTAAATTTTGTGAGGAACTCTATTTTGTTACACAATACCTTGCGGTGTTTCCGGGGGTTCATTTTAAGTTGATACTCATACATGGCTC
This sequence comes from Agriterribacter sp., assembly GCA_051955255.1. Lineage (GTDB taxonomy): Bacteria > Bacteroidota > Bacteroidia > Chitinophagales > Chitinophagaceae > Agriterribacter. The sequence continues at coordinate 72,433 of JBQCGX010000009.1, read as the reverse complement.
CTGTGCCGATATAACGACTCCGTTCACTCGCATTTAGCTGATAAAACCTGAGATCGAAATAATCGAGAAAAGAAGTATTGTATCGGAGGGAACAAAAAAACATATCGCTTAAAATCCGAAAAGCAGAAATGTTCTTGTTTTTCTTTACAAACGCAAATCTGCTGGCAAATTTATGAGCAGGCGTGTTTAGCAAATAGTATGGCAGATAGATCAGGCGTCGGAACATAGGTTAACGTATTAAAAAATAAATAAAAAGCAATTTGCTTTAGCACTACTACCCTTCTGGCTTAGGCTTGCAGCAGCTTTTTTTACTACCGGGCTTTTTCATAACTTTTTATCACATTCTTATATCCTTTTTGCTCGGGCATTTGCCAAAGAAAATAATGCCAGTTGTGATTGCCTTCAATCAATACAGGACCATTGTTGGTAATGGCCACATCCCAGCCAATGGAACGATTTTCGGGTATGCGCAATGCAGCTTTCTTTACAAGCTCAACGCTCTCCTGCCAGAAAGGAATGGCAAAGCCAATAAGCGCAATGCCCGTAACGGGGTGGGTATATACAGGAGCTTTTGTTATATCTACATAAATAGCCGGAGCCGCTATGCGCCCGGTTTGCAGGTCGATGTGCGACGCTACGTTACCGGTAGATAAATTATCGGTAGCAGAATTAACGCTGATGCGCAGCCTGGCTGCCAACACCGTTACTTCTCCTTTATCGTATTGTGTAATGATGCGCACCGTGTTTAACCCCGAAGAAGAAAGTTTCATCAACTCGTCGTTCTGCAACACATAAGTCTCCAGCAAATCAAAACCACCTTCTTCCATTTTTTGTACAATCGTGCGGGAGTTAAAATCTTTCGACAGGCATATCTTCACCTCTTTACCAGCCTGCCCTTTTGCGTTTTTTAAAACAATTTTGCCGGCAGGATTTTCTAAAAACCGATCCACGCTTTGCAGATCCTGCTTTATCATATCCAGCGTAATCCATTGCCTGCCCGAAAGATCGTTGAATTTTTTAAGAAATTCTATTTTATCAGACAGTACCCTTCGGTGCCTTTTCGGGTTCATTTTCAACTGGTATTCATACATCGCACCCGAACCAACATAACTGCGACGATCAATCTTATTTAGCTGAAAAAACTTGAGTTCAAAATAGTCAAGGAAAGAAATATTATAACGCAACGAACAAAAGATCATATCGGCCAGCACATGGGCTGAAGATATTTTCCTGACTTTCTTTACGAAACGGATATTCGTACGGAGAGTGTCTGCTGGTGTTCGTACAATATAGTACGGTATATAAACGAGGCGCCGTAACAAAATCTTAGGGTTTATGTTAGAGACAAAATCTTTGCTGATTGCTATTCTTTGGTAGAGATTTCAAAGAGGATATTGTACTCAACGTTACAAACCTAAGTATTTTCCCTTAAGATAGTGGACCCGTTATTATTTTTTACCATTTGTAATTTTTCCTTCCGCTTCAATCATCCTCATTTCCTTAACATCCTGCAAGAATTCGGAAGCAAAAATAAAGTCGTTCAGTTTTTTGCTTTTGCTGTAGATGATCTCTTTGTTGCTTCCCTCCCATTCCTTTTCACCCTGGTACATGTAAATAATATGATCGCCTATTTCCATTACGCTGTTCATGTCGTGCGTATTAATAACCGTGGTGATATTGAACTCTTTGGTAACCTCGTAAATCAATTTATCTATCACCAGCGATGTTTGCGGATCCAGCCCCGAGTTGGGTTCGTCGCAAAACAGGTATTTGGGATTGAGCACAATGGCCCGGGCAATACCTACCCTTTTTTTCATACCGCCGCTTATTTCGGCAGGAAACTTTTTATTCGCATCCTTCAGTTTCACCCTTTCCAGCACTTCGTTTACCCGTTTCAGTTTCTCTGCATGGCTCAGCTTGGTAAACATATCCAACGGAAACATTACATTTTGTTCAACCGTCTGGCTGTCAAACAGCGCCGATCCCTGGAAAAGCATCCCGATCTGCTGCCGCAGCTCCTTACGCTGCTCATCTTCCATGCTTGTAAAATCCTGGCCATTGTACAAAATGTTACCCCCATCCGGCTCAAATAATCCAACCAGGCACTTCATAAATACTGTTTTGCCGCTGCCGCTGGACCCGATAATGAGGTTTGCCTTGCCTGCTTCCATTACAGCGCTCACATCATTTATTACAACCTTATCTCCAAATACCTTTCTTAAATTTTTAATTTCAATCATAAGGATATTGTTTTACAGCAACAGCGCAGCCAGCACATAATCTGCAAAAAGTATCATAATACAACTGGTAACTACTGCTGTTGTACTTGCCTTGCCAATTTCAAGAGCGCCTCCCTTTACAAAATAGCCAAAATAAGCGGGTATGCTCGAAATAATGAAAGCAAAAGTGTAGGCTTTGTATAGGGCAAAAACCACATTAAATTCAACGAACCCGCTCAGCAATCCCTGGTCGAATTGTTCAGGCGAAAGAATGCCTGATAAAACACCCGCCAGCCTTCCGCCCCATATGCCCAGCACACCGGCAATGATAACCAGCACGGGTATCATTAAAAAGGAGGCAAGAATTTTAGGCATAATCAAATACGCTTTGGTGTTGATGCCCATAATTTCCAGCGCATCAATTTGCTCGCTTACCCGCATATTGCCCAGTTCGCTGGCAATTTTACTGCCTACCACGCCTGCCAGCACTATACAGGTAATGGTTGGGGCAAATTCAAGAATAACCGTATCTCTTACAATTTGAGCAATGGTTGATTTGGGGATGAGATTGCTCACCAGCTGGTAGGCAGTTTGCAAGGTAGATACCGCCCCAATAAACAAGGCAACTACCACTACAATGCCCAGCGAACCAATGCCAATATCCTGGCACTGCTTCATGAGTTCCTTCCAGTACATGCGCCAGTTTTCAGGTCTGGTAAACATGCCTTTTATCATCAGCAGGTAGCGTCCAAAGTGATTAAAAACAGTCATTGAATCTTATATATTGAAACAAAAATACCTGAAAATGCCGTATCATGCTTTTTTAAGTGGTTAACAACCAGTTCCCTCGGTGAATACGTAGATTATCTGCCATGCTTTTACACTTTTAAGCCCGGTTTCGCGTCTCACGAAACCGAATCAAGGTGGTGGGTCGTGAGACACGACCCACGGCGAAGGAAGCAGGTTTCCAAACTTTTTTTGAAGTTCGCAACCTGCCTTAAGCCAACGGCTATGGTTACACACCCTTTTACGCCCGGTTTCGTGTCTCACGAAGCCGAATCAAGATGGCGACGACCCACGGCGAAGGAAACGGGTTTCCAAACTTTTTTTGAAGTTCGCAACCTGTTTTAAGTTAACGGCTATGGTTACACTCCCTTTTACGCCCGGTTTCGTATCTCACGAAACCAAATCAAGGCCGTGGATCATAAGACACGACCCACGGCGAAGGAAGCAAGGTTCCAAAGGCGATGTTACCTCTTGACTCCGAAAATCGAACGCATCCGTCACGCTTTTTTTAAGTGGTTAACAACCAGTTCCCTCAGGTGAATGCGGAGAATATCTGCCATGCCTTTACACTCCAGGTATTTTTCATTTCCAAAGTATTGATACAGCTCCTGCGCCAGTTGCCGGGTTTTTTCTGCGGGTGCCAGCTCATCTTTATCTACTGAAGCCTTCAAATCGCGTAGCCGGTGCCGTTGGGCTTTTATTCTTTTAAATAGCTGGGCTCTTTCTTCCTGCTGGTATTGTTCTATCACTTCCGGATTGAGGTGTTTTTGTACCAGTTCTACAAAAACCCTGTTTTCTTTAAAAAATTGTGGCAGGTAAAAGTTTTTTCGCCCCTCATACGACTGCTGGTCAAAATCTATCGCCCTTATACAAAATTGCACATCGTCAAAATCCGGTGTAATGTCAAACACAAAATTGTAGCTGCGCATATCGCCCAGCAATCTTGCAAAGCAGCGCTCATTGAATTTCACAAACTCTTTGGCTATGCGGATAGGATTAAAGTCCGACCGTCCAAGAAACTCGGTCACAAACATATCGCCCGGCACACCGGCAATGTGCTCTTCTATCAGAGTATTATTATCTACCAGGTAGTTAATGGAATAGGGTGATAACAGATGCTCCAGTTCCAGTCCCAGGATCCTGGAAGCATCGGCAACCTTTATATAGAGATAACTGTACACATCGTTGTAATTGTTTACCACCTTTACACGAAACGGCTGAGAGTTTCCGAACACACAAAAGTCTATCCTTTCCACATGCAGGTGGTCTTCTGCCTGGTTGGCGCCGGCAGCTTTTACCAACGAGTAAATGCGAATGAGCGATTGATGAATTTCGGGAGTGAGCGAAGGATGATAAAAAACGGTTTCCCACAAGGTATCTTCGCCCTTATTGTTGTAACAGGGTATAGCCGATTGAAAATGCCTTAACGACTCGTAGGAAATAGGAATCTGCATTTCCCGCCCGTAACGCTTCAGGTATTTCTTAAAGCTCTTGCTTACCGGGTATACATCCTTTTTTCTGGAGATCCGGTTGTGATGCTCGTCTTTGATCATGTTGCGAAATTCATTTAAGAAGCGATCAGCTTTCAGCGGTCAGCAATCAGCTTTCAGCCATAAACCTTACACCTTCCACCCTATACCTTCCACCCTACACCTTATGCCTTTCACCCTACACCTTCCACCTTCCCTCACACCGTCTCATTCAGCTTGTCCGTATTCTTTTTCCACCAGCTTTTTTTATTAACTGTTCCCTCTTTTGGCGAAGGACATTTTTGCTGTGCATCCGCCACCGCTATCAATACCATGTTTACAATGGTACGTACACTGCTGCCCAGTTGCATTACATGCACTGGTCTGGCCAAGCCTAGCAACACAGGACCAATGGTATCGAAGCCGCCAATTTCCTGCAATAAATTATACGCAATATTGCCTGCACTGAGATTGGGAAAAATGAGCGTGTTCACATCCATATCTACCAGCTCGCTGAATGGATAGTTCTCCTTTAAAATTTCTTTATTAAAGGCTAGTATGCCCTGCATTTCGCCATCTACTACCAGGTCGGGATTTTTTTGTTTGATGATTTCGCGCGCGGTGCGCACAAGAATAGCTTCGGGCGTATTGCTGCTGCCAAAGTTCGAGTAGCTCAGCAGCGCAACACGGGGAACGATGCCAAAAGTCTTTACCTCCCTGGCCACCAGCAATGTAATATCTGCCAGCTCTTCCGCAGTTGGATTAAAATTAACCGTGGTGTCTGCCAAAAACAAAGGGCCTTTTTTGGTGAGGATGATGTACATACCCGCAATTTTTTTTACGCCCTGCTCTCTGCCCACAATTTCCAGGGCCGGTCGCACCGTTTCAGGATAGTTGCGGGTTAAGCCACCAATCACCGCATCGGCATCGCCGGTATTCACCATCATGCAGGCGAACTTGATGCGATCCTTCATTATTTTAGAAGCTTCGTATTTATTTACGCCACGCCGCTGTCTTTTCTTAAAATACAATGCCGCATATTCATGCCGGGTTTTGTCCCATTCCTCGCTGCGCGGATCAATAATAGGCATACCCTCCAGGTCAATTCCATTTTCGCGGGCAATTTTCAGTATCTTCTTTTCTTCTCCTAACAGTATGGGGTAGGCGATATTTTCATCCAGCACAATTTGTGCAGCCTTCAATATCCGCACATTGTCTGCCTCTGCAAATACAACCCGTCGTGGATCTTTGCGAGCCTTATTGCCTATTACGCGGAAGAGCTGGTTATCGTTGCCCAGCCTGTTGTCGAGTTCTATTTTATATTTTTCCCAATCGTCTATCGTTTGTTTGGCAACGCCGCTTTCAATGGCAGCTTTTGCCACCGCAGGCGATATGGTAGAGATCAATCGTGGGTCCAACGGTTTGGGAATAATGTAATTGGGGCCAAATACAATGTTCTTTTCATTGTAGGCGAGGTTCACTATGTCGGGCACCGGTGTTTTGGCAAGATCGGCAATGGCTTTTACTGCTGCCATTTTCATGGTTTCGTTAATGCCGGTTGCCCGCACATCGAGCGCGCCGCGGAATATATAAGGAAAACCCAGCACGTTGTTTACCTGGTTGGGATAATCGCTCCGGCCGGTTGCCATAATAATATCCTTACGGGCACCCGTAGCCGCCTCCCAGGTAATTTCCGGATCGGGGTTGGCCATAGCAAACACGATTGGCTTTTTTGCCATGCTCTTTATCATATCCGGCGTAACTGTATTACCTGCACTTAAACCTAAAAATACATCTGCGCCCTTCATTGCTTCCGTTAATGTAAAAGCAGCATTCTCCGTATTGGCAAAACGTTTTTTTACATCGTCCAGGTCTTTGCGGTTTTTATGCAGCACGCCATCCTTATCAAACATGGTGAAGTTGGCGCTTTTAGCACCCAGCGACTCATACAGTTGCACACATGCCATAGCCGCCGCGCCGGCACCATTCACTACAAAATTTACTTTTTCTATTTTTTTGCCTTGCAGTTCCAGGGCATTGAGCAAGGCGGCAGAACTTATAATAGCAGTACCATGCTGATCGTCGTGCATGACGGGAATGTGCATCAGCTCCTTTAACTTTTGTTCTATGTAAAAGCACTCGGGAGCTTTTATGTCTTCGAGGTTGATGCCTCCGAAAGTAGGTTCGAGCGACTTTACGATCTGCACAAATTTTTCGGGATCTTTTTCATCGATCTCAATGTCGAACACATCAATATCTGCAAATATTTTAAACAACACTCCTTTCCCTTCCATTACCGGCTTACCTGCTTCGGGGCCAATATCGCCCAATCCTAATACTGCTGTTCCGTTGCTGATAACGGCCACAAGGTTGCCTTTAGCAGTGTACTTGTATGCATTTTCGGGATTAGCGTGTATTTCCTTACAAGGTTCAGCTACTCCCGGTGAATAGGCCAACGAAAGATCTCTTTGTGTTTTTGCTTCTTTGGTTGGCACTACTTCCACTTTTCCCGGCCGGCCTTTGGAATGATATTCCAAAGCCTGCTCTTTTCTCATTTCTTTAGCCATATTCAAATAGTTAGATGATAAGGAGTAAGGTATAAGGTATAAGGTATAGGGTATAGGGTATAGGGTATAGGGTATAGGGTATAGGGTATAGGGTATAGGGTATATGCTAAGGCGGAAATTACAAAATACAAGAAACAGGATTCCAAAAAAGAAATCTCAAAAAACAAAAATGCAAGAACACAAAAAGTAACAACAATCAAAATAGCAATACCACAAACCATAAACAACAAATCATCAACCCCAAACTCCAATAACTGATTGCTGAAAGCAGATAACTTTATCACCAGCTTCCGCCGGCGCCACCACCACCAAAGCTGCCGCCGCCAAAGCCACCAAACCCTCCGCCACCTGAACCACCACCGCTCCAGCCGCCGCCTCCGTGACTGCTACCTCCACCGGGGAACCAGAAGATGGGAGGAACGCCGGTTTCGCGGTAGCCGCGCCTGCTCATAAACGAGCCGCCGCCACCGCCGCCTATGCGCGATATAATAATGACAATGATGAAAATAACAAAGATGATAACGCCAATGGGTACTCCTTTTTTACCGCCCCGGTTGGCATACCCTGCCGGCGGTTTGTACTCGCCTGCCGCTGCCTTCATAATGGCATCGGTGCCTTCCTCAATACCGCGGTAATAATCGTTGCCCCTGAAGTTGGGCAACACCTCGTTTTCAATGATCTGCTTACAGGTAATATCGGGTAAAGCACCTTCCAGTCCATAGCCCGGCGCAATAAAAACTTTCCGGTCTGCTTTGGCAATCAGGAAAACAACGCCATTGTTAAACTCCTTGTTTCCTACTCCCCATTTACGCCCCAACGTAGTTGCAAATTCATATGGCTCATAATCATGAAGCGAGTCTATAATTACTACCACAACCTGGTTGGAGCTGGTATCGTCGTAATTTTTAAGCTTGTGTTCCAGTCTTTCGGACTGTAGCGACGTAAGTGTTCCTGTAAGATCATTTACAAGCTTTGGCGGATTGGGAGCAGGTGGAATATATCTGTCAATCTGTGCATATACTGCCAGGTTGATACAACATAATATGAGTAGTAAGAATTTTTTCATTCTGTAAGCTGTGGGTTGTGGGGCGGTCAGCTATCAGCATTCAGCCTTCAACCATAATATCAAATCCAAATCATAAATAGCAAGATCCAAGAACCAAAATACAAGATCCAAAATACAAGCACCAAGAACCAAATTGCAAGATCCAAGATCACAAAATTTCAAATCTCAAATTTCAAATGCTTTCACTTTCCAAACACAATCTCATCCGGCAGCTCGTTCTTGTCTGTTGTAGCCGTGTAAGGAAAATGTTCGTGCAATGCCTCCCCTACTTCCCTCACAATTTGTATAATACCGTCGGCATGATGATCTGCATTAAACTCGCTGAGAATATGTTTCACTTCTTCGTTCCAGAAAGCTGCGCCTACTTTATTGTGTATCCCTTCATCGCCATATATAGCCAACTGGTGATCTTTGATGGCAATGTACAATATCACCCCGTTCCGCTGCTCGGTCTGCTCCATCTTCAACCCGTAAAACAATTCAATCGCCCTGTCTACCGGGTCTACAAACCTGCAGCGGCTTTCAACGTACACCCGTATTTCGCCACTGGTAAGCTTTTCGGCTTCCCTTATGGCAGTTACGATCCGCTGATTTTCATCAGGCGAAAAAAAATGTTTGATCCTTGATGAAAAGGGCCACATAAGCTTCAGGTAAATGGTTAGAATTTTACTTCAGGCGCTCTGTCCGAACCAGGTTCAGCAGTAAAGTAACCTTTTTCTTTAAAACCAAACATGCCCGCATACAAGGCATTGGGAAAGGTTTTAACGGTAGTATTGTAATCCTGAACAGCGGTATTAAAGTCGTTGCGCGATACTTTGATCCGGTTTTCAGTACCCTCTAACTGAGATTGAAGATTGAGAAAATTCTGGTTGGCTTTCAGTTCCGGATATCTTTCAACCGAAACCAGCAACCTGCTCAATGCCCCGCTCAATTCGCCCTGCGCCTGTTGAAACTGTGCCAGTTTTTCGGGAGTAAGATCGTCTGCATTAATATTTACAGAAGTTGCTTTCGCCCTTGCTTCTATTACCTTTGTCAGCGTTTCCTGTTCAAAATTAGCAGCGCCTTTTACAGTATTTACAAGGTTAGGAATAAGATCTGTTCTGCGTTGATACTCACTTTGCACATTCCCCCATTTGCCTTTTACATTCTGGTCGAGACCTACCATTTTATTGTAGCCTGTGCAGCCGCAACCACCCAGTAAAAGAATTAAGCCTATAATAACAATGATGGAAATTGTTTTTGTATTCATAAAATAGCATTTTTTTTACGCTGTAAATGTATGCATATCAAATGTAAAGACATAAAAAGTTTAGCGCGTGCGCTGGAAGAAATCGCCTGCGGCCAGGTTGATTTCCTCATTGCTTAAACGCTGTTTGCCGGTAGCCACCACTACCCGGTAGCGAAAGGTAACCGATTGCCCCTGCTTTAATGCAAAATTGAGCGTTTCTTTTCCGTTGCTGAACACCTTTTGCCCCAGCGGGTTAGCCGCAAACAAGCCATAGCCCCTGGCATGCCAGTAAGTAGGATACCCAACGTTGCGCGGATGATCGATGATCACAATGCTGGCAGTGTCTTCTCCTATTTTTCCATACAACATACACCATTGCGCCCTTGTTCCCCAGGCATCGTCGCCCTGCTTTCCTTCGCTGGTAATATAGTTGCCCGAAGGTGCATTGTCTGCATTTCCCTCCACCACGGTAACATTTCCCTTATCATCTTTAAACTCCTGTTTCTTTTTTGAAGGCATTTCCAGCTCATGCGCCAGGCGTAAACCCAGCATGCCATCCTTTATATCGGGCATGGTCACATCCTGCTTGGCAGTAAGCGTGGTTATGCGATCAATGATTCTTTTGTTCTCGTCTGCTTTAAACAGGTAAGTAGTCGTTTCTTCCAGCAGCACCTGGTTCTTTTGATTCTGCCAGGTGGCTGCTATTTTCACTTCGCCCTGCTTTCCACCTTTTGCCTTGAGTATTTTACCAGGCCTTATCCAGCCATATTTATCTTTCTTTTCTGCAGGAATTGCATACGAATTGTTCCAAAAGTCGAGCCCATTCACGCTCTCGTAGTTCAGCCACAATCCCACATGGTGCGGGTGATCGTCCGGCTCATTTTTCCGCGGCGCAAAAGGAAATCCCCTGGTAATGATCTGTCCGTCGGGAGCATATATAGGATATAAAAAATGTTTCTCTAATGTATCGGTGTAAATCAACTGCGTAAAAGGTTTGCCATCGGCAGTGATCACCACCTTTTTTGCATTGTCATCTTTAGCAACCTCAATATCGTAGGTTTGAACTTTACCTTTGGAAGATTGGGCAGATGCCAGGCGCGGCAATGCCGTGATGCCCAACAAAACAGTTGCCATCAAAAGAAAGGATACGCTTTTTGTCATCTGTATATTTTTTTGCTTGCAGCTTCGCTGCGATTTTTTTTGGTCAGATGGAACTACGCTTATACTTCTGGCTATGTGAGGAAAATTTATCATGCTTCGTTTCATCTGCATAAATTTTTTGTTTGTTGCCAGATACCCGCCCGCCTGACCAGATAAGCAGGCAATCAGTCTGGTTGAGAAAATGAGATTTTTATGGCTCATTTCATAATTAAACAGCTATAAAGTTAGTATCTGTATTATTGAAATATCTCTTACTTGCGATAACTTTAGCAACGATTGCCGCAAAATACTATAATCTGTTTTGTTTAAGAGTATATAAACTGATAAATCTACTATTCTTTCATTTAAAATCATTTAAATAAAGCATTTCCATCATGAAAAATTCACGCAGAGAATTTATTATAAAAGGCTCTATGGCAGGAATAGCCACCTACATGGGCACAATGGGACTGAGCGCTAAAAGTTATCGCAATATAATAGGCGCTAACGACAGGGTGAATGTGGGTGTGGTAGGCTTTTCAGACAGGTTCAGAGGGGCGTTGCTGCCTTCATTCAAGCAATTGCACAAGGAGCTGAACTTTGACATGATTGCCGTTTCAGATATATGGAAGAAAAGACGGGAAGAAGGACAGGCTTATCTGAAAAAAGAATTGGGACATGATATTACTGCATGCGTTAATAACGATGCCCTGTATGCGATGAAAGATGTGGATGCCGTATTTATAAGCACTGCCGATTTTCAGCACGCGCTGCATACAGTAGAAGCGGTGAAAGCTGGCAGGGATACTTATACAGAGAAACCTTTGGCAGAAACCATGGACGATGCAAGAGCTGTTTTAAAGGCGGTGAAAGATAGCGGTAAAATTGTGCAGATTGGTTCGCAACGCAGAAGCGGCGCAAACTACAAAGCAGCATACGACTTTATCAATGAAGGAAAGTTCGGTCCCATTGTAATGGTTGAACTCATATGGAATGTAAACCAGCCCGGCCGCTGGCGTCGCCCTTCGCTGGTGCCGCAACTGAAAGAAGCCGATACAGACTGGAAGCGGTATTTGCTGAACCGTCCTTTTGAAAAATTTGATCCCCGCAAATACCTTGAGTTCCGTTTGTTTTGGCCCTATTCATCGGGCATTCCCGGTCAGTGGATGTGTCACCAGATAGACACGGTGCACTGGTTTGCCAATTTACCACACCCACGCAGTGTAGCCGTTAACGGTGGTATATATGCGTGGAAAGATGGACGGTTGAATGCCGATACATTGACGGCTGTATTTGACTATGGCCCATTGAACGATATGTCGAAAGGGTTCCAGGTAATTTTCAGCTCGCGCATGACCAACGCCACCGGCGATGTGAAAGAAATATATTACTCTAACGGTGGCACGCTCAACCTCGATACCAATAAGATCAGCCCCGAAGGCGGTTTGCAGGAAAAGCATGCAAAAGCAATGGGCATGAATGCAAACCTGCTGCCCGAAATGTCGCTGAACGAAATGGCAACCAAAGTATCGACAGATGCCAACACCGGCGGCGACGATCTTACGATATCGCATGTACGCAACTGGATGGAATGTGTGCGCAGTCGCAAGCAACCCAATGCCTCTATCGAAGCAGGATACAACCACTCCATAGCAGTCATCATGTCCAATGCAGCTTTCCGCACCGGCCAAAAAGTAACCTTCAACGAACAAACGCAGGAAGTAATGGCGGGAGGAAAACCGTTTAAATATTAAGGGGGAAGGTATAAGGCGTAGGGTATAGGGAGTGATTTTTGGTTTTTGATTTGAGGATTTCTGATATTGAAAAGCTATACTATTATACTCCGCCTATAGTAACTTACTAAAGGGTTTCCAACCTCTTGAAGGTTGGAAACCTCATATCAAAACGCTGCACCGCTGTGTGCGCCGCGAGAAACTTTTCATGTACCGATCCTGCCACACATCAGCAATCAAAAAATCGGCAATCAAAAATCCAACTCCATCTCATACCACATTTTAAACAGTTCATTCACCTTCCCGTAAAAAACATTCATATAACAGTCAATATTTGCGGCGCATTAATCAAAGCGCAATTACTGTTTATATGAAATCAATTTTTACAACAGCAACGAGGATCGTGCACAGGTGCATGTCTTACTTTTTTTACAATCTGTCCCTGGTATTGGGCATACTCACCCTTTTACTTGTTTTCTCACAATCTGCATCCGCCCAGGATGTATTGATGGGCGTAACCAGCAATGGCGGACCAGAAGGAAAGGGAACGGTGTTTTCTGTAAAAACAAACAATACAGAGTTTGCCATTGTAAAAAGCTTTGCCGATTGGGGCAATGGCCCGCTAAGTAACCTCGTAAAAGGAGCCGACGGGGCATTGTATGGCACCACCTACCAGGGCGGCACTTACGGTTACGGAACGATATTTAAAATAACAACCACCGGAGCGGTCACCGTTATCAAACAACTGGACATGACGAACGATGGCGGATACCCTAAGGGAAGTTTGTTGTTGGCCAAAGACGGAAACTTTTACGGTTATGTAACCAGTGGTACCGTTAATAACGGGGGCGGCATTTTCAAACTCACACCCGCAGGCGTATACAGCATTGTACGCAGCCTGAGTGTGAATACAGAGGGAGGACGCCCGCAAGGCAAGCTGATACAGGCAACAGATGGTAATTTTTATGGAATGAACTATGGTGGCGGCACAAACGGGTATGGCACCATCTTTAAACTAACGCCTACGGGCACCTACACTGTTTTAAAGCATCTGAGCAAAACAGACGGTGGCAATCCTTACGGCAGTTTGATCCAGGCCAAAGACGGACATTTGTATGGCATGAACTACTGGGGTGGCGCTACCGGTTATGGAACGATATTCAGAATAACTACTGCCGGTGTTTATACCATTCTCCGATCTTTCAACTCTGCAACGGACGGCGCTTATCCTTACGGCGATCTGTTGCAGGCAAAGGACGGACTGTTGTGGGGTATGACAAACAGCGGCGGAGCCAATTACAATGGTACCATTTTTAAAATTACCACCACCGGCACGTTTACCGTTGTGCGCTCCTTAAACACCAGCATCGATGGTGGTGGTCCTGCCGGAAACCTCATCCAGGCTACAGACGGAAATTTTTATGGAATGCAGAAATACACCAGCGGCGGCACACACGGGAGTGTATTTAAAATGACGCCTGCAGGAGTGTATACGGTTATTAAAAAATTTGACCTCACTACCACCGGCGGATACCCGAACGGCAGTCTTTTTCAAAACTCCGACGGTGCTTTTTACGGCATGACCAACCAGGGGGGAAAAAATTTTGCAGGCACTGTATTTAAAATTACTGCTGCCGGAGCGCTTACGGTGCTCAGCCACCTCAATGGCGCCACATTGGGCAATGAACCGCAGGAAAACCTGGTAGCCGGCAAAGACAGTGCGCTGTACGGAATGACACGTTATGGCGGTGCGTACGACTTCGGCACCATCTATAAAATATGCGGGGGCACCACTACGGTAGTTCGTTCATTTAATAAAACTACCGACGGCGCCACACCAGGCGGTGGATTGGTGCGCGCCAGCGATGGCAACTTTTATGGTATGACGGAAACGGGCGGTACCAACAGTGTAGGCACTATTTTTAAACTTACAGCCACAGGAACTTTCAGTGTATTGAAACATTTTTTAACTGCTGCAGACGGAGCGTATCCCAAAGGAACATTGGTACAGGGATCGGACGGAGCATTATACGGCATTACCAGCGCAGGCGGTACCGGCAACGCAGGAACGATTTTCAGGATCACTACAGCAGGCGCCTTTAAGGTGTTGCGTCACCTCGTTTCTACAACCGATGGCTCTGCCTCTGAAGGAAGCCTTACCCTGGGCAAGGATGGTAATTTGTATGGACTCACATCTTACAACTCGCGTTTTTTCAAGATCACCAACACAGGCACTTTCACGGTATTGAAAACATTGAATTATACCAACGACGGCAATGGCTTTGCAGGTTCACTGATTATTGGGAAAGATGGATTGTTTTATGGAACCAATGGTACAGGCGGCAGAAGCAGCGCTGGAACTATTTTTAAGGTTACTACAGCAGGGGTGCTAACGGTATTGCGCTCACTGGTTCCTACAACCGATGGAAGCCAGCCAAAAGGAAGTTTGGTGCAGGCAGCCGACGGAAATTTTTATGGAGTCACATCTGCCGGGGGTACCAATAAGGCCGGAACAATATTTAAACTTACTGCTGCCGGAGCGTTTAGCGTGATGCGTCATTTGAACCTGGTAAAAGATGGAGGTGCACCATTGGGAGGATTGATCATAGCACCTAAAAACAACCTGGTAGCCAACCCCATAAAGAATGTGGCAGTTACTGAAGATGTAGCGAAAGCGATTGTATTAAGCGGCAATGGCTCATCGTTGCAGAAATTCACCATCAGCACAGCTCCTAAAAACGGAACCGTTACAGGCACAAGCGCCAACTGGACCTACAAGCCGAAAGCAAATTACAATGGACTCGACTCGTTTTATTATACAGTAAGTGTGGGATGCATCAGCTCTAAACCTGCTGTTGTTACGTTTGTAATAGCAGCAGTAAACGACGCCCCCGTACTTGATTCCATCAGGAGCAAAACCGTAGTAAAAGGCAAAGCGCTCACTTTTACAGCCACCGCTTCGGATGTAGATGCAGGACAAACCAAAACGTTCTCGCTCATTACTCCACCAACGGGAGCAACAATCAATGCTGCGTCCGGCGCATTTGCGTGGACACCAACTGTTGCAGGTACCTTTACCTTCAAAGTGCGGGTAACCGATAATGGCTCACCGGTGTTGTACGATGAAGAAACCATCAAAGTAACGGTTACCAATACACTGGCGGCAAGAGTAGCTTCAGAAGAAACAGCATTATCAGCCGAAGAAAACAAACTGCCCGGCATTGTAAATGGCAAATTGTATCCCAACCCTGTAACAGGCGGCAAATGCACCATTGTGCTCGAAGAAGATTTTGAGAAAGTGAACACAACCATACTCGATGCCAGAGGAACAGTGGTTGCAATCAACAGGCATCGCAATGCAGGTTATCGCCAGTTGGAAGTTGACCTTGCCAGCATTCCTTCGGGGCAATATATTATTGTTGTACAAACCGAAAACGGCAGAAACACATTCAAACTCATAAAGCAATAACAAAGCAAGTATAGGCAACAGCCAGGGGTGAATCAATAAGCCTGCTCCATTTTGGAGCGGGCTTTTTTTGTTGGAGGCAAAGCAGAACTGTTTCCGGGAACGGTAGACTCCTCCTTTGGTCGGAGTAACAGGCAGTAGAATAAAGGTTAGGCAATTTAGCCTATCGAGGGTGTCTTCACCTACCAGTAGCAAAAACGATAAGAGCCATAGGCTCGGTCACATATGGTAAGGACGGATTGAAATCCGTCCGGAAAAAGTGTTCAAAAGTAAAAAGCACACAGATGCGCACCTGGTTTCGAATAGCGGCTAACCTATCAATTGTGACGACCCGCCAACGAAATTCCGAACTTAATATGCAGGTCCATCAGACCGCACTTTGGGCGGGCCAATGAGGAAAATCGGTCGGCCCGCCCAGACAGGTATTGGGCGCGGCCGGCGGTCTGACCGACAAAAGGCGAACGTTCAGCCTGACAGTTGGTTTCTTCACCCACCAAAATTGCAGTCAACCGCCTGCTGGTGGGTGAAGACAGCTACCGGTAGTTGAAATAGCTCTGTCCTGCAGCTAACTCAATACCAAATTGAGTTGTACATTTGATGCCCCGATTCTGTTGTTAATACGTCATATATGCTCAAGCTCCCCGTACAAAAAACAGTCCATCCCCTGTGTGCCATTAAATACCACATCCTTTCCTGCATAGTTATCATAACTTTTTTATCGCTGGCAGTATCCTCATGCCACCAGTCTCATGCCACGAGTTTCAGCGCCGATACAACGGTGATCAATAGTGGCAAAATAGTGTTTGAAAAAAATTGCGCTTCCTGCCATCATTTCAAAACAAACGGCATTGGCCCAGATCTTTCAGGTGTTACCCAAAAAGTTCCCGCAGAATGGCTGGCTGACTTTATAAAAAATCCTTCGGCATTAATAACTGCAAAAGACAAAAGAGCAGACTCCTTATTTCACCAATTCAAATCCATTATGCCTCCTTTCAGTCATTTGCCCGAAACGGACATGACGGCGTTGCTGGCGTTCCTGCACACGCACCAGGCTGCTCCTGGCGCTAAGCCTGCAACGAGGAAAGGCATATTAAATCCTTACCCCGAAAAAATATCAAACTCCGGTCTGCAGGTAAACCTTGTTCCGGTAACGCAATTCCCTCCTACCGTGACTAAGGGCAATACACCTTTAACCAGAATCACCAAACTCGATTTTCAGCCCGGCAGCAACAAACTTTTCGTAAACGATTTAAGAGGCATATTATACCTGCTGAAAAATAATACACCGGTTGTTTATCTCAACATCAAAAAATATTTTCCGCATTTTATTGATGGTGCAGGGTTAGGCACCGGCTTGGGCAGCTTTGCATTTCACCCACTATATCAGCAAAACGGATTGCTTTACACAACGCATACAGAAGCTGCAGGCTCAGGCAAAGCAGATTTTTTTTACAATGACTCTATCAAGACCAAACTGCAATGGGTATTAACCGAATGGAAGGTGAAGGATATCAACTCCGATTCGCTAACCGGCACGCACCGGGAGCTGATGCGCATTGATATGGTGACCGATGCACACGGCGTGCAGGATATTACGTTTAACCCGCTTGCGCAAAAAACAAACAAAGACTTCGGCATGCTGTATATTGGCGTAGGTGATGGCATGTGCGTGCAGGATGGTTATCCTTTTCTTGCAATAGACAAAGACAAGATTTGGGCTTCTGTAATCAGGATAGACCCTTCAGGCAACAACAGCGCCAATGGCAAATACGGTATTCCGTCCGATAATCCGTTTGCCAACACAGCAGGCAAAAAAATATTGCGGGAGTTGTATGCTGATGGGTTCAGAAATCCACATAGAATTACCTGGACAAAATCGGGACTGATGCTTGTATCTAATATCGGGCAAACGAATATTGAATCTATTAACCTTGTTAAACCAGGATCGGATTTTGGTTGGCCCTTCCGCGAAGGAAGCTTTGTTTTGGATCCTTACGGAAACCTTGATGACGTCTTCCCGCTTCCTGCCAACGACAGCACTAACGGTATTACCTACCCTGTTGCTGCTTTCGACCACGACGAGGGAAATGCCATTACCGGCGGGTATGAATACCAGGGCTCTTCTATTGCCGCACTAAAAGGGAAATTTGTGTTCGGAGATATTACATCGGGCAGGCTTTTTTATATCAACATAGCAGACATTCACCAGGGCTCACTGGCACCCATACACGAATGGAACGTAAGCATTAACGGCAAAGAACAAACGTTGAAGCAAGCCTGCGGCAGCGACAGGGCTGACCTTCGATTTGGCAGAGACGCCGCTGGCGAGATGTATGTTATTACCAAAGCCGATGGAATGCTGTATAAAATGGAAAGTGCCAACCTGAAACAGAAGTAATCTCTGATGAAACTACTACTAGCCACCTTATTATTACTCCTTGCTACCCACTCGAAGGGACAATATAATTTCGAATCCTGCATTGCATTCTGGAAACTGACCGATCAATTGAAAAAAGGCATCGAACCTTCGGATGCAGAATGGCTGGCGCTTCGTGAAACGGAGGGCTATAAAAGAAAAAACATTTCTGATCAGCGATGGAAGGAATTTACAAACAAGATAAAGTTTGCGTTTGCACCCGGCAATTACGACTCGTTGGTTCTTAAAGCTGCAACGGACCTCTCTTTCCGCTACATTATAGAGTATGTACGGCAGGAAGCACATCTTAAGCAATATGTAAAGAACCTGGATCAGCGTTCTTTCGACAGCACAATCGCCAGTGTAAAAAAGCTCCTGCCAAACGAATATCAAAACTGCTTTCTGCCACCGGTTATATATTTTGCTTTGTGGGATTACGACGGATCGGCCACTGCCGGGTATGTTTGTGTAGACCTGCTCATTTCGTGGCACATGAGTACATTTAAACCCGGCATATTTGAAAAACATGAACTATACCACAACGCGGTGGCAGCATGCAGGATTAAAACCCGGCGTTTTAAAAGAAACCCCGCGAAAGAAGAACAGGGTATTTTTATTTTAGTGAACTCGCTCAGCACCGAAGGCACTGCCGACCTGATTGATAAGGAATGGGTGGTATTCAACCAGCAATCGCCTTATTTGCATAAAGATACCTTCAGCATTTTTTCCGATACGCAGGCGCCTCAATATCTTGAAAAGATCAACGAAGGGCTGGAAAAAATGTACGACAAAAAAACAAAGCCTTACAGCGAAATATCTTTCTGGATGCAACTGATGCCCTGGGCAGCGCATATTCCCGGTACCTTTATGAGCCAGGTGATTAAACGGAATGGGCTGGAACAGCAAGCGTTTGAACAAACAGGCAACTCTTTTCAATTTTTTTACCTGTATAACGAAGCGGCGATAGCAGATGCAGCCCACCCGCCCGTATTTTCAAAGAAAGCCATCAAATTGCTGAAAAAGTTAGAACGGAAGTATATAAGATAGCGGTCAGCAGTCAGCTATCAGCCTTCAGCTTTCAGCGCTATCAGCAGTCAGTAAAAACACTCAGTTCCGGTCGGCACGCCCCATTCGAGCTGTGCGTGCAGGATACCGGGGCGGTCTGACCGACCTGGCTAAATGAGAGAAGCAAAATGCATTAATGAAACTGTCTACTTTTTCAGGATGTAACAAGAGCGTATGCCTTAGAGGCGTTTTCCATTTGGTTCTTGTTTCTTGTTATTTGTTTTTTCCCCTTCACCTTTCTCCTTTCCTCCTTTCCCCATTTTATCCTACCTTCCCGTATATGCGAAAAATAATATTGGCCATCAATATCACGCCCGACGGTTTTTGCGATCACCGTTGGGGCGTAGCAGATGAAGCACTGCACAACTTTTATAATGAGCTATTGAAAGAAACGGACACAATGCTGTATGGTAGAAATACTTTTGAGATGATGGACCCGTACTGGCCTTCAGTAGCACAAAACAAAACCGGTACCGACGCAGAAATTGAGTTTGCAGAATTGTTTACTGCCATGCACAAGATCGTTTTTTCCCGCAGCGGGTTTCAAACAAACAGTAATAACACAGTAGTTGAAGGCGAACTGGACGCAGAGAAAATAGAGGAGTTAAAAAAACAGCCAGGGAAAAACATACTGGTGGGAGGAACGCAGATCATAGACCGCATGATGCAACTGGGGTTGATCGACGCATGCATTTACGTAGTGCATCCTATGATCGGGGGCCAGGGAAAACGTTTTTTTGAATCTATCCAGTTGAGTGCCCCGCTCCCTTTAAAACTCACAGGTGTTTCCACGCTTACATCGGGTGCAGTTGTTTTGCGGTACGATGTTGAAAAATAATTAAAACGAATTCATAAGATGACCTTACAGGAACTACAGGATCAGCTAAAGAATGCAAATCCCGAACAAGTGCCAGCACTTGCAGTAGAATTTGACAGGATACTACAGGACTTGTGCTATGTGCATCCCGATTACTTTAAATTTAACGAACAGTACCGGTCAGATATCAATGATCTGAAATCAAATGGAAATCCGGAAAACGGAAATGAACTGTCGTGGTATATTGAAGTATTGCTGGAAATGAGTAAAAAGCTGAAAAATAAATAATACTTCAATAGCTGCTCTTCTCCTCCATGCCGGGTTTATTTACATTCTTCGTGTATTGATTGCCGGTACATTTCATCACCATCGTCAACTGCCGCAATGATTGCCGACAACTATGCCGTAAGCAAACAACATTTCAAACAGCCTCCCACCACTTTTTTCGGTCGTTTAAAATTTTTAGGACCGGGGTTTATCCTGTCAGCCTCTATTGTTGGCTCTGGCGAACTTATTGCTACTACCATACTCGGAGCCAGGGCAGGCTTTGTAATGTTCTGGATCATACTGGTAAGTTGCCTTGTTAAAGTAACCATACAGTTGCAATTTGGCAGGCAGGCCATTATTTCGGGCGAAACAGTCATGCAGTCTTTTAATAAGTTGCCCGGACCGCGTATCAACAAACTCCATTGGTCTGTCTGGACGGTTTTACTGCTCACGTTGCTTAAAATAATACAGGTAGGCGGCATGCTGGGAGGATCGGCACTTGTACTCAATATGTTGCTGCCGCAGGTATCCGTAACCGTATGGGCGATATTGCTCGCCTTGCTCGTTTCGTTACTGGTATATAAAAATTATTACCCGCTGCTCGAAAAAGCATCGTTGTTCATGATCGTTACCTTCACTGTTATTACCATTGCATCGCTGGTAGCAGTACAGTTTACGGAATTCGCTTTTGGATTACAGGAGGTGGCAAACGGGCTGCGCTTTGAACTGCCGGCAGCCATGGTAATGCTTGCTATTGGTGCATTTGGAATAACCGGCGTGGGCAGCGACGAGATCATTTCTTACAACTACTGGTGCATAGAAAAAGGATACGCTACCTATGCAGGCATGCAAGATGGCAGCGAAGCCTGGCGGCAAAGGGCACAGGGATGGATTAAAGTAATGTATCTCGACGCCACGGTTGCCATGATCATTTACACCGCCGTTACCGCAGCATTCTACTTGCTGGGAGCAAGCATTCTTCACGGGCAGGCCTACACGCCGGAAGGAAGCCAGGTAATAGATGCGCTTGCCAATATATACACTCAAACATTGGGAGAAGGCTTCAGGGTAATATACCTGGTGGGAGCATTCTTTGTACTGATATCCAGTGTGTTTGCCACGCTTGCCTATTGGTCGAGATTGTTCTCTGATATTGCCGGCGAAAAAGGCTGGATCGATTTCAGCAATGTATTGCAGCGCAAAAAGCTCATCACTGCTTTGTCGTTTATCATCCCTGCACTGTGGGCCATCGCCTACCTGTTTATAAACCTCCCGGTTATAATGATCATATCCGGGGGCGTTGTAGGTTCAGTGTTATTGCTCATCACTGTATATGCGGCTATTTGTTTCCGTTATAAAAATGCCACCGCTGTAAAAACGGGAAAGCTGTTTGATATTCTTTTGTGGGTAAGTATCGTAAGCATTTTGCTGGTGGCTGTGTATGGAATTACTCAACTTGTGTAAACCGCTTCTTGCCATATTTAAAATACCATCTGCTTCAGGAGTTAACGCCCTCTCATACAAACCTGGTTGCACAATTTTTGTTGTCCCTGTCAGATTGGAAACCACTTTTATAACAGCAAAAATACCTGGCGATGATACGCAAGTTAAAATCAGGAAAATATCGCATATACTCCCGTAAAAAAAACAGCAACAACAGGCGAAGAAACCTCGGCACCTTCGACTCGCTGGAGGCAGCCAAAAAACATGAAAGAGAAATACAGTATTTCAAACATCATTAATAAACGCTGCTGTTCTTTTCATTTGCCTTACATTAGCACCTACAATACAAAGTAATTGCTATGCGAATTGCCACCTACAATGTTAACGGGGTAAACGGGCGGTTGCCTGTATTGCTTCGCTGGTTAAACGAAACCCAACCGGATGTGGCGTGCCTGCAGGAATTAAAGGCACCAGAGGAGAAATTTCCCGAACAGGCACTGCTGGAAACAGGATACCATGCCATATGGCATGGACAAAAAAGCTGGAACGGAGTAGCTATTCTTTCCAAACATGGCAAACCCGAAGAAGTATGTAGAGCACTACCGGGGGACCCAGAGGATATGCATAGCCGTTATATTGAAGCAACGGTTTCGGGTATACTGATTGCCTGTTTGTATCTGCCCAATGGCAATCCCGCACCGGGACCAAAATTCGATTACAAGCTCGCCTGGTTTAAGCGACTTACCAGCCATGCAAAAACATTGCTGGCGAAAAACAGCCCCGTAATTTTAACCGGCGACTTTAATGTAATGCCAACGGAGCTGGACGTTTACAAACCTGAAAAATGGGTAGATGATGCTTTGTTCAGGCCCGAAGTGCGCGCGGCTTTTAAAGAGCTGGTTGAACAGGGTTGGACAGACGCTGTACGCAAACTACACCCCGGCGAAAAGATCTATACTTTCTGGGATTATTTCCGCAATGCCTACGGGCGCGATGCAGGTCTTCGCATCGATCACTTTCTTTTAAGTTCAGAAGTTGATAAAAAACTAAAAGCGTGTGGCGTTGACCGGCATGTGCGGGGATGGGAAAAAACAAGCGATCATGCGCCGGTATGGATAGAGTTGAGTTAGCGGATGGATTGAAATCCATTCTTACAATATGTGACCGAGCCGATGGCTCTCGCTGTTTGTGACGAGGCAGAGCCATCGGCCTGACAAGATATTATTAGCTGGGATTTAATCCCAGGCTAACGATTAATATTGTTGTATTAGCCCTTCGTGTAATGCTTTTGCCCTTCACCAAACGTCATTGCAGTTTTATCCATCAATTCCACTGACTAAGTCGTTGCATGATCAGCCTCTCCATATCCGCATCTGAGAGAAAAATTGCTACAACTTATTTAACTCTTTTCTTGGGGAGGATTAAATGCAGAGCTGTTATTTCCACACTTACACATCAATTCAATATCTTTAGCATAGAACATTGTGATTGCGGTTTGCGGATGCCGTTCTATCTCTAATAAAATAAACACCCTGAAAAAAGCTTTGCCATGAACAGAAAAACATTCCTCCGCCTGTCGTCCTCTTCCATTGCGGGTATGATGCTCGCCCCCGACCAGGCATTGACCCAGGACAAGAAAATAAAGAACTGGGCTGAAAATCTTACTTACAGCACCGATAAATTGTTCGCGGCAGAAACCGGCGAAGACGTTGTAAAGTTTGCCCAATCGAATACTAAATTCAAAGTATTAGGCAGCCGTCATTGCTTTAACAATATTGCCGACAGTAAAGACCAGCTTCTATCCCTGCTTAAACTAAATAAAATTTATTCGCTCGATGAAGACAAGCGAACCGTAACCGTAGGCTCGGGAATAAAATACGGGGAGCTGGCACCCTATCTTCACAACAACGGCTATGCGTTGCACAACCTGGCATCACTGCCGCATATTTCTGTAGCGGGTGCCTGCGCCACTGCTACACATGGGTCGGGTAACGGAAACCTCTCTACGCAGGTTACAGAGATGGAATTGGTAAAAGCCAACGGCGAAGTGGTTACACTTTCGCCACACAAAGACGGGGAAATATTTTATGCAACCGTTGTGCACCTCGGTGCGCTGGGCATTGTTTCGAAACTTACGCTGGATGTACAGCCCACTTTTTCTGTGAAGCAATATGTTTACCAGGATCTTCCATTAAAGGAACTTGTTCAGCACTTCGACGCAATACAGGCAAGCGGTTACAGTGTAAGCCTGTTTACCGACTGGCAAACCAATACTATTAACGAAGTATGGGTAAAGCAAAAAGTAACTAACGGTGCGACTGCGGATGCGCCGAAAGAATTGTTTGGAGCCAAAGCGGCTACCCGCAACGTGCACCCTATTATTGAGTTGTCTGCCGAAAACTGCACAGAGCAAATGGGTGTTCCCGGTCCCTGGTACGAGCGGCTGCCGCATTTTAAAATGGGCTTTACTCCCAGTAGTGGAAAAGAGTTGCAGTCGGAATATTTTATTCCCCGGGAAAATGCGGTGAAAGCTATTATGGCGATACAGCGCATGGGTAAAAAGATAGGACCGCATTTATTTATTTCGGAGATCCGCACCATTGACGGTGATGATCTGTGGATGAGTCCCTGCTATCAGCAGCCCAGCGTTTCCATTCACTTCACCTGGAAGCAGCATACGCCGCAGGTAATGGCTTTGTTACCTGCAATAGAAAAAGAGCTGGCTGTATTTCATGCCAAACCACACTGGGGAAAGATCTTCACCATCAGTCCCGCGCGACTTAACCAGTTGTATAAAAAAATGAATGATTTCAGGAAGCTTGCCATCGAATTTGATCCCGAAGGAAAATTCAGGAATGCATTTTTGAACAGGAATGTTTTTGGAGGGTAGTGGTCAGCTTTCAGCGGTCAGCCTTGAGCGACGCTCAACTTCTACGTCACTTCGAACAAGTAAAACAAGGAGGAACGACTAAGTTTTACGAAGTGAGAAGTCTCCTGAAAGCAAAAGTGTTGTTGATATCTTTTACATTTCTCACTGTCGGCTGGGGATGTCTCACTCGCTTCGCTGCGTTCGACATGACGCGAAGGGAAGGAGGAAAATCCTTATCTAATTCCATCAGACCGCCTGCGGCGTGCCGATGGTGTTGGGTTTCGGTCGGCACGGCGGGAGCCGGTCTGACCGATGAAAACACAGGTTTCGAATACTTGTGATCTCCGGCTTCGTATTCATTATGTTCTTCATAGTCTGCGACTATATTAAGCTCACTCAAAAAATATTTAACCGGCAACTGACATAGGGTTGTCAGCGGCTTGATTTTTCTTTGCGCTTATTCATTCAAAACACAGTATGGAAAAAACGGATCTTCGTAAAGTATACAAAGCCTATTATTCTGCCGCAAAAAAACCAGAGATCGTACAAATTGAACCTGCCCGTTATCTCTCGTTGAGAGGCAAAGGCGATCCTTCCTCACAATCGTATGCAGACAATATACAGGCACTGTACACAACAGCATACACTTTAAAATTCAGGATGAAAGAACAGCAAAAGAATTTTGTGGTTGCCAGCCTGGAGGGACTGTGGTGGTTTGATGAAGAAAAATATCAAAAGGTTGGCATAACCGAAGCGCCATTGCTCATTCCGCGCAGCGAATGGGAATACAGGATGCTGATACGAATGCCTGATTTTGTAACGGAAGCCGATATACAAAAAGCGGTTGCCATTGCATTTGACAAAAAACACCTGCCAGCCATAAAAAATATTGAACTGTATAACATGCACGAAGGTAAATGCATTCAAATGCTGCACGTCGGTCCATTTGATACCGAACCAGAATCATTGCTTAAGCTACAGGCATTTTCGGAAGAGCATAATCTGCAAAAGAACGGCACACATCACGAAATATATCTTTCCGATTTCAGGAAAACACCTCAGGAAAAATTAAGAACAATTTTGAGAGAACCGGTGAAATGATTTGAGCGAATCTTTGGTTTGTGGTTTATGATTTGTCGTTTATTGTTTTGATCAATAAAAAACGACCTACCCCTATATGCCTATGTGGTAAAATAGGCATCCCTCGCTAACGAAGAATACGCAACATCACAAACATCCTGACAATAAAATCGCATATCCAACCTATCGACAGGTAAGTTAAACACAATCCTTTCGGTCTGAGTCGCATACCCGTTACTGTTGTCATAATACTCCAGCAGCAGTTCCACTGCGTCTTCAATATCACCTTTAGAAAAATTTTCCAGGATAGCAGCGATTGTATTTGCAGGTAAACGATCAGAAAGTTTGTGCAGGCATTCGCAAAAAACAAATGGATCTGATTTTCGTATTAGCTGTGAGAGTCGTTGAATGCGTATTGCCTTTTTCGTGCCGAGGAAAATGATTGGCGCAACCGCTATGTGCTTGTATAGCCAGTTGGGTATGGTGAGGTTGCCCATCCTTTGCAATTCCTGTTCTATAAAAACAGGTTTATTGTTGTTGAATGTTTGCCAGGTTTTGTTGAGCTGCTTATTGAACTGATAAGAAGTGGGCTGGTTTGCATATTGTAAACGCGCAAATGCAGAACCATCGTGGCAACACAAAGTTTCGAGATTCAACACCTGTTCACCCGCCTGGAAAAGATGATGTAACAGCTCCGTTTTTCCGGAACCTGTTAAACCACCCAGCAAATAAATTTTTGGAAAGTTGTGTGAAGAAAGAAACATAAAAAAAATACCCGTTTAGGGAGAATTTGTTCTATAACTCTGCGTTCAACTTTGTCGAAACTTACTATAGAGGACTGGAACGTATGAACCAGAAGAACTGCTATTGAAAGAACCAACGCTGCATACTAACTTCGATCTGAAAGACTCAAATATCAACTTTATTACGGGGTTTGAACTCTTTCCGTTCCAAGTGCGGTAGTCACCTGACATCGTTCTAAGTACATACTAAAGATACAACGTTGTATTTTTCTTTGCAAGTGTTTTGGATGATTTTTTTTGTTTTGTTTTCACGCAAAGAGACAAAGAAAGCAAAGGCACAAAGTCCTCTGTGCACCTTTGTGCCTCCGTGCCTTCGTGGTTCAAATTTCTCACGGTAATGGGATGGAGCAGCGACCGTAGTTTTTCACGCAAAGAGGCAAAGAAAGCAAAGACACAAAGTCCTCTGTGTAACTTTGTCCCTCCGTGCCTCCGTGGTTCAAATTTCTCACGGTAATGGGATGGAGCAGCGACCGTAGTTTTTCACGCAAAGAGGCAAAAAGCAAAGACACAAAGTCCTCTGTGTAACTTTGTGCCTCCGTGCCTTCGTGGTTCAAAATCTTCTTATTTTCTTTCCTTCGTTATCGCATCCAACGCATCAAACTGCAATCCACTGGAACCCTCTCCCCTGCCGAGCTTTTTGCGACGACCGAGCCAGTTCACCGTCTTTCCGTTGTACCAGCGCGTGCGTTGATAATTGCTGATAACCCTGGCGCCGGCGCGCGGCACTTCTTCTTCGTTCACAAACATAGGTGCAGTAACCTGGTCAGTTTCGTTTACCCCTGAACGTAATAACAGGGTGGAAGGTCTTACAGGCGCATACTCGTTTTTAAACCATCGCGGCATGCTGGCCCGTTGTAATCTCACGGCACGATATTGCCCCGGTATATGCACCGGCACAAATGGAATCCAGTTTTCAGGTACAGAATTTTCTATCATGTATTTAAACATCGCTTTCTCATCAACAGGCAAAAGCGCTCCTGCAGGCGGTTCAATCAACTCAATAGCATTGCGTAAATAATTGGCGGCA
Source organism: Agriterribacter sp. (assembly GCA_051955255.1). Classification (GTDB taxonomy): domain Bacteria; phylum Bacteroidota; class Bacteroidia; order Chitinophagales; family Chitinophagaceae; genus Agriterribacter. The sequence continues at coordinate 44,972 of JBQCGX010000009.1, read as the reverse complement.
GTGTCGCCCTCCATATTGGTTCCGGCAAGACTGTTCATCCTTGTTTCAATTGCCCAAACCATGTTCGCCATTTCGTCGCGAATAAAATGTATTTCTTCCACCGGATCGCTTTCCTGTATCTTGGCAACACACGGCGGCAGGAAGAGCCGGGTATCGGCTGCAACGTTTTTCATATTGTCTTTCGTTCTTACACTCAGGTTAAACAAACCCCAGGCAGTCCAGTCGTCGGTATCGCCTTGTATAGCAGGTTTGATGAGCGAACGTTCGCCAAACACGTCTGTTATTACAATGGCAGGGATTTGAGTAAGACTTCCTACCGGTAACGAATAGGGCACCACTAACCAATCGTTTCCATAAATAAGCGCATACTCCGACACAATGAGTTTGGCAATATCTGTAGTATCTGCATCAATGTTTCCCAGGTCGATATTCCCATCTTCAAACTGCCACCACCTCGGGTGCGGCATGCCCCCATATTTTGCAAGTGTAGGTATTACCGTTAGTATCTTTTCACTCACCCTGGGCAGTTCCTCCGGGGTAGCATTGCCCGTCAATCCATCTATCACTTCTCCATCCGCCGATACATCGAACGAATACCATTCCATATCACCGCTGTAGTATTCTTCCGCGTTCAGCACGGTATTGGGTTTTTCTTTTTCGGGGAGTGCCACTGCAAACTGGTATTCCATTTGTTCGTTTAACCACGCTCCTTTGCCATTGCTGTTGTGCTGCGGCTTGTAATTTTTTTCAAACCATACAATATAAGCTTCCAATGCTTGCTTTAATGCATCATTATGGCCAGGGTTAACCAAAGTAATGGCAGTTACCGCAGCAGCCACCCCTGCCTTGGCAGCGTTGAACAGCAACACACCATCGAACCATTGGTTACCATTAGCAGCCAGGAAACTGTTCAATGGATTGTTTACCAACGAGCGCAACTTTCGAACGGTGTCCATATGACCATCAGCGTTATTTACACTTTCAGGAAGCACAATCGCATACAGGGTTTTCAACTTTTGCAGGTATTGCCCGTAGTTAAAACCTGCAACGCCGGTCAATTTGCTTTTCAAGAGCTTCATAAAAAACGAAGCCGACTGCACCCGGCAATGATAATCCAGTTGCGGATGTTCACTCTCCACCTTGGTTTCGGCAGGTATAACGTCGGTATATACTTCGCCTACTTCTGTTGCCGATTTATACCGGGCTATCTGCGTGCTCTGCATTTTTATTTTTGCGAAAATGGCGGAGCCGGTATCTTCTCCCTGGAATTCACCAAACTGCCATTGACGCGTAAGCATCCACAAAGGATCGTGTACGGCGCATTTCAGCACATCATCAAAGTCCTGTTTTCGTGCTCTGGGTTCTAACCTGTTCCATGCGCGGAATGGTTCGCAGGAAACGCTGTCTACTCTTGGCATACTATACGATTATAAAATGGGTTGTATTGGTTCAATGATAATATTAGGTTTCGGTTGCTTGTTGAACGAAAAATCCATCACCACCTGCACGCCTAACGGGTTAGCATCGTCGATATCGCCCATTTGAGGTGGCGCTACTTCCGACAGCACACCGGGCAGTATATGCGACAATGCACTCTGGTCGATATGATCTGGTTCTACCGCACGGTTCTTCGCCATTTCCAACGTATCCAGCAAGGTAAATACAAGATCTTCCCAATCCCATTTGCCTGTAATGACGGGGGTAACGGCCAGCAGCAGCGATTGCGGAGGCATGGCATTGGGCTGATTGTAATTGAGTGTAATGCCGGTTGTTTCTGTTTTGTTGGGAATGATCTCCATCCACTCATCTATAATAATACCGGCCTGATCCTGCACTGCGGCGTTTAACCATACCTGTGGGTTCACCATTACGAGCGATAGTTTGTCTTCACCGGGAGCATATTCAGCCGGAAACTCAATGCCCAGCCAATAATCGCCTGGTTGATGATTGAATTGCACCGGCTGCAAACCAATGCTTTGATCGTTGGCTGACAATACCATATCCAGCATTTCGAGCGAGCCGATCTTGGGACGCACTTTCGCTACGCTCTGCAACCATTCCGCCATCACCATAGCACGGTCGGCCCTGATGATGTTGTCTGCATCCGGGGCATTGAGCTGTGCAGCAATTTCCGGCTGGTTAGGCGCTTTGTATAATGGAAGCGACACATATGCTTTTCCAAACAAAATTTTAAATACATCGTTGTAATAAGACAGTTGTTGTTTAGCGGATGTTTTGGCATTGATCTTTTTCACCACATCCGTAGCCTGCTTTAAACGTGCATTGGTTTGCCTGTAGGCAATCATCGTTTGCTGCAGGTATTTTTGCGATGCTTCTTTTTTATCTGCGGACTGCTCAAACAGTAAATCCGGAACCGAATTGGGAACGGCAAACGTATTTACACTCAACAGGAATTGCTTCATCAGTTTAAACTGGACATTGCTCAACTCTTCCTCCGACGCCAGTGTTGTTTTGGCATCCAGTAAATCTTTTAAAGCCGCGTCTGCTGTCAAAGCATTCACCGCATTGGTAAGCGCAGTTATTGCTTCGTCTCCCCGGGTTTTATATTGTGCTGCATCGTGATTGCCGGGATTGTTTGCGTCTGGCGCAGCACTGGTTTGAAGCAGTTGCTCGGCACCCACAGCACGGGCCTGCAACAGCATATTCCTTATTTGCGCAAGCAGGTGCTCCTGTTCGTAAAAAGTATGAACAGCGTCGTTCCAGCTTTCCAGACGCGACCTGAGATCTACCACCACCTTTACATCATTCTGCAACGACAACTTTTCACGCAATGTGTAAGCAATGTATTGTTTGAAGTCTGCTTCGTTGGCCGCGAGGTACAGGTAATCCAGCGGTTGCAGGTTCAGCTCGTTGAGCGACAACTCACTGGTTTGGGTAGGCGAATCCGGAGCCGCAGCGGTATGCTCAACAGAACACCTGATGTTAGCAGGATTTCCAACTATTCCTGCCAGCCATGTGTTCAGTGTAGGTTCTGCTTTTGCTCTGGGCGAGGCATCGGCTGCCCAGCCTGCCGGCTTTGCAAATGTTTTTTGTGGTGCAAAATTCAACACCACTCTTTGTGTTACCACTGTTCCCGAACGTGGCGTTTCCACTATTTGCGGATCGGGAATATTTTTGCCTTGCGCCAAACTGTTCACCATAGCCGAAGCGCGTACGTAGTTGCCTTGTACCACCTGGTACACGCTTTCAGAAACTGCTACATCGCCTAACGCATCCAGCGCATCGGCCATACGGTCTATTTCTTTTGCAATTTGCTCATACTCTTTGTTAGCGCCGCCATTGGTGGTAACCAGATCGTGCAGCCATTGGAGCACAGTGTTGTTGGCTGCATCAGTCAGCACTTCAAACATCGTTTTGTCCGACGGAAAATCAAGCCATTTTACTGCATCATAAATTTTATTCAGCAACGCCATACCATCTACCACATTGCTGTTATAGGATGGTGCTTTACCGTTTTGAGCGTTGTCTTTTACAGGCACCACTAACGGAAAAGCATTCCTGAACGGAAGAATGAATTTGTCGAGTTCAGCCAGCTTATATCGCTCGTGCAATCCTTTTTCAAACTGAAAGCCCAATATGGCGCCAATCTGTAAACCATTCTGCACACCGTCTATCAGGTTCAGCGCCATTCTTACCCGCGATGAAGAAATGTTCACGGCTAACCGGTTGTTGATGTCTTCTTCAGAATAATTGGCTTTATACGCACTCCTCAAAACAGCAGCGGTAATAGCGTGGTTCAACGAAGGGGCGTGAATAAAGCCATCGTTATCGGGATCTTCATATACTTTTACTCCTTCCGGGCTCATGCCTGCCGGCACGTCTTCCGCCTTCGCTTCCTTTTTGTTATTGTCTCTCCGTAAATCTTCGAGCCAGCCGTAAGCACCCAGGTAAATGCCGGTTTTAGTAGCAGCCCGTTGTTCTACCAGCCGCTTGTTTACAAGACCGGTCAGCCATGCATCGAGCCGGTAACTGCAGGAGTCTATATGTTCTGCAAGCAGGTACGATAATTCTTCTGTAGGCAATGCGCTTAATAAGCTAAATGCCCTGCGTACCTCGCCCACTTTTTCCAGCATTTTTTTATGCTGCGCCTTGTTCGCATAACCATTCAGTATAGTGTTGCTATCGGGCTTGTGAATATAGGCTGCCATTGAACTCCTGCCGCCGTTGGCAGCATCGGTAGCCGTTGTCACATACTTATAAAAAGCATTGTCGTTGTTGAATTTATCGAACACAAATCCCTTCAGTTCATCCATGTCCTTCAGCAGCAAATGCCATTTTGTATTGTACTTGCGGAGCGAGCCCATGCCGCCCCATTCGCTGTAGGTACTTTCGTCGCCTACTGTTCGCCGTTTGTCTTCTGTAATCAGTCCTTCAAACTGCAATATGTCCAGCGCTGCTTCCTGGTAGGCCTGCATCAGCGATTGACGCATCATTAAAAACATCAGGCTCCTGCTTGGAAAATTTTTGGGATTGTTGCCAGCCAGGATGGTATCCATAAAGCTGTTGAGCAACCAATCGATGTAGGTTCCCGATTCTCCTTTTTCCAACGTATCTACCGGAGACAATTCTTTGCTGTCAATTAAAAAGCCTGTCAACTGGCGCAATTCCTTCGGCCCGGCAATATACCTGTTCCGGAAAATGCGGCTTTGCTCAAACTGGTCGCGAATGCGGGAATACTTTCCGTCGGTAAGCTTGAAGATCGCATCAAAAAAATCAGGGATCAATTCATCGGGAAAACTGAAGGAAGGCGCAAATGTTCCTTTGATCATCATTTCCTTGAACCATGCCCGCATGTATTCGGCACCGTGAGTAGCCCGTATATCGTACTCATCGCTTCCTGCTCCGGTGTATACGCCCTTACGGGTAATGTTGATGCCATACCGGTAATAATGTTCAACAGATCCCGCATTCAAACCCAGCATTTCAATAAACTTTTGCTGCGGGTTACCATTTTCAAGCTGTGCGTAATGCACTACTTTGTTCTTACGCAGCTCTGTCCAAACACCGTTGAACATTTTCAGTATTTCATGCAGTCGCAACTCAAATCTGAGTTGCCGCGCCACTTCGGCATTTGCCGGTGTTACCGGTGGCAAATTGTAGGCATCGTATTGTGTAGACAACTTCAAACGGGAGTAGGCAGTGGTAGGCAGTATGCCATAAGGTTGTGTGCCGATGCGCAATGAAGGCAATATGCCCCGCGCAGGGCAATGATTGAGAAAATATTTTTCGGTACGCCTGATGTTGTCGTAAGTAAAGATGTGATCCCACATTTCCTCCATGGTATGCCCAATAGTAGCATGCCACAACGCGCGGTTCATGGTAACGGCATTGCTCACCTGCTTGTCTAGCCGGTTATTAACTTTCTGCAATACGGCAGCAGACAACCCCAGCCCATCTGCCAACCGCTTTCCATCCGATTGCAGCAGGGCGTCGGTTACCGACACATCGAACGATTTGTTGGCAATTTCAATATCAAAGCGTTCGTCTTCATCATTATCGCGCGCACTGTAACCGGCAGTTGCATTCTCTGTATTGTTGGTAGGCGTTCCTACTTTCAAAATGCCCATGCCATCGGCGGCATATACATGGTTCAACAGCAGTTTTTCAAGCAGCGCCTGGTTGTTGGCTGCATCGCCCTGCTTCACGCCAATCACCAGCAATTTGTCAAAACCAGTATCGTATTGTTCCTGTGTAAGCGGCAGGGTAACCCCCATGCCGGTTTCCACAGCCCTTCTGTATTCCGTCATCCATTTCATGCCGTCCTCAATCACAAGGTCGCCATTCTCATCAATTTTATAAATAGGGTCACCATTTTCGTCCTTATTTGAAAAAAAAGCAGGATCTGGTCCAAGCTGGAGGTTATCAGGTACTTTATTGCCTACTACAATGTGTTGAAAGCGGTTATTCTTAATCGTGATCACCGCAAATCTTTCGGGCAGCACATTGCTGTGTGGCGCTTGTGTCCAAACATTTGCTTTAATAGCAGGATCGGCATAGTCAAACGCTGGCTGTGCCAGTTCTGCCACCAGTTGATCCACTGTTTTACGATCAATGGCATTCATCTTTTCAACCAGCTTGCTGAAATTATCTGTTGCCAGTTTGAACGCCGCCAGTTTATCGGCAAACTGTGTTTGCTGGGCGGGAGTAAGCGCATTGGCTTTGGATATGATGGATTGAATATCGCCCTGTGCCCGCACTACCTGTACTTCCAGCGCCTGCATCATTACATCGGGAGCTGTAGTTACGGGCTGCAGCAATGTGGTGAGCTTTTTTATGCGCGTATCCAGTACCGTAATAGCATTGATCAACACCGAGGTCCAGAAACGATCCGGATCGAGTGTTGGATTGAGCGATTGCGAAGCAGGGGGAATCGCTTTTGCTGCATCTTGTATGTCTTTAAAAAAGGTATAAGGCTTTTGCTGCAATTGCTGTGCATTGCGGGCTATGCCCGATTTCCGGGGATCGATCAAGGATGCCACCCACGATGCCCTCTTGGTGCCATGTGCGGTACACAATCTTTTCCATGCGGCTTTTTCCAGCTCCACATCGTTGCTGGCAATCCACCAGGCGCTCCAGAATCTCTTGCCCGATTCAAATTCTTTAGCTGTTAATCCTTCCTCGTGTGTATGAACAAAAATATCGTCGGGGTAAATCCTCACCCATAACTCATGCACTTTTTTGGGTTTGGGTTCTGTAGCGGCTTTGGCCCTTTCAATCACCGCAGCGGCATCGCTCGTAATATATTTGGCAAATGTATCTACTCCATACTTTTGGCTTTTATTCTTTGTTGGGATGCCCCCAAGACTTTCGTTTGTTTTACTCAGTTCGGGAGCCAGCAGGTTGTAAACTTTATTTAAGCGCTGCGCCTGGCTGGCGCCTTTTAAAGGAGTGGCGGCAATGGATTTGTCGATATAGCTGATGCCGGTTTTTATTTTGTCCTTGAACTTTGTAACAGCGGCAAAAGGCGATGCCGGGTCAACTGAAAATTTTCTAAGATGAAGGTACGTCTTCATCGTTTGCAGCAACAGGTCGTTGTAATCGTATTGCGGCGGTTGAGGTAAAGCTTTTAACGCAGGTATGGTAGTTGTTTCAAATTTTTGAATGGCGTTTTGCACATCGGTTACCAACGGTGCCGCTTTTTCAGTTACATACTTTGTCCATGCAGCATCGGTATGTACCGCAGAAAGGTTAGCAACCACAGCCGAGATGCTTCTTTTGATCTGCGCGTGCAATTGCTCTACCTGCGCAAACTGATTTTTGGTGATGAATTTTATTTCAGGCAATTGTTTTTCGTGATCTTCATAAAACTTCAGCACCTGTTTCAACCCTTCTTCAATATAGGTGTACAGATCTTTTTTGTTCTTGATATTCTGGTAAGGCGTTTTAGAACGAACAGAAAGTACGTCTATCGCTGTAACGGCTTTCTGCAACTGGTCGAGCAGGTTTCGCACCGGCAGCAACACACCATATGGGTCTACCACTAAAGCTTCGATGGCCGCTACCAAAGTGCTTACCGCATTTTTTAATGCAGTGAAGCTGGTGCCGGGAAATTTCTGCGCTACAAAGTTTACCGTATCTGTAAGGCTCGCGCCCATCTCTTTTAAAATGCGCTTATTCTTTGCCGTAAGTATGGTGATTTCGCTTACCATCTTCCCCGCATCCTGCACATTCTTCAGCGATTTGCTGATGGCTCCACCAGCCTCGGCAGCGTTCTGAATATCCAGCAGGTCTACCTGCACCAGCAGCAACAGGTCGAGTATGGTATCAATGTTATCGGTAGAAGTTGTTTGCGATGGTTCATCCAGTTCCATAAAACGGGTTTCGGTACGCACCGGTAACAGTAAAAACGGGATGCCGTCGTTTTTAGCGGCAGTCATGTTTTTTATTTCGGTGATCCTTTTATCTTCTAACAGTGCGTTTAATGTAGACGGCATGACTCGAAATTTATAAATTCAGTAATTCTTCATTCAGCATTTCTCCCGCATGACGGGCAAACAATACCGGGTCCTGGTACAGAATAGAAGCCACTTCGGCGGCATTGCTGGCCCAGCCGGGTACTTCGTTTAAATACTTGTCTTTTACATCAGCATCGTTTGCCTTTGTAATATTGATGGCTTTCGAAAACGTGAGTTGATAATTATCCAATTGTGCCTTTTGTGCCACCAGGTGCTCCCAGGTAAAATCGTTCCACGTTTCAGGCATACCGGCAGGCATGCCCGTAGTATCGCCCAGGTCGGTGGTAAAATCATCCAGCCCAAATTGTATTTGCCCCGGTCTTTCTTTGAAAACAAAAAACCACCCGGGATTTTTTCCTGCTGTGCTTTCTGCAGAATTGGTAATGCGGTGCCCGTTGGCCTGCTCTGCCGTAAGATCAAAACCAAACAAAGTAATATCGGGCTTCAATGTTGCTTTGAACAAGGGGAACTTGGTATTTGTTTGTGTTACACTTGCCGGCAGTTTGCGCGGCTTGGCTGGATTGTTGGGATCATACGTGGCTTCCTGCGCGTACACCATCGTGTCGGGATATTTTTTGAACAGATCGCCCCGCACTACCAGCACCAATATGTCTTTGTCGCCTGCCGGGCGGTGAAAGCCCAATGCTTCTGTCCATTTGTCCATCACTTCAATGTCTTTTTTCTTTTCGGCATCCTGCTCAAAAATATTGTCCTGTGTATTCCAGAACTGGCGGAAGTAGGAACCACGCTGATCGGTAGGATATTCTCTCCACAATAATTCTCTTGCCATTTCATGATTCAATCCTGCTAAAAAAGCTTCAATAAAACGATTGTTGGTTTCCAGCAACGTAATGGTATTTCGCGGCAGCTTATCTACATTGGGCAAAATGAAATTCTGAGATATTTCTTCCAGGTACTCATATACCGGTTCGGTAAATTCGGGATAGGCCATCACAGGTTTCAGTTCCTTAGCGGGTTTGTAATGAATGCCATCCCAAATTTTTACGATGTTGCCTACCCTGAACTTCATCGTTAGTTCAGGATTGATCTGTTTAACAACATTGTTTTTTATCGCGCTTAAACTGCTGATGGGTGATTTTGCTATTACGGCATCCATTTCTGCCAGCTTTGAGCCAAACGATGCCATCGTACTCTTATAATTGGTAACATCTTCGCCCGAAGTAGACGCGGCAATAATCGCATCTGCATTTGTTACCAATGCAGCGTTTACAACCGTAGCCGAAGCATAGGTTCTGCCACCGCTGAAATCGTCGAATACATTTTTGTAAGAGGTTTCGGTTACGGTTACCTGCACCTGGTTGGCAGCGTCTTTTTTGTATTCCGAAACGCCGGTGATCAACGATGTAACGGTAGTGGCTACCGCGGCGGGCACACCGGGTTTGGCCGCTAATGCAGATTGCAACCCTGCTTTTGCTCCCGCTGTATCGCCACTGTTGAACGATGTGGTATTCAGCAGATCAAAGAACACGTCTTTGGCAATATTCAGCGCGTTAGCGCTATAGGTACTCACGGCGCTGTCTACCAGTTGCGTGGCGGCGGCCATACTCAATGCTGCCGACGGCGCTGCTTTCATTTTAGCGGTGGTAACCGATGCAGCATCTGTTTCGGGTTTATTAAAGTTGGCAACCACATTGTTGTTCAATCCAAGTTTCTTAGTGCGCCTGGTAGCTCTCGTCATTTTTTGAAATGCTGCGCTTTGTACCGCCAATGGAATGGCGCTTTGTGCCACCACTTCATTTACTGTGGCGTCTTTGGCTTCATCCCATACCAGGTGCTGCATGGCGCCTGTAGCGCGTAAAAATTTATCTGTTTTGGCGCCAACAAAATGTTTTTTAAAAATGGCATTGTTCACCAGCTTGCTCAGCAATGCTTCATTCAACTTCCTGTTGGCATCGTTTATTTTTCCGACCTGCTGCCAGGCGCGGTTCATAAATATTTCCTGGCGTTTCTGGATGACTTTGGTTCCTAAACCTGCGGCTGCCCGGTTGCGAAAATCGAGGTTCAACTCCAGCAACCAGGGCCAGTTAACGCCTGTTTTCAAATCTTCGGCCAATCCATGCCATGCGCCGTAAACCGGTGGCACAATCATAGGATCGTCGGTAAACGATACTTCGTAGAAAGGATTTTCAGCAGTATCGCCACCGCTGGTTTGGGGGCGATTGATGGAGGGTGATAAATTCAAAAAAGTTTTGAGCTGCTCGTGTACCTGGGTTTCGCCGGGTGTTGAGGGAAAGTTTTTACGAATCGTTTCGAAAGATGGCGGGCGCAGAGCGGCTTCCATTCCCATGGTGGTGCTTTCCATTTTCTGATCCATGCCATAACCAATTTCCTGCACATCCATTGGCATCATGCCCGATTCGGGCTCCATCACTATCGGCTTCAGCTTTGACACGAGGCTTTCAAAATCGCCATCAATACCGGTTTGGAACGACCATTGGTAATACACCGGGAAATCAAAACCACGGGGCTTTGCGTCCTGCCCGGTTTTTGCCCACGAACTATCCTGCGCAGGCACACCGGTAGTTTCCAATCCTAAACCAATGCGTCTGCCGGTTTCAAATGCGGGAATCAGGCAAGCAGTATACGAAGTATTTTTAGTAAGCTTGCGTGGGCACAACAGCCGGCACAACGCGCTATCAGGATCGCTGTCGAGCTCCTGTGTAACGCGCGACTTCAATGCATTGGGATCTGCCTCTTCTAATATTTCATTGAAATGTACATGCGCCCATGCCCAGGAATCGGCAGGATCGCCAAACACATCATTGAACTTATCGTTTGGAACAGTAACAAAGGGCAGTGAATCGGGTAATTGCTTTTCGGTAAACTCTCCGTCTTTTAATACGATCAGTGCCAGCCAGGGACGCAACCTTTTGGGATTGGCTTCGTTGGGCGAAGCGGGCGTATATCTCCAGAGAAAATCTTCTTCATAAAATTCTATATACGCAAGGTTGTTCGACTCGTAATTGTTCACGTTGCGCGCGGGGTTAACGCGAACGATCACACGATCACTGATATTCAGCACATCGCCGGGACCGAGTACATTAATGGTTTTTGATATGACCTGGTCGTTGCCACCATCACCTTCTGCAGCATCGGCATGCACCGTTAGCTCAACATTCAGTTGAGCGCGCTCCATAGCGGTACCTGTTCCGGTAGACAGGTTGTCTTTTTCAACAATCTGTGCATTCAGTCCCTGCCGAAGCCAGGGCAAAAATGAGTAATGCGCTATATCTGCCATGTTCGTTCATTTAGTTTGTTTTTTTCTTCTTCTTCTCGTGGGATTAAAATCCCACGTTACAATATGCTACCGAGCCGATGGCTCTGGCTGCTGATTTCTTCAGACCGCTTGCTCATCCATCAGACCGGCTATCGCCGGGCCGATGGAGTTACGATCGGCACGCCGAAGGCGGTCTGATCGGCTTAATCGCTATACGTTATCAAAGTCTGCGACTTTGTTTTACCCCTCGCTGTACGAAGTCACCGACTTCGTACTACTTATGTTCTTCAAAGTCTGCGACTTTGATTTAGCACGTGGGGTTAAAATCCCACGTTACAATATGCTACCGAGCCGATGGCTCTGGCTGCTGATTTCTTCAGACTGCTTGCTCATCCATCAGACCGGCTATCGCCGGGCCGATGGAGTTACGATCGGCACGCCGAAGGCGGTCTGATTGGCTTAATCGCTATACGTTATCAAAGTCTGCAGCTTTGTTTTATTCGTGGGATTAAAACCCTCGCTGTACGAAGTCTCCGACTTCGTACTACTTATGTTCTTCAAAGTCTGCGACTTTGATTTAGCGCGTGGGATTAAAATCCCACGTTACAATATGCTACCGAGCCGATGGCTCTGGCTGCTGATTTCTTCAGACTACTTGCTCATCCATCAGACCGGCTATCGCCGGGCCGATGGAGTTACGATCGGCACGCCGAAGGCGGTCTGATCGGCTTAATCGCTATACCTACCTTATGCCATTTCCATATGATACGCCGGTACTACTTTAATTTTTCCTTTCATTGCAGGGTTGGCTTTTACATAATCATTCAATGCGTCTGTAGCATCTGAATAGCTGCCTGCCGAAAAGCCATTGTGCGCCACTGCATCCATGCTTGCTTTGTTCATTATTACAAATGCTTCGTCGTTTACGCTTACTGCTGCATCTTTCTGTACGGCCTTTTTGTTCGCATACTCGCGCGATAAGGATGAGTTGCCTATCGCTCCGCCCTTCGTCATCAGTTTGAATATGTTCTTATCAAATGTGAACAACGGCGTTTCGGGAGTAGGATCAAAGTCAGATACATGCACTTCGTATTCTACTTTCCGGTTGGCTCTCGACAGTACCGTGATCTCATCCGTTTCTGTAACCTTCACACCGCTCTTCATGTTTTCGTAAGAGGGGGCGCTGAGCTTTTGCTTGTTGTCGAGCTTTTTAAACATTGCCGGCGCAAAGGCTTCTGTTGGGTATTGGTTCGAAACAATGCTGCTGCCGATCTTCACCTGCGTAATGTCAATCTTCTTAATATCTGCCGGAATGTTCTCACCAAATTTTTCTAGCACCTGTGCTACAGGCACTATCGTTTGGCTTACTTTAAAAGAGCCGAAAGGTTGCAACACAATATTGCCTGGCTCCGACGGAACATCGCGCACGCCCACCAGCGTTGAGCGGTTGGCAGGCAATTCGGTTGTCCAGTTGTTATCGAGCTGCAACGCTTCCATGGCTTTGGGCAGCACAGCGATCTTCGGGTATTCGATGCTGTTCTTATCGCCCCATTCTTCATCGAAATGAACTTTGATGGTAAAGAACAAAATACTGAAAGACGCGGTGCCTTTGGCATTCCAGGGGGTAGGGCCAGCGAGTTCGAAATCGAGGGTAATGCCAAAGAGCGTGGTGTCGCCTATCTTCACTTCCAATCCGGCGCCAACACCCACAATAAAACGGAACGGCGAGAACTGGAACAAGGCGTCGAAGTATAGATAACCAACTACCTTGAATTCTGATACCGCAAACCGGAAATCTATTTTGGCACCGAATTGCACCGTATTAGAAGTTACTGCGAAGTAACAGGTGAGTATCAGTCTTGGATTGTCGGCCAGAATGGTGAGTGTTAACCTTTTCATGGAAGGCACTTTCAACTCGCTTGGTGGCTTGAACTGTGGGTGAAATCCGCCAACCGACAGCAGGAATCCTTTGGTTTCGCCCCAGCCCAGCCGCAATGCCATGTCGCCTTCAAGCGTGAACGTGAGTATGCGCGAATTGTAGAGGCTGGCATCGAAAGACAGCATGCCTTTGTCAAAATCAATAATACCTACAAAGTTCACCTGCAATTGCAGGATGGCTGCTTCTTCGGTAGGCAGGGCAATTTTTACCACTCCTAAAATGGCAATGCGGGTAGGACTTGCAAATTCTATAATGATACCAAAATCAATTGTTATCAATGCGGGCACGCCCCAGGTAATTCTCGCCATCAGACCGATCATGAACTGGTCTTTCTTGGGCGGAAAGATGGTGCTGATCTGCTGAATAATGGTGGTGATATTGTTGATAATATCTTCGGGGAAGAGGATGTGATCGACAGCGTTGTTCTTTACGCCTTCGCGCAGTGCATCTACATTAATAGTGCGGTTAATGCCGAGCATGCCGCCCAGTCCGCTGAGGAAGAAGCCCATGCTGAGCGATATACCGGGACTAAACGTAACGCTGATGATGATGAGCAGGGAGAAACCATCGCTACCGTCGGGCATGCGGGTAGTGATAACGCAAATGGCAGCCACTTGTATGGTATCCATGATGGACAGCTCCAATGCACCGGCGTATTGCTTGTTATCAACATCAAACAAAATATAGCCACCGCCTTTTACCACACCTGCATCTATACTTAAACCAATACCGGTGGGCGGCTTGAACGCAAAGTCGAGATTGGCAGGACCTACATTGCCTTGTTTGAATTGCAGCTCGGTACGCAAACCAATATTTTCCACAACTGCTATAATAGGTCCCAGCGAAAGTTTAAGATTGGCGCCTGCATCGAGCTTGAATTTATCGGCAGCAGGGCCAATGCCTATTTTCAATCCGTTGATGGCAACCGGACCAAGTTCAATATGTACGGGCAGGTCGATGGTGAACTGTGCGCCGCCACTGATGCTGAAGCCATGCAGCAGGCTGAATTTGAATGCAACGTTGGAATCGATCTGGATGTTTACCCCAGACAACATTTTCTGCAAAAAGCCATCGCCATCACCACCGCTGATCACCAGGCGTATTACCTGTATCTCTCCTTCCATACCCAGGTCTACTTTGCCACCGGAGTTTCCCACAAACCACTTCACACCCATCCCTTTCAGCGCAAACCGGGTACCGTTGCGTGAGCCCACTAAAATGATCTCTTCCGATTTATCTGCTTTTTCGCGTATGGCAACAGAGGCATTGTAGTTAGCCGTAAAATTCAAGATGCCTTCTGCATTAAATGGTGGACGGATCACAAAACCTACCCCTTTTACATCTGCCGAGGATTGGAACACCAGTTCTCCCCTGTCGCATACATTGAATTGAAATTCGGCTGCACCCATGATGTAAGGCAACAAGGCAATGCCTTTTTTCTTCGCGCCCTGTGCATCGGCGGGAGAAAAAGTAATACCGAACTGCGCATAGGTTTCGGGCGTAAATCCTTTTTGGAAGAAGGGGAAACGGAGTTCTTTCTGGCCGGTTGTTGTATTTCCTAATATGGTGCGGGTTGTTTCAGCCTGCGGATACAATCCTCCCGGCAATGAAGCGGCTTTCATCAACCGTTCTAACCGGAAAAGGAATTTGCCTGCGTCAAAATCTGTTTCCCACTGGTATACATCGTTGAACAACTGTCTGGGATTGGTGAACATCAAGCCAAGCCGGTTCCAGTTTACCAGCCGCATCGGCTGTCCTGCCGGCGCTTCGGGCTCAAATTCAATGAGGCCTAATAAAAACAGTGCATCATGCAACTGGGGTTTCTGATGTTCGAAATAATCCAGTATGAGGAAATCGGTAAGCCTCCGGGGGAAATCTTCAATATTGGGAATGCCGGCTCCTCCGCCTGCTTTGATCTGGTTATGAAGATTAACGATGGCATTGATCAACGTTCCAAAGCGCCCGCCAATGGCAGCCAATGCGGCAATCACTTCCATATCGCCTTCTGCATCTACGAGGGTACGAACCGCATTTACCAGCTCTGTTCCTTCGGTTGCAACACCTGACAACGCGCCTCCCATGGCGCTCGCCGGCAGGTCGTATCCCAATTTTTTGAACAGGTCAACTGCTTTCTGAGGCGTATTTACAGCGCGCAAGGGCGACAATGCTAATCCTGCTTCGGTTAATACTGATTGTAGTGCATCCTGTGGCATATACTATGTTTACTATAAAATCAAATTCATTTGCGCTTTCCTGAGTTTTTCACGGACTAAAGGTTAAACGATCACCATACTTGTCTGAAGGGCAGATGGCCAATTCTGTTAAAACATGTTCATCCTGCAGCATGGGTGCGCGCCGCGATTGCGCGGTGCCGATAGCCGCACCTGTACTTTGGTTGGCTGCACCCGAAGGCAAAGCTTCGGCCCATATGCATTTGTACCACGACTGCATAGCAGGGCCGTCGTGTGTTTGCAATACCATTAAGCCATTCCGGTTCATGGCATTCCTGTTGAAAAAGAAAACCGGCAATCCTGCAAACAACAGGTAGAAGTATAAACCATCGCCGGTTTGCAAACTGTCCTGCGCAGCCTGCATGAAATTTTTTACGGGTGTAAGCTGTGTTGCGAGGTAGCTTAACAGTTGCTGCTGATATTGCTGAATAACGGCAACGGTTAAGGGATTGGGCGCTGTTGCGGGTACCACACTTTGCGACAATGCAGTATTGATTTGCTGCAGGCTTGTGAACAGCGATTGAAGCGTGGCGGCAACAGGCGTTGCAAAAAGTGTTTGGCTATAGGATGTGGCGGCATTTGTTATTGAAGCGATTGCAGTTAGCTGTGCATTGGAAGGCACCGAAGCTGCCGGCACATTGAAAAAGTTGGTAAGGTTTGTAATGATCGCCGAAAAGTTCAACGGTGTTAAGGCAGCCAGCCCGGGTGTTGGAATAAACAGCGCGGGTATGCGTGTGCGCCAGCTAAGATCGCAGAAACGCAGCGCATGACCGCTCAATAGATCAGCCCAGAAATTATTGTGAAGTGGTTCGACCTTTATCATTCCCGCCCATGACAGCACTGCGCTGCGTTGGTCGGCCGGGGGTAACGCGTTGGCAAAAATATTTCGTGTAAGGTATCCTGCTATATCGGCACGGTTTCTTGGCCTTTCCCAACCCAGGGGGGAATATGACTGGAACCAGATGGGGGCAGAAGCCTTGAGCCGCGGATTTTCGGGACGATCAAAAAATTCGCGCAGTGCTACCAGGTAATCGCTGTCATCTCCTGCCCGGCAGCCCCTTATGTCGATAGTGCTGGTGGGTGAAAAACGTTGCCTGGCGCGCGTGAGGTTCGCTCTGAAATCGGCAGCAACAGCCCTGGCAGCATTGTCGAGCGTGGGATAAAAATTCATATTATCTGCTGCAAAATCAGAAAGCGAATACTGGAAGGTGCCTACATTCAGATCGTTTATACCAAGGTGGGTGATGGCTTCGCGCAGTTTGGTTACCTGTGCAGCAGTGACGCTGCCGGTTGCGAGGCCTTTTCCCATTTCGGTAAGGATGGCGCCTTTGAACCTGGTGCAGATATTGCGTTGTGCGGGCGTAATGGCACCGCCTGCCTGGCTTCTTACCCTGCCTGCGGTTGCTATAAACACATGATTAAAGCATTCTTCAAAAAAAGACCTGAGGTTGCCAGAGGGAAGTCCTGATGTTTGCAGCCCGAACGGATCGAGTGCATTGGCATATTGCGCATTGGCGCCTATAAAGGTTCTGAGGTTGCCCATGATGGTTGCAAAAACGGAGCTCCAGTTAAAAATGGGTGGATCGAAGGGATCGAGATATTTTAACCCGGCTAAATCGCTTTTGGCAAACTCCCTGAACACCTCTTTGTTGGTTCCGTTTACGCCACCTGTAAAAAAAGGCATGATCACGCCGCGTGGGTGGGCATGAGAAACAACCAGCATTCGTTGATAGGTAGTAGTGAGTGCCGGATCGGCCAGCAGTTGCAGCAGGTGCTCAATAGAATTTACATCGCGTGGCTGCAAACCGAAGTAGGCATAAAATTGTCGTGCACTTTGAAGAAAAGCGGCGGTACCGGCAGTTGATATGAAAGTTACTTCCGGCACATGCTCCTGGAACCCGTCAAACTGGTTGGCAGGCGGAGCAGGTGGCGTAACTACTCCGCCACCGGCATTGGGTTGTATACCAATGAGCTTTGAGCCAGCCGCAGCTTGTGTTCCTTTTGTTGTTTTACACATATAATAATGCCTTCAGGGCGATAATATTTTCAATGTGTCTCTTATAATGTCGATCTGGGCAACGGTAAACTGCGTAGCGCCGGGCTGGTATTTTTTGTTCATCACCGTACCATCAAAATGTCCCAGGCCCAGCATATGTCCCAACTCATGTTCTATCACTCCTTTAAACCTGTCGGGTATTGAACTCCAGCCGGCAGCGCTTTTCTGAATAGCATCTACTTTTATTAAACCAAGCTTGTGACAGGTTCCCTGGGAGTAGTAGTTTCCGGGAAAGCCGAATCCTAACACCTCTTCTTTTTCCCAATCGTCATCGAGCGATTTGTATGCATCGCCGGCGCTGGTAGTAGTTATCACGTTGGGGTCTTCATCGATCAGTCTTACCCGTATGGGTGGCGAAATTTCATGTCGCTCCAGCAGCGTCTGCATTTCACCAATTGAACTGCTGTTGGCAGATATGCCCGGCGTATGAAACAAATACACCGGGAAATCCATTCGCCGGAACTGGCGTATTTCATTGTCAGAGGGCGCGGATGAAGTATAGGTTACTTCGAATGTATACTTTGAAAGATCGTTTACAAGATCGGCCGGCAATTGCGGCGTTTGTTGCAAACCGTTATAAAACTGTTGTACGGCGGTTAGCGCATTTTTAAGATTGCTGTTGCTGCCAATCAGGTTTTTAGGATCGTATACATGCACTTTTACAACTTTCCCGGGGTTTGGCTCAGGTGCGCAGGGTGGATATATTTGCCGAACCCTGCTGGATGAGGTTGTATTGCCGGTTGTTGTTTTACACATATGTTATCCTGTTTCAGGGGTGGCCTGCAGCTACTACGCCAGACAATGCCACTGCCAGGTCTTTTAATCTTTGTTCGGTTGGCGCTTTGGCACATCCAATCGCATATCTTAACATGCCGCTGTCGGCATCTTCCGACACGTAGGTGGCTTCGCTGAAATTGGCTCCAAACACACCTACTTTGGCAAAACACTGGCTTATCACTTTTCCCTTTTTTTCCAACTCGTCTCGTGCCCAGCTTGTATTGTAATCTTTGTCCCATAACTCGTCGGCTACTATCCTGTCCATCACCAACAGCATTTCCTGCGATGCTTCGGCATCTACCAGCTTGCGTTTTATCAGCAATGCCATAAACCTGGCGAGCACGTCTGCATTACCACCTTGTGTGGTAATTTTCTGCGGACTTTTATTGCTAAAATCATTTTCGAAAGAGGTACCGGCATAATTGCCGCTTAACCACAGCCCGCCTACGGTTGTTGAATTGTCGTCGAAAAAACCTGCAGCGGACATACAGCCATTTACAAACTGGAACCCCAGGGCATTGATGCAGGAGCCGGCTGCATTGTTGTCGGACCAGCCGATCATCAGCTCCAACCGGTCCCTGAAACCCAATCCATTGATAATACTTAACGATTTGCCATGCTTACCCGCCACATTGAGCAACGATTGTCCCCTGGCAAATTCCGAATAGTCAAAATCTGCAGTAAAATCAATGTCCCATTCGCCGTTGCCTTTTTTGGTAGCGTCAAAAATAGTATGCAGGTCGGGCGGCCAGGCATGCCCGGAAAACTTGCCGGGATACTTTTGTGGAGTGCCCGTCCAACTGATCTTCAACCCGTCAAACAGTGCATTTTTATCGGCAGCATTTACGCCTTTGGCATTTTCGCGAACTGTTTTCCGCAACCAGAAAGCGGCAAACAATACGGCAATTTTTGCGGTGCTGGCAATGAAGGTGTGCCTGGTATCATTGTGTCCTAAATAAACCGGGGCGGGTCCTGTAACGTCGATGAGGGCAAAACGCAGGTCTTTGAATTTTGCATTTGCCTTCACCGCGTTGAACGCATCTGTCATTGCCTGTGTTGCTACTCCATTCATTACAAAATTTTGTGCCGGCGGAAATAACCCCGGTGGAGGAGCGGGGGGCGTTGATTGTTTCTGAATTTTGATCAGATCTTTTTCGCCCGGCGATGCTGTTTGTGTTGCCCTGTTGGTTGTTTTGCACATAACGGAATAAAATCAAATCCTGTGAATGCTTAAGCTGTTGTTATTGGTCCTTCCTTGAAATGCCTGCTGATCCAATGCGCTCTTGTTCCCGACATCCCGGTAAGCACGTCGTTAAAATTGGCGCCGCTGAAATACCGGTTCCTTAACTCTTCCAGTATCCGCCCACACTGGTTAATGTTACTCTTGGGAAAACGAACCAGGTTAAACAGATCGATCTTTTTATTTTCATCCAATGCGGCGAGTGCCTCTCTAAGCTCCTGGTCTGCCGATGCTCTTACGCTGTTGGCTTCGGGCAATTCCGTCCACGGCAATCCACCGGGTAATACCATTGCGTGCAATGCCAGTCGTATCCTGCAAACGCCGGCACCTTCGGCCGCCAGGGTTACAAAATCGCCACTGCCTTCGTTTATCGCCGCTGCCAGTTCATCGAGATGGTCTTTGCGTTGTTGTGTATTTCGCTGCAATGCGCCTTCGGATACCATGCTAAAAACAAACCGCTTAAAACCGTCGCCGGTTTCGGGTGTTTGCAACGCCACCTGCTGGTAGTAAGGATTGTGATCGTTTACTAACTCCCGCGCAACGTCGATGTTGCCTATGCCGGGACCGGGTGTGTCTGCGGCTGTGGTAATCAATGCCTCCAGTTCTGCATTTAACTGCACAATTTCCTGGTTAAGCGTAATGTTTGATTTGACTGAATTGTCTGCTCCTTTCACCTTAACAGAAACAGACAATGGCCCTACGGACTGAGGCGTGTAGGTAAATTCGCCCGAGGAAGTTGTTTGAGGAGTTCCCGGTGCGCCGTTTTCGCTGAATGTCCATTCGTACGACGAAGCTGCAGTTGCAGTTGCGGCATCGGTCACGAATACAACATAAGTATTCTGCCGGTTAATTACCAGCGGCGACCTGATGAAGGAAACGACAACGGCATTGTTTTCCTGCGCCTGTGCTGCTTCGCCCAGGTCGTTGGCTGTGAATCCGTCCGGAAGCCGGCTTTCTGTTTTACGAGCAGGCATGACTGTTTGTTTGATTGTTGAATCAAATAATATCATTTGCTATGCAGCGGGCTGCATAAAAACTCACAAAAAGACACTTCGGGTAATGCTTCTTAAATGAGGATAAGTGTTATCAGGAATTTCTAGATGGATTAAAAAGTGATGTTTGTATGTTCCAGGTTATCACTTTCGGGAGGGTGAGTATGGAAATCGGGTAGGCAATCAATAATGGAACAATAGTTAACCAATCATCAATTGGCTACCAAGTTATAATTAATCGTTGAAAATTACAATAGTGGGGAAAAGAAATTTTGTGAAGCTATCGGCGGTCAGCCATCAGCAGTCAGGTTTCAGCTTTCAAAAATGAACAATGCACCGAAACCATAAAAGCTGAAGCGTTGATGCCTCTATTTTTATGGTCCCCATCACTAAATAAATTTAAACAATTGAAAAACAGCGTATCGCCTCACCCCAACCCTCTCCTCGCGGAGAGGGAGCAGAACCCGCTACAGCAAAGAGTTTAAGCGATGCTTTAAAAATTTTAGCCGACAACAATGAATGTCTATGAATAAAAGCAAGGGCTGTGCTTCGCTCTTCTCCCCTTTGGGGAGACTGAGAGGGGCTCTTACTTCTTACCACTTTCCTCCCACTTATCAAACACATATACCCTGAACAAATTGTCGCCAACATGATGGATGTAGAACTTTTGCGATCTGCCCTTTTCGGCTTCTGGTGTAGGTACACCATTGCTGCGCATATCGGCATGTCGCGATTTAAAATAGCCTTTCAATTCATTGGCAAAGGCAATGGTTTCGGGGGCATCTTCATGAAATAAAATGATCTCGGGGTGTTCTTCAATAATTATTAGGTCGAGGTATTGAATGTCGGCAGGAGTGAGTATTCTTTTGTTGGGTGAAGGGTCGTGTTGCGGCGTTAGGTTGTCATTTTTTACAACACTATCTGCCGCTTTGTTGCTCTTAGCAGAAAAGGGCAGCGTGTCTGTATTTACCGGCACATGCTGTTGATCGGGATTTTTACCGGCAGGTAACGAGCAGGCACACACGAAAAGTATAAGCCATGCTATGCAGCAGTATAACCCCAGGTGTGCGGATGTATCCACTTTCGGGGAGAAAAGTTCAAACTTCGCGTAGTCATTTGTCACAACACTCGAAAATTTTATACTTTGCTTTGATCGTGTCAATAAAAATAAATTTCTGACGGGAAACCTCTCCTGCGTCGAGGTGACGTTCAACATGCATGAACATTGCGCCAAACTTTTAAACGCAAAACCACAAACCAAAAACTAAAAACTTCTATACATTGAACCTGAAGTGCATAATGTCTCCATCTTCTACCAGGTAATCTTTACCCTGCACGGCCAGCTTACCTGCATCGCGGCAGGCGGCTTCGGATTTGTAGTGAATAAAATCTTTGTACTTGATTACTTCGGCGCGGATGAATCCTTTTTCAAAATCGGTGTGGATAACACCGGCAGCCTGCGGGGCTAACATACCCTTGGTAATGGTCCATGCTCTTACTTCCTGCACGCCGGCTGTAAAATAAGTGATCAGGTCGAGCAAATGATAGGTGGAGCGGATCAGCCTTGTAACGCCGCTTTCTTTCAGTCCGAGGTCTTCCAGGAACATCTGCCTGTCTTCATAGCTGTCCATTACCGCAATTTCACTTTCAATGGCAGCGCTTACAAACAATATTTCAGCGTTCTCATCCTTCACCAACTCTTTTACCGCTTCGGTGTGCTTGTTCCCTTTGATCACACTTTTCTCATCCACATTGCATACATAGATAACAGGTTTTATGGTGAGCAGGAAAGTATCGGCAATAAACTTTTCCCTGTCTTCCTTACTCACTTCAAACGACCTTGCATTTTTCCCTTGTTCCAGGTGCTTTTTTAACTGCTGCAATATTTCCAGCCCCCGAATCTGCTCTTTGTCGCCACTGGTACGGGTTGCTTTTTCAATTTTGCTGATCTTTTTTTCAATGCTGTCGAGGTCTTTCAACTGAAGCTCGGTATCGATAATTTCCTTATCGCGCACAGGGTTTACATTTCCATCTACGTGTATAACATTGTCGTCGTCGAAACATCTCAACACATGTATCACGGCATCTGTGGCGCGTATATTTCCTAAAAACTGGTTGCCCAAGCCTTCGCCTTTGCTGGCGCCTTTTACCAGCCCGGCTATGTCTACTATTTCAACAGTGGTAGGTACTACTTTTTCCGGCCTTACCAACTTTTCCAGTTCAATCAAACGGTCGTCGGGTACTGTAATGACGCCTACATTGGGTTCAATAGTACAGAAAGGAAAATTGGCTGCCTGTGCCTTTGCACTGCTTAATGCATTAAATAAGGTTGATTTTCCTACATTGGGCAAACCCACAATTCCAGCTTGTAATGCCATATATCATTTTTATGGAGCAGCCTGCCGACCGCCCTTATTTTTAAAGGCTGCAAAGGTAACGAATGGGGAGAAACAAAAAACAAGAACCAACTGGCCGGAACAAATAACAAGAAGCCAAATAGCAAGGTCCAAAATGGTAATAACAAATGACAAAAAACCAAATAGCAAGATTCAAATAGCAAGAAACAAATGACAGGAAGCCCAAAAAAGATTACAAGGAGATTTCTCCTGCGTCGAAATGACCAGTGGCTGATTGTTGATTGCTGAAGGCTCATTGCTGATAGCTGACCGCTGAAAGCTCATTGCCGGCAACTCGTGCAGCTTTGTGCCTCCGTGCCGTTGTGGTTCACCCTGCTACTTCTCCATTTCAATTCTTGTTTCGGAATAATCGCCGTCGGAGGCGCTTATCCTTTCACCGAGTGTGAGCTTGCTGGAGTTGATCGACATTACAGTCAGTAACTTGGAAGGGACATCTGGTTTTGAAAAGAGTATCGTATTATCTGACTGAAAAGCGTAGTTATATTCCATCGGTCCGGATTCACCAATCTGTATCATCACTTTTCCGTCACTCTTAAACTCATAATACGAGCCCGCAGCCGTTTCAATAGGCTGGGTAGAGTTTCTGCCGCCCACATGAATGTAATAATATTGGGAAGTTACATTCCATTTTCCGGGGATGAGTTCAGAAGCTGGTTTACCCTCTTTTTTGCAGGAAGCAAACACCAAAATAAGTACCAGGCATTTCGATAATAAGTTTCTGACGCTAACGAGTTTGGATAAGCGCAACATTGAAAATTTCATAGCCGGAGGTTTAGGGATAATAAGGATATCAACTAAACAAACGCTTAAATTATTAAAGTATTGTAATATGAGGTGGTTCAGGTTGTTGATCAAAATCAATGCCGTTTAACGGAGAAGACAAAGGTGAAAAGTGAAAGGTCAAAGATTTCCCTCCTTTCCCCTTTCCCCTCTCACCTTTAACCTTTAACCTTTGACCTTTCCCCTTTCCCCCGTAACTTGCAACCTGCATACCTTAAATGATTCTATGATATTAAATTATATCTGGATGGCCTTTTTTTTACTGGCGTTTGTAATTGCGTTTGTAAAATGGGCGGTCCTCGGTGACCATGAAATTTTTAAGCTGCTGGTAGATGGTATATTCAAGGCTTCGAACGACGGCTTTGATATTTCGCTGAAGCTGGTAGGTATTATGTCGTTGTTCCTGGGGTTTATGAAAATTGGTGAGAAGGCGGGTGCTATTAATTTTTTGTCGCGCATTGTAGCGCCGTTCTTTTCCAGATTGTTTCCTGATGTACCGCGCAACCATCCTGCCACGGGACATATGATGATGAACTTTTCGGCCAACCTGCTGGGACTTGACAATGCAGCTACTCCATTTGGCATTAAAGCGATGGAAAGTTTACAGGAGCTGAATCCGAAAAAAGAGGTTGCCAGCAATGCGCAGATCATGTTCATGGCGCTGCATGCCAGCGGGCTTACGCTTATACCCGTTGCCGTAATTGCCATGCGGGCTTCTGTAAAAGTACCGGCTGCCAACCCTACCGATGTATTTGTGCCTTGCATGATCGTAACATTTGCTGCTACTATGGCTGCGCTCATCATTATGTCGTTCAAGCAAAAAATAAAATTGCTGCAGCCGGTAATATTGTTGTGGATCGGTGGCATTTCTGCCATCATTGCTGCACTGATATGGTTCCTTACTTCGCTCGATCAAAAAAGCCTCGAAACATTTTCGTCTACGCTTAGCAGTGGTATCATACTGTTGATCTTTTTCGCATTCCTGTTAGGCGGACTGGTAAAAAAGGTGAACATGTTTGAAGCGTTTGTCGAAGGAGCCAAAGGTGGTTTTGAAATAGCCATCCGCATCATACCTTATCTTATTGCCATGCTGGTTGCCATTAGCGTGTTGCGCAATTCCGGCGTGTTTGATTACCTGATAGACGGGTTCCGCACTTTTTTTAACTGGCTGGGCATGAACACTGCATTTGTGGAAGCATTGCCTACCGCGTTAATGAAACCGCTGAGTGGTGCAGGCGCCAGGGGTATGATGGTGGATGCGATGAACACGCATGGTGCAGATTCATTTATTGGCAGACTGTCGAGCATTTTCCAGGGCACCAGCGATACCACTTTTTACGTTATTGCTGTTTACTTTGGCGCGATATCGGTAAAGAATACACGCTATGCCATCCCGGTAATGTTGCTGGCCGACCTGGTGGGGATTATTACTGCTATATCGGTGGCGTATTTGTTTTTTTATTAGCGGTCAGCTTTCAGCAGTCAGGTATCAGCTATCAGCTTTCGGGCGATTGAGGCAGCAGGCAGATACCCTCAAATATCAAATTTCAAATCTCAAATCGTAAATTCTAAACCTCACAAACATTTCTTCCTTATACCATTTCTCGTTGCGCGTTTTTTGAACAACGTCCGCATGCTGCGTGGCATAGGCAAATGCCTTCATCTCTTCCATACTGCTCCATATGCTGAAAGTAGCCTGCCTTATAAAAGGAACTTCGCCTATGCTTACGGAATATTCCAGTCCCGGAGCTTTTTGCATCAAAGCCGATGTATCGTTTACATGCGCCCAAAACCTGTCCAGCTTACGCAGCCTGATGGTTGCCCTGGTAAGCACTGCTATTCTTCCATTGTATGCAGCTTTTGGAGGAAGTAAGCCAAAAGCATTTTTACCATCCCAGGTGCCGTGGCCGGAAACAGGTTCTAACATGATGGTGTTTACTTCGCATTTCCAGCATTTGTACCAGGCTGCAATAAAACGTCCATACAGATTTTTTAAAGGAATGGGTTGAGTATGGTTTATTAACTCCTGTTCTCTTACCACCAGGATAGCCCATTGCCGCCAATCGGGTGTTTTGCTGAAACCACCGCCTTTGCCGCAGCCCAGCAGCTTCCAGAAAAGAATGCGCCGGTTTAAAAGCAGCGGCACCCTGTGAACCGCCATAGCCAGCAGCGCCATAAAAATATAACGGCGGGGATAACGGATGATCGTTAATGAGGCAATTACTTTACCAGCCTGGTGCATACGGCAAACCTACACTCATTTTTTTTCCTATGTTAATACATATTCGGAGAAATGCCCTTACATTTATCCCTCGTTTAATGCTCAACGATTTCCACAAATGAAACCGACAGGTTCCATTCGGCTAAATGAATAAAAGATTTTCGAATGAAAAAAAGTTTCCTGTTTATTCTTTCTCTTGTTTCCCTCATCCTTTTTTCGGCATGTAATAAAAGAAGCGGCAACGCCCGGGTGCTGGTGTTCAGCAAAACAGCAGGATTTCATCACGAATCAATTGCCAAAGCGATTCCTGCCTTGCAGAAACTGGGAGCAGAAAACAACTTTGATGTTGATACCACTACCAATTCAGAAATGTTCAACGAAGACACGCTGAAGAAATATTCGGCCGTAATATTCCTGAGCACTACCGGTCCGTTGTTCAATACCACGCAGCGCATGGCCTTTGAACGTTATATACAGGCAGGCGGCGGCTTTGTGGGTATACATGGCGCATCGGACGCGGAGTACGACTGGGGCTGGTACAACAGGCTGGTGGGCGGTTATTTTGAAAGCCATCCGCACCAGCAGGAAGCAAAGCTGATCGTGAAAGACAAATCGCATCCTGCTACCAAACACCTGCCGGATGTTTGGACAAGAAAAGACGAATGGTATAATTTTAAGAAGCTGAACCCCGATGTGCATGTACTGTTAACCATTGATGAAAAAAGCTACGAAGGTGGCAAGCATGGCGATAATCACCCCATGGCCTGGTACCACGATTATGATGGCGGCCGTGCCTTTTATACAGAGTTGGGACATACCGATGAATCGTATGTAGAACCCTTATTCCTGCAGCATTTGCTGGGTGGCATTGAATATGCCATAGGCGATAACAAAAATCTTGACTACAGCAAAGCTACTTCGCAATATCCGCCGGATGAAGATCGGTTCACCAAAACGCCGCTGGTACAGGGCGGATTTTTTGAACCTACAGAAATGACCATTCTGCCCAACTTCGACATCCTTATTACACAACGCAGGGGGGAGATTATGCGCTACAGCAACCAGACAAAAGAACTGAAGCAGGTTGGTTTATTAAAGGTATACAGCAAAACATCCGATGGCAAGGCTAATTCGGAAGAAGGTTTGCTGGGCATTAGCAAAGACCCCAATTTCGATAAAAATCATTGGGTATATATTTTTTACAGCCCGATAGATACTTCTGTTAACAGGCTGTCACGCTTCAAATTTGAGAACGATACTATCGATACTAAAACAGAACAGGTAATCCTTCAATTTTACGAGCAACGCGAAATATGCTGCCACACCGGTGGTTCTATTGCGTTTGGCCCGGATGGATTGCTGTATGTTTCTACAGGCGACAACACCACTCCGTTCAATGAACCCAACCAAACGTATACCAGCAAAGGATTTGGTCCACTGGACGACCGCCCCGGCCACGAGCAATACGATGGTCGCAGAAGTTCGGGTAACACCAATGACCTGCGGGGTAAAATATTGCGTTTACGCATAAACGAAGATGGAAGCTACGATAGCCCTGATGGAAACCTGTTTCCGAAAGGAACGGAAAAAACAAGACCAGAAATTTATGTAATGGGCAACAGGAACCCTTACCGTATTTCGGTTGACCAGAAAAACAGTTTCCTGTATTGGGGCGAGGTTGGTCCCGATTCTGGTGTAGACAGTTTTGGAGTGAGAGGACCAAGAGGATACGATGAGTTGAACCAGGCGCGGAAAGCGGGCTTTTTTGGATGGCCCATGTTTGTTGGAAAAAATTACGCATATAACAGGTACGATTATGCCACGGGAAAATCGGGCGAAGCTTTCGACCCGCAAAAACCCATGAACGAGTCGCGCAACAATACAGGTTTAACGGAGCTTCCGCCGGTAGCTCCTCCTTTCATTTGGTACCCATATGCCGAATCGGCTGAATTTCCCCAGGTGGGCACCGGCGGAAGAAATGCCATGGCAGGGCCTGTATACTATACCGATATGTGGCCTAAGGAAACAAGGATGCCCGATTACTACAACAAAAAACTGTTTATTTACGACTGGATAAGGGGATGGATTAAAGTAGTAACGATGTTGCCGAATGGCGATTTTGACAGGATGGAACCTTTTATGGAGCATACCAAACTGCACAACGCTATTGACATTGAGGTAGGACCGGATGGTAAACTGTACATATTGGAATATGGCAGCGGATGGTTTGCAAAGAACGATGATGCCGGCTTAAGCCGCATTGACTACAACGGCGGAAACAGGGCGCCGAAAGTAGGCAAGCTCGAAGTGAACGCACTGTCGGGAGCTGCTCCTTTAACTGTTAAAGCCAGCGTTGAAGCAACAGACCCGGAAAAAGATGCACTGACTTATATATGGACTACCGGCGGTGGACAAACGAAAGAAACAAAAGAACCAACAGCCGAGCTTACGCTCGATAAAGCTGGCGATTACGCTATTGCAGTTGAAGTAAAAGATGATAAAGGCGCTTCTGCAAAAAGCAATGCCGTAAATGTTTATGCAGGCAATACCATTCCAACAGTAGCAATTGAAGTAAAGGGAAATCAATCGTTTTATTTCCCCGGCAAAGCGGTAGAATACAATGTTACTGTAAATGATAAGGAAGACGGGGCAACGCCCGATGCAGCCAATTTGTATGTAACGGCCGATTTCCTCGAAGGCGCTGATAAGGCTGCCATTCCGCAGGGACACCAGGCAGCAGCCGCTGCAGTAAGTGGAAAAAGCATTATGCTTTCGCTCGATTGTAAAACCTGTCATAAGGTAGACGAGAAATCGATCGGTCCTTCCTTTACCGATGTGGCAAAGAAATATCATAAAGACCCGAAAGCTGTTGACTACCTGGTTGACAAGATCATTAAAGGTGGTGGAGGTGTTTGGGGTGAAGTTGCTATGGCGGCACATCCCAATTTATCGAAAGAAGATGCGAGTCAAATTGTTCATTGGGCACTTTCTCTTGCAGGACCTTCGGGTGTTAAAAAATCACTGCCCGCCGCAGGTACCGTTCCTGTTAAATCAGTAAAAGAAAATGAGGCATTATACCTTTCTGCTACTTATACCGATAAAGGTGGTGCTACTGTAAAACCGCTTTCGGGCAGCGATGGCATTGTGCTGCGCAGCAGCAAGCTCACTTTTGGTGCTGTAAAAAGCATGAAGGAATATAAGAGCGCCAACTACCAGGGCATGAAGGTGATGATAGCACCCGATAACAAAACAGGTTGGTTCAGTGTTGACAGCATTGACCTGCAGGGCATTTCGGGCGCAGAATTGCTGGTTGGATGGGAAGACGATGAAGATTCGCCGAAAGTGGGTTATACATTTGAACTGCGGTTGGATAGCCCGGATGGAACGAAACTGGGTGAAGCCGTACTGAACGGCGTGACTGCGGGAACCAAACCCAGGACAGCCAAACTGAAGTTCAACTTTGCAGCTCCCGGAAATGGATTCCATAACCTGTACATAGTAAGCACACCTAAAGAAAAAGAAGACGGAAAAATAGCCGTGGCAGTGCTTGAGTTGATAGCGAAGTAGGGAGGGAACCACGGTTGAACCACGTGTGAACCACGGAGGCACGAAGACACGGAGGAGCACGGAGAGATTTGTTGTTTGGAGTTTTGGGTTTATTGTTTGGAGTTTATCGTTTATAAGTCAGCAGAATATAGGATTAGAACCGAACAAGCGGGCCTTGGTGCGCGGTTCCTCTCCCTTGGAGAGGTTAGGTGAGGCACAGAACCACGGAGGGGCATGGGGAGATTTGTTGTTTGGAGTTTTGGGTTTATCGTTTGATGTTTATCGTTTATGATTACGCGAACTATAAACGATAAACTCCAAACCCCAAACGGCTAACCGCTGATAGCTTAATTCCTTACTGGCTTGCCGCCTTTCAATACACTTTGTATACGTTCGAGCGTTTTCTTCTCGCCGCACAGGCTTAAAAATGCTTCGCGCTCCAGGTCAAGCAGGTATTGTTCACTCACCAGGGAGGGTTCACTCAAATCGCCGCCGCACATTACGTAAGCTAATTTTTTGGCCACTACTACGTCGTGGTCTGTAGCATAATTGGCGCGCCACATGCCATTAATGCCTGCATATAAAGCACCGAGGGCAGAGCGACCCAATACTTTTACATCGGTGCGCTGCACGGGCGTTACATAGCCATTGTCGTATATTTCAATTACACTTGCTTTGGCAGCGGCTATCCTGCGGTCGGGGTTAATGATCACTTCATCGTGGCCCTTTCTTAATATGCCGAGGTCGAATGCTTCAAATGCGCTGGTAGATACTTTGGCAGTGGCAATGGTGAGAAAACGATTCTTTAATGTATTGGTATCAGGCTCATCTTCATGCAACTCATCCGAAGCGCGGAGTACAAATTCTTTGGTACCGCCGCCGCCAGGTATCAGTCCCACTCCTAATTCAACCAGGCCTATATACGATTCAGCAGCGGGCAACACCTTATCGCTGTGCAGGCTCAGTTCGCAGGCGCCCCCCAGTGTAAGCGCATGCGGCGCCACTACTACGGGTATGCTGGAGTATCGCGCCCGCATCATGGTATTCTGAAATGCACGCACAGCCATATCCAGTTCGTCGTATTCCTGTTCTACTGCAAACATAAATATCATCCCCACGTTGGCGCCGGCAGAAAAGTTTTGTGCATCATTGGCTATAACAATCCCTTTGTACTTTTCTTCAGCCAATGCAATTCCTTTTTGTATGCCTTCCAGCACCTCACCGCCAATGGTTCCCATCTTGGTGTTCCATTCCAGCCCCAGCACGTCGTCTCCCAAATGATATACATTGGCAGCGCTGTTCTTCCAAACGGTTTGCCCTGCAAAATTCTTCATCACAATAAAGGCATCAGCAGTTTCCTCAGCAACAGTGGAAACATATTTGCCCGAAGCAGGAGAATAACAAAGCTTTTTTCCATTCTCAATTTTGTAAAAAGAAGCATTGCCGTCTGCCAGCATTTTGTTAACCCAATCTGCCACGGTAAAACCAGCTTCCTTCATCGCCTTCACTGTTTTCTCCACACCCAACGCATCCCAGGTTTCAAATGCTCCTATCTCCCAACCAAAGCCTGCTTTCATAGCATCATCTATGCGATATACTTCATCCGAAATTTCGGGAATGCGATGTGAAATATAAGAGAACAACGCATAATGGAACTGGCGGTAAAATTCGCCCGCCTTATCCTGGCCGGTAACCAGCATTTTAATACGTTGCTTGAGATCGTCGATGGGTTTAGCAGCTTCAATAGTAGCAAACTTTGGCTTTTTACGTGGCTCATACTCCATAGTGGCAAGGTTGAGCACCAGTATTTCTGAAGAGCCATCTTTCGCTTTTGTTTTTTTGAAGAAACCCTGCCCCGTTTTATCGCCCAGCCATTTGTTTTCAACAAGCTTTTCTACCCAGGTTGGTATAATGAATGTGTCGCGCGCTTCGTCTTTCGGGCAGTTTTCATATACACCCCTGGCCACTTTTACCAGGGTGTCGATACCCACCACATCGGCAGTACGGAAAGTGGCCGATTTAGGTCTGCCAATTACAGGACCGGTTAACGCCTCTATCTCATCAATGCTCAACCCCAGCTTTTCAACCAGCTTAAAAATAGCAGCTATACTGAACACCCCTACCCTGTTGGCGATAAACGCAGGCGTATCCTTGCACAACACAGTTGTTTTGCCCAAATACAAATCGCCAAAATGCAACAGGAAATCAATTACGGAAGCATCGGTATGCGGCGTTGGAATAATTTCGAGCAACCGCAGGTAGCGTGGGGGGTTAAAAAAGTGTGTGCCGCAGAAATGTTTTTTAAAATCATCGCTTCTGCCCTCAGCCATCAGGTGAATAGGAATACCCGAAGTATTGGAAGTGATCAGGGTGCCGGGCTTACGGTATTTATCTACCTCGCTTAAAACAGATTGTTTTATATCCAGCCTTTCCACCACTACTTCAATCACCCAATCGCAGGAAGCAATGTCCTTCATATTATCGGTAAAGTTGCCTGTCTTTATTTTGTTCACCGCCTCTTTAGTATACACTGGCGATGGGTTTGATTTAACAGCCGCAGCCAGCGCTTCGTTTACAATACGGTTCTTAACAGCAGGCTGGTCTAACGATAGCCCTTTGGCTTTTTCTGCATCGTTCAATTCTTTGGGTGCTATATCCAGTAACAGCACAGGAATACCAACTCCTGCAAAATGGCATGCAATTCGCGAACCCATAACACCTGAACCTAATACTGCAACTTTTTTGATGATTCTCTTCATCGTAATTTGTTTTTTCAATGGCTGAATGTGGCTATATAAATTAGTTAGCTAAACAACTAATTTATAACCGAAGATAATATAAAAAGTTTTTTGTTTCGTGTTTAGGATTTATTGCCATCAAATCGTTATGAGATGCTGCTGCGTTGGCATGACAAGCAGTAGAATGAAGGTTCAGTTGTGGCACCAATGCCCAACCCTGCTGCTCTGCTTGTCACGCTGAGACACAAAGCATCTATACACACAGGATGCATTGATAGACGGAAGCGAAGATCGATTCTTCCTTCGTCAGAATGACAAGCATAGAATAAAGGTTTGGCTGAAGTACAAAGATCAACTGTATTATGCTGCTTGTCACGCTAAGGTACGAAGCGTTTATACTACACCGGATGCATTGATGGACAGAAGCGAAGGTGGATTCTTCCTTCGTCAGAATGACAAGCAGTGGAATGAGGGTTTGGCTGAAGTAGAAGGCTCAACTATATTATGCTGCTTGTCACGCTGGGGTACGAAGCATCTATACACACGGGATGTATTGATAGACAGAAGCGAAGGTGGATTCTTCCTTCGTCAGAATGACAAGCATGGAATAAAGGTTTGGCTGAAGTACAAGGCTCAACTGTATTATGCTGCTTGTCACGCTGAGGTACGAAGCGTCTATATTACATCGGATGCATTGATGGACAGAAGCGAAGGTGGATTCTTCCTTCGTCAGAATGACAAGCAGTGGAATACAGATTTGGCAGTAGTACAAGGCTCAACTGTATTATGCTGCTTGTCACGCTGAGACACGAAGCGTTTATACTACACCGGATGCAGTGATGGACAGAAGCGAAGGTGGATTCTTCCTTCGTCAGAATGACAAGCAGTAGAATACAGATTTGACAGTAGTACAAAGATCAACTGTATTATGCTGCTTGTCACGCTGAGGCACGAAGCGTCTATCTACAAAACGAACATTGTATAGCCATGAGAAATTGGAAATGAATGTTAATTTCGGCTATGAGTATACAACACTTGCGGGATATTTTCATGGCGGGAGTAAACGCCGTAAAGCCGTCTGAATTTATTCCGCGCAATCTTGCCTGTAATGGCAACGTGTTGCAGGCAGGCAAAAACACATTCAACCTGCAAAACAGGAAGGTATATATAGCTGCCGCCGGAAAAGCCGCCGCCGCCATGGCCCAGGAAACAGAAAAAATACTGGGTGATAAAATTTCGGAGGGGATCGTAGTTACCAAATATCAACATGCATTGCCATTGCAAATATGCAAAACCATTGAAGCCGCGCATCCGGTGCCCGATGAAAAAAGCGTGGAAGGTGGAAAAGCAATACTGGAATTATTTTCGAAAACACAGGAAGAGGATATTATTGTGCTGCTGGTAAGCGGCGGTGCCTCGGCTTTGTTGTCTGATCTGCCGCCGGGCTGCACATTGAACGATCTTCAACACACGTCTACACTATTGCTTGATTGCGGTGCAGCCATTGACGAGATCAATACGATTCGTAAGCACCTTTCACAAATCAAAGGCGGACAGTTAATGCAGCGGACAGCCGCTACCGTTATTGCATTGATATTGAGCGATGTGCCGGGCGATGATCTTTCGGTAATTGCAAGCGGACTAACAGTGCCGGATAAGACCAGCTTCGCCGATGCCTGGCAGGTAATTGAAAAATATGCATTGCAGCAAAAACTGACAAGGCCTGTCAGTGATTGGCTCACCAGGGGAAAAGCAGGCTACCTTCCTGATACACCGGGCAATGATGATCCGGCTTTTAAAAAAGTATTCAATATACTCGTGGCCACCAACGGTATAGCATTGCAAGCAGCGCAAAAGAAAGCCATAGTGCTCGGGTACACTACAGAAATAATACAACCACCGTTGAGCGGCGAAGCGGAAGAACAGGCAATTTCCTTTATGAAAAAAATTACTGCGGCTCAAATCAATCAACCTCGCTGTTTTTTGTGGGGCGGCGAAACCACGGTTACCATTAAGGGGCATGGAAAAGGCGGACGTAACCAGCAGTTTGCGTTGGCAGCGTTGTGTGCCATGAAGGAAATGCATGGTGAGGAAAAAGCCATTCACTTATTATCGGGTGGTACAGATGGTACAGATGGTCCTACCAATGCAACAGGTGCTTTTGCGGACTGCACCCTTATAGAAAAAGCAAATTCCCTTGGTCTTGACCCGAAATCATTCCTGGCTAACAACGATGCGTATACATTTTTTGAACAAGTAGATGGCTTACTCATTACTGGTCCCACGCAAACCAATGTGATGGATCTGGTAGTGGGAATCAGCAGTCAGCGATGAGCCCTCAGCTTTCAGCAGAGCGTTTTGAGAGTTTTTGTTTTTTGCCTTTTTGTTTTTGGTTCTTGTTGCATGCAGGCTTCCTGCCGGCTGGGGATGCCTCCGCTCGCTGCGCTACGGTCGGCATGACGATGACAGCGGTCGGCTTTTGGCCTTTTTGGGTTTCCGGTTTTTTGTTTTTTGTTTCCAGTTTTGCTCTTGTTTTTTGGATCTTGGTTCTTGGTTCTTGTTTCTTGGATCTTGGTTCTTGTTTCTTGGATCTTCTTCCCCGCATCTCAAATTAAAAAAGGCTGCCCCAAAACGAGACAGCCTTTTATTGTATTAACCAGTAAAGAGTTATTTCTTTTTCGCTTTGCTTTTGCCTTTGGCTGGTGCGGGGGCGGGCTTGGCTAAGTCTTTAATGCGTACATTTCTAAAGTACAAGGTATCGCCGTGACCGAGAAAGCCGATGTGACCACTGGTTCTTTTTAAGCCGGGGTGATCGCGGTGATCGGCAGTACCGTTTTTAGAAGCTTCTGCAATATCGCCGTCAACTATTACGGTACCGTTCAGGGTAATTTTTATTTTAGTTCCTTCAATGCGGATCTCTTCTTCATTCCATTCGCCCATCGGTTTCAAATGTCCACGTTTGGCGGGAATGATGCCATATACCGAACCGTGATACTGGTAAGGTTTCAGGTCTTTGTAAATATCGGCATCATCATCCAACACCTGTATTTCCATTCCTTCGTAAGCGGCGTCGCCGGTTAAGGGTGTGCGTATGCCGATACCGTTGTTACCACCGGGGGTAAGCTTAAATTCGAAACGGTATACAAAATCGCTGTACTCATCTTTCGTGTACAGGTTACCGCTGCCACCGCGTTTGGGGTATACGGCAATGTTGCCATCTTCAATTATGTATGCGGTTTTATTACCTACCCATTCGTGCAGACTTGTGCCATCAAACAAAATTTTGTACCCTTCTTTTTTCTCTTCATCTGTTAACACATATGGTTCGGGACGAGCTATTTCTTTTACATAAATATCGCGGTAAGCAACATAGGTACCATGCGCCTGCAACTCCAGTTGCTCTTGGGGGAAAATAGGAATGCTGCGATCCCAGTAGTTTTCTAACGGCACACCGTTTACTACCAGTTCACCATTCAGGTAAACAGTTACCAGATCACCCACCATTTTAATGCGGAAGGTATTCCAGTCGCCAATGGCATTGTCTGCCAGCTTGAGTGGTTTGCTTTCGTTTTTCTGGTTGTTGTATAAGCCGCCCGATCCTACCTGCGCACCAACATCTACGCGCGAAGTATCCCATATCTGCACCTGCGGCGTGCCTCTCAGGTAGATGCCGGCATCGCCATCTTTGGTGATCTTCCAGTCTACATACATTTCAAAATCGCCGTATTTCTTTTCGGTGCAAAGGTTATTGCCGTGACCATTAAACACCAGCAATCCATCTTTTACACTCCAGCCGTTGCGCATTTCCTCATCGGCTTTCGCTTGTTCTTTCGCCAATGTTTTGGCATCCATTTTTGAACGTTTGATGGGATCGGCTACCAGGCCTTTCCAGCCAGCAAGGTCATTGCCGTTAAAGATGGGAACAAACCCTTCTCCTTTGGGCATTTCGGCCAAATGCTTGCGCACCGCTTCTTTCTGGTATTCGCTTTCTGCGCCGCCAAGACTATTGATCGATTTTTCGAGCACCGCGCGCACATTGCTGCCGTAAATAGATTTATCGGCCATTGCAATGTTCATGGTGGCGTTGGCTGCTTCTCTTTTCAGCGCTGCATTGTCTAAAAAGCTGCCAGCATATAAAAAGGCAAGGAAGGTTTTGCATTTGGCTACCTGGTTCAGTATGGACTTTTTCTGATCGTCGGTTTGCGCATATTCCATAGCGTTGCGCAGCATGATGAGCTTGAGATCGTCTGTTGCTTTTGAAATGCTGATCTGTTTCACAAAACCGGTCAACGCATCGCCGGACAAGGCGCCTTTACCAGCCTGTTGCAGCACCTGGTATAACTGGGTGGTTGCCAGTCCGCCTTTCCAATTGGCAAGGGCTGCAATCACATCTTTTTTGGTTTGATCGTTGCCTGAAGCAAAAGCTCCTGCAACGGTTGGTAAACCTTCTTTATCACCTACGCCTGACAATACATTGTAAAAAAGGGCTTTTTTATCGGCAGGTGCTTTGTTGATCTCCGCTACTATGGCTGCATTGCGGCCTGCTGCATCGGGAATACGGTTAATACCTGCTACAATAATCTGCTGCCAGTCGCTTACATCCTGCGCATTACCGGCAGACAATAACAACGGGTATACCTGTGCGAGATTGGAAGGCGTGGTCATTTGCTTTAACGCTGCGCGGGCAGATTTGCTGATCTGCGGATCGGCGCTGTTGGCCAATGCCAGCACATCTGCTGCTTTTGCATCTACCGCTCTTGCCCCCAATACATCAATGATGGCAGCTTTGCCGGCGGGTGAGGCATCGCTCAAAGCATCACCTACCTCAGCCGTCACCGCATCGCCTTTCGTGGAAAGCAAGGCCAATTTTGCGGCAGCTATTTCGTCTGTGTTCCCGGTTTTTAATATACCTAACAATGCGGGTAACGCTTCTGCACCACCAATCTGCGCAGCGGCTTTAATGGCAGACAACCTTACATCGGCATCTTTGCTTTGCACTGCTTTTAGTACAACGGGCAGCGCTGCAGTTACGCCTTTGTTGCCCAGCATCCTGATGATTTCCGACTGTGCGGGGGCGTTGGCTTTGCTGAGCGTTTTTAACCAAACCGGTGTAGAGGTTTCGTTGATATAAGGTTGCGCATATTTTAAAGCGGCTGCCCTGTATTCGGCATTTTTATCTTTCATGGCGGCGGTAAGCAGTTTGGTGCTTGCTGCGCCCTGTATATCGGTCAGTAATTTCAATGCAGCCGTGCGGGTGTGTACCTGGTTATCGGCAGTGGCTTTTTTAAGCAGCGTTCCAGCAGCCTTTTCGGCCACTTTTGCATTTCCGTTGGCTGCGAGGTTCGACAGGTAATGGAGATAAGAAGAGGCTGCTTCGTTTACACTATAAGTATAGTTGCTTTTGGCTGCAGCATCTGCCAGTATTTTTTCGGATGATGGATCGCCAATGCGGGCTAATGTATACAACGCTACTTTGGCTGTTTTGGCATCACCAGCTGTTGCCAGTGCGGCAACGGGCTGAACAGCCTCACGGTAACGGGTATCGCCCAACGCCTGCACAATAGACAAGCGTGCATTGCCGGTAGTACTTGCCAATGCCGACAACAGCGTTTTATTAGAGGCGTCGCTATTGATGGTTGCCAGTGCCCTTGCTGCCGGGTCTGAAAAACGTTCGTCTTTCAGGTAAGGTTCCAGGTAAGGAATGGCATCGTCTTTCCCTACTTGCTCCAGTTGCGTGAGTGTGAGCAATTTTGCTTCGCTGTCTTTCAATTGCGATAACGCTGCGCCGTAGGCTTTAACGGCGGTGCTTCTCCAGCTTTCTTTACCGGGTTGCGTAGCCGCAAATGAAAAACCGCTGATGGCGTAATGCAGGCGGCTTACATCGCCACCGGCATCGAGTTTTTTTACCAGCTCTGTAATACCGGCTTCACCTAGTCCTGCTACAGCAGTAACGCTGGTAGCCAGTTGTGCCGAATCTTCTGCAGGCAGCTTGGCCAGCAGGTCGGCTATTTTGGTGGTAACCGTGCGGTTATCGTCTGTTTGCGCAGTTGCTGTAAACAACAAGCTGCATATCGAAAGAAATATCAATAATAATTGTCGCATGTAATAATTATTGTTGGATTGTTATGTTCTGTTGATGAAGGTTAGGTTATTTCGCTTGTTTTTTCTTTTATACCCCTGATTTCAAAAGCTCAATCGATGAAATGCATTGCTGCTAAATAAACCACGGACCGCGCAGCGGTGGATTGAGCAGGCGATTGGCTCCTTCATCGTTGATGAACTCCTGCTTTACAGGATCGAACTTAAGATTACGCCCGAGTTGCAGTGCAATTTTTCCTATGTTGATGATGGTGCAAGATCTGTGTCCGTTCTGTTCGTTCAATGCAAATTTCTTCCTGTTCTTTACTGCATCCACAAAATCAGTTACCTGTGGTTGCGGATCGGGAAACTCGGCGAGCTTTCTTTCAAAATCAGGAATGTCGGAACGGAATCCTGCAAACAGTTTCCCTTTAGGTCCTTCGATATAAGCCGCCCCTTCTTCGGTGCCGGCTCCGTCGAGTATGATCTGGCAACCATCTTCGTAGGTGTAAGTAATTTTTCTCCAGGTTCCTACCGCATCGTCGTGCTGCTGCGGTGCGTCAATTTCAACAGATACAGGGCTTGTATCATCTTTGCCGAGGAAGTATTGGATGGGGTCGATATAGTGCTGTCCCATATCGCCCAAACCACCTCCGTCGTAATCCCAATAGCCACGGAAAGTAGTATGTACGCGATGCGTGCTGTAAGGCTTGTAGGGTGCAGGGCCCAACCACATTTCGTAATCCAGTTCTTTGGGAACGGGTTCGGGTTTGAGATCGGTTTTGCCTACCCAGTAAAATTTCCAGTCGAAGCCCGTGTGCCTGCTTACCGTAACTTTTAACGGCCAGCCGAGCATGCCACTTTCTACCAGCTTTTTAATGGGCTTTACGGTAGTGTTCATTCCATAAAAATTATCTGAAAAGCGGAACCAGGTATTCAACCTGAATATTCTTCCATGTTGTTGCACAGCTTCTACCAGGCGTTTTCCTTCGCCTATGGTACGTGTCATTGGCTTTTCGCACCAAATGTCTTTACCGGCACGCGCAGCATCGGCGGCAATAATGCCATGCCAGTGGGGCGGCGTGGCTATATGCACAATATCTACTTCGGGCAGGGTAATGAGCTCACGGTAATCTCTAAACGTTTTTACGCCCTTGCCTCCGCCTAATGCATCCAATGCCAGTTGAATGTGGCGGGTATCTACGTCGCAAACAGCTACGGTGCGGGTGCCGGCATATTCAAAATGCCCACGTCCCATAGAACCCACCCCCACAACGGCTTTGGTAAGTGTATCGCTGGGCGCCAGGTAACCGGGTCCTCCCAACACATGTCGCGGCACAATAGTAAATGCCGCCAGGGCGCCTATTGAATTTTTCAAAAATAGACGCCTGGAATTGTTCTGCTTTTGTTTCATATTGATAAAAGAAAAAATTTTAACACGAAAGGGGTTCTAAAGTACGTATAAATACTTTAATGCGCGGGAACAATCGTTTGCATGAATTGCGGGGAGCTGTGGGCTTTCAGCGGTCAGCTTTCAGCTTTTATTCGTTTTAGGGTTCTTGTTTCTTTTTCCCGGTTCTTGGTGTTTGATTGTAGACAGAACTACAACCGGCGGGGGATGCCTCCACTCGCTTCGCTGCGGTCGGCATGACGATGACAGCGGTCGGCGGTCAGCTTTCAGCAATCAGCGATCATACCGTCGGGTATCCATCGGCACGCCGGGGCAAGGGTTTGTGCGGAAGCTGGCGGTCTGATGGAGCCAGGGGTCGGCGATCAGGCAAAGAAACAAAATTCAAGATCCAAGAACCAACATTCAAGATCCAAAAGAAAAATCAGGAGACAACAAACAAAGACAAGTTGCAGTACACTACAACCTTCCTCCTGCCCTCTGCCCCACACCTCATAACTTACACCTTCAACCTTACACCTTACCCCTTCTCACCCTGTATCCTTCCGGCCATGAGCGTTGTTCCTAATCCAAGAATGGCCACGAGTGCAAAAGAGAAACGGAGGTTGGTGGCTTCGGAAATAAAGCCGATGATGGGAGGACCTAATAAAAATCCTAAAAAGCCAATGGAAGAAACGGCTGCGAGTGCTACGCCGGGCAACATATTTTTAGACCGGCCGGCAAGACTGTAAGCCATAGGTACTACCGAGGAGGTACCAATACCCACCAGCAAAAAACCGATAGTGGCAGTAATTACCGTGGGAAACAAAGTGGCAATGAGCATGCCGGATAAAATGAACACCCCGCTCATTTTTAAAACGCGTTCTATACCAAACCTGGTTACCAGCCAGTCGGCAGCAAAGCGCCCGGCCGTCATGGTAAACATAAACGCTACATAACCCAAACGCGTAAGGTCGGCGGGAGCATGCACCACTTTTTCAAAATAAATACCACTCCAGTCAAACATAGTGCCTTCGCATATCATGCAGGCAAAAGCGATGATGCCTAATGTGATGATATAGCGGTCGGGCTTTACAAATATTTTTTTCTTTTCTTTTGAAGCTGCATTTGCATCACGCGGAAGAATAAATTTCCTGGCAACCAGCATCAGTAAAAAGCCAATGGCATATACGATGCAGAAATGCGTGAAGGGCGGAATCCGGTCTGCCACCATAAAAGTGCTGATGATACCTCCCGTAAAACCCGCAAGACTCCACACACCGTGAAAGGATGCCATGATGCTGCGCCTGTACAATCTTTCTACACCCACACCTTGTGTATTTACGGATATATTGGAAAGATTGCCGCATACGCCAAAGAAAAACAACGCGGCTACCAACTGCCATAAAGAGGTTACGGTACCCAGTAAAACCAATCCTGCGGGGTATAAACACGCGGCAACCGTTAAGGTATTCTTACTGCCAAAGCGACTTACCAGGTAGCCTGAAAGCCCCATAGCCGTAAGCTGTCCAACAGGCAGGGCAAAGAGGACGGCGCCGAGCATGGCATCGCTTAAATGCAAAGCATCTTTAATATCGGGAATGCGGCTTGCCCAGGTAGAAAAAGTAAGCCCCTGTATAAAAAAGAAAGCGCTTACACCAATACGGTAGTACCGCTGTACGGGAAAGGAAAGTGAAAGATTTATGGGAATTCTGCTGTTCATCATTCAAAAGTTTGAATGGCAGCAATCTGTAAAAGAAAACGCAAAGATAAGGGAAATATTAGGTTGGGGTTTGGGGTTTAGGGTTTGGGGTTTAGGGTTTGGAGTTTCCGGTTTGAACTTCGTAGTTTGGGGTTAAATAATTTGTCATATTCAGATCGGTCAGACCGCCCTTAGGGCGCGCCGACCGGAGCGGTCTTCCCATCGGCACGCCCTAAGGGCGGTCTGATGGAAAAATCACCCACAAACAGTAAACGTCAAACCTCAAACAGTAAACCCCAAACCCCAAACGCCTAACCTTCCGCCGGCTTTTGCAATAACACCGTTTGTACTGGAAATGGAATGTTAATATTTTCTTCGCTGAAGCGCTTTTGAATGCGTTTGATGAACTCGTGCTTTACCAGGAATTGACCGCCGAATTCCCGCACGCGGATAAAAGCTTTAAGATCGATGCTGCTGGGACCAAATTGCTGGTAGCGCACAAAGGGATCGAAATTGGGTACGCATTCTTCCATGTCTTCCTGCAAGGTTTTGATCACTTCTATTACAATTCTTTCCACTTTATCAAGATCGCTGCTGTAATCTACTCCAATGGGAATATTGCAAACAAACTCTTTATCGGGCAGAAAGAGATTGGAAACAATTAACCCGGAAAGTTTAGAGTTGGGAATGATGATGATATTGTTATCGCCTGTTCTAACGGTAGTATAGCGCCAACTGATGTCTTCCACAAAACCTTCCTGTCCGGATTCCAGTCTTATCAGGTCCCCGATATTCATTTTTTTGGTAGAGATGATCTGGATACCCGCAAAGAGGTTCGACAAAGTGTCTTGCAAAGCAAGGGCTACGGCCAAACCGCCCACGCCCAAACCGGCGAGGATGGGAGTAATGGAAATACCGAAAAACTGCAATACCACCAGTATGCCAATGCAGTAAATAATTACTTTGATGATGTTGCTGATGATAGAAGACGATGCTGCCGCCGCTGCACTGTCAACCGAGCGCACACGGGACATGCCGGACAGCACGCGGGCTAATATCCAGGTGATGGAAAATGTGTAGAACACAAAGATGGCCCGCTCCAGCCATAAATGATATTTAGGCGACATGTCTACCCTTTGCCAGCCGAGGTAAAATCCCAGCGCTACAAACCAGGGTATAATCCATTTGTCAATGCTTTCTATGATGAGGTCGTCGGCAAGCCATTTTGTACGCGATACTGCGCGCTTTACCACGGGCGTTACCAGCCTGTGAAAAATAATGCCTATTACAACGCCGCTGGCTACAAATATGGAAAAATAGATCAGTTCGTCAATGGTCATTGGTTAATGAGTTAATTGAGTTTAGTGAGTTAAATAAGTGATTGAGTTAAGTAAGTTAAATGAGTTGAGTAAGGCGCCCCTTTTACCTTCTACCCTTTACCTTCTACCCTTTACCTTCCCCCTTCTCCTTTACCCGCCATTTTTTGCGCAATGATACTGACAAAAATTAATTGAAGTGCATGATACATCATCAATGGCAATAAGATAACACTGACCGCTGCAGAAGCGGGAAACAACACTCTTGACATTACGGTGCCATGCACCAGCGATTTTTTTGACCCGCAAAATAATACGGTAACCGTATCGTCGCGGCTGAACTTCAACAGCGCGCACACCTTTCTCAACAAAAAGAACACCAAAAAAAACAGCACCGACATGCCTGCTGCCATCAGCAGCAAAGTGAGCATGCTGAAACCTGCAAATGCTTTTTCATAAAAAGCATGGCAAAAGGCGGTATAAATAATCAACACAATAATTGTTTGGTCAAAATAGCGCAGTTGTATTTTATACTTTTCGGCCAACCACCCGGCTTTTGAGTTGAGCAGCAAACCAAGTATAACAGGAATGAGTACCTGCCATACAAGCTTAAGCATAATATCGCCAGGATGCATTGCTTCGCCGCCAGCCTCTAATACAGGCAGCATCCAAAGGGGTGTAATAAAAATACCGGCGAGGGTAGACAGGCTGGCGTTAAAAATAGCTGCCGGAATATTGCCTCCTGCAAT
Source organism: Agriterribacter sp. (assembly GCA_051955255.1). GTDB lineage: Bacteria > Bacteroidota > Bacteroidia > Chitinophagales > Chitinophagaceae > Agriterribacter. The sequence goes on along the minus strand of JBQCGX010000009.1, from coordinate 1,589 downwards.
AGAAACCATTACCACCGACGATGAAACAGTGGAGGGCAAGGCACAGAGATAAAATGTTCCCAACCAGAACAGGTAGTTTTCCTGTTTGAAAAAGGGGAGGATAAGAAGTCCCAGCAAAGGGAACAGCACAAAGGTGCTGAGATGTACTACAATATGCATCCGCCAGTTCCTGAGTTCGGACCGGAGCTTGTGAAAGCTTAGTTTTAATCCATAAAAAAAGAAGATGAGCGACAATCCGAACGAGGTGAGTTGCTCCAACGTAAATCCATCTTTTTTAATACCGGGACCCGGCAAAAAATACGCCACCACAATGGCCGCTATGATGGCGATCTGAAATGCATCGATGCCGATGCGCCGAAGGGCTGATACGATACGCTTTTCTTTTGACATTTTGCCGGTGTGGTTTGACGTTTGGGGTTTGGATCTGGGGTTTTTGGTTTTGATGTTTATAGTTTTGCGTTACAAACTATAAACACCAAACCACAAACAACCTACGCCGATGCTTCATCCAACACGGTTAACGCTTCTTTGCTGAGTGCGATGGTGGCAGCATCGGTTAACGCTTTCAACTGTTCTATGCTGGTAGCGCTGGCAATGGGTGCCGCTACGGTGCGTTGCGCCATTAACCAGGCAAGCGCAATGGTGGCGGGACTGGTATTGTATTGGGCAGCTATATCGTCTAACGCTTTTAATATTTTGAAGCCGCGATCGTTCATGTATTTTTTTACGCCACCGCCTCTCGGACTTTTTCCCAAATCATTTTCCGACCGGTATTTGCCGGTAAGGAAACCGGAGGCGAGCGAGTAATAGCTGATCACACTTAACCCGTTTGCAATACACAGAGGCCGTATTTCTGTTTCAAACTGTTGCCTTGCATACAAATTGTATTCGGGCTGAAAGGTTTGATAGGCGGGCACGCCGGTTTCTTCGCTTAGCTTCAACGATGCTTCGAGCCGCTCGGGCGATAAGTTGGAAGCACCGATCCATTTTACTTTGCCTTGCTGCACCAGTTGCGCGTATGCTTCAAGCGTTTCCTCCACGGGTGTTTTGTTATCGTCCCAATGTGTTTGATAAAGATCGATAGTATCTGTTTGAAGTCGCTTTAGCGAATCTTCCACACCTTTTAAAATATAGGCTTTTGAAATGTCTTTGTGCCCCTGCCCCATGTCCGATCCAATCTTTGTTGCTACAATTACCTTGTCTTTATTGCCCCGCAGCTTCATCCATTTGCCGATGATAGTTTCACTTTCTCCACCTTTATTGCCCGGCACCCAGGTGGAGTAAGAATCTGCCGTATCAATAAAATTGAACCCTGCCTCAACAAAGGCATCGAGTATTTCAAAAGATTGCTGCTCGTTTAAAGTCCAGCCAAATACATTACCGCCCAATGCGAGTGGTGCAATGTACAAGTCTGATTTTCCTAATTGTCGTTTTTGCATATAGAGTTTGTGGTTTTTCGTTTTTCGTTTATCGTTTATAGTTAGCAAAGTGTTCATGCCTGAATGACGTTGACCGTTTTTCAACCGTTTTTATAAATATTTTCTTGGCAACGTCCTTCCACCTTTTAAAGGACTTGCCAAGAAAATATT
>JBQCGX010000008.1:0-18763 GCA_051955255.1 Agriterribacter sp. | reverse complement strand
ATTAATTCGAAATGCCTTCAATTAATACAGCGTACACTGTTTACATTTTCGGGACAAGTAATATGCTATCACCGGTCGGCAGCACGCATGGCTTATGTTTACTTGTATTAATTCGAAATGCGTTCAATTATACAGCATACACTGTTTACATTTTCGGGATAAGTAATATGCTATCATGCGATGTCGCGGGCGGGATCGCAGCGACGAGACGGGAGAGGATGATCATTGCTCACTCACTTCTCCCTTCAGCAACTTGTATTCGACCCTCCTGTTCCTTTCACGCGCTGCGGGGTTGTCTTTTCCGTTAATCGTTTCTGGTTCAAGCGGACAACATTCGCCGTAGGCTTTTCCAACCAGGCGATCTTTGCTGATGCCTTTTTTAGCAAGGTATTTTATACAGGCATCAACACGTTTTTGCGCAAGAATGATGTTGTACGATTCTTTCCCTCTTGAGTCTGTATACCCACCAATTTCAATCACAATATCAGGATAACGTTCCATCAGTCTTGCGAGCGAATCGAGCTTTTCGTAATAACTGTGATCTACATTTGATTTATTGTAGGAAAATTTAGCCAGTGTGGAAGCTTCGCTGAGTGCATCTAACGCGTTATCCAGCTCCGGGTTAGATTTATTCACTACGATGAACGACAAACACAATGCATCATTCTGAATAGTGTCTTTGCCCGTTACCATCGAAACCACGTAATTGCCGGTTGCTTCTTCGTACCCCTGTTTATTTGCCACTACATCAAATCGGGAGGTATTCTTTAGCTGGAAGCTGTATTTTCCATCTGCACCGGTTTCCTGCGACAATAAAATTTTTCCTTTTTTGCTGTCTTTCACGTTGAGCGATACACCCGACAAAGGTTGCTTCGTCTGGCAATCGATAACGGTGCCGGATACGTATTGCGCATTGTCCTGCTTTACAGAAAATACTTCCAGGCAGCAATCCGTTTCACGATCCGAACTTAATATACCTGTGTTCCAAACATTGTCTTCGTCTGTGCTTATATAATGCAGGTCGTCTTTCGCCGAGTTGATAGGGATGCCTGCATTCAGCGGTTTTTCCCAATTGGCAAGCTGGAAGTCGCCCTTTGCGTAATAAATATCAAACCCACCAATGCCTACCCGCCCGTTGCTCGAATACAGCAGGTGCCTGCTCAATGTATGGTACGAAGGAGAGAATTCGTCTCCTGCAGTATTGATGATGTTGCCCATATTGGTTACCAGCAATACCTGTGCGTTGCTGTCCAGGCTGGCATACCACAAGTCGTATTTGCCAATACCACCCTCACGGTCACTCGAAAACAACAAAAAGTTGCCATCGGTAGTAACAAAAGGCTGGGTGCTGTTAGAGCCAGGCATGTTAACCGGCTCCGGAAGCCGTACGGGCTTCGACCAGCCGGTATCTGTTTTATCGGCACTGTAAATCGCCGCCACAGAAGCGCCGTTCACCGTCATCCATCTTGTAAAGAACATTTTCTTTCCCTTCTTCGCAAATGTTGCCATACCGTTGTGAAATCCTTCCTCGCCAGGCAGGTTCACTTTTTCGGGATTGGCAGCAATGTTGTCTTCCTCCGCGGCGGCTTTGTACAACCTGGCAAAATAATAATCCTTTTCCTGCTTCTCTGCCGCTGCATCTTTATAAATAGAAGTAAAATAAACGCTGTCGCCCAAAAAGCTCGCCGCATACGCAGAGCCGTTAGGAGCGCCTGGTTGTTTGGTTACAAAGAACTCATCTTTCAGCTTTGCCTTTTGCTCTCTTAAAAATTTCAGGTTCTCCAGTTCCTTATCCGCACCTACCAGCAATTCATCCATCGTCTGGTAATTTTCCTGGAAGGTGGTGAAGGCCGCTAAAGCTTCATCGGGTTTGTTGTTTGCCCTTAGCGTTACGCCATACCAGTACTGGGTGGCAGGATATGCTTTTGGTGAAAATCCGGTTGCTTCTTTGTACCATTTTTCAGCTTTTGCATAATCGTTCATGTGCCGGTAGCTCTCTGCAAGATGATACACCGCTTCGTTGTGCATGCTGAGGTTCGATTTGCCGGCTTCCTTCTTTTTTACTGCAAAAGGCGTTGAGCGTGCGCTGATATTGGTTTCGGTGCCAAGGTATTTTTCGTAATACTGTATTGCCTCGTAATATTTTTTTTGACTGAATAATTTTTCAGCCTGTATAAAGTATCCCGCCTTCCCCTGTGCCTGGAGGGAAGGAGCGGATACAAAAAGAAAATACATTACAAGGACAACGGCTATTGTGTACCTGTTTTTTTTATGAAGGGGCCAATGCCATATATTCTCACACATAGAGCGATTGTTTTAAGCGCTTATTAAAAGCGCGGACAATAGAATGGTTTGGTTTGCATGGTATTTTTCTTCCACCAGGTATACGATACCGATACCTCAAGGCTGTTGCGGTTAATGCCCATTGAGCTTTTCGTAGAGGCAGTAACATCGTAGCTCAGCCCAAAAGTGAGCCCCCTGTAATAAAATCCGGCGAAGGGCGATATTGCATCGTTTAAACGATAATTAGCGCCCAGCATCAAATCAGTTTTATCACTTGCATTGATCTGCAGGTAAGCGCCCGCCATTTTTTCTTCCACATTGCCCTGGCGCATATACAATACGTTCGGTACAATGTTAAAAAAGTTGTTCACCATAATCCTGGCACCTGCATGCGCACTATAGCGCATGGGTAAAATAGCTTTGCTGTCTTTTGATATGAAAGGGCCGTCAGGTTTTGTAAGATGGAAAGCCGATATACCGGCAAAGAGATTCACCTTTTTATCGGGCGTAGCATCGTAATAGGCAAGTCCTGCGCTGATGTCTACAGACAATACCGATGGTTTATAAAATACTTCTGTTGTTTGTGCGGAAGGATCGTATCCAACACCCGACACCCATTGATCTCCGAATTGCAGTTTGCTTACATTGAACCTCCGGTTAATCACGCCTGCCTGCATTCCCATTACCAGGTAATGATCTTTAAAGCGTACGCCGGTATATGCCATGCTGAGGTAACCGTTTGTGTAATTATAAGCGCCGTCGGAAGAAGACTGGTTAAAGATGTTGACCCCAAAATTCATATTCTTATTGGTGGGCATTTCGGCAGATACGCCTTTGGTAGAAAACGTATTGCCATATTGCGTGCGCCATACGGCCGATACGCGGTAATCGCCTTCAATGGCGCCTGTAAGTGCAGGGTTCAGCGACATGGGCTGAATAAAGTATTGTGAAAAATGCGGATCTACCTGCGCCTGCAAGGCGGTGTTCCAACCGCCAGCCATCAGTAATGCCGCAAAAATGATGTGTAGAATTTTACTTTTCATTCCTTTGTTTTTTCCCTTAACCGGAATATTCGGGTTTGTTTACCGTATCAGGTTGATGGTTCCCTTCCTGATAAAGCTGTCCTCATTTTCTAACTTTATTTTTATAACGTACATGTATACCCCGGCCGGTTGCGGTTTGCCTTTGTGAGTTCCATCCCAACCGGTTGAATTGTTATTGGTTTCGAAAATACCTCGTCCCCACTGGTCAAATATTTTCATCTCTACATTCCTGATAGACGATCCGTATACTTTAAAAATATCGTTCCTGCCATCGTTGTTGGGCGTAAATGCATTGGGCACAAACATATCTGTGGTATTCACGTCTATTTTTACTGTAACACTTGCGGTGTCAAGACAACCATCTTCGGATTTACCAATGACAGAAAAAGTGCGGGAAGTATCTTTAATGGTAAAAGTTTGAGTAGCGGCAGTCTGGTTGGTAAACAGGTTTTCAGGCAACCAGCCACTTACAGTAAAGTTGGCGGCGCTGCCGGGCGTCAACGTTATAGGATTGCCGGCTATGAGCGGATCAGGGGCGGAAATTAAGCTCATCGAAAAGTCTCTCACATTTACCACTACAGGTACCGACCGCTGACAGCCTGTAGCAGGAATGGTTACTATTGCCGTATAGGTAGTAGCCTCTGCCGGGTATACTGTTATCGCAGGTCCCGGGCCGATATTTTGCCATTGGGTAGTGGCGCCTGCGTCATACGAAAATGCCATCAGCATGGTGGGTGCATATCTGCAAACCGGCACCGGCGGAGAAGAAACCGATACCAATGGTTGTTTATTGATGACCACTCGTACCGGCTTTGTTACCGGTGTTTGGCAACCATTGGTGGCTCGTATAAAAAAATCTTTGTTCATAGAGGTGGCAGTGCTAATAGCATTCGGGTTGCCGAATATAGCAGGAGAGTTGACGGTAGTATGATAGGTTAAAGTGAGCCCGGGCGTGCTGCCTGCGGTAGTGGCAGCTGTTGTTATATCTACCATTTGAGGAGCGCAAACAGGCGCCGGGTTGGTTATAACAAGATTGATGGCAGTTGGTTTTACAGTAATCTGAACAGCGTCGGAAGTATCGCTTTCTGCACCCGAAACAACCACCCTGCGAAACCAGGTGGTAGCAGTTAAAGCCGGCGGCGCATAGTTTACCGCGTTAGCCAGCGATATATCGGAAAACCCGGCTGCGGCTGAAACCATGCTGCTTTGCCATTGATAACTGTAAGTCCCCGGTCCGTCGCCGCCCGTAGGCGCACTGCCCTGCAATGTAGAAGGTGCCGAATTAGCGCATATCGTTTGCGATTGCTGAACAAAATTGATATCGATGGGAGATTGGTATTCTTCGTTCTCTGTATTGTAAAAACGAGCATCGGTTCCGTTCGTTGCAGGTTGCGGATAAGTTGATGTTAGCACGAAAACTTTATTTGCTGACTTCGCCACTGCTTCCTGGTTTTCCTGTGCAAAACAATGCATTGTACCTGCCAGCATACAGCACACCCAACAAATAAAGGAGTAGCAGTTTTTCATGATATCGGGATAGGTAGTTTGTATATTGGTTTTAAAAACGGATTATCAAATGTCAACTGTTCCATCTTCACCGATGTAGCCACAGTTTTTCTTCGATACATTAACTTATTATAACGAAATTTATTGTATGATAACCAGCCTTTTCAGCAGGCAGCGGCGCTGGTTGCATCTTTATTATAAGGGGAGGTGTTATGAACGAATCACGGGGCTGATATTTTCTTTTTAAAGGCAGTGGGCTTACCGCGCTTGCCCGTTTAATGAAAGTTTTCAACGATATTTTTGCGATTGATTGATTTATCGTAACTTTTAAGCACCAACTATTTTTTGAATAGCCTTTAATTGTCTAACTAAAACTAGGAAAAATGAGAACGGTTGCTCACATCTTTCAACGCAAGGGGCGTCACAACATCAGCATTACTCCCGACATCACGGTATTGGAAGCCCTTAAGATCATGTCTGAAAAAAATATCGGTTCTGTAATTGTGGTTGATTACGACGGCAGGTATTGCGGACTGGCTACAGAAAGAGACTATGCGCGTAAAGTAATTTTGCTGGGAAAGTCGTCTAACGCTACCCCGGTAAGCGAAATTATGCTGGAGCACCTGCCCAAAGTAACGCCGGAGCATACCCTCGAAGATTGTATGGGCATTATGACGGCACACAATATCCGTTATCTGCCAGTATTTACCGGCAACGACTTTTACGGAGTGATATCGGTGCTGGACATTGTAAAAGAAACCATCCTCGCCCAGCAGGAAACAATTGAACAGTTGCAGAATTATATACATTCCACGGTGTAAAACGGGAACCACAAAGTCACGACGGCACAAAGGTGCACGGAGGGTTGGAGGTTTTGTGTTTGGGGTTTATCGTTGCGCCGTTGCCCCTCTGCGTACGCTGCGTGAAACAACGGGGAACCCCAGGGACACGATGACACAGAGGTGCACGGAGGGCCGGGTTTGTGAAACGCTAAACGACAAACCCCAAACAATAAACCCAAAACTCCTAATTGATCACAACCTCGGTAATAACCGCTTCGCCCATGGCTTCGTTTACGCGTTGTATGATTTTTTCTTTCTGGTAGAGGAGTTCGTTTTTGAGCGGTGCTACGGTGGTGGTTATAAATAAAGTGCGGTTGATGATCTGAATCTTATCTGTATACTTTGCAATGGTTTTACCCATCACCTGTTCCCACACGTCTGTTATCTGCATCGACTGTATATTGCTCTTCAGCCTGCTTCTTTGCAGGAAAGATTTCAGCGCATCCCCCATTGAATATTCACCCATAGGGCGAAGGTAGAAAGAAAAGGTATAAGGTGTAAGGAATAAGGCAGAGGGCCTTCAAGGTTTTATTCACCTTATTCCTTACACCCTCCGCCTTATGCCTTCTTACAGCTCAATGATCTCATTCTCTACTCCCAGCATTTGCAAGGCAGCTTTTAAACGGCCGGCGTGCGTATCGGTAATAAATACCTGCCCCTTGTTTTGCACACATACTTTTGCCAGCAGGTTGTGCATGCGCTGCTCGTCGAGCTTTTCAAACACATCATCCAATAATAACAATGGGGGATATCCTTTATGCTTCAGCAAGATGTCAAATTCTGCCAGCTTCAGTGCAAACAGCAGGCTTTTGCGCTGCCCCTGCGATGCCAGGGTTTTAAATGAGTCGAAATCAAGGCCAAACTCCAGGTCATCCCGATGCACCCCACGAGTAGTGCGCTGCAGCGCTCTGTCGCGTGCTTTGCTTTCTATTAAGATGTCTTTAAAAGAAGCTGATTCCAAATTGCTTCTGTAAGTTATTGTCAATTTTTCCCGATGTCCCGATATTTCATTATACAGGTTGATTGCAACCGGTATAAATTCTTCCAGGAATTTTTTTCGCTTGATATAAATCGCTTCTCCGCGGCCAATCAACTGGTCCGAAATGATCTGCAGCAGTCCTTCATCCAGCCGGCCGCTTTCGGCAGCTTGTTTGAGCAGGCTGTTCCTTTGTTGTAAAATTTTATTGTAATCAATCAGCACCTGCAGGTAATCAGCATCGAGCTGCGATATCGTGTAGTCCATAAACCTGCGGCGCTCCTCACTGCCTTCCGCAATAATGGCAATATCATCGGGCGCAATCATCACACAGGGAAATTTGCCAATATGGGTTGCCATCCTGCCATACAGTTCCCCATCTGCCGCAAACTCTTTTTTGCCCGTTTCTCTCAATACGGCGGTAACCACCGCGTTTTTATCGCCCGAAAAAAACTTTCCCTCCAGCCTGAAACCGGTTTTACCGTTCTGCACATTCTGCGCGTCGGATTTTCCAAAATAGCTTTTGGTGAAACACAGGTAATAAATGGCATCCAGCAAATTGGTTTTACCGCTGCCATTCAATCCGCTGAAAGCCGTTACCGGATTAGGAAAGCGGAAAGCAGCCTGGCTGTAGTTCCTGAACTGGACCAACGATATTTCATTCAACCTCAACAAAACAACTATTTAATTAAGGACATGTTTAATGTATGATGAATAAGCCGCAGATTTGCAGATTGAACCAGCAATTGCTTTTACCTGCAAATCTGCGGCTTCAAATAAAAAGACCGCAATTTAAACCTAAAATAAAGCTGAAAATCAGATTTTTGGCTTGGGAAAGGGATTGAATTTGAAATTCTGAATTTGCGATTTAACACATATATTTGCCGCTCAAATTTTACTACGTGAGTACTACAATCAAAGAAACTGTAAAATTTACAAAAGAAACCTACCTCTATTGGTACGAATTAATGCTCTTGCTCCGTCGTTTTGAAGAAAAAGCGGGGCAATTATACGGCATGCAAAAGATTCGTGGATTTTGTCATTTATATATAGGACAGGAAGCGCTGGCTGCGGGTTGTATGACCGCTACCAAACCAGAAGATACTTTTATTACTGCTTACCGCGATCACGGGTTGGCCATTGCCAAAGGTGTAACCGCCAAATCGTGCATGGCTGAGCTTTTTGGAAAAGCTACCGGCTGCTCCAAAGGAAAAGGTGGAAGCATGCACTTTTTTGGAGTGAAGGAAAGGTTTTTTGGCGGTCATGGTATTGTAGGCGCTCAGATAGGTACCGGTGCAGGATTGGCTTTTGCTGAAATGTACAACGGCACCGATAATGTTTCGCTTACTTTTTTTGGAGATGGTGCTGCCAGGCAGGGAATGTTGCACGAAACCTTCAACCTGGCCATGTTGTGGAAGCTGCCCGTAATATTTATTTGCGAAAACAACAATTACGCGATGGGTACTTCGGTACAAAGAACATCGAACGTAATGGACATTTACAAACTGGCAGATGCATATGATATGCCAGGCGACAGCGTGGATGGAATGAGTCCTGAAGCAGTACACGAAGCTGTGCAGCGCGCTGTAAAAAGAGCACGCGAAGGCGGCGGACCTACACTGCTGGAAATTAAAACCTATCGCTACAAAGGACACTCTATGAGTGACCCGCAGAAATACCGCACCAAAGAAGAAGTGGAAGAATACAAGCAGCGCGACCCGATTGACTATACCCGCGAAAAACTGCTGAAGGATTTTAAAGTACCTGAAGCTGACATTGAAGCGATCAACGAAAGAGTGAAGAACGAAGTGGAAGAGTCGGTGAAGTTTGCAGAGGAAAGCCCTTGGCCAAGCGACGACGAACTGCTCAAGGATGTATACATTCAGCAGGACTATCCATTTATAGTGGATTAATTAAATCGGTAAATCAGGATTGTTAAGTTTATAAAACACAAACTACAGTATAATTACATACAATGAGCGTTACGACTAAACATGAAGAGGCGGTTGTGAGATCGCAAGGCTTCTGGGAGAAAAATAACAAGAGCATTTTAGTGGTATTGGGTATTATTATTGTTGCGGTGGGCGGATATTTTGGCTACAAATATTTTATTAAGCTGCCCGAAGAACAGAAAGCTGTTGAAGCAATAGCACAGGCGCAGGAATATTTTGCTGCCGATTCTTTGCAACTGGCATTAAACGGCGACGGAAAAAATGCCGGGTTCTTAAAAGTGATCAGCAAATACGGTGGCACACCTTCTGGCAACCTGGCTAAGTTGTATGCAGGTGAAAGCTATTTGCACCTCGGCGATTATAACAATGCTGTTAAATACCTGAAGGAATTTGATGCGAAAGGCTCGGTTCAAACGCAGGCATTGGTATACGGACTGCTGGGCGATGCCTATTCTGAGTTAAAGAAAAATGAAGAGGCGGTTGATAATTATAAAAAAGCCAGCGCCACATTTGAGCACAACCAGGCAATGTCTTCTGAATATTTGTATCGTGCTGCCAGCCTGTACGACGTAATGGGCAAGAACAAAGAAGCAATAGAATTGTTTACACAACTGAAAAATAAATTTCCCCGTACAGAACGTGGTTTTTCGGCAGAAAAATACCTGGGTAAACTAGGTGCAACAGAATAGTTGAATCATGGCAGACATAAGCAATAGCAACTTATATAGCATTGATGCAGGCACTTTACCCCAAAGTGCCTGTGTTGTTATAGTACGTACCGAATGGAATGCGGGCATTGTGGGAAAGCTGGAAGAGGGCTGCATCAGTGTTTTTAAAAATTACGGAATAGAGTATAAAGTAGTTACCGTGCCCGGCGCTTTTGAAGTGCCTTTTGGTATATCGGCTTACTGGAACGCTAACCGTTACGGCGACCAAAAGCCGGATGCTTTTATTGCGCTGGCCTGCGTAATAAGGGGAGATACGCCACATTTTGATTACGTGTGCAGTGGTATTACCGATGGCATTATGCAACTGAATATTCAGCTACCCGTTCCCGTTATATTTGGCGTGTTAACGGTGGATAATAACCAACAGGCTGAAGAACGGATAGGCGGCAGGCATGGGCATAAGGGAGAAGAAGCGGCTATTACTGCGCTGAAGATGATAGCGCTGAAGAAATCCTTTGGTAACAATCAGCATTAGGTTAGTAGCTGTCAGCTATCAGCCGTCAGCAATCAGCGGTTGGGGGGCAGTAAGCTGCGGTAGTTCGCCGGCAGCTCGTTGAGCGCCCCAATCTCAAATTATTAATCTCAAATCTCAAATTTCTATGTCTTACTGGCTGGTAAAATCTGAACCTTTTAAGTACAGTTTCGATCAACTGGAAAAGGATAAGCAAACGTTTTGGGATGGCGTGCGCAACTATGCTGCCCGCAATCACCTTAAAGCCATGAAAAAAGGCGACGAAGTTTTTTTCTACCACAGCAATGAAGGACTCGAAATTGTGGGCATAGCCAAAGTAGCCAAGGAGCATTATCCCGATCCTACAGCAGATGATGATACATGGGTAGTGGTTGACCTGAAGCCTCACAAAAAGCTGAAGAAACCGGTGAGTCTTGAACAGATCAAAGCCGATAAGCGGTTGGCCGATATGGCGCTGGTAAGACTGGGTCGGCTTTCTGTGCAGCCGGTAACAGAAAAAGAATGGAAAATTGTGCTGGAGCTGGCGGGAGAGAAGTAGCTGTCGGCTATGGGCGATCAGCGATCAGCCATCAGCATTCAGCCATCAGTTTATACGAAATAAAGTTTCAGCTTTCTCTGTGCGAGGCGTTTTCGCCTTTTCGCTGTGTGAGGCGTCTTCGCCTCGCACGAGGCTCTTGTCGCCTCCCGGCGACAACACATTTGTTTTACAGCTTTCAGCAACAGCAAGAGCCGTAGGCTCGGTAACATATTGTAAGGACGGATTTCAATCCGTCCGATACCCGATAGTCGCCAGAGGCGACAACAAATACATGCGAAGCGAAGACGCTTCGCATAGCCCACGCTGGCGACACTTCGCAAAGCCCACACCTTACTACCTATCACCTGCTACTTATCACTTTCTCATCCCCACGCTCTTTCCAAAAACCTTAACCAGTTTCCATGAAATATTTTACGGGTATCCTCTTCCGTATAGCCGCGTTTGGCCAGCAATCCTTTGAGTAATTGCAGGTCGGCAATGGTATCCATATCGTGCGGCGATTGTTCCTGTCCAAACATACCATCCAGATCGCTGCCAATAGCAATGTGGTTGCAGTTGCCTGCAAGCTGGCAAATATGATCGTAATTGTCTATCAGCAGTTCAAGCGTTATATTGTCTTTTACCGGGTCGTTCTTACCCCGTATCCATCCCGGCTTCAGCATCCACGCATCCAGCACGCCGCCAATCACCGATCCCCTTTCTATCAGTATCTTAATCTGTTCATCGGTTAACTGGCGTTGATAATCTACCAATGCCCGGCAATTGTGATGACTTGCCCAAACAGGTCCTTTATACATATCTGTTGCCTGCTTAAAACCTTCATCGGTTAAATGCGTTACATCCAGTATCATATTCAGCTCATCCATCGCCTTCACCAATTCAACTCCTTTAGCCGTTAACGGGCCCTGCATGCCGGTGCCCGGTGCGTATCTTCCCGGTCCGTAATGTGCCGGGCCCAGCGCGCGCAATCCATACCGGTACGATTTTTCAAGATACGACAGGTTTACCAGCGAGTCGGCTCCCTCTAAACTTAAAATATATCCCACCGGTTTTTCCGCGTCGGGTATTGCGCCATTGTTCCATAATTGAATGTGATCGTTTAACTGTTTTTTGTTAGTGATCTGTATCATTTCTCCCACATCTTCCATTGCCACATACCAGGAGCGTTGCCCCTGCGTTTGTGCCCATGCCTGCTCCGGCGAGTGCCAGCCAGGCAAGGTGCTGTCGGGTGCCACATACCTTGCTATCATGGTAGCTACCACAAGCCCCACTTTTCCTTTGCGCAGTTCTGGCAGCGATACCATTCCCTTGGCACGGTCGGGTTTGTCGGTCAGTCCTTCCTCTCTTTTGCGTATATCCTTTGCAGTGAGTTTAAGATCGCGGTTCCATTCCAGCGCATTCATGCTCAGGTCGAGGTGTGCATCTACGATCAACATATAGTCAGCTTTTTTTAGATTTTTTCTTTAATTTTCTTTTCACCACATCTTCGGGGTATTTCAACGCCAGCTTCCTGATGTCGTAACTGAAAGCCGTAAAAGTTTCTTCCCACAGTTTGGCTTCTTCTGGTGTGTAAGAATGAAAGCCATGTGCATTGGCAACCCCTTTGCCGCCTTTCTTCACAATATCATCTATCAGTTTAGGCACTGCGGTGCCGTTATTGAGGGTTGGCAGCAGGTCTTTCATTACTGTGTGATAGGCTGGTACGCCGGTAAGATCCATCCACCTGAAAACGCCTACTAACGTCATCCAGTAACCGGCGTTGTTACGGCAGGCCCTGTCTACATCTTCCACTGTTGCATAACCATTCTCTACCAAAGATATGGCTTCGCGGTACATGGCATACATCAACCGGTTGGTAATAAAACCCCTGATGTCTTTCCGCACCAGCGTTGGTTCCTTTCCCCACAGATGCGATAGCTCGTATAAAAATTCACCGTTCCTGATATCAGTTTTGTTTCCGCAGATAATTTCCAGGAAACGGGTGGTGTGCGATGGCTCCGCCCAATGCAATCCTAAAAAACGTGCAGGGTGTTTGGTTTGCTCCTGCAATAAACTAATGGGAATGGCAGAAGTATTGCTGGTCATCAACGCTTTTTTATCAATTACCGATTCAATTTTCTGGTACACCTGTTTTTTGATTTCCATATTTTCAAGCGTACATTCCACCACCAGCCTGCAATCTTTTAGCGCTGCATAATCTTCGGTAATTACCAAATGACGGAGATAGTGGGAGGGAGGATGCTTGACCAGCTTTTCCTTTTGCGACCGTTTGAGGTGGGTGGCAATTCTTTTTCTCGCATGCAGCATGTCTGCCGGGATGCCCGCTACTGCTACTACCCGGTGCCCCGCCATTAAAAAGCAGGTGGCTATGCTGCAGCCCATCAATCCAAGCCCTACCACACCAGTCTTAATTTCAGCAGGTTTTATTTTTGTGTTCATACAAATGAATTGGTTTTGATTGACAGTTATTAATAAGTGGCTCTTCCGCCCGACAGATCAAAAGTAAAACCCGTGGTGAAACTATTTTCGGGCGACACAATAAAGCAGGCCATGTCTGTCACTTCCTGCAAAGTGCCGCAACGTTGCCGGGGTATTTTGTCGGTCATGTATTTAACCTGTTCATCCGGCATGGCATCTACCATAGCTGTGCGAATGACTGCCGGGGCAAGCGCGTTTACTGCAATGTTATAACCGGCATATTCTTTCCCCTGCACCTTCGTCATGCCAATCACCGCGGCTTTGGAAGCTGAATACGCCAGCATGCCCGCGTTTCCTTCTTTGCCTGCAATGGAGGCTATATGCAGTATCCGCCCGTAATTGTTTTTGATCATAAAGGGCAGCGCATGTTTGGAGGTGAGATAGCTGCCCATGAAGTTTATATCGAAAACTGCTTTTACATCAGCCGTTTCTGTATCGTGGCTTTTGATGTTGGTTTTGCCGGTGATGCCCGCACAGTTCACCAGTATATCAACACTGCCATGCTTTCCGGCAAACTGCGTAATGGCTTCTGCTACTTTCGCTTCATCGCAAATGTCGATGGCAAAAAGATCGTGGCTGCCCGGCAGGTCTTTCGTGGCTGCTTCCAGCGCCTGCTCATTCCTGTCGAACAATGCCAGGCGTACGCCACGCATTGCCAGTTGCGCTGCTATCTTCAATCCAATACCCGATGCAGCGCCCGTAACAATCGCCGTTTGCTCTTTCCAGGGTTTATTCATGCTGTATTGTTTATTGCAATTTACACAGCCGTTGGGTATCAGCATCAAACAACCGGTTGTGTTATTTTGCATTGTAATATCGTCTCGCAGCGATGGAAAGGGTAGTGGTTTGAAACGCTCGTTTATATTTTCAGTGTTCAAATTTTTGCTCCCTGTATAATTTTCTGGTAGGTGAGACACCGTGACTGTCAACTTAAGTGAGAGACATCGGCATTGTTGCCTGCCTGCTGGCGGGCAGGCCTCAGAGAGGCAACCATTTTTTAAAAAGCCTGCCCCTTAACGTTTTGCACCGTTGGTGCTACCCATATAGTGGGTTGCACCTACGGCGCATTAAAAAATATGTTGACGTTGGTTACAAACAGATAGCATCTACTGCAAAAGCGACCATTTAACGACCATGGGGGCTCACCAATCGGTAGCGGCATTACTGGCGCCCGTCAGCGAAAACTCGAACACGCTAAGACATTGATTTTGGTAAAGCGATTTTTGTTTTTGTAACTTACGGCAAACCCAATGCATGAAGCATAAAACAACCATTGCGGATATAGCCAAACAATTGAAAGTGGCAAAGTCAACCGTTTCGAGAGCCTTGTCGAACCATCGCAGCATTGGTTTACGCACGCGCACGCGTGTGCAGCAACTGGCGCAGCAGTTGAACTACGAGCCGGACCGGACGGCTATCCTTTTCAAACAAAAGCGTACCAGGCTGATCGGCGTTATATTGCCGGGCGTTGACAATGAGTTTTTTGCCAAGCTGTTTGCGGGAATAGAAGATGTTGCTTACGCCAACGATTATACGCTGTTGTTCAGCCAGTCGCGCGATGAGGTTGAAAGGGAGCAGCAACTGGTAGCCAATATGAAAAAGCACAGGGTGGATGGTGTGTTGGTATCTCTGTCGAAAAATACAAACGAGTACCAGCATTTTGAATCATTGAAAGAAAGCAATATTCCGTTGGTGTTCCTGGACAGGGTGCCTGATTTGCACGATATTCATACCATATCGAGCAGGCTGGATACGGGAATGGAAGAGGCGGTTGCTTTTTTGCTGAACAAAAAGAAGGCTCCGGTTGCGCTTATTAACGGACCGGAGGGATTATGGGCAAGCAGGGAAAGATTGCAGGCATACAAGGCTGCGCTTGCAAAGCATTCTATTGCTTTTGATGATTTGCTGGTGGTGCATTCGGACCTGACCACAGAGGGAAACAGGCAGGCGATGCAACGTTTGCTGGCTTTGAAAAAGCGCCCGGCTGGTGTGATTGTTTTTAATGATTATGCAGCCATGGATGCTATGCAATACGCAAGGTTAAGGGGAGTTAAGGTAAACGACGCTATTGGTTTTGTGAGTTTTGCCAACGAAACCATTTGCAATTATATGCAGGATGCGCCCATGGCATCGGTAGAACAGTTTCCTTACCAGCAGGGAAAAAAGGCTGCCGAAACACTGATTGAAATTCTTACGGACAAAAGCAAACCTGAACCGGACAGCTTCACAAAATTCAGCTTTGCATCGCAATTGGTGGTGAAATAGGAAGGAGAAATTACAAGAACCAAGAAACAAGCACCCAAGAAGGTGATCAACGCACAGCCCCCGTGGTGCAAAGTTTTTGAGAATTTGAAAGATTGTGAATGTTAATTCCAAATCAGAAACCTGTGTTGCATGATTTGAAAGTTTTGATGCTGTTGATCAAGTAAGGTGCAGGCACAGGTGTGGCCGGGCTACATAATCTTCGCTACGAAACCTGCGCCAGTTGGGGTTTTTGAAAATTTGAAAGTCCAAGCATTTCAAATCTCAAATCTCAAATCAGAAATCATAAATCTTCTTCCGTAAGTATCCCAAACTTTTCGTTTAATGCGGGTGAATGATCGTAGAGCATTTTAATAAAGGCTTTTCCATTCCTGGCATAATAGGGAAGTATATTCTCTACCCTTTCCTGCAAATTGCCTTTGGGAAAGAGGGATGACCGGAGCTTGCTTAGTTGCTGGCTTTGTATTTCGAACTTTTTCTTTTCTGCCCGTATTATTTTCTTTTCAAGACTGTCAAGTGCTTTTGAGGCTTTTATTTGCAGAGCTTTTACATGGTTTACCAATGTTACATCTACAGCGCCGGCTGTTTTTTGTACCTGTTCGTAAAGATCTTCCAGTTTTGTTTTTTCGTTTGCCAGCGAAAGTTGATGATTGCTTTTGACTTTTACAATTTCATTGAGCAATGCGGTTTCGTTTTTAAAGAGCGCTTCGTTCGATAACTCCAGTTTTTGCCGGAGCTGCGCTGCTTTTTCATCAACAATTAAAAATGAATTGCGCAACAGTAAAACGGGGTAGGGGACACCGTAATGCTCAAACATTTTTTTCAGCTCCAGCCAGTAGGCTATTTCCGATCCGCCGCCTATAAATGCCAGGTTGGGTAAAAGTGTTTCCTGGTATAAGCCGCGCAATACAACATTGGGGCTGAACCTTTCAGGATGCTGGTGCAGCTCTTCTTTCAGGCCGGAAGCAGAAAAAGAAATTTCGGTGTTGTTTACTTTAAAAACATCGCCTTCTTTCACTATTCTTTCGCGTATGTTTTCCTTCATGTAAAACAGGTTGATTTCCCTGGGGTTCACCTGCGCATGATATTCTTTAGCCAGTGCGTCGGCTGTTTTACTTACTATGTTAAAGGCGGTATGGTTAAACAGGTCGTCTTCAAAAACAGGAATCATCTGCCTTTTAAGATCAGGGTGGTCGGGTATCAACGTTACCAGTCCGTATTCTCCAAACAGTGCATGCACAAATTTAAGTGTGGCCTCTTGTATGGAACTGCTTTTTCCATAGCAGGTTTTAAGCAAGTCAATCAGTTCTGTGCCAAATTCAAAAATGCTCAACTGCCCGTTAATGCGGTCAATTAAAGCTGCAATGCCGTCGGGCTTCATATTGCCCACTGCCCCGGTTTGCCGGGTTTCCCACACCAGGGTGTCGCCATTCAAATTGATGCGGTTGAGCTCTTCCTGGTCATTGTCCTCACTGCCCATATAATACACCGGCACAAAATCGTATTCGGGAAATGATTGCTTTAATGCTTCGGCCAGTTTAATGGTGTGTAAAATTTTGTAAACAAAATACAGGTAGCCGGTAAAAATGTTGGGCTGATGGGCCGTGCAAACAGTAAATGTTTTTTCGGAAGAAAGCTTTTGCATGTTGTCGTTAACAGCGTTGCCAATATGCAAACCTGCGTATTGTTTTTGCAATGTGCTTGTGAGCAAAGCCCGGTTAGTGTTAAACGACTGCCGATGCTGTAATGCGTTTTTGATCCCGTTAAGGTCGGGAGTATATTGTAAAAAGGGTTGTAGTGATGGATGTTGTTTAAGATAATCTGTTGCCAGTTGAGAAAAAGCGCCTGTACTTTCGTATGTAATCCATTGTGCAGTATAGTTCATATCATTTACTCAAAATATGGGGCAAATTAGGTATTTCATTTTACAGCAAGTGCATTTTAGATTTTTGTTAAGAGAGTTGGAGCAGGTTGAGTAAGTGGATTGGATGAAGTGGGTTAAGTAAGTTAGTTAAGCGGATTTGTTTAAGCGGGGGGTAAGTAAGCTAATTAAGTTGAAAGGTCATGGCGTCTTTTTTAAAAGCAGCAGCCCTCCGTTAGGAAGGCTGCGCCTGAAGTTGATTGACAATAACCTGCAGTGTCTTTACTGTCGTATTAGGTTATGCAAACAGGTTAAGATTTTATCCGGTTTGCTTAATGTGTATTTTTGACACTCAAAATACGTAAAAGTTTACAGCCTGTCAATACCCCAAAGTGGTTATTTTCAATCAAAAATCTGTGATTATGAGCGTTTTATAGGGATTATTACTTAAATGTCATCACATGTTACGAACAATGCCCAATTCCAGTCCGCGCAACTCCGCCAGCCCTCTCAGGCGCCCGATAGCGGAATAGCCGGGGTTGGTAACCTTGTTCAGATCGTCGAGCATCTGGTGCCCGTGGTCGGGCCGGAAAGGTATTTCGTGCGTTACAAGCTGCTGCACGTTGAGCAAGGATTTCATTACCTGGTACATGTCTACATTTCCTGTCAGGTGGTCTCCTTCATAAAAATTGCCTTCTTCATCTCTAACGGTGTTGCGTAAGTGAGCAAAATGAATGCGCGTGTTTATTTCGTCGATCATTTCGGGAAGGCTGTTGGCTGGATTGGCGCCCAGTGAACCTGTGCAAAAACAAATGCCATTAGAAGGCGCGTCGGAAAATGAAATAATATCCTGTAAATCCTGCCTGTTGCATACAATCCTTGGCAAACCAAGAATGTCGAACGGAGGATCGTCGGGGTGAATGGCCATTCTTATTCCATACTCAGCGGCAACCGGTGTAACTTCCTGCAAAAAATAAGCAAGGTTCGACTTCAATGCTGCCCTGTCGATGTGTTTATATTTTTCCAGCTCTTTCCGCATGCCTTCGGTAGTGCGTCTTTCTTCGCCCGGTATACCAAACAGCACTGTATCTACAAGGTCTTGTTGCTGCTTATCTGTATACTGCTTAAACCGTGCAGCCGCTTTTTCAATAATGGCGGGACTGTAGTCTTTTTCTGCATCGGGTCTTTTCAGTATATGGATGTCGAACACTGCCATATCTGTCCAGTTAAAATACAATGCCTTCGAACCATCGGCCATGGTATAGTTAATGTCCGTTCTTGTCCAGTCGTTTACCGGCATAAAGTTGTAGGTAACGATGCGTATGCCAAAAGCCGCCAGGTTTTTGAGCGACTCCTTGTATTTTTCGATATAACCTTTGTAATTGCCGCTTCGTGTTTTAATGTCTTCATGCACGGTTAAGCTTTCTACCACACTCCATTCAAAGCCGCCGGCTTTCAGTTCGTTTACGCGTTGTTGTATCGCTTCCTGTGTCCATACTTCTCCATGGGGTACCTGGTGCAATGCGGTAACAATTCCCTGTGCTCCTGCCTGTTGAATGTCCTGCAAACTTACCGGGTCGTTAGGGCCAAACCAACGCCAGGTCTGCTGTAGTTGTTTGATGTACATAGTTTGATTGTATAATTGAATTTGCAAAGTATACAAAAAAGTCAAAAGGGGGAGTTTGACTTTTTGAGTTTTGAGTTTGAGGTTAGAAGTTTGGGGTTTAAGGTAGCCGTGGTGGGGTTGTGGACAAAAAAAAGGTGTTAATTGGTTGGAGAAAAACAACCAAACCAATTTTTTTTTTAATAAAAAAAAAAAAAA
>JBQCGX010000007.1:0-59986 GCA_051955255.1 Agriterribacter sp. | reverse complement strand
ACTGCTCGATATTATGTTGCCCGATGGCAACGGACTGAAGCTGCTTCAATTCATTAAAGAAGAAAAGATCCAAAGCAACATTCTTATTACTTCCGCTAAAAATGCGCTCGACGATAAAATAACCGGGCTGGAGGAAGGCGCCGACGACTATCTTACCAAGCCCTTTCACCTGTCGGAACTCCATGCCCGCATCCGGGCCGTTTACCGGCGCAAAAACCTGAATGGTAGCAACCTGGTAACTTTCAATGAAATTACCCTGAACACCGACACATTGGAAGCGCGGGTAACAGACAACAGGCTGGATGTGACCCGTAAAGAGTTTGATTTGTTGCTGTATTTTATTGTTAACAAAAACCGCGTATTATCGCGTCAGTCCATTGCAGCACATTTATGGGGTGATTATACAGACGACCTTGCTAACTTTGATTTTGTTTACCAGCATGTAAAAAACCTGCGCAAAAAAATTGCCGCCGCCAACGGAACCGATTATATCCATACAGTATATGGCATAGGATATAAATTCAATATGCCGGAGCAATGACTTTAATAATATGAAGCTGATCAACAAATTTACTTTATGGTACCTGAGCATTACGCTTACCTGCACTATTGCAGGTACAGCCATTACGTTTTTCAGCATCAAAAAACAATTGCACCTGGCGGCAGTGCAAAGGCTTGGCAATATTAATAACCAGGCAGCAGAACAACTGAAGGAAGGACGCGTACCCGAAGCATTTATTGGCAATGGCAAGGTAGAAATAAAACCTGTTGAGGATGCCTTACCCGCTCAATCAACAAAAGTCAGTGAAGCTTCTGTAGTTAATCCTGAAACTAAAGCCGTAGAAGAGCGGCTGGTTGTAACTTCATGGTATAGCATCAATAATAAAAGCTATAGTATCTCTTCGTACGATTTTGTAACAAGCTCCGAACAAATATTGTCGGGGCTTGAAGCGTCTATAGGCTGGAAATGGCTGATCATTCTTTCTCTTATTGCTGTTACCGGTGGCATTGCATCCAGGCTTATTCTTGCACCATTCAACAAATCGTTGAAAGCCATCGAATCGTTCAACCTCCGCCAAAAAGAAAAACTGCAACTGCCACAAACAGGCACAAAAGAATTTAAACAGTTGAATGCTTTTCTGCAGAAGATGACGGACAAAGCAGTGGAGGATTACAACACCCTGAAAGAGTTTGCAGAAAATGCCTCGCACGAACTGCAAACACCCGTTGCCGTTATGAGGGGAAAGCTGGAGCTATTGGCTGAATCGGGATTGGAAAAAGAGCAGGCACGATTGATTGCAGACATACAAACAGCGTTGGAAAAATTATCGCGTATCAACAGTTCGCTCACCTTGCTCACCAAACTGGAAAATCACGAATACGAAGCCAGGCAACCGATCTGTTTCAGCGAGCTCATTCATGAAACCATCCAAACTTACAGCGAACTGGCAGACATGAAATCGCTGACGATCACCACCAATATCCGCAATGAAGTACTGTTATACCTGCATCCGTCGCTGGCAGACTTGCTGCTGAACAACCTCATGAGCAATGCTATCAGGCACAACATTCCTGGTGGAACCATACACGTAACATTAACCGATTCTTTTTTCAGCATCGCCAATACCGGCCGAAAACCCGAAGTGCCCACGGCTCAATTGTTCAAGCGATTTAAAAAAAGCAACCAGTGCGACAACTCTATTGGCATTGGGCTTGCCATTGTAAAACAAATATGCGACCTGAATAATTTTCCTATACAGTATTCTTTTGAAAACGGTTTGCATGAGCTGAAGATGAAATTTTCCCCAATGGAGGGGCTTGCAGTAAATTTCCCTGTTAATGTGCAGGAAGCCAAAGTGGTTGCCGGATCGGTTTTGCAAGGATAATGATCGTTATATATCTGACCGGAGGTTCGCAACTTTATCAACATAAGTGAAAGCAATCGTAGTCTTCTCAAAGTTTCGGATCCCTGTGAAACGTTGGCTTATCATTCACAGTTTTTGCCTGCCTGCTTCAAAATTGCTTCAAAAAGTATTTTTCACTTTGTAAACTCAAAAAAACTACTTTATATGAACTATCATCTGGAAGGTAAAACAGCTCTTGTAACCGGTTCTACCGCAGGAATAGGATATGCCATAGCCAAACAACTGTTGCAGGAGGGCGCTGTTGTGTATATAAATGGTCGTTCGCAGAAAAGGGTAGACGAAGCAATAACCTCATTGCAAAAGGATGCTCCCGGAGCAACCATTCATGGCGTGGTTGCCGACTTTTCCAAGACCGAAGAGATCAATAACTTATTAAAGCAAGTGCCTTCTGTAGATATCCTTATTAACAACGTTGGCATTTTCGAACCAAAACCATTTACAGAAATTCCGGATGAAGACTGGTTGAAGTTTTATGAAGTGAATGTATTAAGCGGCATTCGCCTGTCCCGCCATTATTTTCCGCAGATGCTCAAAAAAAATGAGGGCAGGATCATTTTTATTTCGAGCGAATCGGCCATTAATATCCCCGAAGAGATGATACATTATGGCATGACCAAAACCGCCCAGCTTTCTATCAGCAGGGGAATGGCGGAGTTGACAAAGGGAACCAATGTTACTGTGAATTCCGTATTACCCGGCCCCACAAAATCAGAAGGGGTAGGTGGCTTTCTCGACGACCTTGCTAAAGCACAGCAACAAAGTGCGGCAGAGGTGGAAGCATCCTTTTTTAAAACAGCCAGGCCTTCTTCTATTATACAACGTTTTGCTACCCCCGACGAAATTGCCAACCTGGTAACCTATGTTGCCAGTCCGCTTTCTTCGGCTACTAACGGAGCAGCGTTGCGGGTAGATGGCGGCGTTGCCAGGATCATTATATAAAAATGGAAAAATGTTTCAATTAGTCAGGCAGTTCTTACGTAAAAGATCTTTCGCTCAAAAAGCAGTTTTGCTTGGATGGATATTAACCGGCTCGCTGTTTTATAACGGTACCGCACAGGTGCTTACTTTAAAAGAGGCTGTGGCAACAGCAACAGCAAATTATGCCAGCATTAAAGCAAAAGCAGCCTATGTTGGTGCTTCAAGGGCTGGAGTGCAGCAGGCTAAAAACGACTATCTGCCCAACCTGGTAATATCTGCCCAACAGGATTACGGCACGGTTAACGGTCAAAATGGGCCTTTGTATGGTTTTGGTGGATACGGCGTCGCTTCGTCGGGACTTCCGTTGCCCAATCAAAACTGGAATGCTGCTTTTGGCGCACTATACCTTGCCAATGTTAACTGGGAGTTTTTTGCTTTTGGCAAGGCCAAGGAAAAAATACGAACGGCAGAAAGCGTTGTAACAAGAGATGAAAGCGACCAGTTACAGGAGCAGTTTCAGCAACAGGTAAAAACAGCCGCCGCCTATCTTAATCTGCTGGCGGCACAACGCCTTACCATCTCTCAATATAAAAACCTGGCGCGTGCCGACACCTTTCGCCTGTCGGTTGCCGCACGTGCCAAAAACGGATTGATTGCCGGTGTAGATTCTTCGCTGGCAAATGCAGAGGTGGCAAATGCCCGTATTGCTTGGATTAGAGCAAAAGATGTGGAGCAGGAGCGGGCCAACGAATTGTCAAGACTAATGGGCATCACTCCCCGGGAGTTTACACTTGACACTTTTTTTATTTCTTCTATTCCTGTATCGTTTGTCGATACATCCGCTGCCATTCCCGAACATCCGTTACTTACCTTTTACAAAAACAGGGTAGTGGTAAGCAACCAGCAGGCTAAATATTTCAACACGTTTAAGTATCCTTCATTTTCGTTGTTTGGCATTTTTCAAACCAGGGGCTCCGGGTTTTATTCCAATTATGCGTCCGATCAAACCGCATACGATCACAAGTATTTTGAAGGCATTAAACCTACGCGCAGCAATTACCTCTTTGGACTGGGAGTAATATGGAACCTTACTACCATTCCCAGGGTTAACCAACAGGTGCGATCGCAAAAATTTATTTCACGGGCCATGCAGTACGAATATGAAGTGGTAGATCAGCAAATTAAAGCACAGCAGGCACTGGCAGAAACGCGCATTAAAAATGCGATAGATGCCTATGTAGAAGTACCGGCTCAATTAAAAGCAGCGTCAGACGCATTTTTGCAACGAACTGTTTTGTACCGCAATGGGCTTACCACTATAGTAGACGTTACACAGGCATTGTATGCGCTTAACCGTGCAGAGGTAGATCGCGACATTACCTATAGCAATGTGTGGCAATCCTTGTTGCTAAAAGCAGCGGCTACAGGAAATATAGATTTGTTGTTAGCAGAGCTCAGGTAGGGATGGCTGTTATAAAAAATAAATCAACGTATTCTCAATAAGCAGCAATGAATTTAATTAAAGCGGCATTACGAAAACCCATCTCCATACTGGTATTGGTGGCTGGTTTGTTCTTTTTCGGCGTAAAGGCGGTAGATGATATTAAGGTAGACATCCTGCCTAAAATGGACCTGCCGGTTATATACATCGCTCACCCATTTGGCGGATATACTCCCAACCAGATGGAAGCCTATTTTGGAAAGCAGTATGTAAACATTCTTTTATTTGCCAACGGCATTAAAAGCGTTGAAACCAAAAACACCCATGGCCTTACTTTAATGAAGCTGAGCTACTACGAAGGTACCAACATGGCTCAGGCTGCTGCAGAAGTAAGCGCGCTCACCAACAGGATACAAGCGGCGTTTCCTCCCGGCTCACAGCCTCCGTTTGTTATCAGGTTCGATGCGTCTTCATTACCCGTGGGTCAACTGGTATTAAGCAGCCCCATTCGCGATAACAACGAGTTGCAGGATTTAGCCAATGTGTATGTGCGCGCCTCTTTTACTTCTGTGCCAGGTTTGCTGGCACCGCCGCCCTTTGGCGGAAGCCCCCGTACAATAGAGATCAACATCGATCCTTCCACCTTAAATGCATACAACCTTACACCCGATCAGATTGTGGAAGCCATTCGATTGAATAATCAAACTGCGCCTTCGGGCAATGTGCGCATCGGCGACAAAAATTATCTCACGCCCACTAATAATACTATTAAAACGCTGAAAGAATTTGAAGACATTCCCATTTTTAAAGGGGGCGTTCAAAACCTGTATCTGCGCGATGTGGCCACGGTGAAAGATGGTTCGGATATCAATAACGGTTATGCGCTCATCAATGGCAAACGCTCGGTGTATGTGAGCATAGCCAAATCAGCCGATGCGTCTACCTGGGAAGTAGTAAAACAACTGAAAGCCGCTTTGCCGCGCATTCAAAGCACACTGCCCGAAGATGTAAAGCTCTCTTACGAATTTGACCAATCAGTATATGTCATCAATGCTGTACAAAGCCTGGTAAGCGAAGGAGTAATTGGTGCCGTGTTAACCGGCTTGATGGTATTGCTTTTTTTAGGCGATAGGAGAGCTGCGCTGATTGTAATTCTTACCATCCCAACTTCTATTATTTCCGGCGTGCTGTTCCTCAAACTTTTTGGGCAAACCATCAACATTATGTCGCTGAGCGGTCTGGCGCTGGCCATTGGTATATTGGTGGATGAAAGCACGGTAACCATCGAAAACATTCACCAGCATTTCGACATGGGCAAGCCCAAAGCAGTGGCTATATGGGATGCTTGTAGAGAAATCGCTTTTCCCAAACTCCTCATCCTGCTTTGTATACTGGCGGTTTTTGCCCCGGCATTTACCATGGTAGGAATTCCCGGTGCATTGTTTTTGCCACTGGCGTTGGCCATTGGTTTTTCAATGGTCATGTCCTTCCTGTTATCGCAAACCTTTGTACCGGTAATGGCCAACTGGATCATGAAAGTACATCCACAAAAACACAAAAAAACTGCCGGCGAAGCTACCAACGCTTCGCAGCAGGAAATTGCATTCACATCTGCACAAACCAGTAAAGACACCTGGGATGAAAAGAAGGTTTTGGTGGAGCGCGACGATTTTAATGCGGATGGCAAGATCAGCGGGTTTGAAAAATTCCGGAACCGCTTTATGCGGTTTATCAACCGTTTAATGCCTTACAGAAAAGCTGTTGTTATAGGCTACAGCATTGTAATTACGGGCGGGGCAGTTTTATTGCTCTCCGTTATTGGCAGAGATGTATTGCCCAAAGTAAACTCAAGTCAGTTCCAGTTACGGTTACGCGCACCCGACGGAACGCGTATGGAACGTACGGAGGAAAAAGTGCTGGTTGCGCTGAACGCATTGGAGGAAATAGTCGGCAAAGAACATATAGGCATTACCTCCGCCTATGTAGGACAGCACCCGTCACTGTATTCTGTTAGTCCCATTTACCTTTTTATGGGTGGACCGCACGAAGCCGTATTGCAGGTGAGTTTGAAAGATTACCACCAGGATATGGATGTGTTTAAGGAAAAAATGCGCGAACGCCTGCGCCAACTATTACACGATGTAAAACTGTCTTTTGAGCCAATTGAGTTAACTGATAAAGTATTAAGCCAGGGTTCGCCCACGCCCATCGAAGTACGCATAGCCGGAAAAAGCAAAAAGCTGAACGAAGAGTATGCCAACAAGCTCATTGCAAAACTGAATGACATTTCGTACATGCGCGATGTGCAGATAGCCCAGCCTATCAAATACCCGGCGCTTAACATTAATATAGATCGTGTAAAGGCCTCCCAGCTTGGTGTGGACATGAGCGATATTTCAAGATCGCTCATTGCAGCAACTTCCTCATCGCGATACACAGAAAAAAATACCTGGATAGACGAAAAAGCAAATCTTCCATATGCAGTACAGGTACAGGTTCCATTGTACCAGATGAACAGCCTCGACGATATTAAAGGCATTCCAGTTCTGAAAAATTCCGTTCGCCCTGTGTTGAGCGATGTTGCAACGATTGACCCTGACACCACTTATGGCGAAAACGATAACCTGGGCGCTATGCCCTTTGTATCGGTTACGGCCAATATGTTTGATACTGATTTAGGAACGGCTTCAAAAGATGTAGACAAAGCCATTGCTTCGCTGGGAGAGCTACCGCGCGGATTGTTCATCGATCGCATTGGACTGAGCACGGTATTAACGGATACTTTGTCGAGCCTGCAGGCAGGTTTACTGGTAGCCGTAGTCGTTATCTTTTTAATGTTGTCTGCCAACTTCCAGTCCTTCCGCGTACCCATGATCATATTAGCCGCTGTGCCAGCAGTGGTGCTGGGCGCCATCGGGTTGCTGATGCTTACCGGTTCTACGCTCAATCTTCAATCCTATATGGGCATCATTATGTCGGTGGGTGTTTCTATAGCCAACGCTGTATTGCTCATTACCAATGCCGAACACCTGCGCCGGCACAACGGCAATGCATTGGCTTCTGCAAAAGAAGCGGCTGCACTGCGCCTGCGCCCCATCATTATGACAAGCGTGGCAATGGTAGCCGGTATGTTGCCCATGGCTATTGGGCATGGCGAAGGTGGCGACCAGGTATCGCCCCTCGGCAGGGCGGTAATTGGCGGACTGGTAGCATCTACCTTTGCAGTATTAGTAATACTGCCCTTGGTATTTGCATGGGTGCAAGGCAAAGCCTCCACGCAATCTGTTTCGCTCGATCCCGAAGACAAAGAAAGCCGTTTTTATGCCGGCAATTCAAACAACCCAAATCATTTACACAATGCGTAATATAATTATGAAACAAGCTGCAGTAAGGCTGATCAACATTCGTGGCGTCGCACTCTTGTACAGTGGTAACGCTACTCATCGTTTTCGTTTGCGAAGACTGACTGTTTATTTTTTTCTGCTCGTTTCTGTAAGTGCAGGATTCATTTCCTGCGGAGCAGCAGCCGAAAAGGAAAAGAAAGCCGCAACGGTGCAGCCTCCTGCCGCACCGGAATACTTTTTGGCCGAAAAAGGAAAATTGTCATCAGCAGTGGAAATTCCTGGCGAGCTGATCGCTTTTCAGCAGGTAGATCTGTATGCCAAGGTAAGCAGCTTTGTTAAAAAACTGCACGTGGATGTTGGCTCAGAAGTAAAAGAAGGACAGGTGCTGGCCACCATGGAAGCGCCGGAGATCAACGCCCAGCTATCGGGCGCTGCCTCAAGGTTGCAGGCACTGGAAGCAACCTATACTGCCAGCAAGGCGTATTACCAACGTCTGCTTGAAACCAGCAAAACACCCGGTACTATTTCGCCCAACGACCTGGATATAGCACTGGCAAAACAAAAATCGGACTATGCGCAATGGGAGGCCGCCAAAGCTGCTGAACGCGAAATAACCGATAATAAAAATTATCTTACCATACGTGCACCGTTCAGCGGCGTTATCACCGCCCGCAATATAAGTGCCGGAGCCTATGTAGGCCCTTCGGGCAAAGGGTCGGAACTGCCCCTGTTCACTTTGCAGGAACAGAAAAAACTTCGTTTAGCCGTGGCTGTTCCTGAAATGTACAGTCCTTACCTGGAGTCAAAAAAAGAAATCTCCTTCACTATCAGATCTTTACCGGGCGAAAAATTCACGGCTTCAATTGAACGCCTGGCAGGCGCGTTGGACAACCGCATCCGCTCTCAACGCGTTGAAATGGATGTAAACAATAATAACAGGAAACTGCTGCCTGGCATGATAGCCTCTGTTTCTTTTCCGCTGCCGGCAAAAGACAGCTCCTTCGTGGTTCCCAAAACGGCCGTAGTAAGCTCTACCGAGGGCATATTTGTAATACAATCCGTTAACGGGAAAGCGAAATGGATTGAAGTGAAAAAAGGTCGCGAACAGGGTAACCAGGTGGAGATTTTTGGTGACATTCAGCCGGGAGATACGCTCGTCAAAAACGCCAATGAGGAAATGCGCAACGGCGCGGCAATACGATAGCTCAAAGGCTGATAGCCGACTGCTTTTTTGTGCTTACCTTTGCACGCTTATTAAGTAGTATGGTGCGTATTGGTAATATTGAGCTCCCGGATTTTCCACTTTTGCTGGCTCCGATGGAGGATGTGAGCGACCCGCCTTTTCGTGCGGTTTGTAAAGACAACGGGGCCGACCTGATGTATACGGAATTTATTTCGAGCGAAGGGCTGATCCGCGATGCGATTAAGAGCCGCAAAAAGCTCGACATCTTTGATTATGAACGTCCTATAGGCATCCAGATTTTTGGTGGCGACGAAGAAAGTCTTTCGCTTGCCGCTAAAATTGTAGATGTTACCAACCCCGACATTCTCGATA
This sequence comes from Agriterribacter sp., assembly GCA_051955255.1. Taxonomy (GTDB): domain Bacteria; phylum Bacteroidota; class Bacteroidia; order Chitinophagales; family Chitinophagaceae; genus Agriterribacter. The sequence continues at coordinate 50,803 of JBQCGX010000007.1, read as the reverse complement.
TTAACTTTGGTTGCCCGGTTAAAAAAGTAGCACTGAAAGGTGCAGGTGCAGGTGTATTAAAGGACCTCGACCTGATGGTTCGTTTAACCAGTGCCGTAGTAAAATCTACCAGCTTACCTGTTACTGTAAAAACAAGACTGGGTTGGGATGACAATACCCTCAATATTGAAGAGGTGGCTGAACGGCTGCAAGACGTTGGCATTCAGGCGCTCGCCATTCATGGGCGCACCCGCACCCAGATGTATAAGGGCTCAGCGGACTGGACGTTGATTGGTAAAGTGAAAAACAATCCCCGCATCAAAATTCCCATTTTTGGCAACGGCGATATCGACTCACCTGAAAAAGCCCTGGAATATAAAAACCGGTATGGGGTAGATGGCATTATGATAGGCCGCGCGGCTATTGGTTATCCCTGGATCTTTAACGAGATCAAACAGTACATGCAAACAGGCACGCACGCTGCTCCGCCTACGCTGGAAGAAAGGATAGCTGTTTGCCGCAAACATCTCCATAAATCCGTTGAATGGAAAGGACCCGTGGTGGGCATTCTTGAAATGCGCAGGCATTACGCCAACTACCTGAAAGGGTTACCCGAAATAAAAGAATTCCGCAAACGCCTGGTAACGTTGAACACAACGGAAGAAATAGATGCCGTACTGGACGAAGTAAGTGCTCATTACAGTGGTTATGCGTTTACCAAGGTTCCCATTGAGTTGATCAATTACCACGAAAAGTGCCCCGTAAATTAGGGTGCAGGTCTCAGGTTACAAGTTTCATGTTGCAGGGGGCGTGGCGTTTTTTGTACCGCTTTCCCTGTGCCCTGCAACCTGCACCTTGTAACGTAACCCACAAAAAAGCCCCTCATTACTGAGAGGCCTGTATAATGTTCAAAATCAATTTTTACTCTGCTTCTGCCACCACTTCTTTTACCTCGGGTATCATTCTCTTCATCATTCCCTCAATGCCCGATTTCAACGTGATCATAGACGATGGGCAGCCTGAGCAAGAGCCTTGCAGCATCAGGTTTACCACACCTTCGTTATAGCTTCTGAACTGAATGGCACCGCCATCCATTTCTACCGCAGGCTTTACATAATTGTCCAATATTTCTTTGATGCGTTTTACCACGTCGTCATCGTCGGCACTAACGGCATTAGACGCCTCGGGCTTCAGCGTTACCACTTCATCTTCATTGATCACCGTTTTACCTTCTTCAAGGTATTCCTTCAAAAACAGGCGGATGGAAGGAATGACGTCCTGCCACTCTGTTTCGGAAGTTTTTGTAAGCGTAACAAAGTTGCTGGCAATGAATACTGATTTAATAAACGGAAAACCAAAAAGCTCCTGAGCAAGCGGCGATGGTTTGGCAGCCTCCATATCGGGAAAATCGATGCTTTTGCCAGGATACAACAGCTTGTTGGCAACAAATTTCATTGTTTCCGGGTTAGGCGTCATTTCGGTATAAATGCTGATAACCGGGTTTCCTGTCCTTATCATACTCAACAAAATTTAGTTGCCAAAGATACGCAAATATGATATTGTACATTGTTACAAAATTCCTATTGCTACCCCGGGTTCGGAATTTTGCCGGACGTCCGGCTCTTTCGCATGGATGATACAGTTCTGAACCCTGATTGCCAACCCGCACATCACATCTTTTATTTGTCGGGAGCGTTAGTAATTGCACTACAAATACTTAAATAAACATTTACCCAATAGATGCCTCCGGGTCAATTATTCTTTCTATCTTTCAAACTATAATATATTTTGAACTGCTAAATCATCAAGCTATGATCTCTCCCAAAATTGAAAAAGCCCTGAACCAGCAGGTTCAGTTAGAAGCCGAATCTTCGCAAATCTATCTTGCCATGGCAAGCTGGGCCGAAGTAGAAGGTTACAATGGAATCTCTGATTTCCTTTATAAACACTCCGACGAAGAGCGCGTTCACATGCTGAAGCTGGTAAAGTTCATCAACGAAAGAGGCGGACATGGCGTTATTCCTGCGCTTCCGCAACCTTCGTTAAAGTACAAAGGCATCAGACCTTTATTTGAACAGGTGTTGAATCATGAAGTTCATGTAAGCGATGAAATTAATAAGCTGGTAGACATCTGCCTTAAAGAAAAAGACTATACTACTCACAATTTCCTTCAATGGTATGTAAGTGAGCAAATTGAAGAAGAAGCGCTTGCCAGAAGAGTGATAGACAAGTTGAAACTGATTGGCGACGATAAAGGTGGCTTATACCTTTTCGACAGAGATATTCTTTCGCTCGAAGCAACCGTAAGCGCCGCTAAAGGAGGCAGATAATTTTTTTGCATGCCGGCTTTGGTTATTCTTACCGAAGCTGGCATTTTTTTAGTGAGTTAGTTGAATGAGCTGAATAGGTTGGTTAAGTTAATTTTAAGTTCAACGGCAGTTTACCTATTTAACCATTCCTTTTATCAACTCACTCAGCTTAATTAACTAACAATGGTAAAGAACAAGTACCTGCGGTATATTCCACTGGCTTCTCCGCTGGCTTCGTTGTTTGGAACACAGCGCACCAGGGAACTGTTCAAGATAAATCCCACTATTACCCCTCAACGGGAAGAAGCCAAGGAAGTAAAGATCTATGCGTTCGACTATGATGCTACTGTTTTCAGGGAAACCAGGCTGGAGCACGTAACTGATTGCTCCGCTTTCAAAAACAACAATCATATTACCTGGATCAATATTGACGGGCTGCGTAAATCGGACGTGGAAAATGTCTGCAGTCAGTTTGGTATCCACCAGTTGTTGGTCGAAGACATCCTGAGCATTGGCCAACGCCCTAAGATGGACGATGTAGAAGGCATTCTTTTTTGTTTGCTCAACATGTTGTACTACAACGAAAAGAATAAAACAGTTGAGACGGAACAAATAAGTATTGCATTGGGTAAAGACTTTGTCATCTCTTTCCAGGAAGATGGATCGAGAGATGTATTTGACCCGCTGCGCAATAAACTGAAAATGGCCGCGAGCAAAATTCGCCAGCGCGGCGCAGATTACCTGTGTTATTCCATGCTCGACATGATCGTGGACAACTATTTTGTTGTAATGGAAAAGCTGGGAGAGCAAATTGAGCTGCTGGAAGAAGAAGTAATACGGCGCAGCAATACACGTTCGCTTGCTCATATTAATCAATTGCGCAAAGAGTTGATTGTGATGAAGCGCAACATAGCACCCGTTAGGGAATTATTAAACGGATTCATTCGCAGCGAAAGCGATTTGCTGGAAGATCGTACAACAAAATATTTTAAAGACGTATACGACCATATTGTTCAGGCTTACGACTTCACCGAGAACTATCGTGATATGATGATGAGCATGCAGGATATTTACATCAACAACGTAAACCTGCGCATGAACGAAGTAATGAAAGTAATGGCCATTGTAACCTGCCTGATGGCGCCTGCCACGGTAATTGGGGGCATATTCGGAATGAACTTCGAAGCCATACCATTGCTGCACAACAAATGGGGTTTTTATATTTCGGTAACCGCTATGCTGGTAATACCCATTGTTATGCTTTATATTTTCAGAAGACGTGGCTGGTATTGATTGGTGAATGGTTAAGAAAGTTGAATAGGTTAAATGAGATTTCAGGAGTGCATTCAATGCCTTGGAGCTGCGTACCTCCAATTTCTACATTTATTCCTCACCGTTTGTCCTGGCATTATAAATCCGTTGGAGCTTTCGTAACTTTAGAATACTAAATCAAAAAACATGAAAAGCTTTTATATTTTTTCATTCGCTATTGCAGCGATGCTGCTTTGCTTTGCCCAATATGGCTGTACTTCTACCAAACAAGCTGAGGCGGTTGTAGGGGCATCTCCCGAGCAGGTTGCACAGGCAATACAGGAAAACCGGTGGATATTCAGAACAAACCGGGTTATGCCACAGAGTGGGCGAACCAGGAATGTTACAGGACTTTATGAAGTAAGAAGCACAGCAGACACCATTGTTGTGTTCCTGCCTTATTTTGGACGTGCCTATTCAGGAGCTGCTACAATGAATACGCAAAGCCCGCTGGATTTTCGTACAACGGATTTTAGCATTGATAAAAAGGAAGAAAAAAACGGAAATTGGGAAGTGGTTGTTAAACCGAAAGATAACAAGGAGATCCAGTCAATGGCGTTTAGCTTTTTTACCAACGGATCGGCACAGTTGAATGTATTGCTTACCAACCGGTCGCCTATTAGTTTCAGCGGCTCCGTAATGCCAAGAAAATAAAAAAACCAGTAAGGTTTGCGGCGTTGTGATTCTGCAGACCTTACTGGTTTATAAAAAAGATCGTTATTTTTTGCTGATGCGGTACAGGTTGCCGTTATCTGTTACGGTGTACAGCATGCCGTTATGATAGGCCACATCACGGAAGCGTTCTGATTTATCCCCTAACAGCCATTCTTCGCCCACCACTTTATTGTCTTTGATCACCAGGCGTACAATATGCATGCTGCTCAATCCACCAATAAACAAATTGTTTTCCCATTCGGGGATGGCATTGCCTTTATAAAAGCTCATGCCGCTGGGCGATAATACAGGGTCCCAATAGTAAACAGGTTGTTCCAATCCTTCTTTTTGCTGGATGGAATCGCCGATTTTTTTACCGCTATATTCCAGACCATAAGTAATAGTAGGCCAGCCGTAGTTTTTGCCGGGCTTCACCAGGTTTACCTCATCTCCGCCCAACGGGCCAAATTCCGCTTCCCACAAGTCGCCGGTTACAGGGTGTATATCCAGCCCCTGTGGATTGCGATGCCCGTAGCTGTAAATTTCAGGCATGGCATCTTTTTGATCGATAAAAGGATTTCCTGGTGCAGGCTTACCGTCTTTCGTTATTTTAAAAACTTTGCCCAGGCCGGCATTCAGTAGCTGCGCTTGTGGTCTGCCGTTAAGCACGGAGCGTTCGCCTGCACTTACGAAAAGGTTTCCGTCTTTGTCAAAAATCAGGCGTGAGCCATAGTGCAGTTTACTGTTATCAAGTTTAGGAGTAGCGCGGAAAATAACGGTTACCCCTTCAATTTTTCCATCGGCATCGTTCAATTTGCCCTTAGCCACTGCCGTTAGGTTGCCTCCTTTATAGGGCTCTGAATACGACCAGTAAATGATTTTATTGTTATTATAGTCAGGGTCTAGTGCCACATCCAGCATACCACCCTGTCCTTCATCGTCTACTTTAGGAAAGCCGGTGATCTTTTTTACCAAGCTACCGTCGGCGGTGTGTATTTCCATATAGCCCGATTTTTCTGTAATGAGCAGTTTTTCATCTGGCATTACAATTACGGCCCAGGGGCGGCCCAGTTTTTCGGCCAACTTGTCTACTTGGTACGGGGTAGTTGTTTTTACCGCGCCAATGCGCGTTTGTCCTTCGAACGCCGGTTTGTAAGTAGAGTTGGGAGCTTTTGTTTCCAGGGGAGGAAGCGTGGTAGAATCTGCTGCTGCAGTTGTGGCAGTAGCGGTTGTGTCGCCGGCTCCATTACCGGAAGCTGCATTATTGCACCCTACACAGCAGGCCGCAATAGCTACCGCTGACAGGTAAACGAATTTTTTTACTAGCATGTGGAGGTTGGTTTTTAGGGCGTAAAAGTAGGGAATTAGGAGGTTAATGTGGGTTAAAAGATGAGGGGAGGAAGAACCAAAAATTAATATTAAATTCCGCAAAGTTTAAAATCGGGGTATTTACGCTGTTTGCTTCCCAAAAGGCGTTTTTACTTGGTCGCTTTTATGCCGATCGTAAGATCAGTTCTCCGAGAGTACGCTTGCTGAAAATTCAGGTGAATCAACCCGTTTAAGCATACACTAACACTTGCGATAAAATTGATTAATTCAAACGCCATTATTTCTCAAAAATGGATGCGTTGAATGTAACTCCTACGTTTGAATTAAATCCTCTTAATTCTCTTACAGCCACATTTCTTTCCTTACCTAAAACATGCCGCAAATCGGCGAAAATTTGAAAATTGTTATATTGAAATGCAACTTTTATTCCTAAGGATTTTATTGAAGAAGATAGTGTTGCATCCTCTTTACCCGTAAATAGATACCTGTAATCTTCATTGTCTTCATCCGGAACATTAATTACCGAATAAAATGGAGCAACTGAAAAAGATACTTTATCGTCCGAATTAAGAAATAAAAAGTGGTATCTAAACCCAAGAGTATAACTCAGTGTAGAAAAATATCTTGTTGAGTCGTCTTTTCTTCCCTTCACTGTCTTGTTTGCAAATTCGAAAAAAGGGCTAATAAAATGTAATTCATCATCATCAGTTGATGGGAATTTATAGTTATAATCGACCATTGCATAAAATGAATTGACTCCGACATCAGGAAATAAAAATGTACCCGCAAGCAAACTATCATTATTTGAAGCATTTACATTAAATGAGAAGTTAACATTCAAGTAGTAATTAGTTTTCTTGAGCGGCCTAATATACCCTGCTAATTTACCTGAGGAATTAATATTTTGAAAAGCTTCTGTATTTACATTTCCAATTCCATATAATCCAAATGTTGGTTGGTCTATTATAAAATCATTAGCTTGGGTTACTATATTGGAGTTTTGTAGCCCTGAGGGGCTTTTACCTGTAATCAAATTGTACGAGCTTTGTGATTGAAGATTTTTAGTAAGAATTATTATTAATGCAGTCAAAACAAGGAAAGTTTTCATAAAAGTTTTTTTAATTGTGCTGCTAGTGGTTAGGTGAACTAGCGAAATTGAAGGAAGACGTTTATTAAAATAAAATCTTTAAAACGTGTATGGATTTATCTATTTCTCTGACGTCTGGGTAAACAAGAGACTGTTTCAAAATTAAAGCAGTCTCTTGTTTTGCAATTCAAGATGGGCAGATCGAATCAAGCAAATCCACCAAAATGGATACAAATTTTCCCACAATAGGAAGTGCTGTGAGTGGCTTAATAAACTTTCTGATTTTCCTCCATATCTCACAGATTTTTGAATCTGTCAAGCTTGTACTGGAAGCAAATGCTGTCTTTGTTTTTTTGATATCTTTTTCTAACTCCTCAAAATTGAAGTTGATCATCTCTTTTTCAAGTTCATTGTAAGTTTGATTCATGACTTATAATTTAGTGCCTACTCTTAAATCCCGTTTTCGGCTAACCGGGTTTTTAAATAGTTCTGCAGTAGAGTAGGAATTGTGAAGCTTTTCGGTTGATGAATTGGATTAGCTAGACCCCATAAAAGGGTTGTGAGAAAAAAGATTGTTTGCTACAGATTACTGTCAAATTAAAAGAATGGATTCGCCAATAACAACAAATGCTATTTGAAAAGAGTCTGTTTAGAAACTCAACATAAGGTTCGTCGAAAGCTTTTATAGCGGCGTAGCTGTTATTGTTTTAAGCGCGTTTATTCTGCCCCTACCTATCGGTTGTCCGGTTGGGACGCCAGTGAGCGCATCGCAATTATTCATTATTATTGCCTTTACATTGTTGTGATTTAAATTGCTATTTTTTGAAAGTATAAGTGCTGCAAGTCCGGCAACATGAGGAGCGGCCATTGATGTTCCATTAAATCTTTTATAGTTTTTACCTGGCGTTGTAGATAGAATATCTACTCCGGGAGCTGAGACGCTTACTGCTGGGCCAAAGTTCGTGAAGCTAGCTCTGTTATCATTTTCATCCGTTGCGGCCACGCTAATTACATTTGGGTTTCCTGCAGCATCAATTGTTCTTACTACCCTGTTATCATTGCCAGCAGCAAATACTACTACCACATTATGTAAGATTGCATACTCTATAGCATCTTTTACTGTATTTCCCGTACCTGGCCCCCAACTATTATTAATTACATGTGCTCCGTTATCTACAGCCTTACGAATGCCTTTGGCAAGATCAGCAACTCTTCCTGACCCGGTTGGTCCTTGCAATCCTTTTATTGACATAAGTAAACAACCGGGTGCAACGCCAGCTATACCTATTGAATTGTTTACTACTGCAGCTATAGTACCACTGACATGTGTACCATGTTCACTTTCATCCTTCAAATCGTTACTGTCATCAATCACATTAAATCCATGATTACCTTTACTATCCTCCCAAAGATTGGGGTTAAGATCGGGATGATCAACATCAATGCCCGTATCAACAACAGCAACAATTATATTTTTGCCGGTAATGCCAATATCCCAAACCGCTGAAGCTTGAATTTTTTTTAATCCATGTAGTGAAGAATACAAGGGGTCGTTAGATATAAAGTAGGCATGGTTTTCTTCATTTTCTTCATAGCTCTCTATAATCCCGGATTCTTCCAGTTGCCTTATTACTGCTTCTGCATTCTCTTCGTTAACAGAAAGGGAATAAGATCTGCTCATTTTATCCTTTAACTGACTTAATCTTGGATTGTCATTTTCCTTTGCCGACATGCCCCGTTGTTCTTCGTCGTACACAGGTTTAAACTGAAGTTGGGCTGTTATGCCAGTACTTTTAACTCCGATAACTGTTTGCATGTTGGGATCAATTCCAGGTTTTACAACCACTATTACATTTTTCATATTTCATTTTTTTAGTTTAAATTTTTCTACTTTTTTCCAGACAAAAATTGAATGAGGCGATATTTTATGTTTTGAAATCGGTAGTATTTTTTTCAGCGAGATATTTAATGAATCTAAAGTTGCTTTTCATTTAAATCCGTTCTAAAATTTGAGTGGGTCGTGCTAAACCAATCAAGTATGACTAGCACAAAGGTTGAAATCAGTTCGTAGCGTAGCAACGTGAAAAAGATGGAGTTTAATACAGGGTTTTTCCTGTATTCATTATAGAAAAGTCCTCTTTCGTTTTGTACCGTATAAAAAAATAAAAATTGATTGTAGCTTGGGTTTATTATTTAATAAACACAAAATTTTTTATGCCAACCAAAATTGTAATCACAAAATCAGATCCTCAAAGAGGATTAATTAATCAAAATGATTATAAAAGAATTATTCAGGATTTTGAAGACTTTGTCGAAATACAGTCTACTGTGTCTCGTAAATTCAAAAAAATAAAGGTTGTGTCAATACCAGCTATGACACTCCAAAAATTTCTTAATATAGCTAAAAGCAAGGGAGATCCAGACTTAAGAAATACAAATATCAATTTCAAATTTGGTATTACCTTACCGAATCAAAAAGACTGTACCGATGGGACTACTGATGTGTCAAATCACTTAACTGTAGTGTGTGTTATCGAAAAAATAATAATAGGTAATCCCGGTACTCCTAATGAGTATGTTGAATTAGACGAAATTAATCCTGAGTGCGATTGCCCAGATAATAAATTTGACCCGGCTAATGACAACTACATTATCGTTCCAGGTTTTAAGGAATTTACTGATCCTTCTATGACAGATCGAGTATGTTGTCCCGTGATCAAACCAGGATCTTAGTTCACAAATATTGGAAGTATTATACTCTAAGTTCATGGTTGCAAACTATCTTATCCTCTCTGTAATCTTGATAGGATTACTTGTCTTGATTTTTTCTAAGAAGAAATTAGAAAAAGTCCTTTACAAATATTTATTATTTTATCTGTCTGCAAATTTCATCTATGAATCAATTGCATTTTATTTATCAAAGCAATCAAAAAGCAATTATGAAGTTTATAATTTAGAAATGATTACGGAAGTTACCTTTTTTTTGTTTTTATACAAGAAAATTGCTTTATCTAAATACGCAGTAGCCGCTTTAAATTTTGCTATTTCACTATTTGTAAGCTTCTCTATTATAAATTTAGCATTTCTCCAGAGTATAGAAATGTTTAATACAAATACCTATACTCTGGGGAGTTTTTTGTTAGTTTTTGCTTGTACCAATTACCTTTATACTAGTATTCTGAAAGATGAAGTGAGAAATCCTATATTTTCATTAACGTTTTGGATAAGCCTTGGAGTATTGTTTTGCTATTTAGGAAATTTTTTGTTTTTGAGTAATGTAAATCATCTATTTTCCATAGATGAAGGAATGGCTTTAAGAGTTCAAATAATCAGTATTTCCGTTAATACTTTATTATATCTGTTAATTGCAGTTGGCATTCTATGCAGCAAACAAATTTAGATATTGAAGCGACCATCTTTATTGTTTCTATAATAATACTGATCCTTATTTCTTTTATCGGCTTTGTTCTCGTTGTTTATTATTATAGAAGAAAAAAGGAAAGGGAGATTCAAAATCTCCTTCAATCTCAATTCTCCCAAACCCTCCTCCAATCTCAACTCGAAATCCAGGAACAAACCCTACTCCACATCAGCCACGAGCTGCATGATAACCTGGGGCAAATTGCCAGCCTCATCAAAATCAATCTAAATACCATCCCCCTTAACGACATTCCAAAAGCACAGCAACGTATAGAAGATACAAAGGAGTTGACCCGCCAATTGATAACAGATCTGAAAGCGCTATCGGTAAGCTTAGGAGGTGACCGCATTTCGCAAATGGGCCTGGCCAGGGCGTTGGAAATTGAAGTGGAGCGTCTGAATAAAACCGAAGAATTTAAGGCTTCGTTTATTCAGGAGGGTTTGCTTCCTGTGCTTAGTACCGATAAAGCGACTATCCTTTACCGTATGGCGCAGGAATGTATTAACAATATGGTAAAGCACAGCCTCGCTAAAAAAATAAATGTTTTTTTGAAAACAAATGAAAATTTGGTTACATTAGTATTGTCAGACGATGGGGTAGGCTTTAACGTAGATGAACAGATGCAAACCATCGGCGCCGGGCTTAAAAACCTTCAGAACCGCGCTAAACTGATCAACGCAGAACTCTCTATAATAAGTACCCCCGGAAACGGCTCCACTGTCAATATCCAACTGATTGCCTGATCAGTTCCTAACTAATTCCTGAACCATGACCGGAAAACCTATTCAAACATTGGCGTTGGTGGATGATCACACGCTTTTCAGAAAAGGTATGATCAACCTGATTGCTACCGTGAACAGCGACTACAAAATTCTGTTTGAGGCAGATAATGGTGTTGATCTGCAGAAAAAAATCAGCCTCAATAACCAGCCTGATATTCTCCTGATGGACATCAATATGCCGCACATGGATGGCTTTGCTACCGTTCAATGGATGAGAGATAATTATCCGTTGGTAAGCATTTTAGTGGTAAGTATGATACAGCAGGAAGAGTCGATTGTTCGTATGCTGAAGCTGGGGGTGAAGGGTTATGTTTGCAAAGACATTGAACCGCGGGAACTAGGGGAAGCCTTACACTCCATTGCCAATAAAGGATTCTATTATACTGATTTTATAACGGGCAAACTGGTTCATTCCTTACAAGCTGCTGAAACCGACACATTCAAATCAACTATGCTCCCTTTGATGAATGAGAGAGAAAGAGATTTTTTGAAACTGGCCTGCAGCGAATACACGTATAACGAAATTGCGTCGCAAATGTATGTAAGTCCCAAAACCGTAGACGGCTACCGCAATTCGCTGTTTGAAAAGCTGAATGTGAAAAGCCGCGTTGGGCTTGCGCTCTACGCAGTAAAGCATGGACTGGTGCAATTGTAACAGAAGAAAGCATCAAGAATCCAAAAAGCAAGATCCAAAGTGGAGACCTTTTTTACTTGGTACATACTGATTATATCTGCCTCTTTGCAACAGCTCACGGCTGATGGCTGAAAGCTCATAGCTGACTGCTACCTCACCGCCGTTATCCACCAGGTATTGCCGCAGGGGTCTTTTACACCACAGGTCCGGCCATAATCCTTATCAGAAAGTGGCATTACACTAACAGCTCCGTGGTCCAGGGCTTTCTGGTACGCAGTATCAGCATCGAGAACGTATACAAACATGTTTGCTGTTTGAGGAGTATATTCCTCGGTTGATTCAGCAAACATGATGGTAGAACCATCTATCTGTATTTCTGCATGCATAACCGTTTTGCCGTCTTCGCGGTGAGTGGTATGGATGACTATTGCGCCGAAAACCGTTTCAGTAAAATCAATAAATTTTTTTGCTCCTTTTAAGATAAGATAGGGCATTACCGCCTGGTGTTGCTGAGGAATATTCATGATGATCGTTTTTAACTGAAGATCAAAAATAATTCCATTAAATGCGGCTACTATTTTTTCAAAGCAGATAAAGGCATTTTGTATACCGGCACGGTGCTGCAGGGTTCTCCATACATCAGGCTTTTTACCACCGGACGCAATTTCCGGGTAATGGCAATATAAGCTGCTTCGGGAATTTCAATATCTCCGCACCCTTTTATTACAATTCGCTTTCCCTCATATTCAGTCACATCAATTGCTTCGATACGCTGCATGATAATGGTTTGCACCAATTGCTTTTCGTTGCCATAAACAATTGATGCAGCATACGGTTCAAGATAACTTGTCACTAACATATAAGCCCACATGGGAATAATAGCATCTGCCGTATTGGTTACCACAACATTTTTATTTTGATATTGCTGCCAGTCTACCGCCTTTAATGTTTCACGGAATTCTTTTTCCTTTAAGATCATTTCGCGGAAAAGATAATCCTTCAGGTCAAAAACCACTACGGTTTCCTTTGGATAAAAGTCTTCCAGGTTAATGGTAATGATACCACTTTCAGCCACTTTATTTACAATCATGTCGCTCATGCAACAAAATTACCGAAAAATAAAAAGAGCCGCCCCAAAGCTATTGGAGGCGGCCCGTTTTATCCGTTTATTTATTTAATATCCTGCTTTCAGGCGCTGATCTTCAATTTTAGAAGACTCTTTCAATGCCTGCATCCAGCCATAGCTCATCATTTGCTGCATTTGCATTATGGCAGCCTTGCGTTGCTCCTCTACACTGGTATTTTCAGCAGCAACGGTGCTATTGTTTCTTATAACAATCGCATACACTCCTGCATTTCCGGTAAGGGCGGGAGAAACTTTACTTTGATAAGCTTTATTGAACGAAGCGCCTATTACAATTGGCTCGTTACCAAATGCCGGCTTGAAATTGTCTGCAAAACGCACGCTGTCTACCGTTTGTACCTGCTGCGCAGTGTTTTTGGCGGCATCGTCTATACTTGCATAAGTTCCAAATTTCTTTACCAGTTGTTTTGCTTTTTCTTTATTGCGCAAAATAGGCTCAACCATTATTCTTGCTGCGGCTGCCGATTGCACACCTTTTTCTTTTTCGCCGGTTATTAAAGCTACCACATACTGATCGCCTACGCTTATTGGCTCAGAAACAGTTCCTACCTTATTGGTAAATATCCACTTTACAAAAGCTCTTGAAGCACCGAGACCTGGGATCTGGTAGTCCATTTCTTTCACGGTTTCGGCCAAACGCTTATTCAGTTTTTGTTTGGTTACGTTGTCATCAAAAGCTTTGGAGCTGCGGCTTGCAGAAGCAAACTGTGTTGCTGCAGCCGAAGCGGCATCATCTGTTTCTTTGCTGGCTTCAATATTTTTTGAGAGATATGCAATTTTATACGCCTGCTCAAAATTTTTCTGGTCGGTTACTTCTATATAATGGTAACCAAATTGCGTTTTTACCACGCCTTTATCGCCGGTTTTTCCTTCAAAACAAAAATCATTGAACTCCTTTACCATTTGGCCATTAGGAAAATAACCCAGGTCGCCAAACTGCACTTTCGATCCTTCATCGTCCGAATATTGCGCCACCATGGTTTCAAAACTGGCACCGCCCCCGGCTATAGCCTGCTGTATGCTGTCTATCCGTTTTTTTGCAATGGAATCCGCCAATATTTGCTCACCGGTTTGAGGGTTCTGCGTAGCTATTAATATATGCCTTGCCCTTACAGAATCGGGCAATACCTTGGTGGATATAACCCTGGCCAATGCAATGGAATTTCCATCGTAGTAGGGGCCATACACCTGGCCAATAGGCATTGCCAATATGGAATCTTTAGCAGGCACCTGTATGCGGCTTTTATTGATATAGCCATCAAAGAAGGGCGATTTGGTTCCGTTGCGCGTAGCAAAAATGCCGGCGTCAGGTGCTGCGGCAAACTGCGGCTTCAATGCTTCTATTTTATTCCACAAATTGGTACTGTCTGCTTTGTTGGGTGCTGCATTAAACAATACATAAGAAACGCTCCTGCTTTTTTCCTGCTTAAAGTCGTTCTTGTGTGCCTGTATATATTCATTAATGGCAGCATCAGAAATTTTTACGGTAGAATCAGGAACAGTAGCATAAGAAAGTCCGACAAAGGAGATATCTGATACCTGTGTATTCTCACTATTCTGTTTTTCAACCAGCCATTTGGGAAGGTATGTGCCATTGCTGTAAATGGTCATCAACTTTGTTTGCAGTTGACTTAATATGATGGGGTTTATGAGTTGCTCATTCACCTGGCGAAGTTGTTCGGCATTTTTACTTTTTTGAATGGTCTTAAAAGCGTTTCTTGCTGCCTCTATATTATATACACCAGTTTTAGGATCGGTGAACTGTTGTTTAAACTCCTGGGGTGCTTTATCACTAAACAATAAATTGGTAAATTCCTTAGAGGTGAATTCAAGGCCCAGTTTCTTTGCTTCAGAAGCAACCAGTTCTTTATTTACCAGCGCAGCCCATATTTGTTCCTGGATTTCCTGGCGCATCGACTCGTCAACCCTGTATCCCTGTGCCTGGTACTGAGCTTCTGTATTTCGTACCCGCTCGTCAAATTCTTCTTTTGTAATATCTATTCCATTTACTTCCCCGACGGTAGTGGTGGGTGAATCAAAAAAATTATGAGTGCGTCCTACAAATGCATCCTGCACTAGAAAACCAATAAGACTTATGGCAATGATACCGAACACCAATACGGCTGCTTTGTCGCGGATAGTCTGAATAATAGACATATTATGAATCGTATATTTTTGTGGACGGCAAAAATAGGGGAATATATGTTTATCAACAAATTGTGGAAAACAGCCTGAAATGCACTCCTGCATTGATTCTTTTAGTGTGTCAATCTATATCATTACGGGTTACAATAAAAAATAGTGAAAGGGCGTTTTATAACAATTCACAGCCCGTTGTGTAAACCGGCACTTTGTTGTTGAAAAATCCGTTTTTTGAATTGGATATCGGTGGGAAACTCGGATAAATATTTTTTTGGACAGGAAGATCAGATACACATGCAACGTCTTATTCCGGTTTTTAAAATTTTAACCTCCTGTTTTCAACAGCCCGAACCATCAAATTTCCTTCTTTAATTTTCCGCACTCTTTTTGTTTCAACACTGTTGATAAAACCGCTGATGTGGCGATGGCATTGATTGTGCTGTTGTGGATTTCCTGTTAACGAACGTGAATAAACCAATAGCTTTAACTTTGCCAAACTATTATTGTTGCACAATTTCCCCAAATTCACAGCCGTAATAGTAATAGGCCTTTTAAATAAATAATAAATATTATTAAATACTATGGCAGTAATTAACATTGAGGATGCCAAGAAAAATGTTGAGCAGGTTGGGTTTCTGGATGTGGATGTTGACGTAAGGCTGGATCTGTTTAAAGAGATCGAAAGATTGAAAAAAGAAAAAAATGCAGTGATCCTCGCGCATTATTACCAGGAGGCGGATATACAGGATGTGGCAGATTATATAGGAGATAGTTTGGGATTGGCACAGCAGGCGGAAAAAACAAGTGCCGACATTATTGTTTTTGCCGGTGTGCATTTCATGGCCGAAACTGCCAAGATCCTGAATCCGAATAAAAAGGTATTGTTGCCCGATCTGAAAGCAGGTTGTTCGCTTTCCGATTCTGCGCCGCCAGATCTTTTTAAAAAGTTTAAAGAACAATATCCTGATCATCTTGTTATTTCCTATATCAACTGTTCTGCAGGCATAAAGGCATTGAGCGATATTATTTGCACTTCGTCTAATGCCAAACAGATTGTAGAAAGTTTATCAGCAGATCAGAAGATCATATTTGCACCGGATAAGAATCTGGGTGCATTCATCAACAAACAAACCGGGAGGCAAATGGTTTTGTGGGATGGCGCTTGTATGGTGCACGAAATTTTCAGTCGTGAAAAGATAACGAAGTTGAAAGTAAGACATCCAGAGGCGAAAGTGATTGCGCATCCCGAATGCGAGGATATCGTGCTGCAGTTAGCAGATTATATTGGTTCCACTACGCAGTTGCTTAAATACACGCAAAAAGACAGTGCAAAGGAATATATAGTGGCTACAGAGACGGGTATTTTGCACCAGATGCAGAAAGACTCCCCCGGTAAAACATTTATTCCCGCACCGCCGGATAATAGCTGTGCCTGCAACGATTGTCCCCACATGAAATTGAATACACTGGAAAAACTATACTTGTGTATGGAATATGAAGCTCCTGAATTGCTGATGGAGGAGTCGTTGAGGCAGGCTGCTTTAAAGCCCATCCGGCGAATGCTGGATATAAGTGCTCAGTTAGGGTTATAGTTTTATTAGAGAGTATCAGTAAGCCGCAGCTCACAAAAAATAGTAGCTGCGATCTGCGGCTGAATCCTTTTATCTCCCCATATACACCATCAGTATCTGAACATCGCTCGGATTAACGCCTGAGATGCGCGAGGCTTGCCCCAAAGTTTTTGGCTTGATACGGATGAACTTTTGTTTTGCCTCGGCAGAAAGGGCTGGTATAACGCTGTAATTGAAATTGTCAGGAATACTCAATGATTCCAGTTTACTCATCTTTTCCACCAGTTCTCTTTCCTTTTCAATATATATATTATATTTAATTTGTATATCTGCTTGTTCCAGGCTTTCTTTTTCTGCAGTTGGCAATTGGGTAAAGATGCGAGGCACTGCTGCTGCCATATCGCTGAGCGAAATGCCCGGGCGTAAAAGCAGTTGAGCTGCTTTTTGCTTTTGCGTTAATGTTGCTGAGCCCGCGTCTGAAAGGAAAGTGTTTACTTCTTCCGGCTCAAGCGATAGCTGATTTAAAAGTTGAAGGATAGAAGATATATTTTCTTCTTTCTTTTCTAGTGCCTCCATTCTTTCACCAGAGGCAAGACCCAACTCAAATCCTTTTCGGGTAAGTCTTATATCTGCATTGTCCTGGCGAAGCAATGTTCTGAACTCAGCGCGACTGGTAAACATCCTGTACGGCTCTTCGGTTCCTTTGCTGATCAGATCGTCGATGAGTACGCCAATATAGGCTTCACTTCTTTTGAGATAAAAAGGTTCTTTTTCGTTGGCTTTTAAATGAGCGTTGATGCCTGCCATCAGGCCCTGACAGGCTGCTTCTTCATAACCGGTTGTTCCATTGATTTGCCCGGCAAAAAACAAATGCGAAATTGGTTTTGTTTCCAACGAGTAATCCAATTGTGTTGGAGGAAAATAGTCATACTCAATTGCATACCCCGGGCGGAACATTTTTGCATTCTCAAAGCCAGGCACTTTTCGCAATGCTTCATATTGCACTTCTTCCGGAAGCGAAGTAGAAAAGCCGTTCACATAAATTTCTACAGTATTCCATCCCTCAGGCTCAACAAACAATTGGTGGCGTTCCCGGTCGGCAAAGCGATTTATTTTGTCTTCAATGCTTGGGCAATACCTTGGACCTACTCCTTCAATTCTTCCTGCATACATTGGGCTTCTATCGAAACCTGTTTTTAAAATATCGTGTACTTCCTGGCTTGTATAGGTAATCCAACAGCTTCGTTGTTGTTCGGCTGTAATCTTTTTGGTGTTAGAAAAACTGAAACCGGTAATTTCGTCGTCCCCTTTCTGTTCTTCCATTTTAGTGTAATCCAAACTTCTTCCGTCTATCCGGGGCGGTGTTCCGGTTTTCAAACGGTCGCTTTCAAAACCCAATGAAACAAGCTGTTCAGTAATACCAGTAGCTGCTTTTTCGGCTACCCTGCCGCCGCCAAACTTCTTCTCTCCTATATGGATAATGCCGTTTAGAAAAGTGCCATTAGTAAGTACTACCGACCTGGCTGTAATGTGATGGCCTAACCCGGTAATTACCCCAATGCACCTGTTGCCTTCGATCAGTAATCCATTTACCATGTCCTGGTAAAAGTCAAGGTTAGGTGTATGTTCCAGCATTTCTCTCCATTTAAGAGAAAACAGGGTTCGGTCATTTTGAGCACGTGGGCTCCACATAGCTGGTCCTTTTGATTTATTCAGCATGCGGAACTGGATCATAGAATGGTCGGTCACAATTCCGGAATACCCGCCCAGTGCATCAATCTCCCGGACGATCTGTCCCTTGGCAATTCCACCCATTGCCGGATTGCAACTCATTTGAGCAATGGTTTGCATGTTCATTGTCACCAATAAAACCTTGCTGCCCATGTTGGCTGCTGCCGCTGCTGCCTCACAACCGGCATGACCGGCGCCAACTACAATAACATCGTACTTTGAAAACATGCTGCAAAATTAATGCGCAGGACGTTGTTTATTGTGTTTCACGTGAAACATAATTTATTATGGTTACTCGCAGGAAAAATCCTGTACGAGAAAATAAAAGGGGCTTCTGTTTTTGATGGGATAAAAAGCTACGCCAATTGCTTTATTTTCTTTTGCAAGGATATTTTTCCGATGACCAACATTCTTAACGCCATTGTCTATTAAAAGGAAGATCACTGCTTGTAAAGCTTGCTGTTTTCCTTCATACACGTTTTCGGCTACACAATTCGTTATTCCTGCTTTGTTCATCCTCTCCTGAAAACTCATTCCATGGCTGGAGCTATGGCTGATACTCGAGCCGGTGCTTCCTAAATCTTTTGCATGACGACTTGCTACTGTGTTCAATTTATCAGAGGGAATTATTATGTTGGATGGTCCGAGCGTTTGCAAATCGTTTACCAGTGACTTTGAATAACTGCTTTTAACTTCAGGAAATTGCTGCAGAAAGGGCAGCAACACCTCGTTACAGAATAGTCTGGGTTGTTTTCGCACATAGTTAATCCAGTACACAATTTCCTTTTCTTCGCGGGTGAGTGTTTTGTAGGCAGGTTGTAAGGATAAAACACTGTCGATTGACTCATCTCTGGACAGTGAAAGGATGAAGTCTTTATCTTGAAAACTGACAGAGCCTTGTGCTTGGCTGGAAAAATAGAGAGCTGTAACAATAAGAACAAGTATGAAACGTTTCACGTGGAACAAATTATTTCTTGAAATATAGATCAAGCAAACGGTCTTCGGCCTTCCGCATTGTTATAATTTCCTCTTTTAACTTATCCTTGTACCCGCATAAATGCAGTGCTCCGTGAAAAATGACGCGATGCAGTTCATTTTTAAAGCTGGTTTGCAGCTCCTGTGCATTTTCTTTTACCCGGTCAATGCTGATGTATACCTCCCCCTGAACCAATCCCTTTTGAGAACTTAGCTCAAATGTTATGATATCTGTATAATAATGATGATTTAAGAAGTCTTTGTTGATCTGGAGCAGGTAATCGTCAGAGCAAAATATATAATGAAGCGATTTCAACTGCAGTTTTTCCTTCCTGAATACTTTTTCAAGAAAGGCTTTTAACTGAGTTCTGTTATTCAGTGCAATGGATTTATAAGGGAAGAAAAACCGGATATCAGTCATAATAATATTCCTTTTCCAAAATTCGTAACCTATTCTGTAAAACTAAACAATAGATTTGCTTCTTGATATAAAATGAATTCCTGCTACCTAAACAGATCGTTTGGTGTGGGCGGACATCGACCCAAAAACAATGAAAAGTAACAGATGAAAAAACTGTCTGATATTCCTACAGGCACCACGGTGGTGATTAGAGAAATACAAAAGGACGACTTCTTTTTGAAACTGATGGAAATGGGTTTTATTCCCGGCGAAACAGTAAGGGTTGAACAGGTGGCTCCCCTTGGAGACCCTATTTCCGTATATGTTGCAGGTTATAACCTAAGTTTGCGTTTGAACGAAGCGGAAAGCGTGCTGGTGGAAGAGCTTCGATAAAACCAGAAGCCGCTCACCAAAAGTAACCAGACAAAATATTGAGAATGAACATTGGTTTATATTTTGGCTCATTCAATCCCATCCATCATGGACATCTTATCATAGCCAAGTTCATGACCCAGAATACCTCGCTTGACCAGGTGTGGTTTGTGGTTTCTCCTCAAAATCCATTTAAAACTACCACCTCCTTATTGAATGAATATCATCGCCTTCACCTTGTAAGAATAGCCATTGAAGGTGAATTTGAACTAAAAGCAAGCGATATTGAGTTTCATCTTCCAAAACCTTCTTACACTGTTGATACACTGGCTTATCTTGGAGAGAAATACCCTCAGCATTCTTTTTCTGTCATCATGGGGAGTGACAGTTTTCAGAACCTTCCCAAATGGAAAAATGCAGAGGTTATCATGAACCGCTACCCTCTTTACATCTATACCCGCCCGGGTTTTGAGGTGCCATTGCCTCAATCTGGAAATGTAACGGTTGTGGATGCACCGCTCCTTCAGATCTCCGCCACACATATTCGCGATTTGCAGAAGCAAGGCAAATCAATACGATACCTGGTGCCTGATGCCGTTATGAACGAGATAGTGAGTAATAATTATTACAAACAAAGTTGAGCTGCGCAGCATAAATAATAAACCCCAAACGACAAACTTGCTCAAAATAGCCATCCCAGTAAAAGACACAACAGTGTAATTACAGGCGCCGGAAGCCGGGTGAAAGTGAGCAGCAGAAAAGTACCTGCAATAACACCAATGTTTAAGAAACTAATGGCAGGTTCTTCATTACTTTCGAAAAAGGAAATGTCTTTCATAAGGAATAAGGTAGAGGCAGCCATAATTCCCACTACTGCAGCATTAATGCCTTTAAGAGATCGGTATATGCCACTGTATTTTTTTAAATTATTCCAAACCGGGAAAAAGAACAACACCAATAATGCACTCGGTAAAAAAATTCCGAAGGTTCCTATAATGCATCCCAGCAACTGCATGTTTCTTCCTTCAGGCTTCAACGCCTCCCCTCCCACAAAGGCAGCAAAAGAAAAAGTGGGCCCCGGAATAGCGCGAACCAATCCTGCTCCCGTTAAAAACTCGCTTTTGGGAATCTTCAATACATTTTGGTTTCTTTCCTGAATTCTTTGCGTGGTAGGTCGAATAACATACTGCTCATACATCATAGGCATCAGCACGTCGCCGCCGCCAAACACGAGACTTCCAAAACGATAAGTATTTTCAAAAAGGTTGAGCGCTTTTCTTTCCGGCCATTCGTTTTTTCGGGCAAGCTCACTGAAAGTACCGGCAATTAAAAATATTACAAAAAATATTACTATGTTCCCCCACTTTATAGGTCTCGGTTCAACCGGAATTTTCTTTGCCTTTTCTGTAAAATTGGTAATAATGCCCCCTAGTAAAATAGCGCCGGGAAACACCCAGGGTGTTTTAAAGAGGAAATAAGTAACTACCATGATCAATGCCATAATAATCCTTGCCACTTTATTGGTAGCCATTAATGTATACGCCCTGAAGGTTGCAAAGGCTAAAAAGCCAACGGCCATGGGTTGTATGAATTTGAAAAAATCATTTTCCAGACGGGTTTCTTCGAAATAAGCTATTCCAAAAGAAAAAAAACTCATTAAAGAGCAGGCAGGTAATATCCATATCAACAGGGTTACAATGGCCAATGGCAACCGGCCGCGTTTATACCCTATTAATGTAATGATTTGTGTAGAGGAAGCGCCGGGAAGCAACTGGCAGAATGCATTGTACTCCAGCAACTCCTGTTCTGTTATATCTTTACGCCTGCCCACAAATGTTTTCATCATCATAGCAAAATGCCCCTGCGCTCCACCAAAGGCAGTGATGCTGTATAAAAACACGGCTTTCAGGAATGGGATGTGGCGAAAAAAATTCAAAAGAAAAAATTAAACAGGTTTTACAGACAGATGATCTATTTCTTAAGTCCTATTTCCCGCAATCGTTCATCCAGGTATTCGCCCGCGGTGGCATCGGGATATGCTTTGGGATGCTCCCTATCGACACAACTCTCCAAACAGGCAAGCGACATCCCTCCTTTCGGGTGCAGGAAAAAAGGAATGGAAAATCTTGATGTATGCCAAAACTCCCGGGCAGGATTCACCACACGATGCGTAGTGCTTCGCAATTTATTGTTCGTTAGCCGCTGCAGCATGTCGCCCACATTCACCACAATTTGATCTGGCAGGGAAGTAACGGGGACCCATTGCTGCTGCTTTGTCAATATTTCCAGTCCATCTGCACTGGCACCTACCAATAAAGTAATTAAATTAATATCTTCGTGCTGCTCGGCGCGAATGGCCGATTTGGGTTCTTCTGTAATGGGTGGGTAATGTATGGCCCGTAAAATGGAATTGCCGTTGTGTATTTTTTCATCAAAAAAATGTTCATCCAGTCCAAGATATAATGCAATAGCCTGTAGCAAGGCTTGGCCACTGTTTTCAAAAGCCCGGTAAGCTTTATAAAACGTAGCATTGAAACCCGCTACATCGTTCACCATTACGTTTTCCGGATATTCTTCTGCAACATAAGTTCCGTCTTCAACCGTTTGTCCATACTGGAAAAACTCTTTTAAATCGGGAGCCTCGCTTCCCTTAGCATGTTCACGGCCGAAAGAGGTGTAGCCCCGTTGTCCTGCCAGCCCGGCAATTTCATACCGCAGCTTTTTTTGTAAAGGCAACGAAAAAAACTCCTGTACGTGGTTGTATAATGCTTCTATTAATTCTTTAGGAATGCCATGATTTTTCACCGCTACAAAACCAACTTCTTCGTAAGCCCGACCCAACTGTTCTACAAAACTGCTTTTACTTTCGCTATTTTTATTGGTAAATGCCGCAAGGTCTACAACTGGAATATTCATACAGCCCGATTTAATATTGGATATACCTGATTTTGGTGTGAATTTAGTATCAAATATTTGAATGGAAGGCAAGCTCTTTATTCTGTTTTGTACATTTAATCAGCAGACGGGGTGAACCTTATCATGTAGGCCGTAAAGTTGTTGCGTTATTTTTAATACATCAAAACACGTTTATGCAAACCATCATTGTTCCCACCGATTTTTCGCCGATAGCTATCAATGCCATGAACTATGCTGTAGACATGGCAAAAGCAATAAAGGCTTCTGTTACGCTGATGCATACATACGAAATACCGGTTTCTTATACAGGAACGGAAGTACCATTGCCCATTATTGATGTAGATGACCTGGAAGCTATGAATAAAGAAAAGCTCGAACATGCTAAAGAGCAGGTGCAGCGCGTAGCAGGCAACGACCTGGTTATTTACACAGAGCTAAGGCTGGGCGACCTGGTAAACGAATTAGAAGAGCTGGAAAAGACGCTTAAACCGTTTGCCATTGTAATGGGAACAAAAGGAGCTGGTTTTGTGGAAAGATTGTTTCTTGGCAGCTCTACCCTTTCTGCCATCAGGAACCTTACTACACCTGTGGTAGTGGTGCCGCCGGGATGTGCATTTAAAAGCATAAAAAAAATAGGTTTTGCCTGCGATTTTAAAGCTGTTGCTGAATCAACTCCGGCTGATGTTATAAAGCAATGGGTAAAAGTTTTCGGCGCTGAACTGGACGTGCTGAATGTTGATTTCGACAATAAACATTTTAAGCCGGATACCCCGGAGCAATCGGTGCTGCTGCATACCATTTTGCAGGATGCAAAGCCCAAATATTTTTTTATTAATAACGAAGATGTAGAAAAGGGAATAAGCGCATTTGCAGAAAGCAACAATATTGACCTCATTATAGTGATTCCCCGGAAACAACGGTTGCTGGACAAACTGTTCCAGAAAAGCCATACAACGGAGCTGGCGTTTCATTCGCATATTCCCATAATGTCCATTCACGAAAAAGATTAGGGGAGCGTTTATTTTGCTATAGCCGCGAATGCGCAGATTATTCTTCTAATCTGCACATCCGCGGTTTTTAATGTATCATTTTGCATTTTTATCCCACCCATCCCGGCTCATCTTGCACTATCCAGTCCTAAAACTCAGCGCTCTTTGGTGTTCTGGGGAAAGGAATAGCATCGCGTATATTGCTCATACCCGTTACGAATTGCACCATTCTTTCAAAGCCCAGTCCAAAGCCAGCATGTGGAACGGTGCCAAATCGCCTGGTATCGAGGTACCACCACAATTCAGCCGTAGGAACATTCATTTCCTTCATGCGTTGCTCCAGCTTATCCAGCCGCTCTTCGCGTTGAGATCCGCCTACTATTTCTCCAATGCCCGGCGCCAGGATGTCCATTGCCGCAACGGTTTTACCATCGTCGTTCTGCCGCATATAAAAGGCTTTTATTGCAGCAGGATAGTTGGTAACAATTACCGGCTTCTTAAAATGTTTTTCAACCAGGTAACGCTCATGCTCACTCTGCATGTCTATTCCCCATTCTACCGGGTACTGGAACTTCTTCTTTTTATATGCCGGCGATTGCAGCAATATTTCTATTGCTTCGGTATAAGTAATTCTTTCAAAAGCGTTGTTCAATACAAAATCCAGCTTTTCTATCAAACCCAGCTCACTTCTTTTATCCTGCGGCAACTGCTTCTCCTCTTCCGCTAAACGTTGTGCGAGGAACTCCAGGTCATCGCGGTTGTGATCCATGGCGTAGCGGATGATGTACTTAATAAATTCTTCGGCCAGGTTCATGTTGTCTTCCAGGTCGTAAAAAGCCATCTCCGGTTCAATCATCCAGAATTCCGCCAGGTGCCTGGGCGTGTTGGAGTTTTCGGCCCTAAACGTGGGACCGAAGGTGTAAATTTCACCCAAAGCCGTTGCTGCCAGTTCTCCCTCCAATTGACCGCTTACAGTAAGGTTGGTGGAGCGACCGAAAAAATCTTCTTTAAAATTGATGCTGCCATTTTCGTTTCTCGGTGGGTTGTCGAGCGGTAAGGTTGTTACCCTGAACATTTCTCCTGCACCTTCGGCATCGCTGGCAGTAACCACCGGCGTGTGCAGGTACACAAAGCCCTTGTTGTTAAAAAATTGGTGAATGGCAAATGCCAGTGTATGCCTGATGCGAAATACAGCGCCAAACGTGTTGGTCCGGAAACGCAGGTGCGCTATCTCTCTTAAATATTCAAGACTGGGCCTGTTTTTAAGCTGCAGCGGATAACTTTCCGGATCGCTATCGCCCAAAACCTCAATCATTTCGGCTTTTACTTCTATCTTTTGCCCCTTGCCTAAAGAGGGTATAACGGTGCCGGACACCTTAAGGGCAGCAGATATGGTGATCCTTTTCAACAGGGATTCATCAAACTTACCCAGCTCGGCCACCACCTGCACGTTATTATTGGTAGAGCCATCGTTTAAGGCAATAAACTGGTTATTCCTGAAACTGCGTACCCAACCCATAATGGTTACCTGCTGGTTTTCTGCCTCGCGGCCAAGTAATTCTTTGATCTTAATCCTTGTGTTGAACATAAAATAATTATTTTTTATCCTTTTAGTTGTCGATGGTCTAACATTATACACCACCATTTGAATGCAATTGACAACAAAAAAGACGTTATTACCCTGTATAAACAGGTATTTTTTAAAAGGCAGGCAAAGATAAGGGAGTAAAAATTTTTTAAAATCCCGAAAATTGATGTATTATTGCCGATGGAATCTAACTGGTCAGTTCTTACCTTTGCTCCAGGATTATATCAGTTTTAGCCATTCCGCACCAATTTCATTCAACCAAAAATTCATTTCAACATTTCTCTCAACTTATTCGGTGTTTGAAGAGATAAACCATTAGTATATTTTATGTACGACATTCTGCAATTGAACGATATGCTCGTTCCAGAACTGCTGGATATTGCTGAGCAATTAAGCATAGCTAACGCCAAAAAACTCGATAAACAAGAACTTATTTATAAAATACTGGACAAGCAGGCAATCGTAAACAGCGCTGCTGCCAAAGGCGGTTCAGAAGAAAAACCCGGCAAACGTAAGCGGCTGGTAAAAACAACAACAGCCAATTCTACCGAAGAGGCAATTGTTGAATCGGAGGCTCCAAAGCCCGCCCCTGCTGCAAAAAAACGCAAGCAGGCCGCAGAACCTGAGAAAAAGCAGGCAGACAAAAAAGTGGTAAAAAAATCAGCGCGGCCGGCCGCACAGGTAGAGGAACCGCCCGTTGAAGATGAACTGGAAGATGATGCTATAGAAATACCCGAAGCAGAAGAAATGGAGGCTGTTGAAGAAGCGCCGGTACAAGCTGAATTGCCCGTGCTGGAAGAGCCGCAGACTGAGCGTAAACACTATCCCAATCGCCGCGAGCAGAATTTTAACATAGAATTTGACGGCGTAGTAATGAGCGAGGGCGTATTGGAAATGATGCCCGACGGATATGGCTTTTTAAGAAGCAGTGACTACAACTATCTCTCCTCTCCCGATGATATTTATGTTTCTCCTTCGCAGATAAAATTGTTTGGATTGAAAACGGGTGATACCGTTTCCGGATCTGTTCGCCCACCCAAAGAAGGCGAAAAATATTTTGCCCTGCTGAAAGTAGAAAGTATTAATGGCAAATCTCCCGAGGAAGTAAGAGATCGCGTGCCGTTCGACTATCTCACTCCGCTTTTCCCTTTCGAAAAGCTAAACATGTTTACTTCACCTTCGCTGTACAGCACCCGGATGATAGACTTGTTTACGCCTATTGGTAAAGGCCAACGTGGTTTGATTGTGGCCCAGCCTAAAACCGGTAAAACGGTATTGCTGAAAGATATTGCCAACGCCATTGCGCAAAATCACCCGGAATGTTACCTGATGATTGTGCTGGTGGACGAGCGCCCGGAAGAGGTGACCGATATGGAAAGAAGCGTAAGGGCAGAAGTAATTGCTTCTACCTTTGACGAGCCTGCAGAAAAACACGTGAAGGTTTCTACCATTGCCTTGCAAAAAGCAAAGCGCCTGGTGGAATGCGGTCACGATGTAGTGATATTACTCGACTCTATCACCCGTTTGGCGCGTGCGCATAACACTGTAGCGCCGGCTTCGGGCAAAGTATTGTCAGGCGGTGTGGAAGCCAACGCCATGCAAAAACCCAAACAGTTTTTTGGCGCTGCGCGAAAAATTGAAAATGGCGGATCATTAACCATCCTGGCTACAGCGCTGATAGATACCGGCTCGAAAATGGACGAAGTGATTTTTGAAGAATTTAAAGGAACCGGTAACATGGAATTGCAGTTAGACCGTCGCCTGGCCAACAGGAGAATTTTCCCTGCAATTGACCTTGTAGCCTCTTCTACCCGCCGCGAAGACCTATTGCTCGATAAAGATGTATTGAAAAGAATGCACCTGCTGCGCAATTATCTCGCCGATATGAATGCCGAAGAAGCCATGAATGAGCTTTTGAAAAGAATGCGGGGTACAAAAGACAACCAGGAGTTTTTGGCGAGCATGAATAGCTAAAGGCATAGTGGTAAGTGATAGGTGATAAGTGGTAAGAAGGTTACATGTTGCAAGTTGTAGGGTTCAACGCACTTGTACCATGAAACCAGTAACCTGAAACAGCTTCTTCCTTATATCCCCACCTTATGCCTTACTCCCTAAATCGAGTCTAAATTCCGGAAATGGCCGTTTAGCTTTACTTTTTCTTTTAAAGCTTCGGTTTCATTCAGTATAGGTATTACTTTATTCAAATGACGCTTGAGGTATTCCTGTCGCTGAAGCTCACGGGTAAGGCCCAATAACTCATACTCCTGTTCAATAGACAAACCTGCATGGTGAGCAATATCATAGACAGTGAGTTCTTCATCGGCCTTTTTAAAGGATTTTGAAATGTTTAAAAGACGATGCATTTCGCGCAGGTTTCCCAGCAATTTTTTCATCATGTCCTGGTTGCCCATGTCGTCGTTATCGGGATAGTTTACAATAGCGCCGCTGTATAATTTGTCTGGTATATTTTTGATGATCTCCAATATCCTGAAAACACTCACGCCCTTTGTGCTGATGTCCATTTCCCCGTTATCGTAAGTTTTTACTATTTCGGTTACCGTTACCAGTGTGCCCAGCTCCTCAATTTTATGATTGATGACAGAAGGAATGCCGAACGGTTTTACTTCCTGGAAACATTCATTGATGAGTTGCTTGTAGCGCGGTTCAAAAATGTGGAGATTGATTGCTTCGCCCGGGTAAACCACAACGCTCAGAGGAAATATGGGAATAAAGTTCGTCATTTAGTATCCGTTTAATTGCAATATCGTTTAAGTAAGGCAGGGCAGATCGGAGCGTTTGCTCTCAATAAAGAGCATCGCAGATAAAGGTTGATCTATTCGTGACCCACGATACTGGTTTAAAATTATTCAATTATCCAGTCTGCAGTACCCCAGGTCAGCGTTTGTCCATTGCCGTTTCGCTCAATATTAAGCAAACCTTCACTCGTTACCCCTTTCACAAAGGCGGTAAACGTTCCGTCGCCGTCTTTAAACCGAACCTCCTGCTTCCGCTTGTATAACTGTTCGTTGTATTGCTGCATTACAAGCGCCTGCCCGCCGTTCTCCAACTCCTTGTAGCCGGCTTCTATAAAACCGCACAATTCCTTTGCCAGTTCAACGGTATCGAATTGTTTGCCTGTAATTTGTCGCAGAGAAACGGCTTTGTTTAGCTGCGGTGGAAAGTTCACCTGGTTTACATTAATACCGGTACCCATAACCGCAAATTGCCATTTTCCCGCTCGTATAAGTGTTTCTATCAGAATGCCTCCTGCCTTTCTGTCACGCCAGTAAATATCGTTAGGCCATTTAATGCTGGTTTCATCGCCCGCAATGGATTTAACAAAATTGCAAACACCGTTAGCAACCGCCGCCGTTAGCCAAAATGAATTAACCGGCGATAAAAAATGAGGTTCGGCTACAATGCTCAGTGCAATGTTCTCTCCTTTGTTGCCAACCCAGGTTTTGCCACGCTGTCCTTTTCCCACAGTTTGCTCATGCGCAAACCAGGCTGCGCCGTGCTTTGCCAAACGGGCATGTACCATTTGCATGGCATAGTTGTTGGTACTGTCAATAGAGGCTAAAATGCTGAAAGGCCGTCCAAAGGATAACATGTAAGAATAGAGAATTAATTACTATTTTTGAGCAAGTTAGGAATAAGACAAACAATTCAGCCGCAACAAGCAGCGTATTAATAAAACATAATTCTATCAACCCACGTTTAATACACGGGTAACCTAAAATTGATTACTATTGGCAGCATTACAGGTGTTAACTGCACGCCCCAAACGTGCAGCCAGATTAACGAGGAACAGTAAGCTATTTAAAACCATCATCAACGCTATACGTCAAAAAAAAGGTGAAAATATAGTATCGCTCGACCTGCGCAAGATACAGGAAGCGGTGGCAGACTTTTTCATTATTTGCGAGGCGTCTACGCACATACAGGTTAAGGCAATAGCAGATGCTGTGGAAGAAGAAGTAAAAAACAGTTTGGGTGAATTGCCTTACCGCCACGAAGGGCACCAGGCAATGCAATGGGTGCTGATAGATTACGTGAACATTGTTGTACATGTTTTTCAACCCGAAACGCGGAAATTTTATAAGCTGGAAGAAATGTGGAACGACGCTGAAAAAGTAGAACACCAGGATTAGCTGCCTATACCGGGCATTGCCCGTTTTTATAACCGATAATTTTTTTAAGTTACTAATACAATTATGGCACAAGATAATAATCAAGGCAATGTTCCTGGTTTCAATAAAAGAGGCGGCGGAGGCGAAGGAGGTGACGATAAGAATCAGCGACGAGGTCCAAAGTTCAATATTTATTGGGTTTACGGAATTGTTGCCTTACTACTGGTAGGATATCAACTTTTGAAAGGCGTTGCTCCTACCGCTAATGTCATCACCGATCTCAAATTCAGAGATGAGATGCTGGTGAAGAACGATATCCAAAAGCTGGAGCTGGTAAGAAACAAGGATGTTGTAAGAGTATATGTGTATAAAGACAGTCTTAAAAAGCAGGTATACCGCACATTGCTCGGCGATAAGTGGGACATTATTTCTAAAACAGACGGGCCGCATTTTCAGTTTGAAGTGCCCGATGCCAAAACCTACCAGGGTACCACACTGGCAGAATTTTACAAAACACATCCCAACGTAAAAGAGGTTCCGGTAAATATTGTGAGCGATCCCGAATGGTTTGGCTCATTGCTCAGTTATATATTCCCATTACTGATGTTTGCCCTATTGTTTGTGCTGATGATGCGCAAAGTTGGCGGACCCGGCGGTGGCGGTGGTCCCGGAGGCATATTCAGCATCGGGAAATCGAAAGCAACCCTGTTCGAAAAAGGCACGAAGGTAAACATCACATTTGCCGATGTGGCCGGACTTGAAGAAGCCAAGCAGGAAGTAATGGAAATAGTTGACTTCCTTAAAAACCCCAAAAAATACACCGCACTGGGAGGAAAAATCCCTAAAGGTGCTTTGCTGGTAGGCTCGCCCGGTACAGGTAAAACCCTGCTTGCAAAAGCCATGGCAGGCGAAGCCCAGGTTCCGTTTTTCAGCATGAGCGGCTCCGACTTTGTAGAGCTGTTTGTGGGGGTAGGCGCCAGCCGTGTGAGAGACCTTTTTAAACAGGCAAGAGAAAAAGCTCCCTGTATCATATTTATTGACGAGATTGATGCGATAGGACGCGCCAGGGGCAAGAATGTAATGATGAGCAACGATGAAAGGGAAAATACCCTGAACCAGTTGCTGGTAGAAATGGACGGTTTTGGAACAGATAGCGGCATTATCATTTTAGCGGCTACCAACAGGCCGGATGTGCTCGACAGCGCTTTGTTACGCCCCGGACGTTTTGATAGGCAGATCACCATCGACAAGCCAGATGTAAAAGGAAGAGAAGAAATCTTTAACGTTCACCTCAAGCCCATCAAAAAATCTGCGAAGCTCGATGTATTTAAACTGGCAGAACAAACGCCTGGCTTTGCCGGCGCAGATATAGCCAACGTGTGTAACGAAGCGGCTCTGATCGCTGCCCGCAAAGGAAAATCGGAAGTGGAGATGGACGATTTCCAGGATGCGATTGACCGTGTAATTGGTGGCCTGGAGAAAAAGAACAAGATCATTTCGCCCGACGAAAAAGAAATTATTGCTTACCACGAAGCCGGACACGCTATTTGTGGCTGGTATCTTGAACACGCATACCCGTTACTGAAAGTTACTATTGTACCACGTGGAACGGCTGCTTTGGGCTACGCTCAATATACTCCCAAAGAGCAATACCTGTACAATACCGACCAGTTGAACGACCAGATATGCATGACACTCGGCGGTCGCGCGAGCGAAGAAATTTTCTTCGGAAAAATATCTACCGGCGCCAGCAACGACCTTCAGCAGATTACCAAAATAGCCTACTCCATGATAACGGTGTATGGCATGAACGACAAAATAGGTAATATCAGCTACTACGATCCTCAGCAGGAAAACTATTTTACCAAACCATACAGCGAAGAAACCGGTAAGCTGATAGATGAAGAGGTACGCAAACTGATTGACAAGGCATACGAAAGAACCAAGGCTTTGCTGGTTGATAAGAAACAACAGGTGGAAGTACTGGCAAAAGCATTGCTTACAAAAGAAGTGCTGTTCCAAAGCGACCTGGAGCAGTTGATCGGCAAACGTCCGTTTGAAGAGAAAAAACCGGCAGATGTGGTGCACGATCATCATCCATCAGGCAACGGAACCGAAGGTGGCATTAGCGCAGGCGTTCCTCCGGCAGAAATTACTCCGAAGCCATAACACAAACAATATCAAATTTTAAATTGAATAGAGGCACTGGTTTATACAGTGCCTTTTATCTTTGCAGCTACTCCTCATAAATACAAGGTTTGCAATGGAGCTTCCCGCAGGAAAAAAAATATACTTCATTTCTGATTTTCATCTTGGTGTGCCCGATCACGCCAGCAGCCTGACCAGGGAAAAGCTGGTGGTAAAATTCCTGGATGAAATAAAAGAGCAGGCAGCGGGGATATTTATTGTGGGAGATCTTTTCGACTTTTGGTACGAATACAAAAAGGTGGTACCCAAAGGCTTTGTACGCATTTTGGGAAAAATTGCCGAACTAACCGACAGCGGTATACCCATATGGTTTTTTGTTGGAAATCATGATATGTGGATGAGCGGCTATTTTGAAAAAGAACTGAATGTGCCGGTGTATTTCGAGCCTAAAACGTTCGAATTCAGCGGCAAAAAATTCTATATAGGTCATGGCGATGGACTGGGGCCTGGCGATCATGGATACAAATTCCTGAAAAAGATTTTTCGCAGTAAAATATGCCAGTTCTTGTTTGGCTTACTGCCGCCCTATATTGGTATGAGCATCGCCAACCGATCGAGCAAAAGCAGCAGAGCGGCTACAGGAGATGATGACGCTACTTTTTTGGGCGAAGACAAAGAATGGTTGATTGTGTACAGCAAAGAGGTGTTGCAAAAAGAGCATTTCGACTATTTTGTTTTTGGCCACCGGCATTTACCGATAGATTTTCTGTTAAAAGATGGGAGCCGGTATATCAACCTGGGCGACTGGATTCGTTATTACAGTTACGCCGTATTTGATGGACAGAACCTGGAACTGAAATTTTACAAACCCTGATGCGACTTTTATTGACAATAATTGGTTTTGTGTGGATGAGCATTGTATATGCTCAACCCGGCAGCGGTGTAAATACGGCAACTGCCACCAAAATCGTTACTGGTAACATCAGCAGCTTTACGGTAGACAACCTGGGGAACCTGTATGTGCTAACGCCTGCGGGGTTGCTTAAAAAGCTCAACAGCCGCGGCGATTCGCTCAATGTATTTAATGAAGTGCGGCGCTACGGAACGGTGTACCTGATGGATGTAACCAATCCCTTAAAAGTATTGTTGTATTACAAAGACTTTTCTACCGTGGTAATGCTTGACAGGTTTATGAACCGGATCAATACCATTGACTTTCGCAAGGTGGGGGTATTTCAGGCAAAGGCGGTTGGGCTGTCGTACGACAATAATGTGTGGGTATACGACGAACAATCGGCCAGGCTAAAAAAAATAAGTGACGATGGAAAACTGCTGACTGAAACAGTAGACCTGAGGCAGGTGCTTACGACCATGCCATCGCCCGAAAAGATAATTGACCGCGATGGTTTTGTATACATGTACGATCCTGCAAAAGGAATTTACGTGTTTGATTATTACGGGGCTTTAAAAAACGAATTGCCTATTACTCAAATCACAGATCTGCAGGTGATCGGCAAAACAATTGTAGGCCGGAAGGAAAACAAATTTGTAAGATACACGCTCGGTTCTTTTGATTTGCAGGAAGCGCCGCTTCCCGAAGCAATAGAATCGGCAGCAAAAATCTGCATTATGCAAGAGGGCATATACGTAATGCGCAACAACGCTATTGAAGTATACCTCTTTGAACAGGAAAACAGGTAAGAAGATGTATGAATTTTTAGACAGGGTATTTCTTGATAACACGATTGGCGAGTATATAACAATAGCGCTGATCATACTGGGTATGTACATACTCAAAAAATTCTTCAGCCGCCCGCTTGCGGCTACTATTATATGGGTGATGAAGCTGATGGGCCGTTCTGTTGACAGAAGAGCTTTTATTGATTTGATACTGGAACCACTGGAGCAGTTTCTCATCATCTTTACTTCAGTAGTAGCACTTTCTACCCTTACCTTTCCCGAAGCGCTGAAATACGATGTATACAAATCAAATACAAAAGTAGTATTAGACCGCATTGCCATAGCATTGGTAATTGTATCGTTCTTTCGCCTGCTGCTGCGCATGATAGATTACCTTGCTTTTGTTATCAGCAAAAATACCAGCGAAGAATCCGGGCAAGGCGAACACCAGTTGGTCATTTTTTTCAAAGATTTTTTGAAGGCGATTGTTTTCATACTCGGCATTTTAACCATCATCAAATTTTCGTTTGGATACCAGATCACAGAATTGCTCACAGGCCTTGGAATAGTAGGCGCTGCATTGGCATTGTCTGCCAGGGAAAGCTTAGAAAACCTCATTGCCTCTTTTATTATTTTCTTTGATAAACCTTTTGCTGTGGGCGATACTTTAAAAGTGCAGAACATAACCGGCACTGTTGAAAAAATTGGTCTACGCAGCACCCGCATACGAACCAACGAAAAAACCTTTGTAAGCGTGCCCAATAAACAAATGGTGGATAGTATTGTAGACAACCTTAGCCTGCGCACACAACGCAGAGCAGATTTAAAACTGGAACTAAGGCCATCTACAACAGCACAGCAGCTACAAGCTTTGCTCGAAGGCATGAAGATTATTTTGCAGCATCCACGCATCGAAAACCGCGTGTTGTTTTTAAACGATATTGTACAACAAGGCTACCTCGTTAACGCAGAGTATTACACAGCGCCTATACCTGCAGAAGAGTTCAATCAGGTGAAACAGCAAATCAATTTGCAGGTAATTACCTTAATGGAAGAACTGCAAATTGAAGTGGTTGGCGTGCAGCCAAAATTTCACAATGGTACTATCGAATCAGCGTAACCGTTCCCTTCCGGCTAAATAATTCACCGGTATCACAAATCAGTTCTATATAGTAAATATAGGTGCCCATTTCAGCCTTCTTTCCCTTATAGTACCCATCCCATCCGTTATGAGAATGATTCATGCTTACACTCATGTTAGCAGCTTCATACACTACTTCGCCCCAACGGTTAAACACACGCATTGATTTGATGGCCTGTATACCTCTTCCCATCACACAGAATATATCGTTGCGACGATCGTCGTTAGGAGAAAATGCATTCGGTATATACACATATCCTTTTTCACAAATCAGCGTAATAGCCACCTTGTCGCTGCTTTCGCATCCAAACTGGTTAAACGCTGTAACAGTATATTCTATGTTCGCTCGTGGGGTACTAACCGGATTAGGACAGGAAGTACAGTTGAGATAATTAACCGGGCTCCAGCTCCACCGCGTAACATCATTGCTGTTTGTAGTGTTCAATACTATTTCGCTACCTGTTGGCAGCTCCATATCATCGGGCGCCGTAACCTTTGGCAACGGAACTACCGCTACGTTAACAGAAGCCGTGTCGGTAAAACAATTGGAACCATCGTAGCCAACTACAGTATAAGTAATAGAATCTGTGGGCGTCGCCGCGGGGTTGCTGCTGGTTGTGCTGCTTAATCCGGCAGTAGCGTTGATCCATTGATAAGAGGCCGCGCCCGTTACCGGCAACTGTACCGGTTTTCCTTCGCAGGCAAAAGTATCCGACGCTACCTGGATGTTGAAAGGTTTTGCAACGGTTATAGCCGTAGAGTCCGAGCGCTTGCATCCAAATGCATTGGTTACTTCAACGGTATACCTGATGTTTTCTGCAGGCGTGGCAACGGGGTCGGCAATATCGGTACGGTCCAGGTAAAGAGAAGGGCTCCACTCATATTGCGTACCATCTTCAGCGCTTAGCTGCAGGCTATTGCCCAAACAAACCACGGGATCTTTAGGCGCAATGTTCACATTAGGCCGCCTGTTTACAGTAAGCTCATGCACCGCTGTATCTACACAGCCATTGTTTTCTGCAAGCAATTGAATGGAAACAACGCCCGGTTGTGTATACAATTGTGCTGGCGGCGTTTGCCCGGTATCGGTAGTACCGTTGGCAAAATCCCAGCGCCATTCAATACCGTCTGTAATATCTGCCGATGCGGAAAACTGTGCGGTTCCATCCTGGCAAATTTCGGCCGGTCCCGCAATACGGCTTTCGGGTGTTTGTATAACCGATACCGTGTCTGTTCTTTCTTTGGCGCAGCCATACGGCGAACGTACTTTTAATGTTACCAGGAATTTGCCCGGCTGCCTGTAATAAAAAGAAGCCACACTATCGGAAGAAACATCCGCAGCATTGCCTGTTCCAAAATCCCAGTTGTAGGTTAAAGGCTGTTGCAATTCGTCATTGGCAAGGCTCCTGATATCAGGATTGAATTGAACCAGCGCAGAATCGCAAACCGGCGCCGGCTGATTTTTAATATCAAGTATGGCCAGCGAATCGATTATTATTTGTTCCGGCAGCTCCGAAGTACCCGAACAGCCATTGCCATCCTTCATAATAAGTGCAGGCTTGTAAATACCTGCTGTGGCATAATTGTGCACGGCAAAGGTGTCGGTGGTTTGCTGAACAGTGCCATCTCCAAAATCCCAACTGAAAGAAGACGCATTGTTTACCTCGGCGCTTAACGTTACCTGCTGTTGAAGGCATCCCGATAATGTGTCTGCCTTTAAAACGGCATAAGGCCCTTTTATGGTAATGTATTGCACAGACGAATCAAGGAAGTTATTGTTGCTGTAGGCGTACAGAATAACCTTATACACGCCCGGTTTGTAATAAGTTCGGGTAGGCGTGTTGTTATTGCCTGCAGAAATTACACCATCGCCCAAATCCCATTCAATACGTTGTGCGTTTTGCGAGGTGTTGGTAAAGTTTACAATTGCCGGCGGGCAGCTTGTATTATTAATGTAAGTGTCTTTGTAAGTAAAAGAAGCTACCACCTCTTTTATCTGGATGATTTTGGTAACCGTATCCCTGCATCCCGCCGGGTCACGCGCTATCATCGTAACGGTGTCAACGCCAAACCGTGTATATGTTTTAGATGGCGGCTGATAAGCATTGTTATAGTCTGTGCCATTGCTGAAATACCAGTCGAACCTGGGATTGCTGTTACTGGTGTTTGAATTATTGTAGAAATATACCGGTGTTTGAGGAAAGATGTTTTCGGGTGAGTAAGAGAAATCCGCTTTAGGACCTTTTACACTCGCATAGCTGGAAGAATAATCCGGCGTTGCAGATGTGCAGCCCTCTGCATCGGTTACTTTTAAAACAGGGTAGTAACGACCCGGTGTTCCATACAAATGTTCCACCAGTCCATTTTCAGGATAATCAGCATCGGTAAACAATGCTTTGTTTCCATCAGCAAAATTCCACTCCCAAAGTTTCAAAGGAACGCCGCCATTTCCTACCGATTCGTCTTTAAAAATTATCGGTAGCTTGTAACAAACATTGTTTTGTGCAAAGCTAAAAGTTGCCGTTGGGCCTTTTATCTTTAAAGGAATAGCATCAGATGTATCGGCACACCAGGGATAGGTAACAGGAGCCAGTATTACGCGAATATCCTGCTGCCCGTTTTTGAGCCCGGTAATTGTAGCGCTGAAATTGTTTACCACATAGGGGTCGCGTTGGGTAAAAGTGGGATTAAACGAAGTTCCATCTCCATAAATCCATCCCTGGATAGAATAATGATTTGCAGCATTGTTTGAAAAATAAGGATTAGCGTCTAACCCCGAAATGGTGATGCGAAGATCGCCGCTGCCACACACTTCGGCGAGATTGGCAGAGAGCACCGGTTTTTGGCGAAGCAAAACATTAACCGAAAGCGAATCACTCACCGTGCACTGAGAAGCTTCTGCAATAAGTTTTACCGTGTACCTTCCCGTTTTGTTATAAACATGTTTGATAACCTGTTGGGAGGGATCAATTTCTTCCACCACACCATCGCCAAAATCCCACCACATTTTATTGGCGAAATTGGTGGTGGCACTTTGCGAAAAAGCAACTTCTCCACTTACACAACTCTGCGTTTGGTCTAAAATTTTAGGAAACGGCGGAAGTACCTTTACCAAATTCTGTTTAACAATAGTATCCAGGCAGGTGCCTATCCCTGCAATGACAGTAACCGTGTATTCTCCCGCCTGCTCATAGTTGTAAACAGGTTCTATTCCGCCCGTATAGTAACCATTTGGATTGTCGTCGCCAAAATCCCATTGCCAGTTACTGGCTCCGTTGGTTGTTTGTCCCGTAAAACGTATCTGCGTTCTGCCGCACACTTCTGTCGATGATACCGAAAAATCAATTTCCGGTTTTTCATACACGTTCACACTATTGAATTGTGCCACGCCTTTACAGTTGGAGGTAGTAGTGTAGCGAAGCGTAACTGTGTAGCTGCCTGTTTTATTGAAGGTGTAAGAAGGATTAGCTTCCGTTGATGTTCCGCCATCTCCAAAATCCCATTCATATTCCTTGATCTTGCTTGGCTCATTCGCCGAGAATTTCGTAGAAAACCCGGGACAGCCATTTGTTGGGCCTGAAGTATTGATGGAAAAGTTAGGTTTAAAAAGGCTGAATGTTTTTTGTGTTTTATTTACGCAGCCGCCACCATCGGTAACCTGCAGGCTAACTGTGTAATAACCATCGCTGGTAAAAGTGTGTGTAGCCTCTTTGGTATCGGCCGTTTGCCCCCCAAAATTCCAAAGCCAGCTCACGGCCGTGGAAGAAGTATCGGTAAATTTTACGGTAACCGGCGTGCCACACACAGCCGTCAGGTCATCTATAAAACCATCCAGTTTTGGCCCCGGGTTTACTTCAATTTCTTTTTCTTTTGTTTCGGTGCAGGAGCCATAAGTGTTCGTCATTTTTACAGTATACCTGCCCGGGCGTGCAAAAGTATAGTTAAACGAATTGCCATAATAAGACCCGGTTACCCCGTCGATTTGCCAGGTGGTTTGATTGGCGGCAGGAGTGCTTTTGTTTGTAAAAGTGGTGGGTGCATTAGAGCAGATCTTCGATGGCAATTCAAAATCAGTAACAAAGTTGGCTACATTCACCAGGTCGGGCATTTCAACACTGTCGGCGCATCCTTGTGAACTGCTGGCAATAAGTTTTATGGTAAAGGCTCCTTTTTCGGTAAATGTATAAGTTGGGTTCTGCTCCCGCGAAGAATCACCTGTGCCAAAGGTCCAGATATAACTCAGGTTGCCCGGCCCGGTACTTTTATTGGTAAACGAAAGCGATTCACCAACCGTGCACAAAGCCGTTTGGGGAATACTGAAATCTGCTTTAATAGGTTGCAGAACGGTGATAGCCGGTTTTTCATCGGTGGCATAGCAACCATAGCTGTTTACTACGGTAAGAATAGGTGTTTGCGTGGCTGGAACATTATATACATGTGCGGTTTGCTGGAGGTCGGCACCTGAATTGGTAATGCCATCGCCAAAGTCCCACACATAACTGGCTATAGTGCCATCGCCTGCTGATGAGTTGCTGGTGAATGTTACCGGTAAAGGCGCACAACCTTTTTGGGGTGTAAACGAAAAATCAACAACAGGTTTTTTATAAACCGTAATGGTTTTGCTAACGCTGGATGTTTGCCCACCATCTTTAACAGTAAGTGTTACTGTGTAAGTTTTTTCATTGATATAAATTGCAAATGCATCTTTATCGTAACCTTTATTGGGGCCATTGCCAAACTCCCACTCATACGTAGCTGAAGATGATGCGCCGGTAGTGGTATTTTTAAAGTTTACAGACAGAGGCGAACATCCGCCATTCGGCGGATCCATAGTAAAATCGGATTTCAATTGGCCAAACAAGTTTCCGCTTATGCCACAAAAAAGACATATTAAGACACTTTGTGCCAGGATGGTTTTTCTAAATAGAATAGTCACTTTTCAGCTTTTATATGATAACCTTGAAGGTTAGCCGAAAAACGGTCATAGGAATTGGATGAACAATCATTTTTCTAAAAACTAACCAGGTAAAAATTTAAACAAACGTGCAGTATCAATTTCAGTTAATCCAGTCCGAAGTATTTTGTAATAGTGAGTGCAACTTACAAAAAATGAAAATAATGTTTTGTAGTATTAATTATG
The DNA here is from genome assembly GCA_051955255.1 of Agriterribacter sp. GTDB lineage: Bacteria > Bacteroidota > Bacteroidia > Chitinophagales > Chitinophagaceae > Agriterribacter. The sequence goes on along the minus strand of JBQCGX010000007.1, from coordinate 11,230 downwards.
TTTTAGCGTCGGTTTTGAAAAAAATTCCGTTGGAAAAAAACGTTATAGAAAATTCCCCCGGCAACAATTAAAAAATTGCTGATGTTAAGTGGAAATGTGTTCCAAAATTACCTGTATAAGATTCAATGTAAACTTGTAGAATGGGCGATTTCATAGTTCGTAAATTTTTATTGTAAACGTTGAGAAAAAATTAGCAGTAATGTGCGATAGAAAAAGCACGACCAACTGAATTTGAAAAGAAGCCACAAAGCTTCTTTAATAAACCTAATATCAATAACACTGTGCATGGCTTATTATTGTGGAGCGGCAAAAATTTCATCAAGCATGTTCTGCAAATTATTTTCCTCTGCATTGTTGCTGAATCTGATTTTAAAAAACTTTATATTGTAGCAGCATCTACCTGCAAAACTTTTGTGTTGAATGCATTACTATTACATTCGCAATTATGGAACAACAGTTATTAGGACCAGGCACACGCCTGCAACATACCCAGTTTGGACCGGGAGTGGTGGTGGCTGTAAAATATGCTACTTACCTCATATCGTTTATCAATCATGGCGTAAAAGAGATTGATAAAACAGATCCGCAACTGGATGAGATCATCGCCGAAAATGTTACGGCAGAAGTAGAAACGGTTTCTGAAACAGAAAAATCGTTGCTTAAAATTCTTCGCTTGTGGGGCGGGCTCAGCGAAAATGTGCCACTGGGCGACCGATGGGCAGGCGGCACCATGATTTTAAAACCGGCAGATTCTTCACTGAAGCCTAAAGAAATACCTATTGAAGCGTTCTTTCACAAAATAGTGATGCTGCGCGACCGGCTGAGGGTGCTGGAGCAACAGATCAATGCACACAAAGTGTTAAGCGACGGGGAGAAAGTTAACCTTCAGCAGTATATAACCCGCATTTACGGCTCATTAACCACGTTTAATGTTTTGTTCAAAAACAAGGAGCAATGGTTTGTAGGAGAAAAGGGAGCGAAGGAAGAATAAAAGGTTTGGGGTTTAAGGTTTTTTGTTTACGGTTTGTCATACAAACAATAAACTCCAAACCCCAAACTCCCACAGCGCAAGCTGATAGCTGACCGCTGAAAGCCTGCTTAAAACAACTTATGAAAAAGAAGAATTTCCTGCTGATTATAGTTTTCATTATGGCTGTATCTACGGTTAGCGCTCAGCGTTATAAGGTTTTGCACAACAATGCCATTGTAGTAGATACGCATAATGATATTCTTTCTTCGGCAACAATGGAGGGGTTGAATATTGAAAAAAACCTGCGTGGCAAAACACATTCAGACATAGCGCGATTTAAAAAAGGCGGTATTGATATACAGGTCTTCTCTGTTTTTTGCGACGACAAATTTGGTAAAGACACTGCCTATAAATTTGCCAATATTGAAATCGATTCTTTGTACGCCATTGTGAGCCGCAATCCTGCTAAAATGATGATGGTAACATCGCCAGGTGAATTAGAAAAGGCGGTAGAAGAAAAAAGGCTGGGTTGTATGATTGGCGTTGAAGGCGGCCATATGATTGAAGACAGGCTGGATTATATAGACAGTTTATACAACCGTGGCGTGCGTTACCTTACACTTACCTGGAACAACTCTACTTCGTGGGCAAGCTCGGCAAAAGAAGAAGCGGGAAAGACGGGTGTGCCGGGGCTAAATGATTTTGGTAAAAGGGTGGTGAAGAGAATGAATGAACTGGGAATGATGGTTGACCTTTCACACACGGGAGACAAAACGTTTTACGATGCACTGGCAGTAACCACCAAGCCGGTATTGCTATCGCACAGTAGCGCATATGCGCTATGCCCGGTATACCGTAACCTTAAGGACGATCAGATAAAGGCAGTTGCAAAAAACGGCGGCGTAATACAGGTGAATTTTTATTCGGGATTTCTCGACAGTAGTTATAACAGGCGGCGACAACAAATTACCAACCAGCGAAGGCTGGATAAAGATTCGCTGCGGAAAATGAACTGGAGCGATACAGCTATCAGCAAATGGGTTGCCGGCAGGAATGCAAAGGATTTGGAAGCTATTCGTCCTCCCTTTTCCATCATTCTCGATCACATTGACTATATGGTTAAGTTAGCCGGCGTTGATCATGTAGGCATTGGCGCCGACATGGATGGAATCGAATCTTTACCCAAAGGCATTAATGGCGTGCAGGATTACCCTAAAATAACAAAGGGGTTGCTTGAACGTGGTTACAGCGAAGCAGATATTTTAAAAATACTCGGCGGCAATTTCATCAGGGTGTTTAAGGCGAATGGCGTTGAGCGTTGAGCGTTTGGAGTTTACAGTTTGACGTTTATTGTTTGTACCAACCTCCCAAACGGTAAATTACAAACGATAAACTTTTCCTTACCACTTACTACCAATCACTTACCACTTTTACACAAACATATTCAACAGCATTACCGCTCCCAAACCCACAATGGCAACAATGGTTTCCATGAGCGACCAGGACCGTATGGTATCTTTTACGCTCAGGTTAAAATACTCTTTAAACAGCCAGAAGCCGCCATCGTTTACGTGAGAGAACATAAGGCTGCCGGCACCAATAGACAAGACCATGAGGTTAGGGTTTACGTTGCCCTGCATTACCATTGGGGCTACTATGCCTGCGGTGGTTAGCCCGGCAACGGTTGCCGATCCTATACATACCCTGATGATGCATGCAATGATCCAAGCCAGCAGCAGCGGATGCAAGGGCCAATCCTGCAAGGCTGTGGCAATATCGTTGCTCACGCCACTAACGGTAAGCACTTCTTTAAAGGAGCCTGCCCCGGCAATGATCAGCAATATCATTGCCACATCCTTTACCGCACTTTCGTAAACCGTGGTAATTTTTTTCATTGACATGCCAGTGGATTTACCCAATGAAAATGTTGCTACAATCAGGGCCACCAGCATAACAATCATTGGGTTGCCCCAAAAGGAAGATATATTCTTTACCTGCTCCGAAGAGGGATTTATTAAAGGGATAACTGTGGTGGCTATTAACAGCAATACAGGCAGCAGCGATGAAAGCAGGCTGTTAGAGAGCGAAGGCAACCGGCTTTCTTCTATTACCGCCGGCTGAAAAGTTTTTAATGGAACCGACTCTATTTTCTTAAGGGTTTTCGAAAATATAGGCCCGGCTATTATGATTGCGGGAATGGCTACAATAAGGCCATACAATAAAGTAAGGCCCATATCTGCATTAAACTGTTTTACCAGTGCCGCGGGAGCAGGATGAGGCGGCAGGTAACCGTGGGTAACCGAAAGAGATGCCAGCATGGGCAATCCTATATAAACAGCCGGTAGTTTGTATTGATAGGCTACTGAAAAAATAAGCGGAACCATCAGCACAAAGCCCACATTATAAAACAAGGGAATACCAATAACAAACCCCGTAATCATTAACGCCCACTGAATGTACTTTGTGCCGAAGATGCGCATGAGCGAAGTAGAAATTTGCTGCGCTGCGCCACTTTCTGCCACCAGCTTTCCCAGCATGGCGCCCATCATTATAACACCTGTAAGTGCACCCAGCGTATCGCCCATTCCTTTTTCAACGGCACCTGCCAACTGCGTCATAGGAATGCCCAGCAGCCCGCCCGCCAACAGCGATACAATTAAGAAAGCAATAAAGGCATTGATTTTTCCCCAGGTAATCAGCAACACTAAAAGAGCAATGCAGCCGGCAATGATAATAAGAGTCATGCTAGTAAAAACGGTTGAATATGAAAATAAGTCCTATCAACACCATTCAATTCATCAATCGTTATATCCAGCAATATAACATCTAAATTACAAATCAGAAATCCCAAATCGAAAATCTACCAGTTGTTCATCTGCTCTCTTACGATCCTTTCGGTTTGTTCAGCCGAAATGGGTTTTGTTCTCCAGTCCGGTTCATATTTTACAAACCACGAGAGCCAAAGACTACGGGAAAGCCGCATAAACAACGGCTGCAGTATTACCAGCAATAAAGTATTGGCAATGCCCCACCACAACAGCCGGTAGTCGCCATCCTGTACCGAAAAACCAATCAACACCCAGCAGGCAACAAACGTAGCAACAGTGAAAGCTACTGCCAGTGCGTAGCTTACGTAGGCTGTTCCATAATAAAAACCAACCTCAATATCGGTTGGCTGTCCGCAAACGGGACATTGCGGATTCATTTTTACACTTGATTTGAGTTTATAGGGATTGCTTTCTACAAACAGTTTTCCGCGCCTGCAGCGTGGGCAGCGATTGTCTAACACCGAAAAAAGATAGCTTGGTTTCTTTTCCTGCACAGCCATACGATTCATTTTTGCAAAGGTCCCGATATTATATCAATTACACGTTATGCCCATCAATGATTCTTCTCAAGGGTAGAATTTTTCGGTCAAAGGAATGTACCTTTTGACAAAGTTCAAATTCTCAAAAAGCTTCCAGTATTGTTTCCATTTTTGTGCTTCGCGAACCTTTTACCAGGTAGGTGGCGGTCTGCGGTTTGTTTTTTTGAACCCATTCTTTTGCCTCTCCGGCGGTATGGAAATAATGAAAAGGATGCTCGACCTTGCTGAAATCGCCTCCTACCAGAATGACATCGGCCCATTGTCCCGCTTTTATAAGGGCAACCAGGCTTTCGTGCTCCATCACGCTGGATGTGCCCAATTCCATCATAGCGCCCAGCACCAGTATCTTTTGCGGGTCGTGCAGTTTGGAAAAATTTTCAATAGCCGCCTTCATACTGGTGGGATTGGCATTGTATGCGTCGAGTATAATTTTGTTGGTTCCTTTTTCAATCAACTGCGAGCGACTGTTAGAAGGCGCATAACTTTCAATGGCGCTTTTAATAACGTCGTCGCTTACTTTAAAATACCTGCCCACAGCAGCAGCCACCAGCACATTGGGCAAATTGTAATCGCCCACCAGCTGGCTGTGAAGGGCTTTATCTCCTAGCGCAACTTCCAGGAAAGGTTCACTTTTTACAATGGTTCCAACTGTATCTGCATCGGCGGTACCGTATTTTACAATAGAAGGAATTCCCTTGCTCATATCGCGCAGGTAATCGTAATCCCACATTACAAAGGCAGTTCCTTTATGTGCCCGTAGGTAATCATACAATTCGCCTTTACCCTTTCTTACGCCCTCCAAACTTCCAAAGCCCTCCAGGTGAGCCTTGCCGCAATTGGTAATAATGCCATGCGTAGGCGCAGTATACACGCAGTAACCCTCAATTTCTTTCAGATGATTGGCTCCCATTTCTATTACCGCCATTTCAGCATCGGCACCTACACTCAGCAATGTTAGCGGAATGCCTATGTGATTGTTGAGATTGCCCTGGGTTGTATAGGTTTTGTAGGTGGTAGACAGCACGGCATGCACCAGTTCCTTGGTGGTTGTTTTTCCATTACTGCCGGTAATGGCTATAAACGGAATATTGAATTTACTCCGGTGATGCCCTGCCAGTTGCTGCAAGGCAGTCAGCACGTCCTCCACTTTAAAGATCCTGTCGTCTGAAAAGCCGGGGTCTTCATCCACCACCACGCAGCAGGCACCCGCGTCTAAAGCCTGGCGCGCAAACTGGTTGCCGTTAAAGCTCGGGCCCTTCAATGCAAAAAAGATGTCATCCTTTTTTAGTTTCCGGGTATCGGTTTGTACCGATGGATGTTGCAGATATACTTGGTAAAGCTGTTCAATAAGCATTTGACAAAATTAGAGATTTCCCGATAGGAATGCGTCTTGTATAAAAAGGACACACATTCCTGCTACGGGGCGAACCGTAAATATTAAAAAAATGCGAGGTATGATTTTTTGTACAGAACTTTATGCTACAAACCATATCTTATATGAACTATCGTTCTTTAGGCAAATCGGAGCTGGAGGTGAGTATACTGAGCTTTGGATGTATGTCACTGGGAGAAAATGATGCAGATAATGCCCGCATTATTCACCACGCTATCGACAACGGCATTAATTATTTTGACACCGCCGACCTGTATCAAAAAGGGCAGAATGAACAAACGGTTGGCAAAGCCCTGAAAGGGAAAAGGGATAAAGTGATATTGGCCAGCAAAGTAGGCAATGAATGGCGGGCAGATGGCAGCGGCTGGGACTGGAATCCTAAAAAAGAATACATACTGAGTTCGGTTGAAGGGAGCCTGAAGCGATTGAATACAGACTATATCGACCTGTACCAATTGCATGGCGGTACTATTGAAGATCCAATAGATGATAGCATCGCTGCTTTTGAGCAATTAGTACAGCAGGGAAAGATCCGCTATTATGGCATTTCTTCTATTCGCCCTAATGTGATAAGGGAATATGTTTCAAGATCAAATATTGTAAGCGTAATGATGCAATACAGCCTGCTGGACCGGCGGCCCGAAGAGGAATGTTTGCCATTACTGAGGGAAAAGAATATAGGAGTATTGGCAAGGGGTTCCCTGGCTAAAGGGTTACTGGTAAATAAAACAGCCGATCCCTATCTTAATTTCTCCGAAGATGAAGTGCATCATGCTGCATCGGCTGTGCAGGCCATTTCAGGAGCATCGCGCAAACCCTCCCATACCGCTTTGCGATTTGTATTGCAACGTACTGGCATCAGCTCAGCAGTGGTGGGCATAAGAACGATGGAACAGTTGAACGATGTGCTGGAAACCATGCAAACACCGGAACTCACAGAAGCTGAAATGAATTATCTCCGGGCATCACTCCCTGTCAATTATTATGATCAACACAGGTAAAGTCAGTAATGTGAAGGGTTGGTGGGAAACCCGGCTTTCATTTTAATATATTCTATAAAAAAACTCAATTCAACGATGTCTGTTTTCCAACCATCGAGCGAAACAAGCTTTTGCTTTATCATATCATCTTCTGTGTCGTAAAAGTAGATAAGTAAATTAGTGGTGGTGTGTTCCCCATCGTCCTTTTCCAACATATAGGTAGATATAATGTCCTTCCATCCGATATAACCAAACCACTCGTGATATAAAATTCCATGCGAATCAATTGTAAGCTTTGGCTTTTTGTCGAGCCCCTTTATGATTGCTTTTATACCTATCCATACAGGTATTGAAAGAAAGCACATAGCGAGGTTGTTTTCATAAGCTTTGGCAAAAACAACCATACAGAAAACGAAAAAGAAAATAAATATGCCTTCTAAAATACTTCCGGGATTATTTCGGGCAATAAAAACCTCCTGGGTTGATTGGTAGTAAGGAGGAGTATTTGCAATTAACCATGTGGATAGATATCCCATGTCTGACTTACTTTGCCAACTGAATACAGGCTTTTTAAAAGTAGCAGAAGCTTGCTTTAATTCCTCTCTGAATTCCTGTTTTCTTTCTTCAAGGGTTTGCGTCATACGGTTAGGGTTACGCAAAAGTAAAGCTATCATTTTTCCGTACAAAAACGGAATAGCTTTTTTATATCTCCCGGATGATTGAAATTGATTTTTTCAGTCTTAATATATTCCGAAATGGCTGCTTTTTTATTTGGAAAAACGTCTGCAAATCCTTTTTTATCGGCTCTTTCAAAATGATTGAACCGGTCGCCAATAAAAAATGCCTGCGCCCTTACAAACAGCACATCCCGTCGCACATTCAGTTTAAACATCGTGCCGCTCGTATATATGTTTGAATAGGTGGTAATAGCCGAAGTGCCCGAAGTAGTACCGTAGGCACCTTCCACCTTATCGGGCATTTGAAGTAATCGTTCTTTTATAACCAGCGTGTAATCACCGCTTTTTTCTATTTCCCTCAACCACCCCTTTTCATAGTAAAATACGTCCGAGTCGAGCTGTACATATTTTATAACCAATGGTTCGGCAATGGTGAGGGTATCTCCTGCGGGTGTAAGAAACTGCATTTCATCGAGGAGGCGATTGTAGTTAAACCTGTGGCGCGACACGGCCCCGTTCCGCAACCAGGCAGCTCCTTCTGTAAATGTGGGAAGAAAATATTTTATTTCGGAAGGAATTACTTCATCCGGCGATTGCCCGGCTTTAACCGGGTAGGTTTGGGGCGACTGCGCATGGGCATACTGTGCGCAACATAGAATCATGCATACAAATACGGGCAAGCGCATGCGAAATAGATTTAGATAGTAAGTTACGCTTTTAATTAAGGACGGATTAAAATCCGTTCTTAAATGTGACCAAACCGAAGGCCATGTTGTTTCTCTGTCGAAATGCCTTGCTGATTGGCAACATTATGAGGAGAAATTTGAGACCCACTACATGCCATAAAAAAGATGAACGGGAAAAATCCGTTCATCTTTGTATTAATTTATTCTCCCGCCACTTCTTCTCTTCCCTTCTTTCCCCAGCTTCTATGCTTGGCACCATCCATTTTTACAATTTTTGGTGTAAACCTTCCAACCACATCTACCAATGCCTTTTGCGACTGCATTACAACTTCTATGTCCTTGTAAGCAAAAGGCGATTCGTCCAGTCCGCCGCCCAGTAGTTTCACTCCAAATTTTTTCAGCTCGTCTTTAAATTGTTTGTCTGTTACCGAAGCTATAGCCCTGGTACGGCTCATTTTACGGCCCGCCCCATGCGATGCAGAGTTCACCGATGCCGATTCGCCCTTTCCTTTTACAATAAATCCATCTGCCGTCATCGATCCCGGGATGATGCCCAATACATCCCTACCTGCTGGTGTAGCCCCTTTACGATGAACGATCACTTCCCTTCCTTCCCACTGTTCCTTCCAGGCAAAGTTGTGATGGTTCTCCACCATTTTTAAAGGTTTTCTTCCCAATTGCTTTGCAATTTTAGCATGTATAACATGGTGGCAGGCAGAAGCATAATCACCCGCGAGGTTCATCGCATTCCAGTATTCAATTCCTTCTTCTTCATTCAGCGACAGCCAGGCAAGGTTTTTAGCCTCCTGCGGCAAGCGCCTTTTGCTAATGGCCAGTTTGGTGTAATGGTTTGCAATATTAGCGCCTAATGCACGCGATCCCGAATGAGTTAAGAAACCCACATACAATCCGGCATCTATGCCTAGCACTTCGTCGTTTTCTGCAATCTCTATTATACCAAATTCTGCAAAATGGTTTCCTGAGCCAGACGAGCCCAGTTGCTTCCACGCCCGCCCGTGAAGTTTTTTCAACAGTGGCAACTGGTAAAACAATTCGTTTTCCATTACTGCATGGTCTGCAGCACGGTCAAACTGCGCACCGCTTCCAAACAGAGTTGCTTCACCCAGTTCCCTTGCAAAAAACGATTCTTTATCGGTTAAATCTTTAGGATTAATATCAAATATGCTCAGGCACATACGGCAGCCAATATCCACGCCCACACCGTAAGGTATCACAGCATTGTCTGTAGCCAGCACGCCGCCTATCGGCAAGCCATAGCCGCTATGCGCATCCGGCATCAACGCCCCAGCCACCGACACTGGCAGTTTTGCCGCCTGGTACATTTGGTGCACGGCACCTTCTTCAATATGTTCCTGTCCAAATACGTTAAACTGTATTCCGCTTTGGTTCAGCGATATTTCAGCGCCTTCTGTTTCTTTTTTAGGCGTTAATTTCTCTGCAATCAATCCCAATACCGCGTCGTTCTCATATTCAACAGGCGCTGCCAATACTTTTTGTAACAATTCCATCACATTCTCCTTCTTATCATGTTTATAATTTTTCTGCATCACATTCATGGCAATGCTTATCACCGGTCCTTCAGGATAACCGATAGACCTCAATTCCTTACCTGTTAACTTTAATTTGCTCATGGCTTGTTATTAAGGATACAAAACTGCAAAGCAACTGTGCAATATTTTTGCACAGGTGAAATTTTTTTTGAGCCGGCTTTTGCTCGCTGATTCAACCGATGTTGCGACCTTTAGTTTAGCACCAATAAATAGGTATTCAAATACTATTAGGAAGGTGAACTATAGTTGCGACTGGGAGAATACATGCTCCGGGAGCGAATTAGACCTTCCTTTTTTGTCATACAGGAGTAAATTATAGAATGTACTGATAACACATCATCCTTTAATCAACCTCTTGACTATAGTTTCGGGTTGAGAGGAAGGGTGAACTACCGTTGCGTCCTGAACTCAGGTTCAATGGAGCGTTTCAGACTCTTTTTCAGAAACATAAGTTGCTTGATCAATTTAGAATATTAGTCATAGGGACTATTAAAGGTCTTTGACAAAGGCAACTATTAGTTAAACCCATTAAACTTAAGCAATGAAGATTAAAGCATCATCGGAATTGACGCATCGAAGAAAACATTGGATTGTTATTTGCACCAGGAGAAGAAGCAGCTACAATCAGTGTCGAACAATGAGAAAGGCTTTAAACAGATTGAAAGCTGGATCAGGACTCATTGTAAAGCAAAAGTGAAAGAACTGCTGGTAGTAATGGAGTACACAGGAATATATACATACAATTTGGAAAAGTATTTATTCAAGCATAAAATTGCTTACGTCAAACGTCCTGCGTTAGATATAAAAAGATCATTGGGAATGACTAGGGGAAAATCTGATAAAGCAGATGCTAGATTTATTAGTAAGTATGGATGGATGAGAAAAGAAGAATTACATCCAATGCGACGGTTGATGATAACCTGATCGCCCTTCAGCAGCTTATGACCTACACGGATAAATTGGTTGTTGATAGAGCCTCTTATGAAGCGAGAATTAAAGAACTAAAGGAACAAATGGGCAGGATCTCCAAACCGTGATCGCTAACTCATCCAAAGATATGATCGACGCATTGAGTAAAGAAATTAAAAGGCTGGAAACCTCAATCAAAAATCTAATTCAAAAGGATGAGGAATTAACGAAAACTTTTAAACTCGCTACAAGTGTCGTTGGGATCGGCTTCACGACAGCCGTTCATTTCATAATAGCTACCGAGAATTTCACAAGGTTTTCAGACGTTAGAAAATTGGTATGCTATTGTGGTGTTGCACCGTTTAAACATGAATCAGGAACAAGCATACGAGGACGAACTAAAGTCAGTCATTTGACAAATAAGAAACTCAAGACACTACTGACAATTAACTCTGCCATTTAATTCAGCCTCCGATACTCATTGGGTGTCATGCCGGTTTTTTGTTTAAACAAACGGGTAAAATGTTGAGGATATTTAAAGCCCAGCTCGTAGGCGATTTCACTAAGAGATTTATTATGATCGAGTACCCTTTCTTTTGCCATGTTGATCACTTTTAACTGAATGTACTCCAAAACAGTTTTTCCAGTTTCTTTCTTTACAAGGTCACCGAAATAAT
>JBQCGX010000006.1:0-89505 GCA_051955255.1 Agriterribacter sp. | reverse complement strand
CCGCCACCCCCCCTAGACCAGGTCGCAAACATCCCTCTCCGACCGACCCCCGACTGCCAAACCGTAGTGGCGGGCCATTGATCTAAAGGGTTGGCGATAAAAGTTCTTAAACCGAGATCGCCGGGGTTATCTGCAACCCTGTTATCGGCTTCTTCGTTTAAGAGCATTTTAAACTGTTCAGCATTAGCAACGGCTAAGGGATCAACAAGGCTCTTGGTGCCGAAAGTAGAATTTACATTTACTACTACCTGACCGGTTTTGGCCCTTTTGGTTGTTATTATTATTACTCCGGCTGCACCCCTTACCCCGAATATCGCGAGGGAGGAGGGATCTTTTAATATTTCTATCGACTCAATATCATTGGGATTGAGAAATTTAATGTCGTCATTTAGCATTCCGTCTACTACATAAAGAGGATGCACGGAGCCAATGCTTATAGTACCACGAATACGAATGTCCGGGTCCTCGCCGGGGCGCCCATCGTTTACTATTGACAAGCCTGTAACCTTAGATTGCAATGAAGAAACAGGATTGACGTTGGGTTTATCTGCAACATCCTTACCTGCTATCTTCACGATAGAACCGGTAAGGTCTCTTTTGCTGGCAGTTCCATAACCAATCACAACTACTTCACTTAATTGTTGGGTTGTTGAGGGTGCGAGACTCACATTGATTTCTGTTTGGTTGTTAACAGCTACTTCCTGAGTTTGAAATCCTACAAATGAAAACACCAATGTGCCTCTTTCGGGAGCGGATATAGAAAAATCACCGTTAACGTCTGTTGTAACGCCCTGGGTGGTTCCTTTTACTGTTACAGAAACGCCTGCAAGCGGGGATGCATTTGCATCCATTACTTTACCTTTTACAATAATATCCTGACGAACTTCATTTTCGCGGATAACAATAAGATTGTCGCTGAGTATATTGTACAGCAACCCGGTTCTGGAGAGTATATTTTTAAGTACATCTGTAATAGCTGCATCGCGTACATCTATGGAGATCTTTTGTTTCAGATCTTTCAAATTGCTATTGTAAACAAAACGATAATACCCCTGGTCTTCAATGGTATTTAATATCTTACCGATCGTTGCTTTATCCAGGGTAAGGGTTACCTTATCTTGTGCATTTACCCTTGCTGTTACCTGGTAAACATTGAGTAATATCAATAAAAAGGTAAGCTTCATAGCTATGAATACTTTTAAATAAGCAGCAGGTAATTTGCCCCTGTAATGGAGCCAATTATTTTTCATATTTTTATCATTAAGGTTAATAAAACAAGACTTGCATCTTTCGTTTCACCCGCAAGACAAGTACTTTTGGCCTGAACGGGAAATGCTCGAACATTTCCCGTTACTGTTATTTGCTCATGACGTGTTAAGTTTATGCATTAAATGTTGATTATTTAGTTATAGTAATTACATCATTTTCAATAGTGTAGTCAAAATAGTTGGCTAACTGCAGGGCTTGCAGCACCTGTTCAACCGTTTCTCTTTTAAAATTTCCGCTAAACATCAATTGCTCTGCTTCTTTATCGTCAAATCGGAATTCCACTCCGTATTTGCGTTCCATTTCATGGGCCAGGTCTGCAAACTTTTTATCGCGGAAAATAAACCTGTTGTCAATCCATGAAGTTTCTATAACCGTTCCGTCGGCGGGCAGATAGTTGATTTTGCTTACTACCACAGATGGAGTTGATTCCGTAGTTTTTGTATTGGGCTGTGAGAGGCTTAGGGCATCATTCATTACCACCAGTTTTTCCGATGGCTTCATGATTATCTTTTCTTCGGGATGATCTTTCATGGTTACTTCTATCGAACCATGTATAAGGCTTGTTTCTGAATGATTATCGTTGGCGTAAGACTTTACATTAAAGGCTGTTCCCAGTACCCTTATGTTTATTTTTTGTGTATGGATGATAAACGGACGCTCCGGATCTTTCGTTACGTCGAAGTAAGCTTCACCATTCAGCGACACCTCCCGGATTTCCCGATCGAAATTTTTGTCATATTCAATGGAGCTGCCAGCATTCAGCCAAACAGTAGATCCGTCGGGCAATACAATTTTTGAGTTTGAGCCTGTTTTTGTGGATACTTCATTTTTTTCGTGGTAAATAGCTTCTTTATAGGGTGATGAAGCATACGTTCCCTTATCGCTAGGGGTAGAATTGGTGGAGCCCATAAAAAACAGGAAATACGATAAGAGACCTACCACAAGGGTTGCAGCTATTCCGGTAAAAGCAAGCCGTCTTGTATTGTGCTGGCGTTTGACTGGTATAAATAGTTCAAGATCTTTTTCTGGCTGCAATTCAATTTCCGTCTCCTCCAGTCGCAGCAGGTGCCTTTGCAAGGCCTGGTGGGCTTCAGACCCGTCTAGCGGTTTTCCCAACTTCCATAAATCTGCAATATTTTGTATGGGATAGTGCAATTCGGGATGATTGCGCAGCAGTTGTTCCAATTCGTTTAGCTCCTCTTCCGAAGCATCTCCGGAAAGTTTCTTACCTAGTATGTGCCAGATTCTGTCTACAGTCATAAAACAAGCTCGTTAGTGCCGCGCGCGGCCGCCTTTAAAACCTTAAGACAAATCTGACACCTGCTTACCCCCAAAAGCCTTTAAGATTTTTTTTGCTTTTATTAACATTAATGAAAAAGGGGATCCCGGTTCCGGAATCCCCTTCAGCTCTTGTAAGCTTGCTGTTACAATTTATTGCAATGCGTCTATCACATACGTTCCCTCTATGGTACTAAGCTGGGCATGTATTAATCCGCAAATACGGTTCAGTGCTTCCTCAACCCCTACTTCGCGACGAATGGCAACCGATAGCTTTTGCCGTTCTTTTTCGTTGTTCGCTATGGTAATTTTTACATTGTACACTCTCTCAAGGTCTGCTACAATATCCATCAACATTACTTCATCATAAATCAGTTCTCCCCATTGCCATGCGCCGATTTTATCGATCCCTACGTTTTTTTCCAAAATGCTGAGGTCGGCCTTTCCCAGTTTTACCTCACGCCCTGCCATCAGTTCGGCCACTTGTTTGTCTGATTTTTGAACCCAAATCTTTCCCTGGCTTACAGCTACAATCACCTCATTCTCATCTCTGTAAGCCTTAAAATTGCAGGAAGCACCTCCGGCAGACCGGGCAGAAAATTTTCCGGCGTGAATAATAAAAGGTTGATTAGCCGCCTGTTTGATCTTGAAAAACGCTTCTCCTTTCAGGTATACTTCACGGGTTGTACCGGAAAAATGATCGGGAAACTCTAACGAGCTGGAAGCATTCAGCCTTACCTGCGTACTATCAGGCAAAAGAAGGGTTTTATGCTCTGAACGCTGGCTAAACTTTTTGGTGAGGGTATTCATTGCAACGCCTTCAATTCCGTCAATGCTCGAAAGCCTTTTTATGGCAATACCGGCTATGATGCTCAGCACAACTATTCCGCCCAGCAAAACAACCCTTGTATATTTTTTGAGCACCCGCCTATCCAACCCTCCTTGTGGTATAGACACCTGCAAATCGTCGGGCTCCATAGATACCAATCTGCCCTGATCGTCTACATAGGTAAAGGAAGGATGGTTTTTGCGGATGTCTTCGTATACCCTATGCACCAGTTTTTTCAGGTTTCCCTCATTGTCTTTTACATTACGGATGTAATAAAAAAGCTCTTCCAATTCCTCCCTGGAGCAATTGTTACTTTCGTATTGGCTAAGCAGGTATTGAATCCTCTCGTTCATAAACAAAATCCTTTCCGCAAGCGAAATAGAGGATATTTTTTCCTATAAAAAAATAAATCTATAAAAAAAGTCGGTGAAAACGCTTAAGAAGCCCGGTAACCTGTTGTTTAAAGTAACGTGCACGTATAACGGCTTTTTTTGTGAGATTAAAGCCGGAACGGCTGATTTCTTTTAAAAGGTAATTGTAATGAAATCCTGTTTCGCTTTGAAGCTGGTAAATTCTCTGGCGCTGAGGTGGAAGTTCGCATATTGCCTTTTCAATGATATGGTTGTACTCCTGTCCGGAAGTGCACTCTTCAACGTCGTAAATATTCTGGTGCATGTTTACCCATATGGCATCTCGCAGGTGTCTGTCGCCAGCAGCCCTCGTCAAAAACTCAACAATGCGATCTTCGGTGAGCCTGTACAAAAAAGCCTCGGGGTTATTGGCTACTGCAATATTATTGCGTCGTTGCCATAATTTAAGAAATACGGCCTGCACAATGTCCTTCGCATATTGATCGGACTTTGTAAGCTGAAATACCAACGTATACAGCTTGTATTCGTGACGCTTAAAGATATCGGCAAAGTGCAATTGCGATGTGTGTTCAGTACTCCTGACAGTCATGAAACACATATTTTGTGGTTAATCAAATTATTTGGATTTTAAAAATAACAAAAAAATAAAATGAAATACAAATTTTTGTACCTCAATCATTTAAAATGTTTATAAATAATGAGATTATGTGAGTTGCGGGAGTGATAACTCTGTGAATGGTGCAGTTTTATACGGGAACTGAATAATGTACTGCCCGATGGCTAGTAAGCATTTTTTTCTCCTCTTACCACATTAAATCCGGTCATAAAAACGATACGAGCATCCAGCAGAAGACTCCAGTTTTCCAGATACCAGATGTCATATTTTACCCTATCTGCCATGTCCTGAAGCGTTTTAGTTTCGCCCCGATAGCCATTTATCTGTGCCCAACCCGTTATACCAGGTTTGAGGAAATGGCGGATCATAAACTGGTTAATTAAGCGAGAATAATCCTCTGTATGTTTTAACATGTGCGGCCTTGGTCCAACCACACTCATATCACTCATTAATACATTAAAAAACTGTGGCAGTTCATCAATGCTTGTTTTGCGCATAAATGCACCTAGCCTGGTGATGCGACTGTCGTTTTTAGTAGCTTGTTTCGAATTGGAGTCGGCATTCACTTTCATACTCCTGAATTTAAGACAGTTGAAAGGCTTGCCATCTTTACCATTGCGTTTTTGAATAAAAAAAACAGGTCCTTTTGATTCCAGCTTGATTAATATAGCTATGATTGGTACAAGCCAGGAAAGTATAAAAACAATTACTATCGAACTAACGGCAAGGTCGAATAATCTTTTCTTAATTCGGTTACCCACGTCCTCCAAAGGCTCATTTCTCAACGAGAGCATAGGCATATCTTCAATATACTCTATGTGTACGGGCCGGCGGATAAATTTATCCAGGTCTGGTAAAATGCGAAAACGAATACATGCCTGGTCTGCCTGGTTCATTAAAGCGTATAGCGATTTGTCTTCTTCTGGCGAGATGGTAGAATAAATTTCTGTGACCTGGTATTTTTGTGAAATGTCAATTGCATTTTGCCGGTTAGCGATCACAGGATAATTTGTTAATTCATGCATGTTCTTTTCGTCTTCACAAAACCCAAGAATCTCTGTTGCTATTGGTTGCTGCTCCAGGTAGTCTACTAATTTTTTAGCTCTTTGATTGTATCCTATGATCATCACTTTTTTTGTGATATAGGATTTGTTGCGAAAATAATGGTATAGCCCAAGGTGAACAATACGGTTAGTAAACAATCCGAGTCCAAACGAAATCAAAACGCTAATAAAAAACAACCTTGAAATATCTGCTTGTTTATTCATGAACAGATAGAGCGCTATCAACCCGAGGTAATATCCAAATGCATGAATTGAGTTTCTGGAAAAGCGCTCAAACGAAAAAATATCGTCGTTCCGATAGGTATTGTTCCCCCAGCTGACGGCAAGCCATGCTGCATTACAATACATCCACAGGTAAGTATATTGGATAGCAAACTCGTCCGGAATATGCTCTCGCAATAAAAACTCACAACTCAGGTAAACGGTATTTAATGCCAGCAGATCCAGCAGTAAAAAGCCAATTCTTACCAAATTAGAAAGATGCTGATTCATAACAGTTTTTAATTAACAGCATTGAATGATAAAACTGTGTAATTAGTTAACATCCTTTGCCAAGAACTAATTTTCAGATGTCATTCTTTGTAAAGTAGTTGACTGATCTGAAATTTTAACCCTATCAAAATAGAGGATTCGTTGAGTCACGACGGATTTATTATGAACATCCTGCCACCTCCATTTGTATATGCCGATTTTAAAATACGGGCCTACTCTGTCATTATAATAATTGGGGCCATTGTAATCAAGTACCTGATTGCCATCTTTCCATACCTGTAATAACCCGTCATCCTTATAGGAAAACCGAATGTGAAATATCCAATCAACCCATTTTCCTTTTTCAATAATTCCCAGCTGCTCAGATTTTTTCCCCGATATGGTTTTATTCGTATTTACTCGGTCAGAAGCCCATAATATTGATGCTACCCATTTGTCTTTATTAATTTGTAAGGCGATTGGGGGAGATCTCCAGGTTTCTCCTAAATCAAAGTCTGGCACCTCATGCCATTGCGCTACTATTTCTTCCACTGAATCTATCCCGAAATCTGCAGGCAAAAAAATGCTAAACCTATACCATCTTTCAACATCAGCCTTAGGTTCTCTCCAGGTAATCAATTCGGCCCTTTTTCCGCCATTAACAGCAATGTCGTCTTTATTCAATTCAAACCTTACAGAATACTTCCCATCTCTTGCTACCGAATTAGATCTGATAATGGAGTAAGAGCAACACGATTCTCTATTTGCCCAATTACCTAAATATGAATCTAATTCAAAAGCGTCCTGCACGAATAATTTATTGACTTTTTGTGCTTTTATCTGTATGCAACAGATTACAAGAAAGCAAAGCGTAATTATTCTCATTTTTCAACACTTTAGTATAAAAAAATTTTTTTTCTAAGAGAATTAATGAGATCTGCAGAAGCATATTCGCCAATTTTATGTTTGCATCCCTCACGATTCCCCTTAACAATATCAAATACTTTTTGTTTCAGGTCAGCCTCATCATCGGCAACATGCACATAGTCAAGTTGCCTAAAAACGTTTGCCGTGGCTACTTGATGATCACTTCTATGCTCATGATATTTTATTAATCGTGGAAGTATAACCAAAGGCTTTTCTTTAACTAAAGCAGAAATAATCGTACCCATTCCTGCATGGGAAACAATCAGGTCAGCTTCTGAAAAATATTTCTCAAATTCGTCCGGAGAAAGAAAGTCAAATGCTTTCATATGACGGGACTTGTAATTAGCATAAGACACCTGTGCTATTACTTTTATTTCTGGCTGTAGCTCGGCTGCTATCTCGTCTACAGCTTTTATAAGCCGGTCAAATGGCTCCTGCGTTCCAATTGTTACGAATATCATGATAATACATTTCCGCTGTAAATAATCTTAGAGTTTGCCAAATTGGGCCATTGGGTATAAGCCACATCCGCAAACTTCATTGCTATTCTCCCACTCAAAGAAATTTTTTCAACGTTGGCAATACTGTCTATCCATATCGTTTTTATGCCTAAAATTTTGCCCGCAATTATTCCCATTAGCCCGGGTGCCGCTCCCGTAGTTATTATTACATCTGGCTTTGTTTTCCTGATTGTTTTTGCTACGAACCAAAAAGATTGCATAAGCTTAAACTTATTCCACCTGTTTGCGTCAGGCACTGTATGAAATACATGGCCAGGAACCATTGAGGCAAAGCTTTTTTTTGTAGACATAAATTCCAGATCGGCACCTTCAAAAGCGGGTTTTAACCTAAGCAGTTGAATCCAATGCCCACCGATAGAAGCTATCGCTAATACTTTCATTTTTTTATTATTTAAAATTTGCCATTGATAATTTAAAGATGTCTCTGATAAATGCTGGTTAGCTTCGGAATTACATTTTCTGCATAGTATGGCAATACAATTTGTGCAGAATATTCTCCAAACGCGCTAACCTGTTCGGGATTCTGCAAAACATTATTAATGCTTTGGAGTAAAGCGCTTTTATCACCTGGATTTACCAAATATCCATTCATTCCATTTTTAACAACCTCTGGTATGCCTCCTATCGGGGTAGATATTACCGCAAGCTGGTAACTCATCGCTTCTAATATAGAAAGCGGCAAGCCTTCATTATATGAGGGCAGAATGTAGACATTACTTTTTGAAAGTAGGTTTTTCTTTTTTTCTCCGTTTACCCACCCTTCAAATTTAACCCATTCAGTTAAGTCATGCTCTTCTAAGTAATCAGTAAGTTTTTTCACTTCCCCGTTTCCTCCAACCAGCAAGATCATCCTGCTTTCGAGTTTTGACTTGTTTTCAGCTAAAACCTCCAGCAAATCAAATATTCCTTTTCGTTTACCTATTGCGCCGAGAAAAAGAAAAATTATGGGCTTCCCAGGCTGTATGGCATTTATACGATGTGCGTTATTTTTTTCAACAATATTTTCAAGAATTGTAATGTTTTTAACATTGAAATTAAATCGAAAAAAATCCTCCCATTGCCTGGAAAGGCATATGATTTCATCCACATTTTCAAATAGAAACCTCATCAACCTTTTTACACTTTTACCACTTGTTTCGTAAAACAGTTTTAATTCAGATCCATGGCTATGATAAATAACACGTTTTCTGAAAAGATATTTGGACACAAAAAATAAGCCTGCTTTACGGAATATA
This sequence comes from Agriterribacter sp., assembly GCA_051955255.1. Taxonomy (GTDB): domain Bacteria; phylum Bacteroidota; class Bacteroidia; order Chitinophagales; family Chitinophagaceae; genus Agriterribacter. The sequence goes on along the minus strand of JBQCGX010000006.1, from coordinate 80,924 downwards.
CTACCTCGTGCTGCGCCATGAATGTGAACAATTTTGATATCCCGATTAAAAATTAAAAGAAAGCTTGTTTTTAAAACTGCCTTGATGTAATAGGGAACAATGAGCATTTTAGTCTTTTGGGGCTTATAAGAAGGTATGAAATGGAATTTTTCAAAATACCTTGAATATGTCTCTATTACACCCCCGATACCTCCACGGTGATTTATATATTGATTGCCGATTGTTAAAACCTTTTCAGAGATCTTCTTGGGTACTTTCACTTCAGCCATACTATCAATTAAACTGTTTAATAACTTTTGCAGGATTTCCAACCACCGTACAATTTGCAGGTACATCTTTAACAACAACAGATCCGGCTCCTATATTAACATTATCGCCAATGACAATATCGCCAATTATAAATACACCGGCACCTATATTTACGTTGTTACCAATAACCGGGCAGCCTGTTCCGGATCCTTTATTGCCAATTGTAGTAGACTGACGCAATTGACAATTGTTCCCAATCCTTACTTTTTTATTAATAACTATTGCCTGCAAATGGTATATTTTTAAACCCCTTCCAATGGAAACATCCTTAGGTATTTCCATACCCACAACCCATTCAAAGAAAAATTTGTATAAAATCAAATGGGGAAACAAAATCACTTTTAAATATTTATGCCTTGTACAAATATTTGCAGCCCTAAATGCCAGTGCCGCAATGCGGCCTTTTGTATTTCCTTTATTTTGCGACCAATCTTGAAACAAAAAATCAAAAATTGACATGCTTTTTAAATTGAACTTTTACTTTTTACTGCAATGGTTTTAAACATATGCATGTACTTATTTACCACAGCAACCTGCGAAAAGTTATCTGAAACGTAGTTACCCATTTTTTCTTTTAACACGTCATATTCTTCTGAAGAACGAAAGACTGCTTCTCTCATTACAGCAACCAAATTTTGAACAGCATTCCTGTCAAACAAATAACCCGAGATGCCCTCTTGCACATACTCTTCAAACGCCTCGATCCTTGACGCTATTACGGGTACTTTATAATTGTACGCAATCATTAATGGTCCACTTTGAGTAGCGTCTTGATATGGCAATACGAGATAATGGACCGACGAAAAAAGCGTAGGCACTTCGTCATTATTGATGTAACGGATGTGTAGCGTCAACTTATATTCAGCATCGCCAATTAAGGGCTTATATAGAACATCCCAATTTTCACAGAGCCCCGCAATCACCAGTTCAAAGTTTAAGCCTTGCTTTCCCAGGATATTAGCTGCCTCAATCAATAAATCAAGCCCTTTGTAAGGCAATATTTTTCCAAAGAACAAGAACCGGATTGTCTCTGCTTTTTTCGGTAATGCAACCTGATCCCCATAGTTACTTAATGAAAGAGGAATTGTAAACAATTCTTTATTCCGATATTTTCTCCTGAAAACTTTAGCCTGTTCGGCTGAAAAAACCTGGTAAGACTGAAAGTGCTTTGCTGTAATCTTTCGGGAGAGGTTATGCAAAAAAGCATTATTAAAATTGCTGTGCAACTCTACGTCATGCAAAGCAACAACCGTTTTATATTTGTTCAAACTCAATGCGAGTAAGCTAAAAATGGGATGATCGAATGAAACAATGTAAATAACGTCAGGATTAAATAACTTAATCTGCTTTATTATACGATAAAATATCTTTATCAGTCTTATATCTCTTTGCCGATAATTAAGTTTCCAAATAGTATGATCAATGCAATGCTGTTTACAATACGCTATCAGTTCATTGTCTGAAAAATTACCCTGATTTTTGCCCACAACCACTCCAAAATGCAATTGAGCATTTTTTCCTAACACATGCACAAATTCTTTGTCTACCTGGAAAAATGACGGAGTTGAAAGATAATAGATGCGCATATTCTTTGGAGTTTTAAGTTGCTGCGATTGGATTTGCAGCTAACCTGGGTTCGGAACGGATGAAAGCAAAGCCTATACACAAATAGGTAAGATACATTTGAAGTGGCTTTTCAAATGTTTGATCAACAAATCCATTGATTATATTCACCATTATTAGTACCAAAACACTCAACGAGATGTAATCACGCCTTTTAATCAATGCTTTGAAAATGACGAATAAAAAAGAGAAAAAGAGAAAAAGTCCTATTATTCCAAATTCCGTAAACATTGCGCAAATGGAATTGAAAGGATTTCCTAATATAGCGCTTCGCTCCCCGCTTGCATCAGCATATTCCTGGGTAAAATACTTACTCAGGTAATCTCTTGTAAATGGGTTGGATTTAGGTGGAATCGATTTAGGTAAAGTCACCGTATTTTCTTTCTTATATAAAACATCATAGGCCAGGGCATTGGCAGCGCGGCTGCCATTGGTTCCCGGCCCAGTTCCAAGTACATACTGATATCCAGGTCTTGTATCGGTACTAAACGTACTCAAATAATATTGCCATTTAAAATTATACTTGCCATTTATATATTCATCATACTTTTCTATTGAACTGGTAACAGATTTTACCAGAAATGAAGACATTCCTATCAAAAGAGTGATTCCAACGGAAATTAAGAACATTCTTCGTCCAATAGATTTAGTTACCAACACAGCCTTCAGTACAAAAACAGAGCCTCCCGCGATAATAAAAGAATAATAAAGAGATTTTGCGTCGTTTAAAAACATCATGCCGGTAAATAAAAGAAATAATGCTCCGACCATTAACTTTTCCTTGCGACGCTTTTGACGGGAAATCAGGATTGATATAGTATATGGAAGAATTGCAACAGTAAGCAAAAATGCAAGTGAATTTGATAAGTTAGTAGTACCGGTTATTGCATCTCCCATGGTTGGCCTAGCAAGAATGGCAAAAACACCTTTTGGTACCGCCTGTAAAAAGAAAGCAATTAGAAACTGAGCAACTGCAAATAAAATAAAATGCCGGAAAAAAAGCTTTACATCTTCACTATTTACCTCTGCTTTCCATATGTAAAACATAACAAGAACAGGAGAAAAAAAAGTAAGAAGAAAAAATGGCAATGAGAGTACACTCCGGTCGATAAACAGTTGAAGTATATACAACATGCACATGTACAAAAAGAACCACCTGAATCTTGAAACAATTTTTTTCCTATCATCACTGTGTAAAGCTTTCCGTCTGTCTAATATAAATAGAAGGGAAAAAAAGAGCACGTATGCAAAGTATATGGATTCAGATTTACAACAAAGGGCATAAACACCTATCAGTAAAACATAAGCCCTATCGTTCTTTTTGTAGAACTGATATAACAATATAAAAATTACCGGAATTAATAAAGCGCTATTAGGTATAAAGTAAATTAAAATTGTTGCAGACAAATGCAAAAGAAAATCCCGTAAAACCAACCTGGGCAATTTGATTGTATTGTCAATTCCTGGTGCCATTGCTATATACCAAGCGCATTAATAATATCTTGCATCATAATGTTATAGTCACTCAACCTTTTATCGGCAAATGCAGCACATTTATCTTTTCTAAAATTAAGAATACGGTCGGCTACTAACTTTGGAGAAGTTTCTCCGATTTTCTTAGCCATTTGCCAGTTTTCCAATAAATCTGCCAATTTCAAAATATCGTAAATCTTACTTGAGCGATAATCCTGAAAATATTTTAAAATCTTAAAACCGTAATTGTCAAATGAAAAAAATGGTACCTGATTGTGTAGAGATACAATGATAGAATGCATCAAATGACCTACAAAACCATTTGAAAAACGAATTAGATTATACCAATCTATTGGGCTTAATGGTAACTGTATCGATTGATCCACTTTCAGCCCGGCATACCCTTTGGGCATTGGCAACCCGACACATGCGTATCCCTCTTTGTTTAAAGCAGCCTTGAACCCATTAATCCATTCTGGAGAAGGCATCCAGTCTTTTTCTTTATGGAAACTTACTAACACATATTTATCGGGTAAATTAAACTTAGCAAGAATTTCTTCCCTAGTAACATTTTGCTTAACGTTTTGGTTAAATGCAAAAACAGGGTCTGGAGTAACTGGTATACTTTTGTCATCCTGTCTTAGGTATTCAATCATCTGCCTGGTCCAATTGTCCCTTGCGCTTACATAGGAGAATTTTTTTAGCTGGTCACCCATTTTTTTGCGAAGGGAAAACTTTATTAACGGATAAACACTATTTTGGTTAGATGGTGACATTAATGCCGCCGGAACGTTGAGTGAACTGTCAAGAAACGATAGCCAATGGGGATTAGGAAATAAATAATCGGCATTTTGTTTTTTGTATTTGATTCCTGTTTTTGAGAGCCCAAATCTGTAAAGTAATGGTCGATATGTAAGTACCGCATCACTTCCCACTACTACAGCTTGAATACCTTCATTTTTAATGACTTTTTGTATATCCTCATCTGTGAAACATGCATTTGTATAAGAAAGATTTTCATCAATCCAGTTTTGATGAGCCTTAAGCTGTTCTAGTGAAATATTTGTCAGCAGATTTTTTTGATAGGCTTCCCATTTAATAAAAACCGGCTCATACCCAATATTACGAAAATAAGAGGCCGTAGAAAATGCCTGCAAATTTGCTCCAAAATTGCAAACATTAAAGTGAGTTAAAATTCCAATTTTACTTTTTCCAGACATAGCTATTTACAATTTTTGCACTTTTTCTATTAAATAATGTGAAGCGGATAAGCGGGAATATATTCATATTCCTTTTCATCTCGTTTTCCAATTTGTTTTGCTGGGATACCTCCAACAATGGTAAATGGTAGTACGTTTTTGGTTACAACGGAACCGGTAGCCACAACAGCACCTTTGCCTACAGTTACCCCTGGCAGTATTACAGCCCTTGAACAAATCCATGCATATTCTTCTATAACAACCGGATCTCCGACTGCTTTAAAATTTTTATCATTATAATCGTGATGCAAGGTCCATATTATTGCCTCACACGCAATTGTTACATTCTTTTTTATCTGAAGGCCTTTTCTACCATCGAGCAATACTCTGGGGCCAATAGAACAGCCATCTTGTACCACTAATCCGGACGGATTTCGTATTTCAAATCCTCCGAACATAGAGATTTTGCCAATTTTTGCACCTAATAGCTTTAGAAAAAATGTTCGCACATGCCTTGAGGGAAAATGAGAGAGAAAAGAGTTTATAAACCACCATTGCAGGGATAGCTTCCATTTTGTATAGCTGGCTTTAAAATATTTCTTCATTGCTATTGTTTATATTCTTTAACAGATAGCTTTGTTGCCAAAGCTTTCATCAGATTTTCAATTTTTATTTTTTCACCCTTATCAGTTCCTGAGAACCATATAATAAAAGGTAATAAAGTAACAGAGATTGCGCAAGTAGTAAGAAATCTGAAAAAAGAAGGTTGTTGAAACAACAATGTGCTGCAAGAAGAAATTAAAAAAATCAAAACAAAACATATAACAGATGGCATAAGAACTCTCAAAACATATAAGGCTGGTTTTAATCCTGTAATCATTTTAGCTAATAAAACTCTTGATACTAAGGCAGTCGCTTCCAACACAATAGCTACTATAAAAACATATTCTGGAGCAAAGCCCATCTTCAACATCAAATATGAAATAGGGAGATTAAGCAGCAATAAAAAACTAACAACTGTAGTATAAGTTTTTATTTTGCCTACCGATTGTATTGCTATCATTAGACCGTTCGACAATTGAAGCATTAAAGAAACAATTAAAGCCAGACGACAAAACGCAACGGTATGTTCCGGCACATTTCCCAGCCAGATTGTTAGCACATATGGCATTTCAATAATAAGCGGAATACAGAAAAAAAGGAAAAGGAAAAAAGAAAATTTGCTGGCCGTCATAGCAAGTCTCAGCATTCGTTCCCTATCACCTTCCCCCTCGCTCTTTATAATTTGAGGATTTAAGGATTTGGTTAAGCTTCCTGAAAATGAACTGACCTGTGAATTAACCTGATTAGCTATTCCGTATGCCGCGTTTACAACAGTTCCTAAAAAAATATTTAATACAACCGCTATGCCCTGGTTTCTGCAAACCGACATAATTGCTCCGAATGTGTTCCAACCGGCAAACGAAATCATTTCTTTAAAAATACTCGTGTTAAAATTTTCGGTATTGAATAAACTTACCTTACATTCGGTATACCTCTTCAAACAATACATACTTTTTATCACGCGTATTATGACAGTTACAATCGCAATAAGTGCACCATACATTATTAGTTTATCATAATTTGTTTCTAGTATCCAAAACGCAATAGCGAGCTTCAATAGAGAATCTAATACTCCGATAATGGCATCAAATCCTAAATCCTCATGGGCGTTTATAGATGCATCATACGGTACGGCGTTAATTGAAAAAAAAGTACTCGCAACCATACAATGAAAAGCAATCTTAGCCGCATTCATCCTGTCAGCAGGTATCTTCAGCACATTGTTAAATAAGTATATTCCAACAATCTCCAGGATGAGAACGATGATAGCTGCTATTATTAAATGTAAAAATACACTGGATTTAAAAACTGCCTTCAGCTTCTCAAAGTCTTTGCCACCCATGTAATAGGATAAATATCTTTGAGTGGAAATAGTCATAGATGTATTGAGGAATGAAAGCATGGCAATAACTCCAGCCACTAGATTATATATTCCAAAATCAGATGCTCCCAGCCCAGAGAGTACTACTCGTGTTGAATAAAGGGCAAGGATTATAGTAATAATCATCTTACCATACTGCATACCAGTATTAAGAACAACCCTATTAACCGAACTCCTATTTTTTTGCTTATTGCTCACTTATATATAAATACCTGTACTGATAATTCGTAAGCTCATATTTCTTTTAACATACTCATTATCTTCTTTCCAGAAACCTTCCAATTAAGTCTTGCTTCATATTCGCCAAATGAGGAAAGTGCAAGTTCATTATAGAGCTTTTTATTAGTGAAAACAGATTCTATATAGTCGGCGTATATTTCTGCAGTATCAGACAGATTAAATTTTTGTCCATTAACCCCATCTTTGATGATAGTAGGTATGCCTCCGACGTTTGTAGCAACGTTAGGGATTCCATAAGAGTTAGCTTCGCAAAAAACCAGTCCAAAAGCTTCGGCTCTGGTGGGAAGCAGCAAAAAATGGGATAGTTCCATTAGCTGATCAAATTGTCGACGTCCCTCTTCTGTGCTTTTACTGATAAATCCATGGTTAATAACGTAAGGTGGCAAAGGATTCAGCGGCATTTTTCTGATGCCTGCAACATGCAAAAAGGCTTTAACTCCTCTTTCATTCAAGATTCTTACTGCTTCGGTTGCAATGTCTCCTCCTTTGCGCTCCCAATCAACTCCTAAAAATACTAAGTGACACTCGGTTGAAGAGCGGGCTTCAATAATTTTCCTGACAATTTCAAGGTTCCTTTTATCTTCTATATTGGCTCCAAAAGGCACAACCTTTACGCGTTGGGGATCTGCTCCGTAGTATTCAATTGCAGTTTTTGCCGCCCAGTCGGAAGTATAAATTGCCAGGCTGCAGCTGTCTAGTATTTGTTGTTGCAAATAGTGAGCCGCCCGTTCATTTTCGGAGCAAAGATTTGAATATTCCTTATAAAATTCAGAAACCCCTGCAAAAGTGGCGTCTGTATAAAATACTTTCTTCTTTTTTGTTTCCAATAAAGATAGTGGCAACGATCCGGGTGAAAACAACAAATCGGTATGCGGCTTAATTTCTGGCTCTATTAGTTCTGCAAATTTGGAAGCCAGCGCAATACTTCTTTGGCTGTTAAAGTTCTTTCCAAGCATCTTATAATATCTTTCCTTTAACCCCAACCGTATTTTTAACGGTATTCCTACTTTTTTCGAAAGTTGACCTATATAGTCTAATTCGGCTCCCTGATCTTTCAAGGCTTTTGCAATATGATAACCTGCGCCAGACCAACTGTGAATATCTTTCGCGTCAAAAAACGAAACGTATGTAATATGCATATTTCTTTCTCGGTGAAACCACTATTAGCTTTGTTCTGGTTTAAATCGACAAAAGCCGCAAAATGGTGTGATTAGCGATTTAACTATCTATTATTTTTATAAACAACTCATGATGTAGCGACATTTCTTAATCCATTATTATAAATACTCCGAGCGTTTTCTGGTAATAATACTTCAGAAGAAATATTACCATACTCCTGATTGTCTAACAGTTGAGCTATCAGATTATAACCAATAGAAGGCAGCTCCATTTTTAAAACTCCAGCGCCACTTACATGAACAATATTTCCATCTCTGCGAATTGCTGAACCTTTTACTATTTTTATCTTCTCACCAATATTTACTTCCGATTTTTCGAAAGTGATTTTTTGATATTTATTGAGGAATAATTTAATTGAGTTTACCTCATCGGTAGTAATTTTCGCTGGTTCATTTAGCCAGTAGACTAAATTTGCCCCGCCCTGCATTTTTGAAATAACACCCTGTTGAATGGCTTCCTCTTTTACAAAAATGAAGGAAGGAAAGAATATCTGTTGGTTGTTCCGTTTGCGGTCATCCCAGTTTCGGTGGATTGCCAAAAATGGGCAATAATATTCTAAATGCTTCTTGTTCAATGTTTCAATAATTTTCTTTAGTAACCGCGGTTTGGCATTTAAAACAAACCAGGAAGTTTCAACAGTAGAAGTAAACATAGACTAACAGAATTACAGATTAAAATATTATGTTTCTCTAAGGATAGAGCTTCGCTTTCCCCACTTACATATAAATAAGTGTAGAAATAATGTTAGTCTTTAATACAGAATATTGGAAAATATGCCTGATTAATATTTCTATAAACGTATAACTTAATGATATAGTTTGCTTTCGAAAATAACATAAGGCAAAATCGTAGTGAGGCAACAAACCATTTAATGCTTAAACTGTTAAATTTTAATTCTAAACTTCTTTTTTACTTTGCTCTCTTTGTTATCATCTTCCAGGTAGCCATAACCATATCCATAGCCGTATCCGCTACCATAAGAACTACCTGCCCTCTTTTTAACTCCATTGTATATTATCGCCATGTTTTTTAATCCCTTAATACGATTATGCTCGTGTAATTTTTGAACCAGCGCTTTGGGTGTATACCCATCGCGTAAAACAAAGAGGCTTGCATCGCACATAGGTGATATAATAAACGCATCCGTAACAGGGTTTACTGGTGCAGAATCGATAAGTATATAATCAAAATGATTTTCAAGGTAAACAAGCAATTCTTTCATCCGCCCGTTCAATATAAGTTCAGATGGATTAGGCGGAACCGGTCCAGACGGCACAATAAAAAGATTTGGAACTTCTGTACTTTTAATAATCTCTTCCGCCTCATTATCACTTACAAAATAATTGGATATTCCAATTTGTCGCGAAACACCGAAAACATCGCTCAGTTTAGGTTTCCGAAGATCAAGCTCAATCAAAACAACTTTCTTGCCAATAAGAGCGAGGCTTACCCCAAGGTTAGCGCTTATAAAGCTCTTTCCTTCTCCGGGTATTGATGACGTGATTAGAATTTTCTTTTTTCGACTGTTAATACCGAGGTACCCTAGCGACGTTCTCAACTGCCTGAATTGCTCTGCAATAAAACTTCGCTTTCCTTCAGAAATTACCAAATCACTACCCGACTCGCTATGAACAATTTCACCTAAGATGGGATACTGGGTATATTTTTCCACCTCAGACCGGGATGTTACGTTACGATTGAGTAAATTTTTCGCCTCCACGAAGCCAATAGAAGCGGCAAATGCTGCTGCTAATGCCAGTGCAAGAACCATCATTTTTTTGGGGCTTACAGGATCTTCTGTTGATTCTGCTACGTCTATAATCCTACTATCCGATACAACTGAGGCGTAAGACAATGCTGCTTCTTCCCTTTTTTGAAGTAAAAATGTGTAAATACTGTTTTTAATAGACTGCTGCCTGCTGATATCAAGCAATTGTCGTTCTTTTATAGGCAAAGTTTGTAGCAAAGACGCGTACCTGTCGCTAGTACTACTTACATCGCGAACACTTGCCTGTATAATAGCTTTTTGATTTTGAATATTTTCCAGTATTTCTGGCCGCATTTTTTCAATTTGATCCCTTACAGATATCAACAGTGAATTATTTTCAGCCGTTGTCAGCTTCATCTTGCCATATTGTGATTCGAGGTTGTACAGGTTTTCAAGCAGTCGCGAAAGCACAGGATCACTAATGCCAACTGTAGATGGAACAATTGCGCCCGAGTTACTCTTATTTTTTACGTATTTTTCAACTTGCTCCAACACAGCAAGTTGCATATTCAACTCTCCAACTTTCTGATCATTTGCCCCAACATTTTGCAAAAAAAGTTTACCTTGTTCACTAACATCAACAATTCTGTTTGTGGTTTTAAACTTAGCTAAATTACGTTCAACAGAATCAAGTTCACCTACCACATAAGTAAGCCTGCTGTCAACAAACGACAGTGTATTTGCAGCCAATTGATTCTTATCATTTATTGCAGCACGGTTATACTCGGCTATTATTTCATTCAAAATATTTTCTGACCTTTTGGGCACAGCGTCGGTATAGGTAAGGTTTATAACAGACGATTGTTTTCCACTTGCTGCAACTGTTAGACTCTTAAGAAGTGAAGTAACTGTTCGCTTCAAACCGTTTAGTGTAAAATACAAAGGCTTATCAGTCTGAAGGCTGTCGTTTATATGATATGGATTCGGAAGAAACCGAACTGTTCCTTCAGGAATGACAATCCACTGATTCAATAAATATGATTTTTCGTTTAGTAAAACCGTTTTGTTTTGCGGATCATATTTAAACGAAATTTTTTTTGATGGACCCGCCTTCAGTTGTTCCGGATCTTGCACCTCAACTTCCACAGGGGAGATGAGATAGGCAGAAATATCGTTAACTCTTCCATCTTGCTTTATTGGCGCGTACAAGTGTAACTTTTTTACTACCTCTTTTGCTATAGAACGGGAACTAAGTATTTCAATCTCATTTTCCAGTATCTTTTGAGTGCCAAAAAGATCAAGCGTTTCCATTAAACTTCCATCTGGTAAATTCTGTTTGTCGTCTTTTATCAGCAAGCTGGCTGTTGATTCATAAGTGGGGGGGGTGTAGCGCAGGTAAATCCACGCTCCAATAACGCCAATGATCGTTAAGCCAACGAAAAGCGGCCAGTACGGCAAATAACGTCCCACAACATCATGAAAGATATTCTCTTCACTGTTAGTGTTTGAATAATTTTCTGAGCTTAAGCTTTCCTGCATAAATGAGGTTTGAATGTCTTCTGTTTTTAATCATTATCGCAATATAATGCTCACCAAAACCGCAATTACCGACACACCACTTAAAACCAGCGGTGCTAATTGCATTGACCTTTCTGCACTGCCCAATCTTGCAGCATTAGGCTCCACATATACTATATCATTCGATTTTAGATAGTAATAGGGTGAGTCAAACAACTCTTTAGAATTAAGATTAATCCGCCTAACAATTTTCTCACCTTTTTCTTCACGTATCAATAAAATATTATTTCTTTTAGCAAACACAGTCAAATCTCCTGCCATACCCAACGCTTCTAATAAAGACATTCGTTCACTTGGTACTGTAACTACGCTGGGATTTCTAACCTCCCCCATAACTGTTACCCTGAAATTGATAATGCGGATGCTTACAATAGGGTCTACCAGCAACTTCTTGTCAGCTAATTGTTCGGTAATCATTTTTTTGATGTCAGCTTTGGTCAGCCCACCCACTTCCAAGTTCCCTAACACTGGAAACTGAATTACGCCCTCCGCATTTACAAGATAACCAGATGTTTGTGCAGCCAACGCGCCAATAGTACCCTGAGATGTAACCATGGTATTGGGAGAATTGAATGGAATATCTGCCTCCGGATTGGCGCTGCTAACCGATATACTCAATATATCGTTAGGATTGATTACAGGCTGCGGAACATTTCCATACTTAGAAAGTATACTAGTATCCTGTATACCGTAAAAGTATGCAGACTCCTTCGTATTTACACATGAACTAAAACTCACACAAAAAAACACGATCAACAAAGAAAAAAAGTTGAATTTTTCTTTCATAAATTATTTTTAACACCGGTAGATAGCTCATTGGAGCTACTACACTAACTATGCAGGATTTAATTGAATATCAGATTTTGCTTATGGCAAGAATTGAAAATTTCTTTCTTGGGAATTTGATAGGCAGGATTTAGGTATACGTGCCTTTGAAGTGCATTAAGCAAGTCAAAGATATAAAACTTACCGTCAATTGTTGCAACAATCGAAGGGAAGTTATCAAATGCTTAATTCATTTTCAATAGGACAAAGGCTATAGTTTCTTACAGAGGAACAAAAGCGGACAGGGGTTGCATACTACACCCCATAATTGTCCAGTTTACCAATGCCTGCTGAACTTTATCATTCCCCCAATACTATTATATAAAAGATCCCCCTGGTCAGCGGCGAATGCAAAAGTCAATTTGTACTTATCATTAGCTAAAAACTTGCTCACTTCCACGTATGTCGAAAATTGTCTCACCTTTTCGAAATAGGGTGGTGGGGCTATTACGCGAATGCCACCTGTGGTAGACCCAAAAGGACTAGTAAAATAGGTTCCGAAATTATCAGAAAAAGAAAATTTAGCTGCATAGTCGAATACACCTAAATAACCTTCTATGCCACAATGCCATAAAATTACCCTGTTATTAATGGATGCCTGATGTTCCCTGCGCACCAGATCATTTCTCCCATACCACCTGCTGGTTAGAAAATTATTTCCCAGGTTTTGGTTTTTATAAGTCCATCCCTGCAAGTAAATATAATTGTTATAATAATTCTCGTCGCCTGAGGGAGTAATTGGCGCATCTAATTCTCCTCCCTGGCTTTTCGACCCCATATATTCTAACAGTATTTTGTTCCATCCGAAACCGGTACCCCTTTCACGCAGATTACGGAAAACCAATCCGAATAAGCCATCTTTCAGATTGTTTCCGTGATACAATCCCCCAACATCATAAAAAAATTGGTGGTACAAATTTATTTGCATCTTGTTGAAAGAGTAGGATACTTCCTGATCGATGGAACCTATGTGATTCCCAATCTTGGACTTAGGTATTCCCGGAGTGCCATATGCTTTGCCGAAAACAACGTACCAGTAAGTTTTAAAAGGCGATAATTCATAGTTGGGTCCATTTATGGATTTTTCATTCCCCCACATTACCTGATGATTAAATCCCCCCGCAAGCTTAAATCGGCTTTCGGGTTTGCCCAAGCGTATGTATAAAGACTTTTGGTGTAAATAGGACGAAACAACTTCAGCATGTTCACTTTCCCATAAAGGAGTTTTTCCAAACCAACCGTGCGCATAATTCCCTTTAACAGCAATAAATTTATTTGCAAAAGGCAAAGTCCAGTATTCTGGTATCGACACTTCTACTTTTGGCACTCCTAACGTATTCCCGGAAATCGCAAATGCGCCGGACGAAAGCGTAGTGTCTGTAATGCCTACAATCTCTTTTACACGACCGACTTTTAATTCAAACATAGCTAATCTACCCTTAGCATAGGCTTCAGTCAATAAAAACTGAGAACCATTACCCAAATTCAAACGTCCTTCTACGCCAAAACCCCAATCTGTCAAGGGTTTTGCATATCCCTTTATATACTCTTTTTGGATTTGCGCTACCAAACTGCCCGAAACACAATTAAGTGGAATACTTCCATACTTATTCGTGCGAAACCAAAAGGGAACCTGATTATTAGTAGTGCCAATAGCCTGAAGCTCAACCCTACCACTGTACTCATTCCTATTTTGATTGGAATCTGTTGATTGAGCTTTCATTATACTACTTACAAAGACTAACAACAGAAACAATAGAACTGTTCTCATGGCATGGACGATTTAAAATATCTAGAAAATAAAAGTCCAAACTTGTTAGACTCCAAAGAAGGGGTAGTCTGCTTAAACAATGCTTGATAATGCATATTGCTATCTAAAAGTTCCAGAGTAAAGAAATAAGTTCACTTTAATGCAATATTCCTGCCAGCAATATTCAACTATGCTGCTCAACATCTAAGTTTATAGCCCTGTTTTCAGTTTGCTACAATCAAGGTGGGTAAATAAAGGTAGCCGTTACAGTTAGGAATAATCATTAAAAATTTGAGAAAAAAAGAGAAATTAGTCCTTTAAACTTTCAAACCAATATGTCAATAGTACGGGTTTATAAATTTTCTTTCACCTTTATCCCGTTTCGTTTAATTATATAGGCTGGAACCCCGACAACAGTACAATTTTCAGGTACGTTTTTTACAACTACACTATTGGCGCCTGCACTGGAATTATCACCCATGTTTACGTTTCCTATAATTTTAGCACCAGCGCTGATTTTTACATTATCGCCTAAGGTTGGGCAGTCTGAAGCATTTGAATATCCTATTGTAACCTGCTGATTAATCCAGCAATTCTTCCCTATAGATTTTGCAGAAATGATAGTTGCAAACCCATGTTGTATAAATAATCCAGGTCCAATGTCATTGGTAAAAATAAAAAGCGTATTCATCTTGGGGCAAAGCCAACTTATCAGTTTTGATATATGCCCGATTCTTTTATAAAATAAGTTTCGAAATTCAGGATAAAAAGTCATGAGATAAGCAAACCCATATTGATGTCCACCCTCTTTCCTCATTATTTTCAGCCAACGCTGAACATCATATTTGATGATACCCTTTTTTTTATGCGCATTATATACTAAAATATGAGGAAGCAGTCTAATCGTATTAACTAAGACTATAAACTTTTTCATACATGTGCCTTTCTATTTTTTAAAAATACTTTAAATACATTAAAGTACTCAATGATATTATCAAATTCATTTTGAAAGGCTTCATGTGTTACCAACAATATATTTATTTATTCCATTTTCTTGTTTAAAGTGTGTAACGTAAATTCCTGATTACACTACACTTACAATTTCCCTCGGATTATACCGCGGAGAGCTGGCAATTGAAAGTTCCGGAGGTGGGTAACCGCAGCCAATAATAAGAGTTACAACTTCTGAATTAGGGATATTACAAATTCTACGCAGCTTCTGATCGTCTTTTTCAGAAAAGCATATATAGGCCAAAGGGAGCGCTCCAATTTTGTAATAGTGCAATCCATACAATAAACCCATTGCAAATAATCCCGAATTTAAATACGCTTCATTCTTTTCCGCCATACCAAAAACACCCAATTCCGATGATAACACGATTACTTTGTTTATCATCTGGCCAAATCCCCTGTTGCCTCTTTGCGTCTCAAGTATCCATTTCATATGTTCCTTATCCTGAACGATGTAAACTCTATTGGGTTGCCTGTTACATGAGGATGGGCTTTTTTGTGCAATCTCAATTGCTCGAACAATTAGGTCAACCTCTACCTCTTTGTCTATAAAGTTTCTTACACTATGACGAGAAAAAGCAAAGTCTCTAAAGTTGTCATCAGCATATTTAAAATATTCATTGGTTGATATCTGAATTTGGCGACAAGACGACGTGATCCGAATCCTGTTCATCAAACCATTTATTTCTGTTACCAGCACAGGATTAAGATCAAAACCTGCTTGCTTATGTACATATAGATATTCATCCAGGATTTTTACTGCATGCTCAAAGTGTTTGTCCTGCAGATCGAAATTTTGATCAATGTACCGGTTACATAGTTTTATCAGAGACAACAACATGTCAAATCCAAATCCAAGTTTCATATTTGGCATGGTCAGCCCCTTTTCCACCACATGATATTTCAAAACAATTTGGCCAATCATTTTCCTTTGGTTGTCAAGGGCGTAAAAAGCATTTGAATGTTTAATAAACCTCCTAATGTTTGGATAATAAGATCTCATTGCAAGAACTACATACCGAATTTTTCGGGGAAGGAGCCGGCTTGCATATCCTTTTATACTCATAATTACTTTTTAAAAAATAAATGAAGGCTTAAGAGATAAAACGCTCTTTTGAATGTATGCTATGGCCTAACAATCTTTTACTCGAAAAATTGGCCACACTTGACGATAAAGTTTTGGTAATGACTTAATGATAAAACCTGTTAGTAGGCGAAGTAACAAATATAAAACTGTACACTGCATACAAAATGTCGCCAAAGTCTAATGCAATGCATTTAAGATTAACGGACCAAATTTGTTTAAGTTGTTAAACAATTGCGTCTATATTACCACGGCACTTTTGTTTTTAGAATAAATCGGAAATTAATTTTTCACGATGTATATACACAAGGTTCTATATACCCTTATAAACAATTTGTGTTGCTTAACAATTCTGCTTACACTTAAAAATTAAACTGAATACCAGCCCCAAATACTGAGAGCAGGATCTTTCCTTCTTTTGCTGGCCAGGCCGCCGTATAGGAAGCAATGATATCGAGCCTTTTACTTACAGAATATCCTGCTACGCCGGAAACGGTAGGAGCCCAGGTTCGTTTTTTTCTTGTGGTAACGCCTGGTGTTGTTTCCGACGTTTGATAATAATAGTCATCAATGTAATTAGTATATGAAGCACCTGCATTTAATTCAATGAAAGCACCGCCAATGTGATCTATATCGGTACTCAGATGTCTCGGCAAACCAAAATTGATTCTATATCCTACCAACGCTGTAAGTGAACTGATGTTGTTGTATTGCTTTCCATCGAAAGCCGAAAAAAAGCTACCACCATTAATGGATGGGGTATGAGTTGCTTTGCCTGTAACCACAAATTCGTTATACACATCTTTGTTGGCGTTAGCACGAAACATTACTTTGCCATCCACACTTACACCAAAGCGACCAGGATAGGTAACATATCCTTGTACTGCTGCGGCTAGTCTTAATCGTTTTGGAAATTCAGATTGTGCTGTGTTGGTGTTTTGTGCCATAGCCGGAAAGGCGATGCACATGGCAATTAATGCCAGTAAAAAATATCTCTTCATCTGGAAAGGGTTTAGGTGAAAACTACTACAAGATTACGTAATTCTACTAAAACCACACAGTCCGGCGAATAGATATATGATAAATTAAGTTAAACAGTTCATCCCTTCCTTAGTGTAACATAAAAAACCTCTGCCGCAGCAAAAGAAAGATAGAACTCTAGTCTCCTTTTTATTTAATGGTTAGACTATATAATTCTATGATGCTTGGGAATACAGCATTAATTATTTTGCGGCATAATATCGCCATCATTGAAGGGCGACAATGTTTGCGATACCTTTTCACTTAATTGAATATGGGCCTTGCTCACTTTTGCCACCAATGCATATCCGATAGAAGGAAGCTCTATTTTGACGCTATTGCTACTTACCTGCACTATCGTTCCCTCTTTATGGATAAGAGGACCTCTGGTTATTTTTACTTTATCGTAGACATTAACATCTATTTTTTCAAGTTCAACATTCGTGTGTTCGCCTAAAAAATCTCTGATCGCCTGAATTTCTTCTGAACGAACAATTGCCGGCTTGCCTAACCAATACACCAAATTGACAATACCGGGAATAGCCTTAATATAGCTATGTTGCTGGGGTGTGGATTTGACAAAAACGTAAGATGAAAACAAGGGCTCTAATATCGCTTTCCTCCGATCGTGCCATTGCCGCACTACCTTGTTCAAGGGACAATAATATTCATAATTTCTTTTACCTAAAATCTCCGCTACCTTCTTTTCCCATTTTGGTTTGGTATATACAACGTACCAGTTAGACTGCGATAGATTATTCATAAAAACAAATTTGGATAATGTATCAATTTTTTGTCTATGGGCATAGCTTCGCTACTCCCAGTAACACCTTGGATTTCTTTCATTGTAACCACACACTATCAATACGATCAATACGCTGCTTAACTCGCTACGCAATAACATAGCAGTGCTTGAACCAGGGATTAAGGAATAGAACATTTACAATAGCCTCTGGAAGAACCGTTAACTAACAATGGATTTTCTGAACCATGAAAATCAAATGATAATAAACCAGGCAAACATCGGGATGGTGTTGCACAGATTAAGCGTAGTGCCAGGTTTGGCAGGATTAGAAATAATGTTCTTTATAGAACAAAAGCGAAGATACATCTAAATAATATACGATTCACAATTCTGCAGCAAATTTCATACAAACTTTAAACTTCATTAAAAAAATGTACATAGATTTCACTTTTTTCAAAAAAAACAGCGTTTCTGTTCTTATTATTCAGCGAGTTATATCTTATATAATAATTGATTAATTAGTATTAATAAACTTAACAGGAATAAAATGATGCATTAAGGCTGAAAAAAAGCGTAGTAAGATTTATGTTGTGAAGTCCTGCCGCAAAGTAATATCCATTTACGACCGACATAAATGTGTACAATGCTATGTTTCACAACACTATACCAGTTCCGTATCATACCGTTCAACGGCTTCAATGCCGGGCAGTTTTTTTAAGCGGGTTACCAGTTCGTCGAGCTCTTCCTTATCGTGCACAAAAAGTTTTACATTACCTTCAAACAAACCTTCTTTTGCCTCTACCGTAAGAGCCGCAATGTTTATTTTCATTTCGCCCGATACGAGGTTAGTAATTTTGTGTATTACCCCCACATCATCCAGCCCTAATATCTTAACGCCGGTAAGGAATGAAATCTCCTTGTTCTTAGCCCATTTTGTTTTTACTACCCTGTGCCCGAAGTTCGACATTAACCTGGCGGCATTGGGGCAGTTGGTGCGATGAATGATCAATCCCTTACCCGTGCTTACAAAACCAAATACATCGTCTCCCGGTATAGGTTTGCAGCAGTTGGCAAGTGTATACACAATCTTATCACTGCTTTCTCCAAAAATGATCAGCTCATTGTCTTTTTTCTGCGAAGGCTTTGAATGATCAACATCGGCTTTTATTTCCGGTTCTGGCTGCTTTACAGGTCTGGGAACAATCAACTTATCACCCGCTACCTGAAACTCATCTTTCAATTCTTTCAGGTCGATATTCTTTACTGCAATCTGGTAAAACAAATCGAGCGGAGAAGGTTGCTTATAAAAATTAGAAACTTCTTCGATATTGGCCTGACTGAACGCTGCACCCATGCCTTCCAACTTGCGCTGCAGCGTGTACTTTCCTTCCTCCCCTATCTTTCTTTTTTCTTCCTTCAGCGCATCTTTAATCTTGGTTTTGGCCTTGGTAGTTACCACCAGGTTCAACCAGTCTTCATTAGGCTTTTGCTTGTTGCTGGTAATAATTTCTATCTGGTCGCCGCTTCTAAGTTTATGCCCGATCGGTACAAGCTTATGGTTCACCTTGGCGCCAATGCATTTAGAACCTACAGCGCTGTGTACAGAAAAGGCAAAGTCGAGCGCGGTGGCTCCCACCGGCAGCATTTTTACATCGCCTTTGGGCGTATACACATAAATTTCTTCTGCAAGAAACGAGGTTTTAAAATCGTGTAAAAAATCGATGGAGTTTACATCGTGCGTCAATGCCTCCCGTATTTGTGTAAACCATTTATCAAAACGGTTCTCGTCATTGGTGCCTTCCTTATACTTCCAGTGAGCAGCCAAACCTTTCTCTGCAATTTCATTCATGCGTTTGGTGCGTATCTGCACTTCCACCCACTTGCCCTGTGGCCCCATTACAGTGGTGTGCAATGCTTCATAGCCGTTTGATTTAGGATTACTCAGCCAGTCACGCAAACGCTCAGGCGAAGGAATATACATATCCGTAATCATGGAGTATGCCTTCCAGCAGTCCTCTTTTTCTTTTTCGGGACTGGATTCTAAAATCACGCGAATAGCAAACAGGTCATACACTTCTTCAAACACCACTCCCTTCTTTTTCATTTTATTCCAGATGGAGTGGATGGATTTAGGACGCCCGTATACTTCAACCTTCAGTCCGGCCCTCACCAATCCGTCTTTGATGGGCCTGATAAATTCATTGATGTACCTGGTTCTTTCCCGCTTGGTTTCGGCCAGCTTTTTGGCAATTTCCCGGTAAGTATCCGGCTCCAGGTATTTCATTGCCAGGTCTTCCATTTCCGTTTTGATGGCATACAAGCCCATACGATGCGCAAGCGGCGCATACACGTACACAGTTTCGCTTGAAATCTTTAACTGCTTTTCGCGCTTCATACTGTCGAGGGTGCGCATATTGTGCAGCCGGTCTGCCAGCTTAATCAAAATTACCCTCGGGTCATCCGTAAGCGTTAGTAAAATCTTTTTGAAATTTTCTGCCTGCTGGCTGGAGTTCGTATCTACTACATTGGAGATTTTGGTAAGTCCGTCTATAATCCGCGCTATTTCGGTTCCAAACGACCGCTCAATATCTTCCAGCGTAAGGTCGGTATCTTCCACGGTGTCGTGCAGGAGCGCACAAATGGTAGAACGTATACCCAGCCCGATTTCTTCGGCACAAATATTAGCTACAGCAATGGGATGAAGAATATAGGGTTCGCCGCTTTTACGGCGCATGGTTTTGTGCGCTTCGGCAGCCATTTCAAAAGCAAGTCGTAATAATTCGCGGTCGCCCTGCTTTAACCTGGGCTTCAACGTTCGTAAAAGTGCCCTGTACTGCCGCACAATCTCCTTTTTCTCCTCTTCTTCGCTCAGGTTATATTTTGGCGTTTTAACATCAGTATTCATATAAATCCAAATTTAAGTAAAATCTACTACCTTTGCCGTCCCAAAAACAAAAGCAATGTAAGCCTGGGGCTGGTAATTGCTGTATATCAAGCGGGTGTGGCGAAATTGGCAGACGCATCAGACTTAGGATCTGACGCCGCGAGGCATGGGGGTTCGAGTCCCTCCACCCGCACAGAAAAGGCTGGATTTGTGTAGACGGAACTACTATTATGAGGCACTACCCAACCGGCATACTTATTAAATTATGCCGCGAGCAGAAAATGGTTTCAACTTTTCTGTTCATAAGGTAAATGAGTAATTACAACATCGCATTTAACAAATACTATTAATACTTTATGGCAACGGTTACCAGGGAAAATATTGGTTTACTGAACGATAAAATAACAGTTACAGTAAGCAAAGAGGATTATCTGCCAACTTTTGAAAAAGCGTTAAAGCAATATGCCAAGTCTGCCAGCATTCCTGGTTTTCGTAAAGGAATGGTGCCAACAGGCGTAATCAAAAAGATGCATGGTCCTGCAGTATATACAGAGGAAGTGCTGAGAAGCATTGAGAAAGGACTGATGGAATACCTGGACCAGGAAAAACTTGACATATTTGCGCAGCCTTTGCCCGGGTCGGACAACGATGCGCGCAATATTGATATGAACAATCCTGCTGAATATTCCTTCAATTTTGAGGTAGGATTAAAACCCAACTTTGAGCTGCCAGACCTGAACAATGCAAACCTGGTGCGTTATAAAATAACCGTAGAACCTTCGATGGTGGATGAAGAGGTGGAACGCCTGCGCAGCCGCTACGGAAAAATGACCGAACCTGGAACCGTAAGCACCGACGAAGATGTACTGAACGTAAAGTTTGAGGAGTCGGATGCAGAAGGAAACGTAATTGAAGGCGGCATCAGCAAAGACAATTCATTGCTGGTTAAATACTTTAATGCTGCATTTAAACCGAACTTATTAGGGAAAAAAGTGGAAGACAGCGTGGTGCTGCAACTTTCATCGGCTTTCGATGAAAAAGAAAGAGACTGGCTGATCAGCGACCTGGGACTGGACAAAAATGATGAAAGCACTTTAAACAAATATTTCAAAGTAACCATCACCAAAATAGGGCTGGTTGAGAAAAGAGAATTGAATGAGGAGTTCTTTAAGGAAGTATATCCCAACAAAGAAAACATTACTACCCAAGAAGCTTTTCGCGAGGAAATAAAAGCGGATATACAAAAGGGGCTGGATGCGCAAAGCCGCAACCATCTGCATCATGAAATGTACCATGCCCTGCTTGATAAAACGCAAATAGAATTTCCTGAAAATTTTTTAAAGCGCTGGATGGAAACAGGTGCTGAACAACCCAAAACGCCCGAGCAGGTAGAAGAAGAGTTCCCCACCTTCAAAAACCAGTTGAAATGGACTTTGATCACCGATAAAATTGTAAAGGATAACAGCATCGAGGTTTCTCCTGATGAAATACGCGACCATATTGCCCAGGAAGTACTGAGCTATTTTGGTGCATCGGGCATGCAGGGTGACATGAGCTGGCTGGGCAGCTATGTAGACCGCTTGACGCAGGACAAGCAGCAAGTGGAGAACACTTATCGCAGGATCATCTCTCAAAAAGTATTTGAAAAAACAGAAGGACAGTTTACCCCCACAGAAAAGGAAATCAGTGTTGACGACTTCCGTAAACTGCAGGAAGAACACCAGCATCACCACCACTAGTAAGTAATAAGTGGAAGGTGATATGGAATGCGGTTAGGCGTTTACGTTCTATAGACTATTCAATCCGGGAGCATGCTTCCGGATTTTTCTTTTAGCAAGCATCAAATTCCTGCACAATTACTTATATCGTCATGGCATTTTGTCGGTTTTTTTGTTTCGCATGATATTTGGGTTCATAAAAGCCATAAATTGCTTCACTAAATCAGAAACCATTGATACTATGAATATTGGAAAAGAATTTGAAAAATACGCCGTAAAACATAAAGGTATCTCCAGCAACAAGCTGGATAGTTATACCAAACACATGGTTACCAATCTTACTCCTAATATTATTGAAGAACGCCCCATGAACATTGCTGTAATGGATGTATACAGCAGGTTGATGATGGACCGCATTATATTCCTCGGCTATCCTATTACCGAAGAAGTTGGTAATATCGTTACCGCCCAGTTGCTTTTTTTAGAAAGTACCGACCGCACACGCGACATTCAAATGTACATTAACAGCCCCGGTGGATCGGTATACGCAGGAATGGGTGTATACGATACCATGCAATACATCAACCCCGATATAGCCACTATTTGCACAGGCATGGCTGCCAGTATGGGTGCGGTGCTGATGTGCGCAGGTGTTAAAGGGAAAAGAACTGCGTTGAAGCATTCCCGTATTATGATGCATCAACCCAGCGCCGGAGCAGCCGGTCAGGCAAGCGATGTATTGATCACCGTGAACGAAGTGCGCAAAATGAAGAAAGAGCTGTACGAAGTAGTTTCTTATCACAGCGGGCAGGATGTAGATAAAATAGCCAAAGACTTCGATCGCGATTTCTGGATGACGGCGCTGGAAGCAAAAGACTATGGATTAGTAGATGAAGTATTGCTCATCAATCCTAAAAAACAAAAAGAAAGCTAAACGGCTAAAAACATTAAAGAATTAAGCTATGCAGATAAACAGTATACGGAAATCTTACAGACTGGATGACGAAGACACCCCGGAAACACCGGAAATGCCTTCGATGGAAAAGATGCTGAGCGGTTGGCAGTTTGACAAAAAATTCATTGAGCAACGTAAAGTATTCTTATGGGGTCCGGTAGACGATAAGAGCTCTAAGGATATTACATCGAGGCTTCTTTACCTTGACGCAATAGATCCCGGAAAAGAAATTACATTCTACATCAACAGCCCCGGCGGTATTGTAACCAGCGGAATGGTGGTGTACGATACCATGCAGATGATAAAATCGCCGGTGGCAACCGTTTGCATGGGCATGGCAGCGTCAATGGGCTCTTTGCTGCTGAGCGGTGGTAAAAAAGGCAAGCGCTATATCTTCCCCCACGGCGAAGTAATGATACACCAGCCAAGCGGTGGCGGGCAGGGTACAAGTGCCGAT
The DNA here is from genome assembly GCA_051955255.1 of Agriterribacter sp. Lineage (GTDB taxonomy): Bacteria > Bacteroidota > Bacteroidia > Chitinophagales > Chitinophagaceae > Agriterribacter. Next base: position 57,182 of record JBQCGX010000006.1, on the reverse strand, counting down.
CTTGAAATAATGGCAGAGCAGATGGAAAAGGTAAAACGGATCAGTGCACAGATACTTGCCGACAACTGCGGCCAGCCGTTAGAGAAAGTAATGAATGATTTTGACAGAGATCACTGGATGGATGCTAAAGAATCTATAGCATACGGTATTGTTGATAAGTTGGTAGAGAAACTGTAAGCAGCTTACAATCAACTCGTTGAAAAGCCGCTTGCTAAAGCGGCTTTTTTATGCAGCGAAATTTGACATATGTAGCTCCTTAAATATTGGATATTCCAGAAAAAGTTTCGGACTTTTGTACCACCCTCATCCTATATAGCCTGGAAAATCTGGTAATTCGTATCCCTTGTCAGCCAATCAAACTATTGATATTAAACTTTTATTGAATTACGATGGCTAAATCAATTTTGCATTGTTCTTTTTGCGGTAGGAGTCGTGATGAAGTTAAAATTCTTATTGCGGGTCAGGAAGGACATATTTGTGAGAACTGCGTAGAACATGCACGGGAAATTATTGAACAGGAACTTGTTTTAAAGCACGAATCTTCGCACCCTCAATTCAAATTAACGGTTAAGAAACCTGTTGAGATCAAAAAATTTCTCGACGAATATGTGATCGGGCAGGATGAAGCTAAAAAAGTATTGAGCGTTGCAGTATACAATCACTATAAACGCCTTCAGCACAAAACGGGCGAAAACGAAGTAGAGATTGAAAAGAGCAATATTGTAATGGTAGGCGAAACCGGCACCGGAAAAACATTGCTGGCAAAAACCATTGCCAGGATGTTGAATGTTCCGTTTGCCATTGTAGACGCTACTGTATTTACCGAGGCTGGTTATGTGGGTGAAGATGTAGAAAGCATTCTTACCCGCTTGCTGCAGGTTTGCAATTACGATGTAGCGGCAGCCGAAAAAGGAATTGTATACATTGATGAAATAGATAAGATAGCGCGCAAGGGCGATAATCCTTCCATTACCCGCGACGTAAGCGGCGAAGGTGTGCAGCAGGGATTGCTGAAGCTGCTGGAAGGAACAGAAGTGTTGGTACCCCCGCAAGGTGGCAGAAAACATCCTGAACAAAAACTCATTAAAGTAAATACTCAGAATATCTTATTCATTTGCGGCGGTGCTTTTGACGGCATTGACAAAGTGATTGCCAGAAGGGTAAATACCAATTCCATTGGCTTTAATGTAAATAAAGATCAACAGGAATACATGAAGAAAAACCTGTTGCAATATGTAAATGCACAGGATCTGAAATCGTTCGGGTTGATTCCCGAATTATTAGGCAGGTTGCCGGTAGTAACCTTCCTGAACCCGCTGGACACAGCAACCCTCCGTTCTATTTTAACAGAACCTAAGAACGCGCTGATCAAACAATATGCTCGTTTGTTTGAACTGGAAGGCATTAAGCTGAAAGTAGACGATGGCGTACTTGACTTTATGGTTTCCAAAGCCATGGAATACAAACTCGGCGCCCGCGGCTTGCGCAGCATTTGCGAAAATATTCTTGTTGATGCGATGTTCGAACTGCCTACTTCCGGCGAAAAACAATTCCATCTTACACTCGACTATGCACAGCATAAGTTTAACAACAGTAAGATGAGTTTGCTGAAAGTGGCGTAGCGATCAGCTTTCAGCCGTCAGCTATCAGCAATCGGCTTTGAAGAGGTTGACAACTTTTAAGAAGTTGTCAACCTTTTTTTGTGCCCGCTGAAATACCCCTACCATCCATCAGACCGCCTTCGGCGTGCCGATGGCGAACTTACCGCTGATGGCTGATAGCTAACCGCTAATAGCTGACGGCTGACAGCCAATAATTTCCTTAGCTTTATACAGCTTCTGCTACATGAACAATAAACGACGATCTTTTATTAAAACAGCCGGACTAACGGGCATCGGTATCGCCGGAGGCAAAATTTTCAGCGGCTTCGCCGGTCCTGCTATTACTCAACACATCCCCACAACAATGGAGCATTTTACTATACCTGCAGACCTGAACCTGATTGGACTGTACGGTCCCTGGGCAGTGTCGCTCACCGCAAACAAAATACCATCCCTGTCATTCAGGAATGAAAGATGGAATAAGCAAAACGTTGAGCAATGGCGCAAGACTGCAAAACAGCGAACTATAGAACGCATGGGAATACCAGGCATTGGTGAAATGCCCAAAGTAACAGTAAAGAAGCAATACATTTACGATGGACTGCATATTGAAGAGCTGAGCTGGCAATTGCCTTACGGGCGCTCCACCGATGCCATTTTGCTGAAGCCCGAAAAAGCGAAGGGCAAACTGCCAGGCATACTTGCCTTTCACGACCACGGTGGCAACAAGTACCTTGGCACCCGGAAGATTACCCGCACTTCCGATACTGTTGCACCTATAGTTACCGCACACCAGACAGAATCGTATGAAGGCACAGCGTGGGCAAACGAAGTAGCCAAACGCGGATACGTTGTGTTAGTGGCGGATGCATTTCCTTTTGCCAGCAGAAGAGTGCTGTTGCAGGATGTGAGCGAACACCTGAGAAACGGGTTAAATGATGAGGATCCGGAAAATGCAGAGAACATTGAAAAATACAATCAATGGGCGGCCGGGCATGAACACATCATGGCAAAATCGTTGTTCAGTGCCGGTACTACCTGGCCGGGTGTATTTTTTGCTGAAGATCGGAAAGCACTGGACATTCTTTGCAGCCGCCCCGACGTTGACGCCGATAAAATCGGATGCGGCGGGCTATCGGGCGGTGGCATGCGCACTGTATTTATGGGCGGGCTGGACGACAGGATCAAATGCGCGGTATGCGTTGGCTTTATGACCACCTGGAAAGATTTTGCATTGTACAAATCGTATACCCATACCTGGATGACCTATGTGCCGATATTACCCAACGAGCTCGACTTCCCCGAGATATTAGGATTGCGGGCGCCCTTGCCCACCATGGTATTAAACGACACAGAAGACCAGCTATACACGTTGCCGGAAATGAAACAGGCAGACAATGTACTGCGCCAGGTATTTGAAAAAGCAGGTGCGGCCAACCGTTATCAATGCTCTTACTATCCCGGGCCGCACAAATTTGATAAAGCGATGCAGCAGGAAGCCTTCAACTGGTTTGACAAGTGGTTGAAAAAATAGGTTAACTTCAATGCTCTTCATCGTAACACAATGAAAAAAATTTGCGTACTGATTTTATTGATGGGGTATTTGCACACATTCGCCAGCAAAGCACCCAACGATACTTCCGGCTATCTGCAAACAGTAATAGCAGCTTTGCAAAAACAGTGGCCGAATAATAAAACAATCAACCTTGTTTTTCACGGGCACTCGGTTCCTTCGGGCTATTTTAAAACGCCCGATGTACAAACGCTGAATGCATACCCGCAACAGGTGCTGGCAAAAATCAAACAGCAATATCCCTATGCAGTGGTGAACTGTATTGTTACAGCAATAGGCGGTGAAAACTCTGCAAGCGGTGCGGAGCGATTTGAACGCGATGTGCTGGTGCATCAGCCCGATGTATTATTTATAGACTATGCGCTGAACGACCGGGGAATGGGACTCGAAAAAGCCAGGCAGGCCTGGAGCAGCATGATAGAAAAAGCATTGGCAAAACAAATCAAGGTTGTTTTACTCACGCCTTCTCCCGATACAAGCGTTGGCATTTTAAAAGACAATAATATACTCGAACTGCACAGCAGGCAAATCAGGCAACTGGCAACCACTTACAAAGTTGGACTGGCGGATAGTTACGCCGCTTTTAAAGCAAAAGTTACTGGTGGTAATCGTATAGAAGATTATATGTCGCAGCGTAATCATCCCAACACTGCAGGACATGCATTGATAGCAGAAGAAATTATGAAATATTTCAGGCAGCCATAAAATGTGCTGTCCTGGCTAAAAATAGTTAAGGTGCTTTGAGGAGCTTTCAATCATTTTCAGCTCTTATTTGAAAATCAATCGCAAAATACTAAATGATGAAACTGGAAATTTCAGAAAATGCTGCCCAGCTCGGTAATAAGGCTGGTGCCCTTGCGGCAAAACTCATCCGGCAGGCGATAGCCGAAAAAGGATCAGCCAATATCATACTGGCCACCGGGGCCAGCCAGTTTGAAACACTCCGGCAACTGATCTCCGAAAAAGATATTGAGTGGAGCAAAGTTTCTATGTTTCACCTGGATGAGTATATAGGGCTACCGGTAACGCATAAGGCAAGCTTTCGCAAATACCTTACCGAACGATTCCTCGAAAAAGTAAATCCTTTAAAAGCCGCCTACCTGGTGAATGGCGAAAACGATCCTGCTGCTGAATGCGAACGGCTCAATACAATAATATCCGACCACCCCATTGATGTGGCGTTGGTGGGTATAGGCGAAAACGGGCACCTGGCGTTTAACGATCCCCCCGCAGATTTTGAAACAGAACAGCCTTATATAGTGGTGGAACTGGATGCGCCCTGCCGCACACAGCAATTAAACGAAGGCTGGTTCGACACTTTGGAACAGGTGCCGAGACAAGCCATTAGTATGTCGATACAACAGATTTTGAAATCAGGAACGATTATATGCTCCGTGCCCGATCAGCGAAAAGCAGTTGCAGTAAAAAACAGCCTTGAACAACCAGTGAGCAATCTTTTTCCTGCAAGCGTACTGCAAACTCATAACGATTGTACCTTTTTCCTCGACAAACAATCTGCATCGCTGCTTTCTAAAAACAAAACCACATAAACATGGCGAAACCCTTACAGGCTGTTGCAGTAAGTTCGCTAACCAGGCAGCAAACGCTGATCTCGTTGCTGATCATTGCTGTGTTGTTTTTTATTTTCGGTTTTGTATCGTGGGCAAACGCCATACTCATTCCTTACTTCAAAATAGCCTGTGAACTCAATCATGCTCAATCGTACCTCGTAACATTTGCATTTTACATTGCTTACCTGGTGATGTCGGTCCCTTCCTCTTATCTTTTAAAAGCCATCGGTTTTAAAAAAGGAATAATGACCGGCTTCTGGGTAATGGCAATTGGCGCTTTTATATTCATACCGGCAGCGTATATGCGCACTTACGGCGTTTTCCTTACGGGTTTATTCGCCATCGGTTGCGGACTTGCTATTCTTCAAACAGCAGCCAATCCTTATGTAACCATTCTCGGTCCAAAAGAAAATGCCGCCCAGCGCATTAGCTTCATGGGCATCTGCAATAAAGGAGCTGGCATACTGGCGCCCATAGTGCTGGGAGCAGTGATATTAAAAGCAACCGACAGCGGTTTAACCGAGCAGTTAGCAACCATGAGCGAAGCAGAAAAAAATGCAGCACTTGATGGCTTTATCTGGCGTGTAATAACACCGTATGGAGTAATGGGCATTGTGCTGGTATTACTGGGACTGGGCGTACGTTTTTCTCCGCTGCCGGAAATCAGTACTGATGAAGAAGCAAAGACACAATCAGGGAACAAAGAAGAGAAGACAAGCATTTTTCAATTCCCTCATCTCATTTTAGGCGCAGTAGCTATTTTTTTACATGTAGGCACGCAAGTGATCGCCATCGATACCATCATTCCCTATGCCCTGTCTATGAAAATTTCGTTGTACGAAGCCAAAGTTTTTCCCTCCTATACTTTAACAGCTACCATCATTGGCTATATAACGGGCATTATTTGCATACCACGTTTCATTCGCCAGGGAACCGTGCTGAAAATATGCACCATACTGGGCATCATTTTCAGTGCACTTATACTGTTAACTTCGGGCACTGTAAATATATTAGGACATGAAGCGGACGTTTCCATCTGGTTTGTAGTGCTGCTTGGATTGGCCAACTCTTTGGTATGGGCGGGCATATGGCCACTGGCGTTGGATGGATTAGGTCGCTTTACCAAACTCGGTGCATCTATACTCATTATGGGGCTTTGCGGAAATGCCATTCTTCCTTTAGTGTATGGCTATTTTGCCGACTCTCCAGGATATACGCTCAAGACGGCTTACTGGGTATTGCTTCCCTGCTATGCATACCTGGTGTATTATGCTTTCAGGGGTCATCGGCTGCGAAGCTGGGGACAGGGGAGGCAAAGGTGAAAGATATTTAGATTCTACATGAGGAACATGAAAAGATATTTATACTGTTTAATTATTCTTTGTTGCATTGCATTACAACCGTATGCGCAGGGAACACCTGTAGTCAATCTTCCTGCGGGATTGGATGAAATATCAGGCATCACAATTTCGTCTGCTCCCCGTATGCTTGCCTTTGTTCACAACGACAGTGGAGATACCAGTCGCTTTTTTGGAATTGACCAATCGGGGAACTTAGCATGTACTTTTTATTTCCGTGGGGTATCTGGCAAAAAAGGCGTGAGCGATTGCGAGGATATTGCCAGTGGCAAGAGCGATAAAGGCGATGACAGGTATTTATATATAGGCGACATTGGAGACAATGGCGGGAAAAAGAAATACATTACAGTCTATCGTGTGGCCGAGCCGGATCGGTTTGAAAAACCCGTACAAGCTGTAACCGCCAGCCCGGTATTTTTTAAATATCCTGATGGAGCCAGAGATGCAGAAACATTGATGATTGATAATATAGAACGACTGCTATACATTGTTTCGAAAAGAGAAGATACAGTGAGAGTATATACGGCACCGTTAGTGTGGAAAGAAAATGATACCGTTACATTGCAATTCAGAACAGAGCTTTATTTTACCGGGTTCCGTCCCGGCAAATGGATCACTTCGGGCGATATTTCCTGGGATGGCAAACAAATTGTGCTAAAGAGTTTGCAAAAGGTATACTATTGGAAAAGAAAAGACAATGAATCCATCTGGCAAACGCTGCAAAATCCACCTGCCGAACTTCCGTACCAGCAGGAGCCGCAGGGAGAAGCGATTTGTTTTGATCGGGAAGGAAAGGGATTTTACACGGTGAGTGAAGGGGAACAGCAACTAGTATATTATTATAAAAGTATCCAATAACGTGCATTCGGTTTTAAAAGGTAAATATCACACAGGGCGCTTAATACTCTTCTTATTTATTGTATGTATCCCTACATTGTTCAGTAAGCTTTTATTTAAAAAAGCATTTTCATACAACTATGTTCAACTTGACTATTTACTCTCGTCCATTTTGCTTTCGACGCTTACAATCTGGCTTTTTATAAAGGCTATTGGCGAACATAAAAGCATTGACATATATGAACAAAAATTAAAAGTAAAATGGTGTTGGGGGCTATTTTGGCGTAACATATATCCATCAGACATCACGTTATTTTCACCAACTTCAAATAAAACCTCTACTTTTCTTATTCTTAGAACTCGTAGAAAGGATTTAATATTTGACGATAAGTTTACAAGCAATAGGAATGAACTCGTAATTCACCTAAGAAAATGGAACATCAGACAAGTAAACCACTTAGGATTCACTGAAATGTCCAAATTTGAAAATCTGATAACAGGAGCAATATCAATTCTGTTTAGCTTTGCTGTAATTATCAAAATGATGGCAATGTCCTTAACAAGTCATGAACCTCTTAAGAAAGAAGAGTTGAGAGAGATAGAAGGAGCGTTGGAATACTTGTCAATTGATGATGTAGGCGGAAGAAGTTCAAGTTATGGAATCCAAATAGGACTTAAGGAATATCCCAATATTACATTTAATGCTGACAACGCAGGATACGATGCTGCCAACCTAGCAATATTAAAGCAATATAATGTTGGCACAAATACAAAACTATTAATTGCCAATAGCGACTATGATCTCAAAATTTGTTGCTCTATCCAGCCAGGTTTTTGGAAAAAGTATTTTGGGGCAAACAGTGTTGGGTTTTACGATTTGAGTTTAGACAATACTCCCATTATGAAACTGGATGACTACAATCAAAACACTTCAACTATACAAGCCAATAACAAAAAATGGATTTTTCCGTCGATATTATGCATGATAGGGATGATGGCATACGGCTACTTTTTAATAACTAATAAAGTTAAATTAAACGAATAGTAACAGAACGTTGTTATGTTTATCACCAAAATCCACAATGGCAAAATCATCACCCCGCAAGGCATCCTACAGGGCGGCGTGTTGCTCGTGTCGGGCGAAACCATTGCCGCTGTTAGCGATGTAAACATTGAAGTGCCCGACGCGATACACATCGATGCAAAAGGGCTGTATATATCTCCCGGCTTTATAGACATTCATGTACATGGCGGCGGCGGACATGATTTTATGGACAATGATGTGGATGCTTTTCTGGAAATAGCAGCTATACATGCCCGGTATGGCACAACAGCCATGTGGCCTACCACGCTTACCGGCTCCAAAGAAGGCATCATTCAAACACTGCATACTTATGAAAAAGCGAAAGAAAAAAATGTATCCGGCGCGCAGTTTCTTGGCTTGCACCTGGAGGGTCCTTACCTGGCAATGAGCCAGCGTGGTGCGCAGGACCCGAGGTACATCCGCGATCCTGATCCTGAAGAATACAAAGAAATCATTGAGGCGTCCAATTCTATTAAACGATGGAGCGCTGCACCGGAACTGAAAGGTGCGCTTGAGTTTGGGCAATACATCCGCAGCAAAGGAATACTGCCAGCCATGGCCCACACAGATGCCATTTATGAAGAAGCGGAAGCAGCCTTCAATGAAGGTTACACGCTGGCAACTCATTTTTATTCTGCTATGTCGGGCGTTACTCGCCGGAATGCTTACCGCTATGCCGGGGTAGTAGAAGCCGGCTACCTGATAGATGCAATGGATGTGGAGATCATTGCAGATGGCGTGCACCTGCCGGCTCCCTTGCTCAAGCTGATCTATAAGATAAAAGGCTCCGACCGTACCGCACTCATTACAGATGCCATGCGTGCTGCCGGCACATCGGCAACAGAAAGTGTGTTGGGTAATAAAGAAAATGGCTTAAAGGTGATTGTAGAAGACGGCGTGGCTAAACTTCCCGACCGGTTATCCTTTGCCGGTAGTGTTACCACCGCCGACCGCCTTGTACGTACCATGATCAACATGGCTGAAATTCCGCTGGAAGAAGCGGTTAAGATGATAACGGCTACGCCTGCACGTATTGCGGGAGTAGGAGACAAGAAAGGAAGTTTGTCTACAGGTAAAGATGCAGACATTGTTTTATTTGACGACAACATCCACATAGCAATGACGATGATAAAAGGAAAGGTTGTGTTTGAGGATGCTGCGATCAGCGAGGAGCATTCTGCTTTCAGCAATTAGAGGGTTTATTGTTTGTCGGTTATCGTTTGCGGCTATCGTTAACAAACTCCAAACGATAAACTCAAAACTGTTCTCCGTGCCCTTGTGTCTCCGCGGTTCAAATGAAAAAACCACACACAGTGTCCTGCTTATTTGACGCTTATTATATCAGGCATGCACATACGATAAACCCTAAACAATAAACTTCAAATATCTTCGTGCAACTCCGTGTCCTCGTGTCTTCTTGGCTCAAAACATCATCTGTTGTAAAAATAAAAATGCCCATCCTCCGCTCCTATCAAAATTCCCGAGCCTGCCGCACCCCAATTCACAGGGGTTGGGCTCGTATCATGCCCCGCCAGCACTTTGCTACCAAGCGTACCCGTTTCTTCAAAATACCAGTTGCTATTTTGTTGGCCGCGATTCAGCAATACAGAAGCATTTAAGCTATTCACAATGAGGTCCGGCTGCCCATCGTTGTTCCAGTCCGATATAGTGAACTTCCGCCTGCCACTTCCGCCATTCTCCTTGACATTCAACCTTAAAACATCCGATGTGTTAGAAACGATCTTATGATTGGCATCAAACACAGAGGCATTGCTGCCGAAAAAGATTCTTTTACCAGGCTGCAACACCAATCCATTTGTTTTATCTTTTTTTCTTTCAAACCAGGTTAAGTATCCTTCATGGTCCAGCATCACCAGGTCGGTGAGCCCGTCTTTATTCCAGTCTATTGCAAAAGGTGTAGTACGCCACTGCGTTACCAGCTCGCCTGGCTTCGACTTCCACCATGTCCACTTCGGTTGCGGGGGAGTATTGGTATTCCATGCTATAGCAACCGGCTGCTTTTCTCCCAGTTGCGACGCTCCCTTTTTGCCTGTATTTTTAAACCACTCCACTTTCCCCCAAATGGAATTGATCACAATGTCTTTTAATCCATCGCCATCCCAATCGGCAACCGATAGTGTAGTGTAACCCCATTTTGCTTCAGCAGGTCCCTGCACTGAACCATTTTTTCCTGCCTGAATACGGATTGTTTTTCCTTTTGATTGCAGCAGCACCGGCGCAGCCCAACGCGGTTTACCATCATAATTACCAAGGTTCTCAATAAATCCGATATACCCTGCCGAATTGCCGGCAATAATATCTTCATCTCCGTCATCGTCCCAATCGACACTTACAGGCGTAACCAATGCACCAAACTTCAGCCACAACGCCTGTTGTTTAAAATACACAGGCGAATCAAACACCGGCATTTTATTTTTTACTTTGCCCGTGTTCCTGATAAATGCCACTCTCCCATCTTCGTCTCCCACCACCAGGTCGGTATGCCCATCCTTATCAAAATCCACTGCAACGGGAATGATCATTTGCAGGTCCATTTTAATAACGCCTGCGCTATTGCTTAAAAATTTCCCTGCGGCGTATACAGGCTGCTCACGAGTACCGGTGTTCTCAAACCAGGTTAACCGGTCTAAAAATTCGCCACATATTAAATCCAGGTCCCCATCGCCATCAAAGTCGGCAAAATTGGGCGACGGCGCTCCAAATACATCTATCTCATTTCCGCCAGCCTTTATCCGTCCGTGGTTAACATAAGAACCGTTTTGATTCTCTAACAGGTATACATAACCGTGCAAAGTCCCGTTGATCCATTCACCTTTGTTATTAAACGCATTGTCCCAACCGTAATCGCTCCAGTCATCTATTCCCACTACTATGTCGTTGTCGCCATCGTTGTCGTAATCCACCAGCTTCCACTGGTTAAACCGCGGACTTTTTTTAAAGTCTTTCAGAATTTCCTGAGCGGGAAATAAACTATCTTTTTGGGCACCCAACGTTTTTTTGAAATCTGTCAGCTCATATCCCGGCACCAGCACGTGTGCCTGTTGACCTGTAAATGATACCTGTACATTCTTAACAGCTTCGGTGAGCCTTTTTGCCGGGGCAAATACAGGGTTTGATCCGCCGGTTGTATTTTCAAAATAATAGGTGCCGTTATAGGGTTTGTCGGGACAGGATACCAGCAAATCCATATCTCCGTCTTCATCAAAATCCATAGGCATGGGCCATGCCCATAATCCTACGCTAACATCTACTACCAAACCTGGATTATTATACGCCACCATTGTAAACCCATCCTCTGCCGATTGAGCCATTGCAACAGTAACAAGTGAACCAACGCCAAGGCATACATTAAAAAAGCGTTTCATTACAATATATTTTGAAGAATTGGTAACTGCTGATATCAGGTTAGCGGACGATATGAAGGCTGTTATCTTGCATTTTTCCTGTCGAGCAATACCGCTCCCACAATAATCACCCCTTTTATTATCTGCTGATAGTAAGAACTTACGTTTAATAAATCGAGCCCGTTATTGATTACACCGATGATGAGCACGCCAATAACGGTGCCGGCTACACTCCCTCTTCCGCCCAGCAGGCTTGTCCCCCCAATTACAACAGCAGCAATAGCATCCAGTTCATAGGCAATACCTGCATTGGGTTGTCCGGTTGTAATGCGTGATGCGAGCACAATGCCAGCCAGTCCGGCCAAACCGCTGCACATAATATAGGCGAATAGTTTTACCCTGCTCACCCTGATGCCCGATGCTGCAGCCGCATTTTCATTTCCGCCAACTGCATAAATGTATCTGCCCATCCGGGTATACTTTAATATAACTGCCGAAACAACAATTACCAGTACAAACAACAATATGGGAACCGGCACATACAATATGTCGCCACCGCCGATGAAATTAAACCCGGGCGACAAATTGGTTACCGGACGCCCTTTGCTCAACACCAGCGCCAGCCCCCTCGCAATCGTCATCATGCCCAATGTAACAATAAACGGCGCTACTTTTCCTTTGGTAATCGTAAGTCCGTTTAGTGTGCCTACCAATACGCCTGTAAATAGCCCTAACAGCAAAGGAACAATTAAGGGATAAGTGCCGGGATGAGCAAAGCTTGCAGCCACTACTCCGGTAAGCGCTATTACCGAACCGAGAGAAAGATCAATACCTCCGGCAATGATCACATAAGTTACACCAATTGCCAGTATACCGTTAATGGATACCTGCCGCAATACGATGAGCATATTCTGCGCGGTAAAAAAATTGGGCGTGGCAAAAGACAGCACAATGCAGATGACAACAAACGCAATAAAAATTCCGTACCTGGAAAACTGGTTGGTAGAAGATTTGATTGTAGCAAGACTCATTGAGGATAATTAAATCGTTTTATAAAAGTTGGCAGCTGTCGGCTATCAGTGTTCAGCTATCGGATTCGATAAAGTAATCTATTTGTACAAACAAGTTTGTTGGCGTTTCCAATACATCTTTTGTCGGTCAGACCGCCAACCTTGCTCCAATGCCTATTCTGACGGGCCGACCGGATCGTACCATCGGCCCGCCTGCTTTGGACCAAGAGCGTAGGCCGCAGGCGGTCTGATGGCAGACATTGCGACATTCCTAAACGACACTGATTTCAGATCTGCAACCAGCATTCAAACCTGTTTACCGGCAAGTAGCTTTTGCTCACGGCTGATTGTCGCCGGCTCACTATCTGCTTTTACGCCATTGCATATTTCATGATCACCTCTTGGGTGGCATCGATTCCGGCCAATTCCCGGACAATCTTTCCATTCCGGACGACCAGCACACGATCGCTCAACCCCAGTATTTCCGGCAACTCCGACGACACCATGATAATTGCCTTCCCGTTTGCAGCAAGCGTGGTGATCATTTTATATATCTCGGCTTTTGCACCAATGTCAATGCCCCTTGTTGGTTCGTCAAAAATGATGATATCAGGATCGTTGAGCAACACTTTAGCCAACACTACTTTCTGCTGGTTGCCACCGCTTAAATAATTAACCAACTGGTTGGCTGAAGGTGTTTTAATATTAAATTCTTTGATCTTCGCTGCTGCTATTTTCTTCTCTTTATCAAGATTGAGCAATACGCCATTGTTATTTCGCGGAAGCGATGCCAGCGTAATGTTGTGCTTTACAGAAGAAGAAAGCACTAAACCCGTTTGTTTCCGGTCTTCACTTACTAACCCAATACCCTGTGCAATAGCGTTGCGGGGAGAGCGGATCTTTACTTTTTCCCCCTTAATATGCACAGTACCCGATTCAATTTTACGCAAGCCAAACAAACCTTCTATTATCTCGGTTCTGCCCGCGCCCATTAAACCGGCTATGCCTAATATTTCTCCACGCTTCAGTTCAAAGCTGATATCTGAAAATTTTTCTCCGGTAAGATTGTTAACCGATAGTATTGTTTCTCCGGCTGTTAAAACTCGTTTTTCGAAGATGGTATTCAGTTCCCGCCCCACAATCAGGTTGATCAAACGCTCTTTGCTTAATTCACGGGCAGGATGAGTGGCAATGTATTTCCCATCGCGCATAACGGTAATGGTATCGGCAATTTCCAGTATCTCATCCATTTTGTGCGAAATGTAAATAACTGCAATGCCTTGCTGTGTAAGATCGCGGATGATATTGAACAACACCTGCACTTCCTTACCGGAAATTGCCGAAGTAGGCTCATCCATTATAATCACCTCTGCCTTGTTAGAAATTGCTTTGGCAATTTCCACCATTTGCATTTCCGCTATGCTCAGCTCCTTCATTCTTCGGTTAACCTTAATGGTTACACCCAGGCGTGCCATAAGCGCGCGGGCGTCGTTATACAACCGACGCTGGTCTATCCAGCCAGCAAACCCCTTTACCGGCTCCCTGCCCATAAAAATATTTTCGGCTACCGTTAATTCGGGAAAGGGCAACAGTTCCTGGTGTATCATGGAGAAACCTGCTTTGATCGCATCGTGCACTGAATGAAAGCTGACTTCCCTTCTATTTAGCGAGATGGTGCCGGCATCGGGCCGCAGCATACCGATCAGAATTTTCATGAGGGTAGATTTTCCGGCGCCATTCTCTCCCATCAACGCATGCACCTTTCCCTTTTCCACATGCAGTTGCACTTTATCGAGCGCTTTTACACCCGGAAAAGATTTCGATATATTGTCGGCGCGAAGCAGGTAATCGTTGTTCATAACAGAGAGGCAAATATAGTGATTGAGCGGATTTGGTTGTATTGGTTAAGTGAGTTAATGGTTGAGTAAGTTGAGAAGTGAGTGGTAGAGAAGTAAAATAGGTAAAGTGGAATGATTAAGTTTAAACAGAGTATAATTCCTCAATTAACATTTTAACTCAATTGAGCATATACTATACGGTATATTTCGGCTTTTACTTTTTCAAAACTAAGTTTGTCAGTATCCAGATTGATATGCAATAACGACATGGAAGTATATTTACCATCGGCGTGATAAGGTGGTTGCGCGTAAGCAGCGTCAAACCGGTTAAAACCCAGTCGTTCATAAAACTGTATTCTCCTGGCAGCTTCTGCGCTGGTTTGCGATGGCTCTACTTCAAGCACAATGCGGGTAAATTTTTCAATCAGCCAGTTCATCGCAAAACTGCCTATTCCTTTACCTCTCCATTCATGGGTTGTAGCGAAATGCTCAACGAATGCAAAATTGCTCAACTGCCAGTAAAAAATAAAACCAACGAATTGGTTTTCACTTTCAATTACAGATAGTTTGAGCCCACCGTTGTTGTACAATAACATTTGCTGATCCCAGTTCCTGCGTTCGTGCAAAGGAAATGAAGTTTCGTACAGCATTTGTACTGCCGGCTCAAGCTCACCAGAGCCACCCGTTATTTTTATTACAGAGGAATTCAAACTAGTTTATATATTGTACTTTTTAACAAGCCAGGCAGAGATTACTATTACGCCTGTTACTACAAGATATGAATGTTTGGGTTAGCTGCACGGAGACTGCTTCGTCGCCATAAGTTTCACTTAGTTGTAACCCGTCGCCGGCGTCTCGCAGGGACGGTGTAGGTGGTTGATGCTTTAGTACCCTGGCGAGGAAGAACTTCGATCTGAACCAGGCCGCAAAAGCATCAACCTCTTATCAGTCATGGTGAGCCTGCCCTAAGGCGGCGAAGCCATCCCCCTCACCATACAATTGACTGCATGCGCACGAAGGCTGCTTCGCGGCGGTAAGTTTTAAACTATTGCTGAGTGTTAGTTTGACATAACAGCGGCGATATTTCCAGATCAAAATCACTTCAAAAAAATAAACACACCACCAATAAAAGTGAGCGCAATAATTATTTTCCGGTAACTATCATCCTTAATTAGTCCAACTATCTTTACTCCAATATAAAAGCCCAGCAGCAGCGCAGGCAACACAATGACATCGGTATACAATGTTTGCTGGTTGATGTTGTTCCAGAAAATAACCTGGAAGGGCAACTTAAAAAAATTGATGACAAGGAATACCCAGGCTGCTGTTCCGATAAAAGCATTCTTGGGCAGGCGCAATGCGAGGAAATAAATGTTACTGAAGGGCCCGGCAAGGTTACCCAGCATGGTAGTAAAACCGCAGATCAAACCCATTACTGCTGCAAAAAACCGGTTGGAGGGGATCACTATGTTCTTTTTTATTTCCAGCAACAGCATTGCTGTTACAATAACAATAATGATAAGCGCCATTATTTTCCGAAACAATACTTCATTCATATCCATGCCCACATACACACCTACAAAAATGCCCATCACCATCCATGGCAACAATCCGTAAAAATGCTTCCACTGTGCATGCCTGTTATAATACATTACCGCCATTACATCGGCAAAACATAAAAGCGGCAGCACTACACCGGTGGAAGATTTGCTGCCCAACACAATGGCCATAATGGTTACATTCAACAGCTCGGTTCCCTTTAAGCCTGCTTTTGAAACGCCCAGGCAAAAAGCGGCAATGCATAGCAGCAGCCATTCTGTTATAGTATGGTAAGCTAATACGCCCATCGGGTAAATATACGTTGGAAAGGGGTAAGGTATAAGGTAGTGGTATGGAGTAAGTGATAAGTGGTAAGCCCTACACCTTATGCCCTATACCCTACTCCTTACACCCTACTCCAGGAATTGCCTCAGCTCATACATCATATCGCTTGAGCCTATAAAGATGGGGCTGCGTTGGTGAATATGCTTGGGTTGAATATCCAGTATGCGTTGCCTGCCATTGGTTGCTTTTCCGCCTGCTACTTCAGTAATAAACGCCATGGGATTGCACTCGTAGCACAGGCGTAGTTTGCCATCGGGTTTACCGGTAACGGCAGGATAGAAAAAGATACCGCCTTTCAGCAGGTTGCGGTGCACATCGGCTACCATGCAACCATAATACCTGTTGGATAGCGGACCATATTTGTTAGCGGTGGTAGAAATGCAGAAGTCCACATATTTCTTCAGGTTGTCTTCTACCTGGTTGTAGTACCTGTTGTCGAAAGAATAAAATTGTCCGCGTTCGGGTATGCGCAAATCCGGGTGACTGAGGTAAAATTCGCCGATGGATGTATCTAACGTAAACCCATTTACGCCACGCCTGGTAGCATATACCAATATGGTGGAAGATCCATAAATAATATAACCTGCTGCTACCTGCCGCATGCCGGGTTGCAGGAAGTCTTCTTTTGTGGCAGGTTGCCCTAATGGCGATAAGCGGCGATAAATACTGAAAATGCTCCCGATGGAAATGTTGATGTCTATATTGCCCGATCCGTCAATAGGGTCCATCAGCAATACATATTTCGACTGGTTGCTCTTAATATCGTCGAACACCACAATGTCTTCATTCTCTTCCGATACAACGCCTGCGCAGTTAATGCCCGACCGGAGCGTATTGATAAAAACATTGTTTGCGTATACATCCAGTTTCTGAACTTCCTCGCCCTGCACATTCACGTTTCCTGAAGTACCGAGTATGTCTGCAATGCCGGCTTTGTTTACCTGTATATTAACCTGTTTTGCAGCCAGCCCTATTCCACGCAGCAGACCGGACAGCTCGCCTGTTGCATGGGGAAAAAGCCTTAACTGCTGAATGGTAAATTCATCGAGTGTTACAAGGTTATGATATTTTGACATATTGTTGTTTTGTTTTGAGCAATCGGCTTTCAGCTATCAGCTTAATAGTTATTGGTTTTCCCTTACACCCTACCCCTTACACCCTATCCCTTACACCCTATCCCTTATTCCCCTCCCTCTCACAGCTTTGCTGCTAAAATAACAATGATCTTTTTAAATACTGTCCTGCATCAACCCGACACACAGCAATAAGATGGTGACACAATAGAAAATCTTTTAAATTCCAAAAGTAATAACACACTACCTTTTATAAGCCTCCTGGCATACTATGGGTTGTGTATGGCAAAGTCTTCCCTTAGAGGAGATTCAGAGGGGCTTTAAAAAACGATCTGCAAAACGGATGTATTGCTGCCAGTCGTACAGCCGCAACGCATGTTCGCCCTGCCGCATGTGATACCCTATGGAGCCATTGCCAACAGGTGTGTTGATGCCAGGCTGTTTATTAGAGGTTAGTCCCTGCAAGCCATACAGTTTATACACGGGCGTGGCATAATAGCCCGACAGGTATTCGCCTTCGGGGTCGGCCCATTGATCATCAGAAGCACTGGCTATGTATACGGGACGAGGGGCAATTAATGCAATCAGTTCGTGGAAATCTACAGGAAGCTCATCTTCCCTATTGTTGTATTTTTTAAAGTTGCTGCAAAACCAATGCGGGAAGGCCTTGTTCATGATTGCAATGGTTTCGCCGTATTTGCGGCGTGTAATGGCTGCACCGCCCTCGCCCGAATTGTTGGAAATCACCATAGCAAATCGCTTGTCTTGCGCACCAGCCCAAAGTGCGGTTTTGCCTAACCGTGAGTGTCCTATCACAGCAACTTTTTTGGCATCCACAGCTTTGTCTGTTTCAAGGTAGTCCAATGCACGACTAAGCCCCCATGCCCATATTGCTATGGCGCCAGGATTGTTTCCCTCATTGTCACCCTTATTTTTTGTAATCAGCGGACCCACCCCGGCTGAAAAGCTACCGGTACTATCTGGTTGCAGATCGCCATAATATATAGTCGCCAACCCGTATCCAGCATTTATAATTTCTTCTACCGCCCAGTCTTTGCTTTGTGTGCCGCGCGAAGCCTCCGTTCCCAAATGATTTGTATAAGCCGGCTCACTCGTATACCTTACCCAACGTTTCGAAATAATGATCCCCGTGTCTGGATGAATTGCCTGGTTACCACCAAAATTCAAACCTAAAAATACCGGCACAGGTTTGGCAGCGTTGTTGGGAAAATAGAGCAGGAGGTCCATACTGTCTTTACCAGCAGTTCCAAAATGAATGGTGATCTGCTTCCGTACAGCTTTTCCATTGAGCGCCGATTGATTAACCGAAGCAGTGACAAAACGCAAAGGAATTTTTGTTGCAGGCGTTTTGCCCTGCACGTTGTTTTCAAACAAGGTCAGTATTTCCTGTCGGCGGAGTTTTTCCCATTCTTTTGCGGTTGTTATTTTTTTACCTGCCTGCGCTATCAGGGCGTTGGGCAATTGATAGTTGGTATCTGCCACGTATTGCTGTGCATGTGCAAAAAAAGCACTTCCTGTTGTTAGCAGCAACGCTGCAAGTATATATCGAACAAGCATTTGTTTTTTATTCATTTTCGTTTAGCCGGCAGCTTTAGAAGAAAGCCGGTTTCCGAAAATAAACAATAATAAAGGAAGTTGGAGCTCACATCAGGCATCTAAATAAATAACTCGCCACAGGCGACGACAAAACCGTGCGAGGCGAAGAAGCCTCGCACAGCAATAATAAATGTTTCGAACAGTTATGGTGAGGATGCCTCACACAGCAAAAAATCAATTCAATTTTCTTTACTGCGCCTTATACTGCAACAACACAGAACCGGGCGTTTTTGATATTTCAATATCAAAACCCTGGCGCAATTCCTTGCCGGTTTTAATAACAACAGTTTTGTTATCAGCATTAGTAACAGCATAACTCCTGGCGTCGTCCAAACCCTGCAGGCTCACCGTTAGTTTATTCTCTGTATTCTCTTTTCTCCGGAAGGCTAATACAATACCCGATTGATCGGAAGGGCGGTTGAGCTGGTAAGCGATCCATACATTCATCGTGCTCAAATCACCTAACCCGGTAAGTGGGTAATAATCGTTATAATAATAGGAACGGACATCCTTAAACTGCTGTATATACCTGCGCATATCACCTATGTTACCTTGTAAACTGGTAAGGTCCCAATTAAGTACCATTGCACTGCTTAATGCAGAGTGAAAACTATATTCATCAAAACCAAATACACCCGTGCCATGCAAGGGCAAATAAAAATTCAACCCGTAGCTGTGATTCTGGTAACCGTTGGGTTCGCCATAGCTGTAGTCTGTACGCCATAATGGTGCGCTGCGCGAAGTTGTTTCAAGGTCCAGTCTTCTGCCGCCACTGGCGCAATTATCGATCAACAAATCAGGAAACCGTTGCAGCAAACAATCCCAATAAGCATACAGTCCTTCAATGTGCCGTATCTCCCTTATACCTGTTCTGCCGGGCTCATCATTCGCTTGCCAGTATGGCTGAATGTGCATGTTAAAATCCTGCCGGTAATAATCTATACCGTTCGCTTCTAAAAAATCACCAATGTATTTGCCAAGCCATTCGCGCGCTCCTTTGTTGCCAAGGTCAAATAAAAAGGTAGTGGTATCGCCCTTTTTTTTCAACATCCATTGAGGATGATTTACCGCCAGGTCTGAACCGGCCATTACTCTTTCAGGCTCAAACCACAACATAAATTTTGCACCAGCCTTATGTGCTTCATCGCTCAATGGTTTTAACCCGTTAGGAAAGCGTGCTGAATCTACATACCAGTTGCCTATCGTATTCCACCAGTTTTTACCGGTAAAGTCGGGACCACCACTGCCCGCATACCAGCCGGCATCGAGCCAGAACACTTCGGGCACTATTCCAAATTGTTTGTAGCGCTTAATAAATGCAACAGCCATTTCTTCTGTCAGGCAGGTATACTCGTTGCAGGGCGCCGGATCTCCCCATTCAAATCCTCCCGAAAGCGGGTATTCTGCGAACTTTCCGTTTATTTTCCGCGAGTGATGCTGTAATACGAACTGGCGAAACTGGTTATGTCCGCGTATGAACTGGTTGCCCTGCCAGAACAAAAGACTGATCATAGGCGTACGCACCGATTCGCCGGGATAAAGGAAGAGATCAAAATTTTTCATGCCTGCACTAAACTGCATGGTGTGCTGATCCTGCTGCACAATGTCGGAAAACCAGGTGCCCGACCATCCAACAGCGGTAATGATGCCACCGTTGCCTGCACTCTCAATATTAAAAAAGGGAAAAGCTGTTTTATCAGACGATCTGCCACCGTCGGGTTCCATATGTTGTACACTGCCTTGTACTAACGGCAATGCATGCAGGCGAAAATCATTGATGTGATGATCGCTTCCCTGGCTGTGGTATAAATTAAATGAGTTATCCTTTCCATAGTCTGCCGCAAGATCGAGCGCCTTTACATTTTTGATGTTGGCTGAGGGCTGACTGCCATCGTTGGTAAAATGCAACACCCATTCTACTACCTGGAACGCTGCAACGGCTTTAGCCTTGCAATCCACTCTCAGTTTGGTTACAGGGTCGGTATATGTTATGGTAAATACCGCCACTCCGGGCTCAACAGCCGCATCCTTTTGAATACGATGTTTCCATTTTTTTATAAACGTTGCCGAGGGCTTGCCTGCGTACTCAAATGAAAAAGGCGGAACTTTTGATTTAGCAAAATGGGTTGTAATCCATGCATCCGGGTTTACCACGCCATTGATCCGCGATCTGGATTGGGCATTTGCCAGGTTTACAAACAGCAGCATTAACAATACCCGGGCAATTACTTTTTGCATACAGCAAGTTTTGGCGAATTTAATTATAATTTATACCGGTTCCGAAGTGCTATCAGTTACATTTTCCTTTGGTAAAAAGGTTCAGCTCGCTGCTACAAACACCGGGATGATGTTTGGGCTAAGGTGAAATAATCAGCAGCAGCACACTGCTAAACTGCTTGTTTGCAGAACACAATTACATTTCATCTTATCATTCCGGAATGTAAAATCCTCGCTATTTCCCGGATGTTTAGATGGAAGATAAGAAAGCAAAGTCAATCGTTTTGCTTTTTGCTGCCGACATTTTTCATTAGTTGCCTTCGTACTGGTAATTAAACCTGGCGCCCGGTGCAGCATCACCATTAACATACCAATCCAGCGGGTCGTTGGTTTGCATGTTGTCACTCCACTTAAATTCAAGCCGAACCGGGTTGGCAAGATTGCTTAACAATTGCCTGGGTAGCGTAATCATCATCTTATTACCCTCAACGGTATGTTTTACTTTTTTACTGTCAACCTTCGTCCACGCGCCATTGTTATACTGCTGCAACTGGTTGCCTCGCACTATCCTGTAATCGTATCCGTTCCAGCCGGTTTTTGCATTTTTATCCGCATCAATCAGCAATGCCATCCAGCTATCATCAGCAGGTATGGTAATGTCATTTGCTGTTTCGGCATAGAAGTACAGGTTTTTCGCGTCGTGTGCTGTCTTCAGTATATGAAAGTCATTCCTGCCCGTGTTGTTTGTATATACGGTTTCAGGTTTTGATTGTGCGCCGGGATGATTACGGTGTTCCGTATCGCCGGTATAGTCGGTATACGTTACCGTTGCCTTATCCCAATCTTTTATATTCCGGATGGTGACAGGCGTTGCAGCAGGATTTTTTTCAATGCCTTTGTACCGGCGGATGTTGTTCACCAACTGCATGTAATAATTATCTTTTAACCCTGCACTTAACGAGGGCTCTATATCGCGGCTGTATTCGGGATTTGCCTGATCGCAAAACCACGAATGTTCGGGATTTTTATCATGGCTTTTCCACCGCCCTGCAATCCATTCATTCCAGCCTGTAACAAATATATAAGGTACATTTTCTTTTAAGGCATAGTCCCATTGCTCCTGGAAATTATAGCCATACCGGATGTCGGTTTCCGGATTTCCATGCTGATTGTTGCGATAGCTGCGTCCCCAGTTATCCTGGTTGCCGTAGAATGCAGAGCCGCCCATCCCTGCATCGGGATTGGGATGTTGCGAAACCGATACATTTAATATTTCCCTTTCGCCCCGATGATTGATATGCACTTCGGGCTTGCGTGTAAAGCTGATCCAGGGCCAACCGTCCACTACCTGTGGTACATTGGGCCATTGCGATTCGCGGATCGTAAAAAACTGCTGGTAGTTTGAACCCGCAGCTTCTTTCGACACACCTAAGATCAAAGGTTTTCCATCGAGGTAAAACCAGCAATCGGGGTAACGGTAAGGCGCACCTTCTTTATAATAAAAATCGTATACTTCCTGCATGGTTTCGCCAGATTGTGTGTTGGTATAATAAACAATCTTTGGTGGATTTTTTCCCTGCTTCCTCACTGCTTCCATTGCCTTCATCAATGCATTGGATTGTGCGGGGTATGTATTGCGGTTAGTAGCGTCAATTACCAAAAAATCCACCCCTGCATCGGTCAGCAATTGTATACTGCGCAGGTGTACCCAGTAGTCATCTCCACGATAATACCCGTAAATAGGTTTACCCCAGAAATAATAGTCGGCAATATTCCCACCCCATTTCGGATGGTCTTGTTTTTCGAACACCTCGGGACTGTTGCGCGAAATTTCGTCGAGATCCCAATATTCCGGTGAGGTTCTGGACCCTTTATCGCCCTGCCATAAAAAGTAAAACATTCCAACCGAGCGATTGGCTTTGGGAGCGCCGGCTTCGTTATGCTGAATCAATGTTCTGCCCAATTCATCCGTTGCTGCCAGGGGTTGAGCAGCAAGGTGGCAGTACAATACCATAGAGAGAATAGTAAATGAAATTCGTTTCATATATGATTGATTGAAATGAATCAATTGCATTTGGTTTTTAAAATGGTGTTTGCTGTCGCCAGAGGCGACAATAGTACCGTGCGAGGCGAACCTGTCTGCCGGCAGGCAGGGACGCCTCGCACAGCGGAGACCTTTTGCACTACTTAACCTATCAACTTACTTAACTTATTTAACTCAATTAACTTATTCAACTTACTTCACCCAATAATGGTAATTAAACCTGCCCGCAGGCGCCACATCTCCGTTGATGATAAAATCCATGATGTCTCCTTCCTGCTGCATGTTATCGCTCCACTTAAAACCAAAGTCAGGTTCGCCGGATATGCCCAATAAAGATCTGGGCACTTTAATTTCAAGCTTATTGCCGTTCACCGCATATTCTACTTCGCCGGCACTTTGCCAATACCATGCGCCATCGCTTTTTTCTATTACCGCTTTTTTACCGGGACTGGTGCGGTTGATCAAAAAATCGTATCCTTCCCAACCGGTGTTTTTATTATTGTCGATATCGATAAACAACCGCATCCAGCCGGCATCTGTTTTGGGGCTTAACGTGGTGGCTGTTTCTGCATAGAAATAAATATTGTCGTTGTCTCTTGCAACTTTTGAAAGTACAATATCATTTCTGCCGGTTTTGTTGGTATAATGCAAACTACCCCAACCGGCGCTGTTGCGGTGAATGGTGTTGCCCTTGTGCGAAGCAAATGCCGGTTGCACGGTGCTCCATTCCGTAAACTTGCCATCTACTTGAATACTGGCAGGTGCAGAAGCCGGTTGTTCGGCGGGCACACCTTTAAACCTACGTATATTGCTCACCATCTGGTAATAATAATTATCGCCATGCCCGCCTTTCATGGGTTCTACATCGCGGCTTCCCTCCTGGTTGCATTCGTCGGGGAACGCATTGGTTTGTTGCTGCCATACGTCGTAACGGCCGGCAATCCACTCATTCCATCCGGTGATGAAAACGAATTCCGGATCGAGTTCCAGCGCCCTGTTCCACTGCTCCTGGAAGTTATAGCCATAGTTTACCGCATAGGCGCTGCTATCGTGTCCCTTTGCATGCGTATAACTTCTGCCAAATGCACCCGGGGCATTCATGGCCGTTAGTCCTCTTGCCTTGCTCCAGTTTTGGGCCACGCCAACGGTTACCTGCTCAAAGCCACCGCTGGCAGTTTTTACAAAACCATGCTGCGGGTAAATTTCCAACCATCCCCAATGATCGGGTTTTTCGGGGCCTTTATTGTATACAGGCTGACCGGGGCGGAAAGTGAAATATTCCTTGATCTCTTTTGTGAGTACAGGATCTGAAGGCCGTCCTTTAATATCATCGGCACATTCTGGCATTGCCATAATCAACGGCTTGCCCTTCCACATAAAGAACAGGTCTTTATATTTAGCTGGCTTATACAGGTCTCTGTATATTTCGCGAATGATCTCTTTGCCACCGTCGGTAAGCCAGAAGGGAAGCATGAAAGCAATCTGTGGTGTGCGCACACCATCTTTGCGCGCCTGTGTAAATACTTCGCACAGTTTCATATACGATTCTTTCCAAGTGATATTGCCGTTGGTACAATCAAAGATCAATACATCTACTCCTGCATCTGAAAGCATTTCTGCATGCTTGCGCAGTACCCATTCATCTGTATCGAGGTAGTATCCCAGCAGAGGTTCTGCCCAAAACCAGGGACTATTCCTGGTAGGCCAAATAGGATTTTTATAATCGTCAATAGCTTTTGGATCACGTGCCAGGTATTCCGTTACATTAAACGGCGGGCTTTTTAAACCGGGCTGGGTATGCCAGGTCCAGTAAAACAATCCAACAAACTTATCTTTCTTTGGTTCGCCTGCTTCTCTGGAAGAAGGCAGTTTCCGTCCCAGGGCGTCGACAGCTACGGCATTGGTGCCGGGTACCTGGGCTGTAGCAGCGGAGGTAAAAATGATCATCAAAAAGCCAAATGCATATTTCATAACTTTTCTTTTTCGGGGATTATATACAGGTATGTGCGGGTTTCGGCGTTAAAAAATCCGAACCCAAATCATACGTTACTTTTTCCAGCTAAAACGATAATTGAACCGCCTGTTGGGAGCGCTGTCTCCATCGGTGCACAATGAAATCGGATCTTTTAACTCGGAGGGGTTATCGCTCCAGTGGAAATCAAAGTTGATTGAATCGCCTTTTAAGCTGAGCACCGTTTTGGGAACCACCAGTTCGAGCGCATTGTTTTTTTGCTGGTATTTCAATGCAGACATTTCCACCCAATTACCGTCCTGGTACTTCATGATGGTGGTGGTTTGCTGATCTTTAATTTTTTTGTTGATGATGTAGTCATATCCATACCAGCCTGTGCCGGTATTCTGATCGGCATCAATCAGCAACAGCATCCAGTTGTTGCCCGAAGAGGGAGTTAACGCCTTATCGGTTTCAGCATAAAAATAAATATTGCTGTTATCGGCGGCTACCTTACAGGTTACAATATCGTTTCTTCCTGAATTGTTTTTATAGGGAATGCTGGCATACCCTATATGATCACGGTGAAAAACATCGCCTCGTGTATCGCGGTATTCAACCGCTATTTTTTTCCAGTCGCTGAAATCGCCGTCTATCTTGATCTTCGCTAACCCTTTCGATTCAGGGATGGGACGTGCTCCTTTATACCGGCGGATATTTTGCGCCATCTGCATATAATAGTTATCGGTATAGCCACCTTTCATGGGTTGGATTGCGCGGTTAAATTCCGCATTGTACTGGTCAACGAAAAAATAGGGATTGTCGCGACGCATGAATTTAGTAGTCTTGCCTCCTTCGGGCTGGTACTTGCCGGCTGTCCATTCGTTCCAGTCGTTGATGTACATGAATTGCGGATCGGATTTCAACGCTTCTTCCCACCTGTCCTGGAAGTAAATGCCATATCCTTCAGGATGCTCTACTGTTTTTTTCAGCCAGGGAACATAAGCAGGCTTGGGCAAGTCGTATTCATTTAGTTCCGGCTCTCCGTGTTCGCGCGTCCATGATTTGCCGGTTAAACTCGAAGGATGCTGACCGGGAGTAACCGCTGCTTCTTCTTTTTGTCCTTTGTGCGTGGAAACGAGGCTGTCGGGATGCATGGCTCTTACTTTTTCATTTCCCAGGTCGTAGCCAAAGCTCCAGTTGTCTTCCGTTCCAACAAATCGTTTGCTGGCCCATTTATAATAGCCCCACCACATATTACGCAGGGTGAAATAGCTTTTTACTTCCTTCGTATAATCTTTGTACGCTTTTTCGGTGTAGTCGGGATTGCCGTAGTGTGGATGATTTTTATTGGTTACAGCCGCAGAGTCGTAATGAGGATTGGGGTTGACTACTCCCTTACCGTTTGCATCTACCGAGGGATCGGCATTGTACAGCAGCAAAGGTTTTCCATCCCAATAAAACCAAAGGTCTTCGTATTTTTTTGCTTTGTAAATTTTGTCGTACAAATCCTGCACCACGGTAATAACGGGCCCGTTAAAAGCCCAGAAACAAAACTGTGGCACTTTGTTTCCTTCTGCTTTCATTTTCTGCATTACGGTAAATACAGTATCCCACTCGCTCCAGTAACGCACCGCATTGGTAACATCCATTACCAACACATCCACGCCGGCGTCGGCCAGCATCGACATATCTTTCCGGATCACGTATTCATCCTTGCTTAAAAAATATCCCATCTCAGGTTCGCCCCAGTGGTATGAGCCTTCTTTCCACAAAGGATGTTTGGCATCTAACCGTGCAGCGGGGTCTTCTGCCAATATTTTTGTTACGTCGGCAGTGTAGGGGCTTTTTAATTGCGCCAGGTTATCGCTGTGCCAGGTAATGTAAAAGATGCCTACAACGCGTCGTTTATCATTCTTTACCTTGCCTACTGCTTTCTGATCGGGCATGGTTCTGCCCAATGCGTCGGTGGCCACCCAGGTATCGGGATAAATGTCGCGATAATAATTTTCATTTGCCTTTTGCGCATAGCCATACAGGTTGCACAATAGTGCAATACATCCAAATAAAAACGCCTTTTTTATCATAGAACATTATTTGTCTTTTTATTCAACATTTTCGTGTACTGTTCTCGTTGCGTGAGAAACGAAAACTGGGCGCGGCATGTTTGCTACCTGATACCAACAGACCGCCTGCAGCCCTGCCCGAATGCTCGTTCAGGCGGGCTGATGGTGTTGGTTTCGGTCGGCACGCCCGGTTGAGCTATGTGGCAGATACCAGGCGGTGTGGCCGTATAAAAATGTTTTCTTTCTGTTTCGTGAGACACGAAACAAAGCATGGCAGCACTTAAAAATTAATCGGGTGCCACATGGTGTTCCAATTTGCCCAGTTGGGGCTATAGGCGTAGGAAATATATTGCTGCTTTTCGGGATCAATGTGCCCGTGCTCATCGCCGCTCCAGCCACAGTTGTGCAGGTAAGGTTTTAACCCGCTTCTTATTTCAGCAATTTTTTTAAATGACAAACCATCAACAGACCCCCACAAAACGATATAGCTGTTAGCGGTAAGTCGCGCAGCAGTATGCACTGCATAATATTTTTTTAGATCGTCTCTATATTTTATGTCACAGTGATCTGCACCGGTAATGGCAGTTTTGTCTACCGCTATCCCTTTTATTTCCAGTTGTGCGGGCCAGTTTTCGTTGGTGGCATCGGCAATGGCTACCCGCGTTTCATTGGTAGTTTTATCTGTCCAGGTGTAATAAAAAAACAAAGTATCGTTGTTTACCACCATCGAAGGCTCGCCGGCGCCCCAGGCATCTGCATCGCCATTGAAAGTGATGATCGGCTGCGGATTGCTACCCCAGCCGTTTCCGTCCCATTTCTGCCAGGGCCCGGCGGGCGACGTTGATCTTGCTACATAGGCATGATTGAACAGTCCTCTTTCATCTTCCGTTGAGGTATAACCGATGTAATAATAATTTCCAATCTTCACGGCACCGGGGTCGCAGATGGATAGCTGGTCGCGCGTGCCTTCGGTGGGTTTGAGTACCATTTCTTCCTGCGACCATGTTTTGCCTCCATCGGCTGAGCGCATATAAGATGCCTGGTCCCAGTAATGTGCACCCGAAGATGGATTGATCAATAAAAAGGACTGGTAGCTGCCTGCAACACCTACACCATTCATAAAACTTACTGCATTCGACACCTCTCCTTCTTTCTTCCACACACCCGCCGTGCCGGAGGGATTGGTGAGTACCCACAGGTAGGTACCCGCAGAGAATTTTTCGTCCCTGGCGAGTTGCAGGTTCTGGTTGTCCTGGTAGTTTGCATATACTTTCGTTTCAAGCGGAGTGGCTGCTACGGTTGTTGTATAATCTGTTTGCCATTGATACAAACTAATGGTAAGACTGCTACTGGTAGATCCCCAGTTGGGGCAGGCTACTGCAATAGCATAAAAAGGACCGGTTGCGGTAAACTTTTGAGCTGCCGCCACATCGCCATTTAAAGCAATGGGACTTTGTGTGCCGGCATCGTTATGCAACAATATTTTTTCACCAAATGTTCCGCCTGGTGCAGCAAACCAGGCGTCAATGGTACCGTCGGTATTTTGAATAATGGAAGGTCCATAGCGGTATACGCCGCCGGTATAAATTTCCCAGCCAGCGGCTACAGTAAATACGCTTTTATAGGGCTGGGGAGTATGGTCGTCGTCAGTGACCGATTTCTTTGACTTGCTGCAGTTACTCACGGCAACTACCAGTAGTAAATAGAATAGTTTGTTCATAATAGTGAGTTTTCAGCCATCAGCTTTCAGCCATCAGCAATTACCGATTAACGAGACATTCAGTTTCGAATAAATAATTGTTTGTTTCCTGGTTCTTGTTTTTTGTTCTCCATATACCATCATCAAATGCAGTCTTCCAATTTTATCATTTCCAAATCGGTCAGACCGCCCCGGTATCCGCCCACACAGCTTGACCAGGGCGTGCCGACCGAAGGCTGATCGCTGACTGCTGACAGCTCAACAGCATCAAACAAAAAACCGCTCCTGATTTTTCAGGAGCGGTACAAAACAACCTGGAAAATCTTTGTCGCCTGCGCGGCTAAAAAGTTCCGTGATATGATTAATCGAGCCAGCCTGGGTTTTGCCAGTTCTGACCGGAAAGTCCCACTATTTTGATCACTTCATCCTGGTTGATGGGATACATCAGCCACTTGTCCGACCATGCATCGCGGTTGGTGAACTTGAATCTTGTATAGGTAAGATCGCCGCCCGATTCTGTAATGCGCATGCCTGTAACAAATTTGTCTGTTTGTTCCAGTATCTTCCACCTGCGTACGTCGAAAAAGCGATGTTCTTCAAATGCGAGTTCTATGCGGCGCTCGTTGCGGTATTTTTTTTCAAAGTCTTCGGCAGACATACCGGCGGGAAAATCGGGCATGCCGGCTCTTTCGCGAACAGCGTTTACTGCCTCACGCGCCGTCATGGAAACACCGTTTACCGTTACAGGAGCGTCGGGTCCAACAGACTGGTAAGCTGCTTCTGCAAAATTGAGATACAGTTCGGCTACGCGGAACAAACGAATGTATCCATCGGCCTGGTTGTTCAGGTTCGAACGGAAATCGTTGTATTTGCGCATATAGTATCCCGTGCGTGTGTTGCGCCTGTTGGTTTGTGAAATGCCTTCATCGCCTCCAACAAAAGTTTCCACGCGGTCTCCACCGGGCTGATCGAGATAGCGAAGTGCGCCGTTATAATAAACAGAAGCATAGAAACGCGGATCTCTGTCGGCATAAGGATCGTTTGCATCATAGCCCGATGCCACATTGATAATTGGCTGCGTTCTGTTGGCATCGCTGTAACCGGTAACGGGCATTTCGCCGTTTGCCATTTCATAGCTGTCAACCAAATCCTGCGTAGGGCAGGGACCTGCTTTTTCTACAGCATCTGTGGTTGGCAAACCAGCATCTCTCCAAACATTCAGCCTGCTGCCGCCAATCTGTAAAATGGTTTCTTTGTCTACCGCGCGCTGGTCGTTGGGGTTGGTTAAAAAATACAACGCATATGCATTCTGCGCAGTACCTGCCGGAGGTGTTACGTCAAACAGCTTGTAATCGTGCGCCAAACATTCCTGCAGTGCTGCTGCTGTTATTTGCGCTGCATCATCCCATGTATAAGTTCCATCGTTCCACAAAGAGCTGGCAGCATAAGTTACCGCCTGCGATTTAATGGCGTGCGCAACAGCGCGGTTCATAATGCCAAACTGGTTGTCGTATACATTCCACGAAAAAGTGGTAGCTGTATTTTCATTGGGAGCTGCGAGCGCAGAATCGCAATCCGCCAGGATGAATTTCACCACCTCGCCAAAACCGGCGCGGCTGTCTTGTGAAAAATCATGATCAAGCTCGAGCGGCCGGTCAAAAATAGGAACGCCGCCATAACGTTTAACCAACTGCAAATAATACAATGCCCGCAAGGTGCGCGCCTGGGCTATCCAACCGGCTTTCTCCGATTCTCCTGCCAACACGCTGGCGGTTTTCATGCTTTCGATAAACACATTGCATTTGTTGATGCCCTGGAAAAGCATGCCCCAGGGGCTTCCGTCTGCTGAATAGACTGAGTAGTTGCGCGCCGTTACATTGCCGCCATACCACGCTACAAATGGCTCGTCTGCATTGTTGTCATCCGCGTCTTCTGCTTCATCGCTGTAAGAAGCACGATCTAAATAAGCAGGCGGGCAGTAACCGTAACAAGAGTTGAGGTAACCTCTTGTTTGGTTATAGTCGGCAAAAACTTTGTCGAGCGGTATTCTTCCGTCCGAAGGAAGATCCAGTTTTTTATTACATGCAAACACCAGGGTGATGCAGGTAAGTAATAAGATATGCTTTATATTTTTCATCGCAAGTATTATTAATGTTTTGTAGTTGCTATCAGAATGTTACGCTCAGTCCAATATTGTACACCCTGTACACAGGAATGGTGAGATAATTTCCTTCGGGACCAAAATCTGAAGATTTCATTTTATCCCAGGTAATTAAATTTTGTCCACTGAGCACAAGGCGTATATTGCTTGCGGCTATCAGCTTTGATATTTCTAACGGGAAATTGTACGCCAGTTCTATATTCCTGAGGCGCAGGTATTGCCTGTTGTAATTAAAGAAATCGCTGGGCTGATGATTGACTGTTTGCTGTGCAGACAATGCGGGATAAGTAATGGCTTCGCCATTCTGGTAACGTTCGGCAGTCCATGCATTCCTATGCAATGAGCTGTAAACACCATGAAAAGCTGTTTCGTAAATGCCAGTGCCTGAAAGAATCGTATTGTATGCTCCTGTTCCCTGGAAGAGTATATTCAACTCAAACGCTTTGTAATTCACGCCGGCTGTTATTCCATAGGTGGTGCGGGGAATTGCGCCTTTTCCAATGGGAGCCATGTCTCTTTCATCCAGCAAGCCATCGCCATTCAAATCCTGGTAGATCAAATCACCCAAACGAGGTTTGCCGAACGTATATTCCGGACCATTGTCTATATCTTCCTGCGTATTGAAGAAGCCATTACCGTTGCTATAATCTACAAGGTAACCAAACTGCTGACCGTATGAATATCCTTCTCTTCTTTTAGCGTAGGTATAGTCGCTTGTCCTGGTTGCCTCATTCACTTTAATCAAGGTATTTTTTGCATAGCTCACCATGCCGCCTACCAGGATCTTAAGGTCTTTGTTTATCCATTTGTTATAGTTCACAGCAACTTCATACCCTTTGTTTTCGTAGGTGCCCTGGTTTACATTGGGATAATAATTGAGCGGTATTCCCTGGTATTCGGGTACGGTGGCTATTGCAGATACCACCATGTTGTCAACTTTTTCGTTGAATACATCTATTGAAGCAGAGAATGCGTTAAACAAGCCGAGATCTAACCCAACGTTGGCTTTGGTAGATACTTCGGCCCGGATGTTGGGATTGCCTCTTTCGCGTTCATCAATGTTATATTGCAGGTAGCCGAGTGGTCCGCCGCCGCCAAGTCTTACATTATCGAGATAAGCAAAGCGGTTCAACCCACTCTGATCGTTAGCAGCTTTTCCATACGATGCTCTTACTTTCAAATTGCTCAGCCATTCTGAACCTTTCAGGAAAGATTCGTTTGAGATAAGCCATGCAGCAGCAACAGCGGGTGTGGTAGTGTAACGTACATTGCGCGCGTATTGCTCGGAACCTGAATAGCCGAGGTCGAGTTTCAGGAAATATTTATTGTTGTAGCCGTACGATACTTCGGCTCCTGTGTGCACCCTGTTGTAAGGAAAGATCAGGTTGCCACCTACATCGGCTTTGGTAAGGTTTTGATAATACATATAACCTAAAGCTCCTACTTTGTGGTTGCCAAAGCTGCGGTCGTAGTTCAATGCAACATTGTAAGTAAGATGGTAGTAGTACGAGTGTCCTTTGCTGTAAGCCAATGGCGAATTCACCTGGCTTCCTACTTTTGTAAATTCGAGCGCATCTTTGTTGTCGTTTCTCACCCAGCGTTCATAATCCTGCGTTGTTCTTAAGCTTCCTACCGAATTGGTTTGATAAGCAAAAATGCCGGAGAGGTTCAGTCCCTTGGTGATAAAGCTCATATCGAGGTCTACTCCAAACTGAGATACAATATTGGTAACCGTATGTCTTACATAACCCGAACGGTTAAGGATACCGTAAGTAGGCGAAGTAATGCGATCAGTAGCTATTACCTGCAGGCTGGAGTCTGTAGGCAGTCCATGATCGTCGAGCTTTTCGGGAGTCAACGGTCCATAGAAAGCAGAGGGCATATAAAATATGGAACTGTATGTATCTGCAATGCCTGCACCGCCTGGTGTTCTTTCTCTTTTAATATTACCAGCCAGGCGAACAAAAGCCTTGAGGTATTTATTGATGTTCATGTCAACATTAGCACGATAATTAAACCACACATAATTTCCGTCTGTGTCGTAGCGGGGCTGATCTGTATTGAACTGACCACCCTGGTGCATAAAATTGAGGTTGGAGTAAAAGCGCACCCAATCGTTGCCGCCCTGCAAATCCACGTTTACACGCTGCATGCTGGCGTTTTTGTTCCAGTATTTGTTGTACCAGTTGTTGTTCTGATACAGCGGGTTGTTGCCTGCTTCGAAATTCGAAATATCCTGTGCGCTGTAAGGTGCCTGATAGGGATCGGTGCCGGGGTTGGCTACATAGTCGTTGTAGGTAGCCTGGTTCCTCAGCCTTGCATATTCGGCGGCATTGATAAATGCAGGTTGTGTTGTATTCTGCTGAACCGCCTGGTCTCCTCTCACTTTGATCTGCAATCTTCCTCTTACGCCTCTTTTGGTTTTTACCACCAGCACTCCGTTGGCGCCCAGTATACCGTATAAGGCCTGGGTAGAGGCATCTTTCAACAAAGTGATGGATTCAATTTCATTGGGGTTGATGTATTCGAGCGACTGGTTGCTGTTATATGCAACTGGTATGCCGTCTATTACAACCAACGGGCCATTCTGACGTGCGGTAGCCAATCCCCTGACGTACAAAGAGGTGGTTGCTCTCGACAATTCGGAAAAAGTTTCCTGCGTGGTTAAGCCGGTTAACCGTCCTGGTAAAGTTTGCGTTAAGTTGGCTACGGGAGAGCGAAGCAGTTCTTCTCCTGTAACGGTTGATACAGCACCGGTTACTTCGCTGCGCAACTGGCGGTTGTAGCCCAATTCAATTACTTCGTCGTTGTAGTGGGCATCCCACATCAACGTAACATCAATTATTTCTTTACCGGCTATTTCTATTTTCTGTGTTTTGTAGTTTTTGCCGGAAAAGCTGATGAAAGCGCTGCCGTCGCTAACAATGAGCGAATAGCCTCCATCGTTTTCGGTAAATGTTGCGCTCTTGCCTTTTTCTGAAGAAACGATGACGTCTTTTACCGGAGCTCCAAGGTTGTTGGTAACCTTGCCGGTTATCAGCAATTCAACATCCTGCGCGTTTGCCGATGCCGCCAGCAAAACCAGCGCGATCATCAACTGCAGTTGTATTGTTTTGATATATTTTATGAATTTCATTTTGTGTGCTTGTATGTTTTGAATGTGATGTACTACCAGCCTGGGTTTTGCCAGTTTGTTCCTGTAATGGACAACATGCGGTTGGCTTCGGCAAGCGGAATGGGTACCCACAAAAATTTGTTGGTATAATTCTTCCTTTCACCTTCTCTAAC
This sequence comes from Agriterribacter sp., assembly GCA_051955255.1. GTDB lineage: Bacteria > Bacteroidota > Bacteroidia > Chitinophagales > Chitinophagaceae > Agriterribacter. Next base: position 22,945 of record JBQCGX010000006.1, on the reverse strand, counting down.
AGTTCTCCTGCCATAAGTAAAGCTGCCGTTGGAGTTTCGTGTAATTTCCATAGCAGTTACCCAGCGGTCGGTTGCGGCAAGGTCAGCACCTGGCTGCGACCAGCGGCGCACATCAAAGTAACGGTTCTCTTCCATCGCCAGCTCTACCCTGCGTTCGTTGCGGATGCGCAGTCTCAATTCTTCCTGCGATAAGCCAGCAGGCAATTCGGGCATGCCTACCCTGCTGCGGATTTCGTTGGTGGCATCTCTTGCTTCATCCAAATGTCCTGCTTCGAGTGCCGCCTCTGCAAAATTCAAGATCACTTCTCCTAAGCGAAACAGCTTCCAGTTAGCACCTCCAACGGGGTTGTCGCCACCGGAGTTGGGATGTAAAAACTTACGTTCAAAATATCCTGTGCGGGTTGCTCTTCTCACAGATCTGTCGATGCCCGTTTGTGGTTCGCCTACATACGTGGCAATAATGCGTGTTCTGTTGCCCATGGGCGCGGGATAGTTTTCGTGCGATTCGGGCGCCTCTGCAAAATTCCAGAAGGCCTTGCGCTTGGACCCGTTGTAATAAATGGAAGCATAGAAACGTGGATCTCTGTTAGCGTAAGGATCCTGCGGATTGTATAAAGTATTGCTGGAATTGTAATTGGGTTGCAGGTGCTTTTCGTCGAGATAAGGATTGGCTAAATTAAGAATGGGTTGACCATCGGTTGTTTCATACGCGTCTACCAGTTCCTGCGAGGGGCAGGTTCCTGATTTGTATCCATCCTGCGCGCCAATGCCATCTATATTCCAGATATTGCCTTGTCCATCGCGGCTTTGGTAAATGGTTTCCTTGTCTGCGGGTGCATTAGAGTAAACCATATTTTGAGTGAAATACTCATTGTACAGGGCAGACTTCTCATTTTTTTCTGGACCAATAAACGCTACGTCGGACATGTAGGTTTGCGGAAAGTTTACCTTGTTGTATAGTTCAAAGCCTTGTGCTTTGAGGTTTTGAAGAGAAGTCTTGTTCGCTTCATATGCTTCCTGCCACAAGTCCTGTCCACCATTATTGAGTGGGCTGGCAGCAAACAGGATCATTTTAGATTTGATCGCTTCGGCCAACGCTTTGTTTACCCTGCCAGCTTCGCCGTCGGAACTAATTCTCCAGGGCAGTTCGTTGGTGCCTAGCGCCACGTCGCAATCCTCCATAATAAACTTCACTACTTCGTAATAGCTGGCTTTTGTAACCGTAGAGAAATCCTGCTGAAAATCATACGCCTCTCTTTCAATAGGCAGTACTGCACCAAACCATTTCAGCAGCTCATGATAATAATAGGCTCTCAATAAGTGTGCTTCTGCTTTCATCCTGTTCCTCTTTCCTTCATCGGTTACTGTTGCTTCGCCAATCCTGTTAATGAAAATGGTACAGTTGCGAATGGCTGTCCAGTAAGCTGCCCAATAGTTGCCATTGTTAGCATCTGCGCTAATGTTGGTAATAGGGTGATTGCCTGCAGAGGCATCGCCGTTATACATTCTGCCTGCCATGATCCACGATTCTGCTTCCGCATCTGTATCCCATGCATCGTCGCTCCACACTACCGGGCCGCGGCTCCAGAAGAAATAACGGGTGCCTTTTACCGGCATGGGACTATAACAACTATTCAAAAAGGCTTCTACCCTTGTGTTGTCTGCAAACACTTCGTCTAACTGTAACTTGCCGTCAGGCGCCATGTCCAGGTCTTTATTACAGGATGTTCCTGCAATAATCACCAGCGCCAGGCTCATAACGATTACATATAGCCTGCTCCTGTTTTTTATAACGGGTTTGCAGACAGGTATGTTTATATACTGCTTCATAATTTTTAAATCTGTGAGTTTAGAAAGTAATACTTGCCCCAATGTTGAGTTGCTTGGTGATGGGATAACCGATCGGGTCGTTGTTCTCCGGATCAAGATGGTCCATCCGGAGTTTTTCCCATAAAGCAACATTTTGTCCGCTTACGTAAACGCGTACTCCCTGCAGGCGCATCGCCTTTACGGTAGATGCCGGCAGGTTGTAAGCAATTTCAACATTGCGGAGCCTTACATAAGAACGATTCATGATAAAGAAATCGTTGGCCCTGTGATTGGTGGTAGTGCGGGTGCTCAATGCAGGATAGGTAATTTCCTCGCCTGCTGCATACCGCTCAGCCGTCCAGGCTGTTTTATGATAGCCGAAGTAAGTACCCCTGATGATATTTTCATACACACCCTGTGCGGCATAATTAGAGGAGTAGCGACCTACACCCTGCACAAAAGCCGACACTTCAATTCCTTTATACTGGAAACCGAGTGTAAAGCCATAGTTGATGCCCGGGATGCTCGTGTAGCCAATCGGCGCTTCGTCCTTGTCATCAATTAATCCATCGCCGTTAAGGTCAACATATTTCAGGTCTCCCACGCGTGGTGAACCAAATGTATAAGACACTTTTGAAAGATAACCATCGAGCTCTTCCTGCGAATTAAAGTATCCATTGCCGTTAGAGTAATCTACTTTCAATCCCCATGCCTGGTTCATGGAATAGCCGGTAGCTCTGTAGCGATGCGCATAGCTTTCGTCACGCTGTGCTTCGTCTAAAAACTCCACGTTGTTTTTGTTGAAGCTGAAGTTGCCGGTAGCGTTGATAGAAAAGTTTTTAGACAACGCTTTATTCCACCGTGCTTCTATTTCAAAGCCTCTGTTGTTTACAATACCCATGTTGGCTTTGGGAATATTGCCCAAGGGTACGCCCTGAAATTCAGGAACCGTACCTCTCGAAATAAGGATGTCTGTTCTGTGTTCTGTAAAATAATCGAACGATATGCTAAGGTCGTTGAACAACCCGATGTCGATACCGATATTTTTCTTTTCTGCCACTTCCCATGAAATGTTGGGATTCCCCAGCAGTCCCTGGTTGATACCCTGTCCTTGCGCAAGGCTGCCCAGCGGACCACCACCTACCGTGATATTATCCTGGTAAAGGAAGCGTGAAGATCCTATGCGGTCGTTTCCAACTTTACCGTAAGAAGCCCTCACCTTTAAATTGGTAATAGCGTTGTTAATGCGCTGCATGAACTTTTCGTTGCTCACTACCCAGCCTACCGACACAGCGGGGAAGAAACCGAACCGCCTGGTAGGAGCAAATTGCTCGGAACCATTGTACCCGATATTTACTTCGGCAAGATACCTGTTGTCAAATGCGTAAGTGGCTCTTCCCGCCAAACCTATCACATTGAAAGGAATTTCGCCTGCGGTTGATTCCCAATAATCTCTCTGGAACAACACCATGCCCGTTACATCATGCAATCCAAAGCCTCTTGAATAGTTTAATGAACCCTGCAGGTTGATATTGTAACGAGAGTCTGCGCCTTTCCTCAATGAAATAGGACTTTCAGAAGGACGTTTGATGGCGTAGCTCAATGTATTGGTAGCAGGATTGATTTCTGCAAGATATAACCTTTCCGATTTGTCGGCCGACATAGCAGTAGTAGCTCTTGCATCGTAAGATGCCAGGCCTTTAATGCTTAAACCCGGAGTGATGATCTTGCCCAGATCCCACTCAAGCCCAAGAGACGTATTTAAGTTAGAGCGTACTTCGTTCCTGTAACCAAAACGGTTCATGATCTCGAAAGCCGACCTGTCCATATAGCCCGGGTCTACGATCTGTCCTTCGGGTACGCCAAAACCTGGCAACGTTGTAGGGCCAGGAGTGATGGGCAATATGGTTTGCGCCTGGTAAATCAGGTCGCGCATCATCCAGTTGGTATCATCGCCGTACAACCAGGCAGCGGGCATGTTTACCTGCTCTATATAGCTGCCAATATTGAGGAGGGCCTTTAGCGATGATGAAATTTTATAATCAAGATTGGCCCTGAAATTATAACGGTCCATCCACGACGAAGGATCGTATCCTAATACAGACTTGGGCTCTGTTTTAAGATTACCACCCTGGTGCAGGTATACACCGTTTACAAAATAGCTCAACCGGTCTGTACCACCCGAAGCGCCGAGGTTTACGCGCGTTTGGGGAACGTATTTGGCAATGTATTCCCTATAGTAATCGTGGTTGGGATACATGTAGTTGCGCAATTTTACCTGCTCTGCGTAATCGGGGGCATTGGGGTCCAGTCCTTCTAACGGGTTTGCATACCTGTCCATTACTTCCTGTGTAAAGGGAGGATCGGTAATACCGTCATTTTTGGACGCCTCGTTTCTCAAACGCATATAATCAAGCGATTCCAGGCGTTCGGGTTCTCTTGTAAAAGAAGAGAAGCTCTGATCTACGCTGGCTGTTAATTGTGTTTTACCTTTTGAACCACGTTTGGTGGTAATAAGGATAACGCCGTTTGCACCCCTAACACCAAACACCGCCGTAGCCGAAGCATCTTTTAATATGCTTACTGAAGCTACTTCGTTGGGATCGATGGTGCGGATATTATCTCTGGGTACTCCATCTATCAAAATAAGGGGGGCACGACCATTGGTGGTAGCAGCACCACGGAGGTACATGGTCGCATCGTCTCTACCCGGTTGTCCACCTCCTGATTGTATGGAGGTTAACCCCGGCAAACGACCTGCCAGTGCGTTGGCTAAGCTGGCAGATGAGCTTTGTTTCAGTTCTGCCGGTCCTACGCTGGATACAGCACCCGTAACCGTAACTTTTTTCTGCGAACCGTAGGCTACCACCACCACATCTTCCATTGAGCCGGCTACAGCAGTCATGGCAACGTCGATGGTTTTGTTTTTTCCAACCGTTATTTCCTGGGTTTCCATACCCACATAAGAAATAACCAGCACCGATTTTTCGCCGGGTACTGATATGCTGAAAGTACCATCGGCAGTGGTGTATACTCCTTTGCCGGTACCTTTCACCACCACACTCACATTTTCTAAAGGATTGCCTAACTGATCCAGTATTTTTCCGGTAATTACAATGTCCTGCACCTGTTGGGCAACAGGCTTTTCAACGGCGGGCTGAACCACCGCTTTTTTAATTACAATGGTTTTGTTAACCAGTTCGTATGTAAGCGACTGGTTTTTGAAGCATGCATTCAACGCATCTGTTAAAGAGGCATTTTTAAGATCCACGCTCACTTTTCCAGCCTGGTCCATCCATTCCTCGCGATATACGAGATGATACCCGGCTTGCTTTTTGATCTTTTTTAAAACCGTTTCGAGCGTGACATTTTTCGCAGATAGGTTGATGTTTTGTCCGTACCCACGTGCCTGAACCTGTAGGCAGGCTGCAATCATTAAAAAGACGACTAATCTCATAATCAGCCAGGTTTTGGAATGTAAAAACCTACGCCCCGGCAAGCAACCGGGTAACGCTTTGCAATAAGCGATCAATTGCATAGTTTTGTTTAGTTTGGGTTAAATGAATGAAAATGATCCTGTCAAGGTTATTACCATCACGTTAACCTTATACTTCGCCGGAGTTCCGCCCCCACGGAATTCCGGTTTTTAAGATCAACGCTCCGGTAAAAAAGTTTTATTACGGTTCTACAATTATTTTTCTTCCTTCTATTTCAAAATCTACCCCGCTCAGCTCCATTACCTTCAACACTTCCGAAAGATTCATGTTCCTTGGAATATCGCCGCTTATCTTCCCTTTCGGGATGCCTTTATTGTATATTATGTCCACGTCGTACCACCTGCCTAACTGACGCAACACCACGGATATATCTGCACTGTTCATCATAAACAGCCCGTTCTTCCAGGCAATTGCTTCTTCAATGTCCGCATCATTTATTACGCTTATGCCGCCAGCTGCGTTTAACCGCGACTGTTGACCTGGTGCGAGCATTACCGGTTTGCCTCCGGTTTTACCGGGCGGCAACACTTTCACCTTTCCTTCCAGCAAGGTGGTGTTTACCGTAGCTTCTTCATCGTAAGCATTGATGTTAAAATGCGTTCCCAATACTTCAATGCTGCCTTTGTGCCATCCATCTTCTGCATTCACTTTTACAATAAAGGGCACATGCGTACTTTCATTTTTTTGTGGCGCTACTTCAAAATAGGCTTCTCCTTTTATTTCCACTTCTCTCTTATCTGCTGCAAACACTACAGGGTATCGCAATGACGAAGCCGCGTTTAACCACACTTTACTGCCGTCGGGCAGCACCAGGTTGTATTGTCCGCCGCGCGGCGTAGTAAGCGTGTTGTAAGAAACTGCTTTAGCGGTTGATACATTGTTATTGCCGTTATACACCAGTTGAGCGCCGTTTTTACTGATCTCGGTATTTCCCTGCTTTGCCAATACGCCGTTCTGCGAATCATCGAGCACTACTGTCGCCCCGTTATCCAATGTGAGTATCGCTTTATTGCCGCCTGGCAATACATCGCCTTTGGGTGATGGCTCCGCCGCAACAACCACCTGTTGCACGGGTGCTTTTTCGTTCAACAAAAAGTACCAACTGCCAACCGCTATGATGACTATTACGGCTGCCGCCAGATGAAAATACATCCGTCTGTACCAGGGAAGGGATATAAAAGATGGATCGCCGGAGTTATCGTTTTCAAGGGTTTTGTTCAGCTCATCCTGCAATTGATTCATCCAAATCACTTTGTCAGGATCGCTCATTTTTACCCATTCATTTTCGGGAAATTCATTTTCCTCTAACCATTCCTCTACCAATTTTTGTTCGGCCGGGCTCACGCTTCCTTTCAAATACCTGTCTAATAGTTCTTTAATGATCTTGATATCCATGAATATTCTACGTTGTTTTTGCCTCAAGCCCGGCCAAACATAATCAATAAGGTAGTCGTTTGAAAAACGGGGTGGTACTATTGGGAAGAAAGAAAATTTTGGAAAAGGGAAGAGTTGGGGGTTTGACGTTTTGGGTTTCGGGTTTGACGTTTATAGTTGAAGCTAACCGTAAACTTCAAACCCCAAACTAAAAACACATACTGCTGAAAGCTGATCGCTGACCGCCGACCGCAGCATCCGGTTTTATCTTTCTCTTAACTGCAATAAAGCTAAACTTGTACTGATTAAACTTAAACCTTATGCCGCACATTGCCCTACTCCTGATATTCATTTTGATTTCAACATTACAAGCGCCAGCCCAAAATTTTCTTGTAAGCAATACTTCAGAAAATATTTTCTATTTAAGAGCGCAAAACCCGGTTTCGGTGGTGGTGGATGGAGCTGCCTGTAGCTCATTAGTTATAAAAACAGACAATGGCACTGTTTCATCGGTAACTCAGGGTGATTTTTTCTGCAACTGTACGATCATTCCTGAAAGACCGGGAATCGCTACCGTAACTGTATACAAAAAATCACAAAGCAAATTAAAAAAGGTAGGAATAATGGCTTTTAGGGTAAGGTCGTTACCTCTGCCAGAGGCAATGATAGGAAATATTGGCGGACCTTTTTGTAGGAAAAAAGTGCTGATTGCGATGGGCGGAGTGAGAGTGATTCAAACCAACAGCAATATATGTGCAGCCTATTCAGTACAGAGTTATAAAACCACGCTGATCAGAAATGATAGTATTATAGCACAGGTAACAAACCTGGGAGCAGTATATAACGAAGAATTGCTTAAACACCTGCAAAATATAGAAATCAACGATCAGGTTATTATTTCTGACATTGTTATAATGTATTACGACGGTGATCCTATGGCTTTGCAAAAGCAGTTAATCTATACTATTACTGAATAAGATGGAAGATGGAGGAGTTTGGCGTTTATGGTTTGCCGTTTTATGTTTGATGTTTATAGTTGAAGCCAACAATAAACGTCAAACCCCAAACTAAAAACCATAAGATTGCTGATGGCTCACCATTCACATAAAAAACCACAATATCAATATCGACAGCTTATCCCACGAAACGCGGAGATGATGAATAGCACTGGATAGCTGGTTCTTTACGGTTTGTTCAGACAGTCCCAGCTCGCAGGCAATTTCTTTTACCGCCAGATGGCGATAACGACTTAACCTGTATATCTGTTTGGTTCTGGATGGGAGGTCTTCCACAGCATGTTCCAATGCCTGGTACATATTTTTTGAAACCAGTTCTGCTTCGGCGTCTACGATAATGCGGTCGCTTAAGCGCTGCAGCATACCTGCATACTCCTTGCGGGTTACCGATTTGCGAATGTGATCAATAATGCGGTAACGGGTAGCAGCAAATAAAAATGATTTAAGAGATACGGTAATGTTGATCTTTTCTCTTTCATCCCAGATATGTGCAAATAGATCGTGAATGATGTCGCGCGCTTCTTCTAATGAAGCCACTTTTGATGCTGCAAAACTGATTAATGAGGGAGCATATGTTTCGTAAATTCTTGAGAAGGCGGTCTTATCGCCGGTCTTTAATAGTTCAAGCAGTTCAGGTTCATTATGGATGTGATTGGCAAGCATTATTGGCTGGGTAATCGTTAATTCGAGGTTGAAAGTAAGCGACTTGGATTAACCAACCATCCTGCACTTAGGGGTTAGCGTGGAAGCTCGGGATTGGGAATCAGGTTGATTGAATTAATTAAGGCAGTATCAACGATACCACACCACTTAATTGGCTTAACCTACTTAACTTACTTATCTACTCAACTCATTTCACCAACATCGGTTTCGCAGTAATGATCTCAATAAAACGATTTCTTACCCGCTCCGCCTGTGCTGCATTTATTTTTAAATAGAAATGTTTTCCGTTTGCCGAAGGTGCAAACGTAGTAAACTCATCGTTGGTTACAGTGATTGTTCCGGCATTACTGAGGGTAAAATAATCTGCGGCACCTTCTATGGCATACAATACAGAAGTGAGATCCCATGTTTGCCGGTCGTAGGGCATTTTTGCGTAGCTTTTGTACGCAATCACCATTGGGTGATGCGGCGCCCACTGAAAGTCGTTCTCTATGCTGCTGGCGGGATATTTTACCTGCTCGCCTACTTCAAAGGGACTGACCACGATTTTGCCCGGCCATTCTTTAAATAATTTACGTGCGGCAGGTACATCTTTCACCACATTGTACTCCTTCATTTTCTTCCCTTCAAAATTGCCTGCCATAACCGACAACAGTTTGACTTTCTTTTGTACCAGTTCAATTCCCGACAGGGTGCTGTATTCATCTGGTTGGGTATCGAGCAGTTTTGCCAGGTTGGTTGAAAAACCTACCGAAATAATTACGACAGATTTATTTTTTGCCTTAGACAGCAGCTTCCGGTAAAGGGTAACCGCATCGGTATAGCCTGTAGAATCGGCATGTGTTCTTTTAAATACCGGTTTATAGTCGCGCACTACCTGGGTATAATTGATCGCATCATTTTCGGAGTTGGCTCCATTCACCACTTTGCCGATGGGGATATCCGGGTAGCCATACCAGGTATTCATGATGTCGATAAATTCGGGAGAGGAAATATTATTCTTATTGGAGTTGATGGCAAGCAGTTTTATTTTTTTGTTGTCAACATATTTATACAACATGTCGAGCGCCAGGGCATCGTCTACATCGTTGCCCATATCGGTTTCAAAAATTACCGGCAACAGCGATTGGGGCATAGCTGTTTTAACCGGTACAACAAAAGAAAAAATTATAAGAATGCGTACGGATGCCAGCAACAATTTTTCCATGCTTTAATTGATTGTAAAATTTAGTGCCGCTACGGGCAATGCATTATTTTATGGGCGTTTTTAACGGCAGGTCTATCCATGCCAGCCCAATACTCCTGAACATGTGGTCGGTACTCTTACCTTCTGCAGCATCATATAACAAAGCCAACCTGTTGCCTTGTTTTATAACGGTGGGCATGCCTATGGCGCCTTTTGCCCATATTGAATTGGTACCATCCAGCGCAATGGCCTTATCCTGTGGATTCCATTTATGAATATCCTTCGACCAGTACACCCAAATGGCGTCGGTATATTCACCTCCTTTTTCGTCTATCCCTACATGATTGGTAAACAGGAACCAGGTTTTTGTTGTGGGCTCGTAATACACCGATGAGTTTTCAATTTGTTCGGCAATTGGCACCACAGGCTCTTCCTCAATTTTCCAGGAGCTGTTCAGGTCTTTGGTGCGTGCCAGTCCCAGTGTTCTTTTAATGCCTTTGCCATCAGGCGTAGCGCCGCTGAAAAACATGAAAAATTCGCCGTTGTGTTTTACCACATAACCAGGACTGGAGGTAACACTGTAATAACTATCGTCTTTGGGCGGAAGCGCAGTAACATCGTATTGTTTGATCCATGGTCCCCGCAACGATGTTGCTTTTGCTTTCATGGTCAGGTAAGGAAGCGAGGGAATACGGTAAGGCGCAGGCGTGGTATTTTTGGCACCTACATAAAACATATGCCATTCGTTTTTCTCTTTTATTACCCAGGGAGAAGAGGCACTTTTGGAATCGTTTTTTCCCGGACCGCCTAATGTAAGGATAGGACCTTTTTTTGTCCAGTGCCTCAGGTCTTTGCTCTCTGCCAGGCAGGCCAGCCAACCCCGTTTCCCTGCGCCATCGTAGAACAAATAGTAAGTATCTCCTTCTTTATTCACAACGGCTTCCCTTGCGCCATAAGTATCGCAACTGTCTTTGCCATCGCCATATTTCATTACAATTCCTTCATCCTTAAAATTCATTCGCAGCGAAGCGGCAGGACGTCCATCGCTGTATTGAATGGTTTGGGCAGATGCTGTCGTATTTAATACCGCGGCAAGAAAAAAAGAAGCAAGAAAACAGTTATATATCTTTTTCATCGGCAAACTTTTTCCAAATAATATCAAACTAAAATATTCATGATTTTTATTACAACCATCCTTTGCTGTCCTTTCTTAAAAGTATTAGATTGAAATCAATGTGATTTAGTTAGTGAAAATTCATTTTTTGCCGCAGATTCGCAGATGATCCTTTATCTGCGAATCTGCGGCGCATTAATATAATTATTAAAAATTTCCATTGATCGGCTTAACTAAACGGCATTGGATTGAAATCCAATGCTACAATATGTTACCGAGCCTACGGCGCTTTCCTATCACCTAGCTAGCGCAGGTCTGTAGCGCGGCTAAAGTGGACTGACTGACCTGTGCTTTGACGTTACTTATTTTATTGTTTAAGACAGGTAAGAATTGTATCCATCAGACCGCCCTTGGGGCGGGCCGATGGAGAACCGGTCGGACCGCCTGAGCGGCTATTGAGCACAGCCGGCGGTCTGACCGACAAGGCGGATGCAACAAACCACATTTGAGATTTGCGAATGATTGTAACTACGCCACTACTTCAGCGAAATACTTTTTACAACCACCGATTTATTTTCATCAATAACTTCACCAGTATTCAACAATATTTTCAACCCGGTTATTACTCCTTTATATTCCGGCGATTGATGTAACGGTATTGCATAAGTGCGCATTTTACCATCTCCCTTCACTTCAAATTCCATACTGCTGCTTTCTTCAAAATTGCCCCTGAATTGCTTCCACCATAGTTTGGCTTTTTTTACACCGGCAGGATAAGATGCTGTAAAGCGCAGCACCGGTGCATCGGCGGCTTTGTAAAATACAGCCGGACTGATCATGGTGGCGTCTTTCCTTAACCTGATCATTAACCCATTTTTAATGGGCCAACCTGCATCGGTTGTGTTCTGATAATACCATTGCCAGCGTTGATTGTTGAATTCATAGTGTGGCAACTGCGGTTTGCTGTTTTTGTAAACGTAGCTTCTTATCTCATCCAGCGTACCTAAAATAAGCGCATAATGATAATCGTAAGTAATGTTATGATCCAGTATATCTACACTATTAGGTGCAATGTAAGCAGTGGGTGCATCATAACTACCACCCACAAACGCACTGTCACCAAAATATCCGCCTGAAAATTCCTGCACGCCTGCGTTCCAAACGCCCAGTCCGTAATTATTGTCGTTTACATTGGCAGCCCAGCTTTCTGTTGCCTGCCAGTGTGCCCATTGAATATTTTTAGTAGTGGTAAGGTTGTGATTTTGAATAAGGCTGAGTGTATCGTTCGTAAACGGTTTATCGCCCTGGTAAGTAATCAACCTGTGCCACGGTGCATTGGTATATACCGCTGGCAACTCCTGTCCCCGCGCGGGATATTGTGTTTTGTCTGGACGCGCGTTTACAATCCTGCTGGTAACCTTTACCGCATTTTTATCGAGGCTCAGCCAGCATTCGTATATACATTCGCCGGGAACGCTGTCTAACGGCCAATGCATGGGAATACTTTTTACGTACAACGTTTTGCCTGTGTTTTTATATTCCAGCACTTTCGACTTGTGCCCTGCTACATCGCCCGATTGAATGGGATTCCAGCCAATGAAAGTCCAGGCAGGATGCGACTTTTTTCCATTCGGCTCGTAAGGAACAGGTCCACTGTAAAACGACATTTGCACCTGCCTGCCCCAATCCGAATTGTTGATGAGGTTCTCTTCCTTTTTTGGATCTGCCAGGTAGGTAATGGCGCCGCCGAGGTTCAGATCAATTCCTACTTTGATGTATTCGTTTTCAATAAAGCTCATTTTTTCTACCCGATCCAGGGGTACCACCACCTGTGCAATTGACTGGTAACAGTTGAATGCAAAAAAACAGGCAATAAAAATCCTTAACATGGCAAATGTTGTTTAAAAGTCAACTCAAATAAATATTACTGGATGATGAGATGCTGCTTTACCCATTCAGCGGGGTTTGCATTAAAAGCATTGAGCATTTCTTCCGCGGTAGATACATTGTCTTTATTCTCTGCAAGCCCTTTTTGTTGATTGGCAATATCAATTTTCATAATGTTGTTGAAGCGGTCTATCATATCCTGCGGAATGGGAATATTTTTTGCCACATTCTCACGCATCAGGTTGGCCAGGTTTACTTCCCTGCAATAGCATTGTATGGCGCGCATGATCTGCTCCAACTTCCTGAGGTCGAGAATAGTTGCGGGTATAATGTCTTTCTGCTTTGAGGCGGCAGTTAACGACGCATTCAGCTTTTCATAGTTTTCAATTGCCAGCAGCAACTGGTCTGCAGCAGCGCCACTCCGCAATTCTATGTCTTCAAAAAACCAGGGATCGAGTTTTTCCTCTTCTGTGATCATGAACAAACTTCTGCGCGTTGATTTCCAGCTTGGCGAAGGCGCTACGGCTCCAGAAATATGTCCTACATCCCAACGATGAAATACATGAATGCCCGTCATGCCAACCGGGAGTAGGCGAAATCGCCAGCTGCAATCCCACGGAAACAATTGCAGTCCCTTTGCCGTGGCTTCCCATGCATCCAATACCAGTTTTTTAGATGGACCGTAAGGTATGGTGAGTTGCTCAAGTGCATGCTGAAGCCCCAACGATGGAATATTGAGCTTTAAGCCTGCCATCTGCAAATTAGGATCATACCTGTCGGGAATGGTACCATAATATTCTTTTACCCCGGTAAGCTTGCGTACAGCGTACATGGCCTCCAGTTCTTCAAATACCAGGCGTGGTGCAAAGATGTTTTGCAACGGTTCTATTTCTTCGTTGGCGCTGGACATGAACAGCTCCCCGATTACAGGAATATTTTTTTCATACAGGATATTGCACATGTTCTTAAACCACACATCTACCGGGCGCGTAAATTGTACTTCGGCAATGTTGGCATGCATGGCTACTCCAAAATTTGATTTGGGAAAGGAGTCGATGCATTTGTATATCTGCCCCGCAGAAAGTTCCCAGGGTTCCCACCACAATCTGCCATTGGGATTTAAAGCTGCCCAGGTTTTGGTAAGCATGTTTAAAAAAGCCGGTAACCTTTCGTGCAGCGGAATGCCGCGTGCCAGTGCTCCGTTGCCAAACTCACTGGCAATCCAGGCTTCCTGGTCGAAGGTATATACCAGTATGTCATCAATTTCGGGTATGCTTTTGCGTAAGCGCAGCAGCAGGTTCCTGTATTTATCGTTGATCTCCTTTTTTTGTATACTATTGATTTCGGTAGCTACATCAATTTTTTCGGGACTCAGTAGTTTGTAGAGCGAGTCAACGCTGGGCGCACCAAAATGAAAGATGGTTCTGAAGCCCCACCGCTTTGCAATTTGCGCGCGGCTTTTTATAGCAGCAAAGCGCCGGTTAATTTTAAGTGTATCTCCTTTTTCACCGGTATATAAAATATCCTCAAGGTTCAACGGTTCATCCGCAGGTCTTGCGCCCCAGGCAATGTTTAACTGAAGCGTATTGAAACCAAGCTTTTTTAAATTGCTCAGGGTAGAAGAATCGTACCTGATATCGGGATTGGCGGGATTACCAATAATTGCCACTTTGTATTGAAAGGGTTGAACAGGCTGTGCAAGTCCTTCGCCGGTCAGCAAAAAACTCAATACGGTCATAACAAATAAAACTTTCTTACAGGCTTTCAGGGTCATTGTTTTTATGCTGAAGATCATAAACAACAGGGTTTTACTAAAATGATAATTAAATGAACCGGCAGGCGTCTTACAGGGGCACCTGCCGGATCTTTCTTTGCTCAAAAGTATTTAACAATTATTTCCATTCATCATTTTGCTGCAAATTTGGATTGGCATCTATCTGTGATTGAGGTATGGGATACAGCTCAAGTTTTGGAGAATAAGGGTTCAGGTCTCCATTCAATATCTGGTCGGGCGACATAGCAGCGATCTCTTGCTGCAAAGTTCCCCAGCGGCGTATATCGTATACCGTTGTAAACTCTCCTGTAAGCTCCAAGCGCCTTTCCTGTCTTATTGCAGTACGCATATCTTCCTGTCCCGATGCACCGGAAGGCGTTGCATGTGCCCGCTGCCGAACACGGTTCAGGTGTTGCAAAGCTTCGCCGGGTTGGCCGGCCTCTGTAAGCGCTTCTGCAAGACAGAGCAGCACATCGGCAAAACGAAGCTCGATCATATCGGTGCTGTATCCCCAGGGAACCGATCCGGCGGGGCGGGGCGCTCTTGCAAACTTCGCATACGCCAGCCCGGTACGAACCGTGCTGTTGCCAAATACAGCGCCGGTGCGTTTGTTGATATAGTGTCTTTCAGTTGGATTGTAAATAATGCTGTCACCCGCTTCAGCTCCGTCAGTGGGTGTGCCAACAAAAGCGTAGCGGTCTGCCACTGTAAAATCTCTTCTGGTATCTGCCGGTTCAAACAACTGGTAAAAATTATAGGTAAGCCCGTAGTTCGTTTGCTCATCTCCGTTAACAATACCTCTCGGGAAAAGAAAGAAAGGATAGATGCTTGCATTGGAGTTGGCAGAACTGATGAAATACCCAAAGGAAAGCAGGATCTCTTTGTTGCGTTCGTTGGTCAATGAAAATATATCGCTGAAATTGTCCATCAAACCATAACCGTATTTTGCTTCGTTTGCGGGTCCTACCACTTCCTGCAGCTTATCGGCAGCCATCTGGTAATACTCAGTTTTGTTGAGCGGTTTGCCAGCCATGTGCAGGTACACCTTGCCCAGCATTGCTTTGGCTGTGCCTGCTGTAATCCTGCCAACATCAACGCCTGCCCATTTATCGGGCAAATTGGCTTCGGCAAATTTGATATCCTCCACAATAAAGTTGTAGGTTTCTTCAATGCTGGATTTAGGCGCGTAGATCAGGTCGCTTTGCGCCAGCGAAGTGATCTCATTTTTAATAAGGGGCACGCCTCCAAAATCGCGAACAAGATTAAAGTAAGCATAAGCCCTCAAAAATCTTGCTTCCGCTATGTAAGTATTGGCAACAGCTTCATCCACCGCCTTGGTGGCATTGTCAATTACGGAATTGGCGCGTGAGATGGTCATAAACGCGCGGCTCCAAACAGTGGCGGCTACCCCATCTGTAGGGCGATGACCGAATTTATAATACGGATCGATAAAGGCAGCACCGAATATACCGGCGGTGGCATACCGGTGCCCGCTTTCGGCTAATACAAACCGGTAGTATACGCCGTAAAAATCCATAGCCACCCAGCTTTGGTACACACCATAGGTAACTTTTTTCAGCCCTTCTTCGTCGGTAAAAACGTTATCGGGAGACAGCGATGAAAACGGCACTTCGTCTAATCCCTTTTTACACGAAACGGAACCGAGTGCCATTAACATAGTTAAAGCAATGATTATTCTGAATTTCATATACTGTTAATTAAGATGGTTAACTAAAAATTACAGGAGAACCCGATCGTGAACGAACGTTGCGCCGGGTATGCGCCATAGTCGATACCCTGTTGCAGCAACGATTGGTTAAAGGAACTTACTTCGGGATCGAAGCCTGTATATTTTGTGATGGTGAATACGTTGGTACCGGTTAAGAATAACCGCGGACTTTTCAACACCGTAATGTTAGGCAGCGTATAAGAAACCGTGAGCATTTTAAGCCTGAAAAAACTTCCATTTTCCAGCATGGTTGAATTGATATCGCCCGTGCTGATGCCTCTTTGTGTACCCGGATACCTCGGATCATTGTGCTGGTTTGCCGGCGTCCACCGCTTGTTGTACCAATCTTCTGTTTGATTGAAAATTACACCGGCATAGTCAATCAATCCATTGTTGAGATAAAACCTTGTAAGATTCAACACATCATTTCCAACCGATCCGGTAAAAAAGAAATTAATACCCAGGTTCTTCCAGGTAAAATCGTTTGTCCAGCCATAGGTAAAATCAGGCGCCGCTTTACCTAATACCTGCCTGTCGTCTGCATTGATAACGCCATCTTTCACAAAATCGTCGTATTTCCAGGTGCCGGGTATTTGTTCGGTTGTTCCGCCGGCGTAAGGATAGTTGGGCGTTCCGTCCGTATTAAAATCCGACTCCTGCACCAACCCTGTTACTTTATAACCAAAAAATCTTCCCACTTCTTCACCCGGCGTTAAAATACCCGATACACCGCCGAGCAGGTTACCGCTAATGCCAACGTAGTCGGATACTGTTCTATCGCCCAGGTCAACCAATGTTGTTTTGTTACGGGAAATATTAATGCGGGTGTTGTACCTGAAATCTTTTGCACGGATAATATCTGCCTGCAAACTCAGCTCAAGCCCACGGTTGCGCATAGTACCATAGTTGTCGGTAATGCTGCCAAATCCAGACTGGGATGGCAGCGTGCGCGACTGCAACAGATCAACGGTAGTTTTGTTATAATAATCAAAGCTGATCATCAGTCTGTTGTTGAACACACTAAAGTCGAGTCCCGCATTGAACTGCCTTGTGCGTTCCCACGACAGATTGGGGTTGCCAAGGCTTACGGGGTAAAGCGCGGTAACAACTGTTCCGTCGGCACCCACCTGGTAAAAGCTGTTGCCATATCTGGCCAACGATGAATAGGGAGTAATGGCCTGACTTCCGGTTTCTCCAAAAGATGCTCTTAGCTTGGTATTGGAGATGGCAGTAATGCCTTTCATGAAATTTTCTTCATCCATGTTCCAGGCAACCGCTACGGCAGGAAACAATCCATATTTTTTATTGGCTGCAAAGGGTGAAGCACCATCGAGGCGCACGGATGTATTCAGCACATACCTTCCTTTAAAAGAATAGTTGGCCCTGAAGAAGCCTGACTGCAAGGAGCGTTCTTCTTTGTAAGACCCGATGTTTTGCGTAAGCGCACTGCCGATATTATCAATACCGAACAATGGTATGTCGTAGCCCGACGAATTGGTGTTGAGCAGTTCTACCGTTTGATTGTTGTATTCGGCACCGAGGGTTACATTCAGCTTGTGATCGTCTTTGAACGTTTTGTCGTACAGGAAGTAGGCATTCACGTTATAACTGTAAGTATTGGCCATGGTACTGCTGGAACTACCGTTCACAGCCTTGCCTGCAGAGGTGGACGGCGGCATGAACACCTGCCTGCGGGTAAGGTTCTGGTTGCCACCCAAGGTAACCACCAGCTTGAGGTCTTTCATCAGCGTAAACCAGTTTTCGATGTTAATGATGGAGTAATCATTTTTAGAAACATCTATTTTAGAACTAAGCTCGTTATAGGGATTGGCAAACCAATAGCCTGAATATCCCGGCACACCGGCACCGTTAAACCCGAGGTAACCGGGCTCAACTGTAGGCGAAGCGCGTAATCCATCCATCAAACCACCTGCATCTGGCCATCCGTGTGAGTTGGTAATGGCACGATTGGCTTTTTGCCTTACAAAAGATATTTGCGATTTAATGGTATACCAATTGTTTACATCATTATTGAGATTGGCTCTTATACTTCCTCGATTGTTATCGGAGTTGATAATGGTTCCTTTATCAAAAAGATAATTGCCGGAAATATAATAGGAGGATTTAGGACTTCCCCCGGAAACGCTCAATGAAATATCCTGCCTGAAGCTGGGCTGCGTAATGAGATCGAACCAGTTGGTGTTGGCAAAATTACTGTCGAGATTTTTGAAGGGAATATCTCTTCCGCCCAGCTCGTACGATTCATTGATGATCTCTGCATACTGCCTGCCATTCATCATTTTTATGGGATTGGCAATGGCGCCAAAAGAAGTCCGGTTCACCAGTTCCACTCTTCCATCGCCACGTTTGCCTGCCTTTGTTGTAATAAGCACTACACCGTTCGCGCCTCTCGATCCGTATATTGCTGTTGCCGAAGCATCTTTCAATACTTCCATGCTTTCAATATCGTTTGGATTTATGCCATACAAACCGTTTTGCGAATACGATCCGTAAAAGTTTGCCGATGCTTCGCGATAGGGCGGCATGGGAAAGCCATCGATCACGTAAAGTGGTTCATTGTTTCCGCTGAGAGAATTATTACCGCGTATCCTAACCACTGTTGCAGCACCCGGCTCACCGGAAGTTTCTACCACCTGCACCCCTGTGGTTCGTCCCTGCAATGCCTGATCTACCGTAGTGATCACCGCATTTTTTAATTCGCCGGCCGATACCCTGGAGGTAGCAGTAGCCAGGTTCCTTTTAATTTGAGATCCATAACCTACTACCACCACATCTTCCAATTGCTTGGAAGCAGATTCCATAGTAACGGTGAGGGATAAGGTATTTCCAACTCTCACTTCTTTATCATTATAACCCACAAAAGTGAAAACAAGTGTATTGCCTTTAACTGCTTCAATGGAAAATTTGCCCGATGAATCGGTTTGTGTGCTGGCAGCGCTTCCCTTAACCGAAACCGATACGCCCTGCAGAGGCGTTGCATTTGCTGCATCTGTTACAACACCTGTAACAGGCTGCTGTTGCGCATAGGTTTGCAACGAAATAAACATCGCACAAACCAGCAACCATGTAAATTGATAAAAGATTGATTTTTTCGACATAGTAATGGTATTAGAAATAAAAAAAAGCCTGTTCATACACACTGAAGTTTTGTACGAAAAAAACATCAGTGCGCGTGAGCGACTGTTGTAATCCATCAGGAGAATAGGTGATTGAAGGCTGTTGCTGTTTCAACATCCCAGGGAGAAAGGAAAATTGATGTTAGTTCAGGAGATACCGAAGTTTACCGGCGAGAATTAATACTGATTTGAACCTGGCTGTTAATTAAAAGAGTGTTTGATTTCATGCAAGCTGTTTTTGTTAAGAATGTTGTGACTAATCGTTTATACGTAATGGTTATCCGAAAGTAGGACCAATCTTCAGCTCTACTATCCTGTGCCTACATGCACTGTCTTGATGCATGCTGAATGTGCGCACAAATTAGAAGAGCCTGCCATTCTTTAATGACAGGCACTTGCAGAATAAAAGTTATCCGAATAATCAATCTCTCTAGTGAGCGGCCGGTTGATACCAGCCCGCCGACGGCTGAGAGCTTAAAAATTAGGCGTTAAAGCAGATTCGTCTGCCGGCAGTCCATAGTATATATTCAAATTGGTAAATGCGTTGTTGGGTGGCACAGCACCCGCGGGATAATAGTAATTGAGCGGATTGGACTTTACGCGGTTACCGTATGCCGTAATTACTTCCTCTACTTTGCCGGTGCGTACCAGGTCGAACCAGCGCTTGTTTTCGAATGCAAGTTCCACTCTCCTTTCCCGCGCAATCGCATCACGCATTTCTGTTTGCGAAGCAGCATCTGTATCATCAAGCCCTGCCCTGTTGCGCACCATGTCCAGGTAATCGGCAGCATCCCCCGGGTTACCCTGCTCATTCAATGCCTCTGCCATAAACAACAATACTTCTGCATACCTGTATACAGGCCAGTTAGTGCCGGTGTTCTGGTGCAACGCATGGGGCTTGGCATATTTTTTAATGTAAGGAAAAACCTTGTCTGCTCTCAAACTCTGGCTTAGAGTAACGTATGCAATAGAAGCATCCTTTCTTTCATCGCCCGCTTCGTATGCTGCTATAATATCGGGTGTAGGAATATTATTGCCTTCTTCAGACAGGCTTTGAGGATTGGATGTGCCCATTATGGGTTGTAATTCAGCAGCAGCAATGGGTCTTGGCATAAAGCTGTAAATAAAGTTACCATTGTATCCACCAGCGCCTTCCATAAATTGAATTTCGAAAACAGACTCTGCGTTGTTTTTATTACCAGTTGATGTAGAAAACACATCTGCATATTTGGGCATGAGCGAATACTCGTTACTGTCAATAATTTCCTGGAGCACCGCCTGGGCTTCCGGCCATTTTTTCTGAATGATGTACAGGTTTGCCAGTACCGTTTTAGCACTGCCGGATGTTACACGGCCGGGCTGTTGCTGCGACTTTGGCAATAACAACGAGGCAGCTTCTTTAATATCTGTTTCTACCTGGGCATACAGCGCTTCTGTATCGGCCAGTTCTGCAGCAGCTCCCAACCTGTCCTGAACGGGAGTGAGGTGCAGTGGCGCTTTTCCAAAGTACCGAACCAGTTCAAAATAAGCAAAGCCTCTCAGGAACAACGCCTGACCTTTGAGGTTTTTCTTGATCTCGGCATCAAACTCCACATCGTCTATCAATGCCAGTATCTGGTTGGCTCTTGCTATTATCAGGTAATCCTGTCGATACTGGTTCAGCACGTTGGTGTTGGTAGTAACACCGTTGGCAAAGGGCACTGCAAAATCGGCTACATTTTCTGTATTGTCTACCGCACCAAAAAGTGTGTTCCTCGCATAGTAGGTATTGTCGGAGTGCATCTCGCTCAGCACCCAGGAGTGGTTGTTGAAAATGGTTCGCAACGGAACATAGGCGGCGTTTACAGCCTGTTCAAAGTCTGAAGCGGTTTTAAAAAATGTTTCTGATGTAAGCGCTGTTTCAGGAGTTACTTCGAGGTATTTTTTACATCCCGGCGAGATGATCAACGCAATCAATATAAAGAAAATCAGATTTCTCATGTCTTAAAAAATTAAATGATCAAAGAGTGTTTGTCTTAAAAGCGCGCATTAAATCCAAGTGTGTAAGTACGCGGAACAGGATAGTTGGAGAGATCAACACCCTGGCTGAGATTGCCACCATTGCCGTTGCCATCGCCCTGCGCACTGGTCTCGGGGTTAGGTCCTCCCCAATAGTTGGTGAAAATATAAGCCTGCTGCACAGAGGCGTATACCCGTATGGATTTGATCACCTTATTTTTTATGCCTGTATCAAAGCCAAGTGTAATATTCTTGATGGTAAAGAAAGATGCATCGGCAATGAACCTGCTGTTCATCCAGTCTCTTTCCACGCCTGTTACGTTACCGCCACCCACAGTGGTGCCGTAAAATCCCTTGCCCGGATTTTCGGGTGAGCGGAACCGGTATTTCACCTCCTTCACCATATTAAACACGCCATCTAAGTTGGCAGTGCTATACAGGTGACGTACCAGCAACTGGTTTCCCTGCGAGCCGGAACCTACGATGCTCAGATCGAATTTGCCCAGTTGAAATGTATTGGTAATTCCATAAATGAAATCGGGGAATGGATTTCCGATGATGGTTCTGTCGTCCATATCTCCGCCGTAAGTAATAATGCCATCCTTATTGATGTCGAGCAGCTTAATGCTTCCCACTGTAGAGCGGCCGGGCACCTGCGGCGAGTTGTCAAGATCCTGCTGGTTCATGTAAACCCCATCGGCTACCAGTCCGTAAAACTGCCCAAATGGTTTGCCCACCTGCGTGATGTGAAAAGTGCCGTATACCCTGTCCAATCCTTCGGCAAGCGACATCACCTTGTTCCGGTTGAATGAAATATTAGCGTCGGTGGTCCATCTGAACTTACCGTCGATGTTAACCGATTTTACCGAAAATTCATGCCCCCAGAATTTGATCTCGCCTATATTATCACTAAAAAAGGAAAAACCAGATTCCTGCGGCACCTGTACATTGTACAGCAGGTTGGTGGTATTTTTTTGATAATAATCGTATGTAAACTGCAACCGGTTGTTAAACATCAGCAGGTCGATTCCGAAATCAAACTGCCGGGTGGTTTCCCAGGTCAGGTTTCGGTTAGCCAGTGTCGTTACCGTGGCTCCTGTGGCTACCATGTCGCCGAATACAGCGTTGGTAGTATTGTTCACCAACGCCTGCGGGGTGTAATCGCCAATATTGTTGTTGCCGATTACACCATAGCTTGCCCGCAGTTTGGCAAAATTGATGGCGCGTACACCCTGGAAAAAATCTTCGTCGGAAATGATCCAGCCAACGGAAGCGGAAGGAAAGGTGCCCCAGCGGTTATTGGGCCCAAACCGTGAAGATCCATCACTGCGGATAGCCGCGGTAAATAAATATTTTCCCTTGTAATTGTAAGAAAGCCTGGAAAGGTAAGAGAGTAATTTGGATTCTCCCCAATTGTTGTTGGTTCCGCCGCGGTTAATATTCAAAGCACCTTGCAACGTAGGCAGCCTGTCGTCGGTATAGGTGTCTGCCTGTATGCGCGATATATTTATCCTGGTGTGTTGGTTAGTGAAACCAGCCAGCAGCTCAAAACTGTGATCTCCCAAATCGCGGTTATAAGTAACCAGGTTTTCGTTGAGCAGCGAACTTGCCTGGAAATCCTGCCGTATGGAAACAGCCGTAGTAGGTATGGGAACATTGATGGCACTGGTGGCTGTAGATGGATTAAAGAAGAAAAACTTGGCCGCATAGCTTTCAACGTTAAAGGTTGATTTAAGCGTAAGCCCTTTAATGGGTGAATAC
>JBQCGX010000005.1:0-33653 GCA_051955255.1 Agriterribacter sp. | reverse complement strand
TATCCTTGGCGGTCAGGCTGATGTACCGGGTGTGGAAGGCCTTTGGAAAGACTTAACGGACTCCGTAAATAAAATGGCCTCGAACCTGACAGGCCAGGTGCGTAACATCGCCGAGGTAACAACGGCGGTGGCAAATGGTGACTTGTCACGTAAAATTGAGGTGAATGTAAAGGGTGAGATCCTTGAACTAAAGAATACCATCAACACGATGGTGGACCAGTTGAACTCTTTTTCGTCGGAAGTAACCCGTGTGGCGCGTGAGGTGGGCACCGACGGAAAGCTGGGCGGACAGGCAGAAGTGCAGGGCGTTGCAGGTACATGGAAAGACTTAACAGACTCTGTAAATAAAATGGCGTCTAACCTTACAGGTCAGGTGCGCAATATAGCCGAAGTAACCACCGCGGTGGCGCGTGGCGATTTGTCACGAAAGATTACGGTGGACGTAAAAGGAGAAATACTGGAATTGAAGAATACCATCAACACGATGGTGGACCAGTTGAACTCTTTCTCCTCGGAAGTTACCCGTGTGGCACGAGAAGTAGGCTCGGAAGGTAAACTGGGCGGGCAGGCAACGGTGAAAGGCGTGGGTGGTGTATGGAAAGATCTGACCGAATCGGTAAACCAGATGGGATCGAACCTTACCGCCCAGGTGCGTAATATAGCAGAAGTTACTACTGCCGTGGCAAAGGGCGACCTTTCTAAAAAAATTACGGTGGACGTAGCAGGTGAGATTTTGGAACTGAAGAACACCATTAATACGATGGTGGACCAGTTGAACTCCTTTGCTTCGGAAGTAACGCGTGTGGCGCTGGAAGTGGGTACCGAAGGTAAACTGGGCGGACAGGCAGAAGTGCAGGGCGTTGCCGGTACCTGGAAGGATTTGACAGACTCGGTAAACAAAATGGCGTCTAACCTTACAGGTCAGGTGCGCAATATTGCCGAAGTAACCACCGCAGTGGCGCGTGGAGACTTATCAAGAAAAATTACGGTGGATGTAAAAGGCGAGATCCTGGAATTAAAAAATACCATCAACACGATGGTGGACCAGTTGAACTCCTTTGCATCGGAAGTAACGCGTGTGGCCCTCGAAGTAGGTACCGAAGGTAAACTGGGCGGACAGGCGAAAGTGCAGGGTGTGGGCGGTACCTGGAAAGATTTGACCGACTCTGTAAACCAGATGGCAGGCAACCTTACCGACCAGGTGCGCAACATTGCCGAGGTAACAACCGCGGTGGCACGAGGCGACTTATCGAGAAAAATTACGGTGGATGTAAAAGGAGAAATACTGGAATTGAAAAATACCATCAACACAATGGTGGACCAGTTGAATGCCTTTGGATCGGAAGTATTTCGTGTAGCCAGGGAGGTGGGTAACGAAGGACAGTTGGGCGGGCAGGCAGATGTGCCGGGCGTAGAAGGTTTGTGGAAAGATTTGACCGACTCGGTAAACAAAATGGCATCGAACCTTACCTCGCAGGTGCGCAATATTGCGGAAGTAACAACTGCGGTTGCTAACGGTGACTTATCGCGCAAAATTGAAGTGAATGTAAAAGGCGAGATCCTTGAGCTGAAGAATACCATTAATACGATGGTGGACCAGTTGCGGTCTTTCGCTTCGGAAGTTACGCGTGTGGCGCGTGAGGTGGGTACCGATGGTAAACTGGGCGGACAAGCAAACGTGCCGGGAGTGGCAGGAACATGGAAAGACCTTACAGACTCTGTAAACCAGATGGCAGGTAACCTTACCGACCAGGTACGTAATATTGCCGACGTTGCGATTGCGGTGGCGAATGGAGATATGTCGCGCAAAATTACCGTGGATGTACGCGGCGAAATTTTGCAGTTGAAAGAAACGCTCAACACCATGGTGGACCAGTTGAGGGCATTTGCTTCGGAAGTAACCCGTGTGGCACGAGAAGTGGGAACGGACGGTAAACTGGGCGGACAGGCATTTGTGCCGGGTGTGGCAGGCATTTGGAAAGACCTTACCGATTCGGTAAACCAGATGACGGGCAACCTTACCGCCCAGGTGCGCAATATTGCCGAAGTAACCAAAGCCGTGGCTTCGGGCGACCTTTCGAAAGTGGTAACGATAGATGTAAAGGGCGAGATCCTCGATCTGAAAAATACCATCAACACGATGGTGGACCAGTTGAACTCTTTTGCCAATGAAGTAACGCGTGTGGCGAAGGAAGTGGGTACTGAAGGTAAACTCGGCGGCCAGTCGGAAGTAAAAGGTGTGGCAGGCACCTGGAAGGATCTGACCGACTCGGTAAACATGATGGCATCGAACCTCACCAACCAGGTGCGCGGTATTGCCAAAGTGGTAACGGCAGTGGCTACCGGTAATCTTAAACAAAAACTGTCCATCGTATCGCGCGGAGAAGTGGCGCAGCTTACCGATACCATTAACGAAATGATTGATACGCTGGCCTTGTTTGCCGACCAGGTAACAACGGTTGCCCGTGAAGTGGGTGTGGAAGGACGATTGGGCGGACAGGCGAAAGTGCCGGGCGCATCGGGTATATGGAAAAACCTTACAGACAACGTAAACCAGTTGGCGCAAAACCTAACCACACAGGTGCGTGCTATTTCCGAAGTGGCATCTGCGGTTACCAAAGGTGACCTTACGCAAAGGATCAGCGTGGAAGCCCAAGGTGAGGTGGAAGAATTGAAAGATACCATCAACCAGATGATTGCCAACCTCAAGCAAACAACGCTCCGCAACCAGGAACAGGACTGGCTGAAATCGAACCTGGCCAAGTTTACCCAAATGTTGCAGGGACAAAAAGATCTGAACACTGTAACGCAAAGAATACTCTCGGAATTGGCGCAGGTAGTGCACGCACAAAAAGGTATGTTCTACATTCTGCAGCAGGATGAGATCACCAACAACCAAAAACTCCGGCTGTTTTCTGCCTATGCATTTGGCGAAGAACTCTACACATCGCGGGAATTTGCGTTGGGCGAAGGTTTGATAGGACAGTGCGCATTGAACAAAGAAAGAATACTATTGTCAAATATTCCGGGCGACTATATCAAAATAGCTTCGGGGTTGGGCAGCGCTGCTCCCGTAAACCTGATCGTATTACCCGTATTGTTTGAAAAAGAAATCAAAGCCGTTATTGAACTGGCATCGTTCGACACCTTCAGCGAGACGCACCTCGACTTTTTAAGCCAGTTAACAGAAAGTATTGGTATAGTATTGAATACCATCCAGGCAAGTACAAGAACAGAAAGTTTGCTGGTGCAATCGCAATCGCTTACAGATGAACTGCGGAGGGCAAACGAAGAACTGAAAGACAAGGCGCACCTGCTGGTAAAACAAAAAGAAGAAGTAGAACAAAAGAACAAAGAGGTGGAAGAAGCCAGGCTGTCGCTCGAAGAAAAAGCGGAACAGTTGCAGCTCACTTCCAAATACAAATCGGAATTTTTGGCCAACATGTCTCACGAGTTGCGCACACCGCTCAACTCATTGCTTATCCTCGCGCAGCAATTGTACGAAAACCACGACGGCAACCTCAGCGCCAAACAAGTGAATTATGCAAAAACCATACACAGTTGCGGCGATGACCTGATTCAACTGATCAACGATATACTCGATCTTTCAAAAATTGAATCTGGTTATATCTCCACCGATTTTGTGAACCTGGCCTTCAGGGAGATTACAGGATTTGTGGAAACCACCTTCAAACATGTGTCTGAAAATAAAAATCTGCAGTTCACTATTGAGGTAGATGACCAGTTGCCGGCAAGCCTGGAAACCGATCCGCAACGCCTGAACCAGATATTGAAAAACCTGCTGTCGAACGCGTTTAAGTTCACCGAAAAAGGAGAAGTGAACCTGCGGATATACAAAGCAACGTATAACAGGAAACTCAGCAACAGCACGCTGCAAAATGCAGAAGCCATTGTTGCCTTCGAGATCAGAGACACGGGCATTGGTATTTCAAAAGACAAGCAAGGTATCATATTCGAAGCCTTTCAGCAGGCAGAAGGTTCCACCAGTCGAAAATACGGAGGCACCGGTCTGGGATTGTCTATCAGCCGCGGATTATCTGACCTGCTGGGCGGTACGCTTGAACTGGAAAGCGAGCCGGGCAAAGGAAGCACGTTCACTTTATACCTGCCACTCACAGGAAGCGCTGTACCCAACTACAGGGGAAACAACCTTCCGTTCACTCTTTCTGAAAATGAAAATGCAGTAACAGAACCCAGCTATCCTGCTAAACCGGCAGAGGCCAGAGATCTTAAAGCGATCAACGAACTGGTAAACGAACCTGGCGACGACAGGAACAATATTACCGCAGATGATAAAGTAGTATTGGCCATTGAAGATGATATAAGGTTTGGCAAGATCATGATGGAGAAGGTACATGAAATGGATATGAAGATCGTGATTGCCACGCATACCGGCGATGTGTTTGAACTGATCAATAAGTTTAACCCCGTGGCTATTACGCTCGATGTAAAACTACCCGATGACAGCGGGTGGAGAATACTGGATCTTTTTAAGAACGATGTTAATTTCAGACATATTCCTGTGCACATTATATCGGGAGAGGAAAACAGGATGCTTGCCCTGCAGCGCGGCGCAAGAAGCTTTCACCAGAAACCATTGAAGGCAGAATCGTTGCAACTGTTACTGAACGACATTCTATACATGAGCGAAAGCAAACATAAAAAAGTGTTGCTGATTGAAGATAACGACCTCGACTCAACGCGCATTGCAGCTATACTGAACAACGGCAAGCTGGTGGAGCTTGAAATTGCCTCCAGCGGAGCCAAGGCACTGGATATGCTGAAGGAAAACGAGTACGATGGTATTATTACCGACTACATGCTGCCAGATATAACGGGCAGTGAACTCATCAGCACCATTCACAACATTACCCGCACACAAATCACGCCGTTGCTGGTATATTCCGCCAAAGATTTTTCGGCAAAGGAAAAAACGCAGTTGAAAAAACAAAGCAATAAAATTGTTACAAAAGACTTTTCAACTCCGGAGATATTGTTGGAAGAGGCAGTGAACCTGTTGCACATTAATTACAATGACCTCACGCCGGAAAAAAGAAAAATGCTGCGAAACCTGCAGGCCAAGAATGACATTCTCGCCAACAAAAAAATACTGATTGTGGATGATGATGTACGTAACCTGTTTGCGCTTACTACCGCTTTTGAACGTTACCAGATCAACACCCTTACCGCTGAAAGCGGACAGGAGGCCATGAGCACTTTATCGGAAAACAACGATATAGACATTGTGCTGATGGACATTATGATGCCTGAAATGGACGGATATGAAACCATGCAAAAAATAAGGCGTGAACACAAAAACAGGAAACTACCCATTATTGCGGTAACGGCAAAAGCTATGAAGGGCGACAGGGAAAAGTGCATTGAAGCGGGCGCATCGGACTATATTACCAAGCCGGTAAAAATAGACCAGTTGCTGTCGCTGATGCGGGTATGGCTTTATAAATAGCTTAGTAGCTATCAGCTTTTAGCAACCAGGCGGGTAGCAAGTATTAAGCGCGTACAGTTAGGCTTTATAAGATCTTTGCATCTGGCTACGAGTCTTACAGGGGTTATTACTCCTCTGCCTTCCTGCTTCTCAAAACCTGAAAGCTGATCGCTGATAACTCATAGCTGATCTTTGTCTGTGAACCTATGGAAAATCTAAAGATTCTTTAAACCCAACCTTAAAAACGATTGTTTGACAAATCAATCTGAAATAAAAATACTGGTGGTAGACGACAGGGAAGACAATCTCCTTTCGATTGAAACCATATTGGAAAAAGAACAATATACCATTGTAAAAGCGAAGTCGGGACTGGCAGCGCTGAAGGTACTATTGCGTCACGACGATTTTTCCCTCATCCTCATGGACGTGCAAATGCCGGGCATGAACGGCATTGAAACCGCCAACATTATTTATGAGCGTGATAAACTGCGAAATATTCCCATCATATTCATTACGGCGCACGACTACGACGAAGAATATGTTTTTAAAGGATATGAACTGGGTGGCGTGGATTATATTTTTAAACCGATCAACCCGCAATTGCTGCGCATAAAAGTGCGGGTGTTTGTAGAATTATACAGGAAGAACCGCCAGTTGCTGGCGCATGAACGGCAACTGCTCAAAGCCAACAATTCGCTGCAGAAAGAAATTGTGGAAAGAATTGCCTCGGAGGAAAAAGTAAAATACCTCAACAGGCAATTGGTGCAAACCAACCAGCACCTGCTGTCGATGAACGAAGAACTAGACCGCTTTGCCTATATAGCTTCGCACGACCTGCAGGAGCCATTGCGTAAGATACGCTTGTTCAGCGACCGCATATTGATGAATGGCATACAGGCACCCGATTCGGAAAAATACCTTGAAAAGATCATTGCATCGTCCTCCAAAATGCAATCGCTGATCGACGACCTGCTGCGCTTTTCCAGGCAGTCGGCAGACACTGCAGACTATACGGCGGTAGACCTGAACCAGCTATTACCCGACGTGATCAACGAAATGGAGATCAGCATCGAAAAAAACAATGCTGTAATACACTACCCTGTTCTGCCTGTTATTAATGCGGTGCCGGCATTGGTGCGACAACTTTTTCACAACCTGCTGAGCAATGCGATCAAGTTCAGGAAAAAAGACGAAGTGCCTTTGATCAATATCCGGTTCAGTAAAGTATCCGGCGTACATAAAGATGACAGCTCCACTCCTTCTCATAATCCTCTTTTTA
Organism: Agriterribacter sp.; assembly: GCA_051955255.1. Taxonomy (GTDB): domain Bacteria; phylum Bacteroidota; class Bacteroidia; order Chitinophagales; family Chitinophagaceae; genus Agriterribacter. The sequence goes on along the minus strand of JBQCGX010000005.1, from coordinate 26,907 downwards.
ACCAGATCAGCATTTCCGACAACGGCATAGGCTTCGACCCCCGGTATGCACAGGAAGTATTCATTGTATTCAAGCGCCTGCACAGCGCACACGAGGTGCAGGGCACCGGCATCGGACTTTCCATCTGCAAAAAAATAATGGAGATCCATAATGGCTATATCAGTGCCAGCAGCGCCATTAATGAAGGCACTACCATTACCGTTGGGTTCCCTGCCGAAACGGAGGCGTGAGGGAATTTGAGATATGGCCGGCGAGCTAAGACACCAACCTGACGAAGTTACTAATTCATGGCAATGTTATACACCACCAGCACAAACTCTTAAAATGGGATATTATTTACAAGCATTTATTTGTAAAACCGCCGACGCCGGTTGTTTGACGAACGTCTATAACAAGGCGGGTAAGGTTGACATTGGACAGGGATTATAGCTTATTCCTATGACAGAGGACCTATTTGATCAAATCAATGATTTTCGTAGTTCTGAAGCCATTGACAGTTTTCTTTATTTGACAGAGAATATTGAAACTAGCATTTTACTTTCTGTTGGCGATAAACAATTTTCATACGTTGAGGCAGAATATCATGGTGGACAGGGTGGTCAAATAGCGATAATCTGGGAAGAAGGAAAACGACTTCGGCTTTTATCTTATGGACAAAACAAGATTAATGAAGTTTTAAAATATTTTGGTGCAGTTGCTGACAAAGGGCAGGACGAATTTCTTACACTTGGTTTTGGACTACGCCGAAATACACAAGAATGGATTGAGAATCCGGAATAATAAAGGGGTGCGTATAAATAGGAAGGGCAAATAAAACTGGATATTTTTGTCCTATCGGTGAGCGCCTTCACCATAGTCGTCAACATAAGGGAGATACATGGGCTCTATTGCCTCAGAGAGGCAACCTGTTTGTAAAAAGCCAGCCCCTTAACGCTTTGCACCGTAGGTGCTACCCTAATACAAGGGCTGCACCTACGGCGCAGCAAAAAGAGGTTGACGAGACCTTGACGATACTCTGATATCAGGAATGAAAAAGTTGACACAATTCGAAGAATGCTGCTACATAAGATTTTTCAAACAGAAAAGCTTTGTGATGGCGCCAAAAACGCTAAAAGGGAATGCAATCTGTTCTAGCTAAAGTTGTATTATTTTCTCCCGCTGATAAATACTAATTTAGCCTGAGCTGAGCTCGCCTGATAGGCAGCGGACATCTACCGTACTTCAGAACCCTCAAAATACTGAACGTCGCACGAATCCTAAACCATCACTTATGAATATCAAAGGAAAATATATTTCTTTCACCATCAAAGGAAGAAAAGACAAGATAAGAGGAATTGTACTCAACCTGAATAAAGATTGGACTTTAATTAAAACATGCATCGATTATACGGTTGATGGATATACGATATTTAGAAATATCAATGTAAAACATGAATATGGTGAGTTTGAACGAAGAGCCAATAAGATACTTTTATTGAAAAAATATGACTACCGAAAGGAACCAAGAATTCCGATAGATTCTCTTCCTGAGATAATTGCATACATCGATAAACATCACAAACTCATCCAGGTTGACACTAAAGACGGCAAAGCGTTCGACGTTTTGAAACTGAAATACATTGAAAATAATATTTATTTTCTGGATGAACTGCTAACAAATGCAAAATGGAGAGATGTAATGGAATTTAAAGAAAATATTTTTAGAATAATTTCCTTTGACAATGATTATCTTAATTCACTTAAATTAATTACAAAGTTCAAAAAGAAATGACATGGCTTTATTCAAGAATCAAATCATAGATACAAACTTGGTTCGGCCAAGAGGCGGAACTTTAGCAACCTGATTGAAACAAATATACAGCTTTAACAAAGCTCCGGTTCCCGGCTGGTACTCAAAATTTCAAATCTCAAAATTTCAAATAAAAGACCTTCCCTGAGGAAGGTCTTTAGTTGATTGTAATAGCCCCAAACTCTAATGTTTTATTGTCCCAGGCGACCAGGCCGGGCCATGAACATATTCTGCATTTCGCTGGCAGGCTTCAGTTCAATGCCTTTTGGCACTTCAAATGTTTTTGCAGGAATGTCGGCATTCAATTCTATTTTGGTTACTTCCATGTTCATCTTAAATCCATTGGGTCTGCTCATTTCGTAGCCCATTACAAACCCGTCAATTTTATCGAGGTTGGCAAGTCCGCCAAACGCCATACGGCTTCTGCCGCCACCAAAACCTCCGCTGAATCCTCTTCCGCCGCCGCCAATGCCTGCGTTGCCTGAAGCGGGATAACCTTCTGCCATTTTAAATTCGGGGGCATACCATACTGTTACCTCATTTACTTCGCCCTGCCGCGATTTGGTTTTGATGATGGCTTTTTTACAAGTATATCCTGCTATCTTTTTTGTTTCTTCTGTTTTTATTATTTCGGGCTCAGGAGCTGTAAAATCATTTTGAGCATTTTGTCCGCTTTGGCCTCTTGCTTTCCTGATAGAATCCATGCGCTCCTGCGCTCTTTTCCTCATTTCTTCCTGGTCTGCTTCTGTACTGTAGTAACCGGTTTTGCGCCCCATTGCTTCAGTTATCATCACTGTTTTTTTGGCCTGCCGGTCAACGATCACCGTATTGTTTCCAAAATCGGTTTCATTCAACGTTTTTATAAAGTCTTTAGAGAAGTAAATGGTATTCTTACTTTCCATGCCACCGGGAAAACCGCCACCATCGCCGTCTCCATCGGGTTGACGATTGGGATTTTGAGGAAAAGTAATTTCAGTTTTTGACTTTACAACAGCCCGGTCAATTGTTTTTTGCTGCGCCATTCCATGCAAGGCAACTAAAACAAGCATCCCAATCAAAACATTCTTCTTCATACTGAAAATTGTTTTTCAAATGTACAATCTGCGTTTTTCTGCCGGCAATAACACAAGTTAAATAAGGTTAATAAGTTTCGAAAAAGCAAACCGATCCTCCCACCCACTCTTTGTCCTGGTTGTATCTAACACCTATCATTTTTCCTTTGCTTAGTCGTGCAAGGTTGATTGCTGCATGCGGACGCGCCGCTCCATCGGGCCATACATACATCATGCGTATCTCAACTTTTGCAGGAATATCAGGCGTTTCAATTACATCTGCGTATTTCACCTTACGTTGTAAAATCCAGTTTTCCGGGTCTTTGATGTTGGCAAGATCCGCTGGTTCAATGTCAATCACTACGCCCTGCCCCGCAAACGAAAACAGCGGTTTCAGCACGTAGTTTTCTATATCGGCCGGTAGTTCCTTCAACTCGTTCAGGAAATAAGTTGCGGGCACATAGGGATGATCGATAAAGGGCAATGTAAATTTACTGATGCGGTAAAACCAGTTGGGATGCGGTATCCATTCAACATCCCAATCTTTTGTGATGTCTATAATATCGCCCAGTTTGTCTGCCTGCGCTTTCAGATCGTCGAATATCACACGATTGTAAATCCTGTGAACCGGAATTTTTCTACCATTTTTTTGATAATATAATTTCCTGCCTTCTGCTGTCAGTTCGGTTATGCATACCGGTTGTATGCCCGTATAATCCTGCGTGCAGTAAAAATCGATCTTTGTTTTTTGTTCGTGCGGTTTTATTTCCAGCAAAATAACATGCTCCGGTTCATGTCCGTTGAGCAGCAATTGCCTCAACATATCGAGATAAGTTTCTTTCGTATAGCCGTTCAGGTAATGACTGTAATTGCCGGGTATGCTGAAGTGTTTTCTTATAACATCCGGAAAATATACCTGGAAACCGAATAAGGTTGGGAAGCCCTGCATTTCTATCAACTGCGGCTCCAGCTCATTTTTTTCGTTGATGCATACGCCGAAGTCGAACGCGATCATATGACTGTGATTGTTTTCGCCGGCTACATATTCACTTGGCGGGATAGAACGCTCCGTAAGCTCTTTAAAGGAAGGATCAACGATCACATCGATGATGCTTTCGCAGGCATCGAGCATTTTTTGCGTGAAGGCTTTGTCTACAAAAACAGGCGTTTCTGCTATTCTGAATTCAATGGCGCCGGAATGATGACCGTGCAGTTCCTGTAAAAGCGACTGGTACTTTTGCGAGGTGAACTGGCTGTTAAATGTTTTTCGTAAGTGTGGAACCATGTATGTACAATTTTGTTGGGTTTGTGCGGATTTTGTGTTTGGGGTTTTTGGTTTGGGGTTTTTGGTTTGGGGTTTGGAATCCAAACGTCTAACTCCTAACTCGAAACTCCAAACTCCTAACCAGCATGCTCCGTTACGCTGCCATCCTTATGCCCGATGATCACTCTTTCGGCCATATTAATAAACAGACCGTTGTCTACTACTCCGGCAATGCCATTGAGTTGTGCTTCGAGCAAGGGTGGATTTTGTATTTGCTTAAATTCACAATCCAGTATATAGTTGCCGCTATCGGTAATAAACAGCTTTTCTTCTTTATGCCGCAATGTAGCCGAACAACCAAGGGCAGTAATGTGCCTGGCAGTATGCTGCCATCCAAAGGGAATGACTTCCACCGGCAACGGAAATTTTCCAAGGGTTGCTACAAGCTTGCTTTCGTCGGCAATTACGATGAACCTGCTGCTGGCTTTGGCTACTATTTTTTCCCTGAGCAATGCCCCTCCTCCCCCTTTGATAAGATTGAGGCTGGCATCTGCTTCGTCTGCACCGTCAATATCAATGTCGATATGATCAACAGCATCAATGTCTGTAATTGTGATTCCTTTTTCACGGGCAATTTTTGCAGTGGCTTCCGAAGTGGCAACGGCGGTAATCCGCAACCCCTTCGCTACCTTTTGCGCGGTATATTCAATAGCCCAATACGCGGTAGAACCAGTTCCGAGTCCAACTGTCATTCCATCCTGTATGTATTCCACCGCTTTTAAAGCAGCAGCTTGTTTTCCGTCCATTAATCCAGTTTTCTGTAATATAAATTCCGGGCTTCAGCAGTCATGCCCGGGTTATGACATTGAATAACAAATTTACCTTCTTTATATTCCTGATCGCGATAAGTCATTACCAGTTGATCTTTCACCCAAATAAAAATGCTGTCGCCTTTTACCTTTACCCGCATGGGAAACCACTCTCCATCTTTTGTAAGCAATGCCGTTGCCTTGCCGGTAGGTTTTCCGGGTTTCCACAACCAGCCGGTAAACGCTTCGGTGTTGTTGCAAATCTGCGCCTCGTAGCCTCGGGGGAAACCTTCGGGATCGTCTTCCGGCTCGTGGGCTCTTACATAAAACCCGCTGTTGGCTCCTTTACCCTGATCAATGATGCGAAACTCTCCTTTCACTTCAAAATCTTTCACTACCGGCGCTGCATACAAATGCCCCTGCCCATTTTGCCCGGTAATCACCCCTTCTTTTACCGACCACCGGGCATTGCCACGGGCGGTCCAGCCTGTAAGATCTTTACCATTGAACAGCGAAATCCATTTTTGCTGCGCATGGGCAACGGTTGGAAAACATAGCATCCATAAGGCGGATAAGGCAATCGCAGGTTTCATTATTACATTTTGATACAATGTACAAATAAGAATCACCGGTTCGCGAGCGCATTTCAAATTAATTTTCCGGTTGGTGCATAACCATTACAACTTTCTTAAGTTGACGGTTATGGTAAGACAAACAAGAGCAATCGGCTGGCAGAAAATACTACTAATCTTCCAATCCCCAGTTTTTGCCTTTCATTACTGCGGGTACACCTTCCCGTAACCATTGGGCGGGTCGTTCACCTTTCAACAACCAGTCAAAAAATTGTTGCTCCCTTATCTGAATATCTTTCCTGTTCTTTCTTTCCACCAGGTTATGCGCTTCGCCGTTATAGTTCAGCATCCATACTGGCTTATTCAACCTGCGCATAGCGGTAAAAAGCTCAATGCCCTGGTACCAGGGCACAGCACCATCGTTGTCGTTGTGCATAATTACCAAAGGTGTTGATACTTTTGGTAAATGAAAAAGCGGTGAGTTTTCGATATACAATTGCGGCTTTTCCCACAAAGTAGCGCCTATACGGCTCTGTGACCTTTCGTATTGAAACTGCCTGTTCATGCCGCTCTCCCAGCGAATGCCGCCATAAGCGCTCGTCATATTGCTAACAGGGGCGCCTGCCCAGGCGGCCTTGAATAATTTGGTTTGGGTAATGACGTAAGCCGTTTGGTAACCTCCCCAGCTTTGTCCCTGCAGCCCTATGCGGGTGCTGTCTACCCAGCCTTTTTTCACCAGCGCCCTTGCACCGCTTACAATGTAATTGTAGGCGCTTTTACCCGGATGTCCTGTAACATATTCAATATCGGGCGCAAAAACAATGTAACCGCGGCTTACAAAAAAAGAAATATTCAGGCGGCTGGGCGTTGGCGTTGGTGGAATGTAAGTAAATAGTCCATCGCTTAGCTTTTCATAAAAATAGCAGATGGCGGGATATTTTTTCTTTGGGTCATAATTCTCCGGCTTGTATACAATGCCGGTTGCCTCCTTTCCATTGTAGGCTCTCCATTTAAACAGCTCGGCAGTTCCCCAGTTATACTCGCTTTGCTGCGGATTAAGGGCGCTCAGCTTTACTTCGTTTTGCCAGTTGCTGTTCAGATAAATGTCGGGCGATTGAATGTATGACTCCTTCGTATAAACATAATTTGTTGCATTTTTAGCTTTTATTACCGCATTGCTAATGGCATAGGGACCAGTCATAATACTAACGGGGCGGGCATTGCTTTGCAGCTTATACGAGGCCAGACCATCCCGCTTGCTGGCATCGTTAAAAGCGCTTAACAACAGTTCCTGTGTGGGAGCAATGTATTGCTCTTCAGGATCGGTTTTAATATAGCGGTAAACAATTTTATTTTTTCGGCCTTCGCCACCCGTAATGTTTATAGGGGCTACTACGTTTAATGGATCGAGCTGCCAGATATCGTACCGGTCGTATATCAACACTGCAAGGTCTCCGCCCGTCCAGCCCATTACGCCGTATGAATAAGGATCGTCCGGCATATCAAAATCTTCGCGGTATAATTTTACCGGCACTTTGGCTGATATATTTTTTGTGCTGCCGTTGCGCCACGTAAAATATTGCTTTGCTTTTTGATCGTACCACAAAATAAAATTCGACGATGCAGAAAGCGATACCTGCCCCACAAGGTCATTTTTTACCAGTTGCCTGGAGCCGTTGTTGGGATTAACAGCGTATACATCTTTTTTAGTTCGTCCTTCCCATTGCGATGCAATGCGATTGTTTACATCGCTTACACCAACAAACAGGTCGCCATCGCCATCTTCAGAAACAATGATGTCTGGCATTTCTTTGTCGCACAATTGAACAAAGGTTTTGTTTTCGGTATTGATGGCGGCCAGGTAACTTCTTTTCAGTTCGCGGTCAAGGTTTTTCAATTGCACCGTTTGAAGGTAATCGTCCTTATAGTTCCACACATCTACTTTCACCAGGTCAATATCCACCAACGAAGTGTCTTTTAAGGCAGGTATGGGTGCAGTGCCGGCAAACAATCTTTTACCCGATTTGCTGAACCCGAGTGTGGCATTTTCGCTGATACCCCACCCTACAGGAACGCCGGGTGTGTTTTTGTCAGCAATCATAATGGCGCTGTCCTGCCCGTTTTGCCAATACCATAGTTTATAAAATTTTCTAACCGCTTTTGCACTGCTGTCGCGCTCGGCCACAAAGGCCACCCTGTATCCTTCTTTATCGATGGCATAGTTCTTAAAATCATTTCCGCCTTTCATAATCGTGTCGAACCTTTCTTCTACCGAACGAAATATTGACACCGTTTTTTTGGCAAGACTGTCTTTTTTAGAGGGCGCACCTTCTATCAGCAGAATGTTGCCATTTTCGCTCCAATGGTATGCGCCAACAAAGGGTATGGTTTGGCGGGTATTCTGGTGAAAATTGTAGATCACCAGTGTCGTTCCTTCCGATGCATCGGAGGCAGCCCCTCCCTCGTTTTCCGCATCCAATGCATTTGCACCGTCGTTTTTAATAGCTGGGGGATTGGTGATCTTCTTCCGCTTTTTAGCCAACTCCGGGCTTACTGTGCCACCGGTATTGCGAACAGAGTCTAACTGTGCTTTCAGCGAATCTTTTTCAGCGGCCTTTTTAGTGGTATCAGGCAGCGGTTTTTCTAATTGCCATGCTATCCATTTGTTGTTTTTTTCAGGAGCCTGGAACGATTTAACGCGCGCCACTTTAAAAATACTGTCTTTGCCAAGCTCTATAATGGCCAGGGAATCTTTTGGAAACTGATCGGGGGTTTTCTTTTTGATGCGTGCCTGCCGAACATCGGCATAAAATGGTTTTATTTTGCAGATCAGAAAGCGACTATCGTCGGTAATAAATACATCGGTCCCTCTTTCAATGCTCTTTTTATAGGTTTGATCGGCTGATTGAATTTGAAGCACTGCATCTCCTTCCTGAACATTTACTACATATGCTATCCACTTACCATCGTTGCTGATCTTTTTTTCGTCGATGCTTTGCCAGGCATCGTACACGGAATGATCAAGCGGTTTTTTATTCTGAGCAAAAACGGTAATAGTTGAGCATAATAATAGCAGTCCCAGGAATATTTTTCCCATAATCTTGAATTTATGAAACCAGGACGCAATTTAAGATATAGCTGTCAGCTTTGAGCAATCAGCGATCAGCTTTCAGCAAGCTGAAATCGTTAACAATCTGCGTTTGTATATGTAGAGAGAAAACAAGGAAAATATCAAGAAGCAAGAAATAAAAAAAAGAAGAGAAATTGAACGGAGATTTCTCTTGCGTCGAAATGACGGGAGGCGGCTGAAAGCTGATCGCTCATAGCCTACCTGATCAGCTCATGGCTTTTGCGCGTACGGTGGTGGTGGCGGTATAGTTGTTCTTTACTTTGCGCCGGTAATTTTTGAACATGCTCTGCCATTGTATTTTCAGTACGCCCAGCACTCCTTCTTTAATAATGTTTTTATTCATTTTAGAAGTACCGAACTTGCGGTCGATAAAAGTAATGGGTATTTCAACGATCTTAAAACCAAGCTTCCAGGCTGCAAATTTCATTTCTATCTGGAAGGCATAGCCAACAAAGTTGATCTCGTCGAAATTGATGCTTTCAAGCACTTCTCTTTTATAACAAACAAAACCAGCGGTAGGATCTTTTACGGGCATCCAGGTGAGAATGCGGGTATACAAAGCGCCACCTTTAGATATTACATTTCTGTCCCAGGTCCAGTTTACGGTTTTGCCACCTTTTACGTATCTCGATCCTACGGCTACATCTCCTTTGCTCCGGCATGCCTGGTAAAGTCGTTCAAGATCTTTGGGATTGTGGGAAAAATCGGCATCCATCTCAAATATATAAGCATATCCGCGATCGATGGCCCATTTAAAGCCGTGTATATAAGCGGTGCCGAGTCCTAGCTTGCCTTCGCGCACCTGGAGAAATAATTGTCCTGGATATATTTGTTGTAATTCCCTTACTGCGTTGCCTGTGCCGTCGGGTGAATTATCATCTACAACCAATACATGAAAATGAAGCCCCATTTCGAAGATGGCATGCAGGATGGTCCTGATGTTCTCACTTTCATTGTATGTAGGTATGATAACCAGCTTTTCCAAAAAGATATTGTTTAAAGCAAAATTAATTATTAATTAAAAGAATATTACGTATAAGTTTTTTTTACGCTTTCTTTAACAGGGTGCGGTTCAGGATTTCTGTGAGCTTTTGTTTTGTGTGCATTGGAAAATCGCCCTTCATCATCCAATCGTAATACTGAGGTTCAATTTTCAGTACTTCGGTTACCGCGCGTCCTTTGTGTTTGCCGAAATTAAATATTTCCACTCCATTTTCCATAACAAAACGGCGAGCCAGGTCAACTATCGCTTCATGCCCGGTAAACTTGATCACCGATTCAACCGTATTGCCAAGTTGAGCATAGCGAACCAACTGCGACTCAAGTATTTCGAACGTGGCGTGTGCATCGGCCTCGGCGCTGTGGGCGTTGTCGAGGTTTTTGTCACAATAAAACTTATAGGCAGCGCTTAATGTGCGGGGTTCCATCATATGATATACTTTCTGCACATCCAGCAAATGTTTATCTGAAATATCAAAATTCAGGCCGGCTCGTAAAAACTCCTCCACCAGCAGTGGTAAATCAAACCGGTTCGAATTGTAACCCGCCAGGTCGCAATTGTCGAGAAACTGCTTTATTTCATTAGCCACCTGCTTAAAAGCAGGAGCATCTTTTACCATTTCGTTGGTAATGCCATGTATATCAGATGAGGCTTTGGGAATGGGCATCTGGGGATTGATCAACTTCCTCTTTATTACTTTTGAGCCATCTGTTTGCAGCTTTACAATAGCAATCTCGATAATACGGTCGGTTGATAAATTAATACCTGTTGTTTCAAGATCTATGAAAGCTAACGGTCTGGTTAGTTGTAGCGGCATGCCTGAACATTAATTTAATGGGGGCAAACTTCGGAAAATAGTTTGACACTTGGGGGAGTATTTTGGGTTTTGAGTTGATTGTTTATCGTTTGCAGCCTCAAGGGCAAACAATAAGTCCCAAACAATAAACGCTGAATGCTGATGGCCGACCGCTGATAGCTGATCCTTACTTCTTTATCTCCAGCAATTGTATCACAGGCATGGTGGCGCCCCATCCGCAACTAAATATTTCGTCGGTGGTTTTGTAGTTGATTTTTACGCTGAGGTTGTGTTGTTTAAAAGCTTCGGGCAGCGTATCGGGATGATAAAAAGTGGTTTCACCTGTTTTAATGTACCAGTCGCAACCATCGGCGGCTACTAAACCGCTCCAAATCACCACGGCATCCACTTGTCCTGATGCCTTGTGTGCGTTGTTGGCCGCTTTGTCTTTTGAACAGGAAAAAAGAAAAAGGGAAACGATCATAACCCAATACTTCATACAGCTAATTTGTGGTTACTGACCACTTGCTAAAAACTTCCGTTGCAGCATTGTAAAAATATTGGATAAGCGGTTGGTATGATATTTTAACTGTCGACAATGAAATAAAAAGGAAGCTTTTAGGGATTTCCACATAATTTTGCCGCAATGTGGAAAACTACCGGAGCAGCACAGGTTACTTATTTTAATTATTTGTATAAAGCCATACCTACCCTGAACGATTTGCCTGGCAAGTGGGAACAGTATTATTCATTTAAAAATTAAAAGAAAGCAAATGGTACAGAAGACCTATTTCAAAACCAAGGATTATTGTAAAGTAAAGTTTTCCTTTAAACCCGAAAACGCAGAAACCGTAGAAATCCTGGGCTTGAACAGTGACTGGCAACATTCGGTAATTATGAGCCGTAAAAAAGATGGTACTTTCAGTGCCGACGTAAACCTTCCCAAAGACTCTCAGCACGAATTCAAATACCTGGTAAATGAAAAAGAGTGGTTGAATGAACCAGAGGCAGACAGCGAAATTCCCAATATTTACGGCAGCACCAACAGCATTATTACTGTATAGGCTGCGCCGCATCTTATAAATATATTGCGAGACAAAGTTTCGGAAGAACATAGTTTAGTGTTTGTAGTTTATTGTTTGTTCAAACGATAAACAATAAACTACAAACCGTAAACCATAAATCGCCGCATCAAAGCAAAGATTACAGCTTCATATCGCTGATAATACTTTTAATACGCGCATCCAGTTCGGCGCTTACGGCATCGTATTCTGCGGCATTTTTTAAAGGAGTATTTACGCTGAAGTAAAATTTAATCTTGGGTTCGGTGCCTGAAGGGCGTGCCGAAATTTTGCTGCCATCGGCTAAAATAAACTGCAGCACATTGGATTTGGGAAGCTTGATCTCCCATTCTTCGCCTGTTTGCGGATTTTTACCTTTGCGCAGTTCGTAATCGAGCAATTGTACTACCGGCGACCCATTGATGGATTTTGGCGTATTGTCTCTGTATGCCTGCATCATTTCAGCAATCTCCTCCTGCCCGCGCATTCCTTTTTTGGTAATGGAAATAAGGTGTTCTTTATAGAACCCGTATTCCACATAAAGGTCTACGAGTTTTTCAAACAGGCTTCTGCCTTTGTCTTTTTCGTAAGCGGCCATTTCGCACAAAATAGCCACGGCGCTTACAGCATCTTTATCGCGCAGCTTGGGGCCAACGAGCAATCCATAGCTTTCTTCTCCACCAATAATATAGTCCTCGCGTCCTTCTTTTTCCTTTATCAGTTCGGCAATCCATTTAAAGCCGGTAAGCACATTGTAACAGGCTACGCCATTTTTCTCGGCAAAACGGTCTATCATATCTGTTGTTACAATCGTTTTTACCACCATGTCATTAGGCTTTGCAATGCCTTTTGATTTACGCGCCTCAATGAGATAGCTGAAAGCCAGCAGGGCGGTTTGGTTACCATTTACCAACATCCAGTTTCCTTTGGTGTCTTTAACGGCAATGCCTACCCTGTCTGCATCGGGATCGGTACCCAGCAGAATATCAGCATCCAGCTCTTTGGCTTTTTTCAAACCAATGCTCATTGCCTCGCTTTCTTCGGGATTGGGATATACCACCGTTGGAAAATTGCCATCGGGCTTGGATTGTTCTTCTACAATGGTAACGTTGGTAAACCCATAGCGTTCCAGCAACTGGGGTACCAGCATAATGCCGGTGCCGTGTATGGGAGTATATACAATTTTAAGATCGTGCTGCTTAGCAATTACGTCGGGATACACACTGAGGCTTTTAGCCATTTCAATGTATTGCTTGTCTATACCATCTCCAACCAAAGCAATGTTGTTTTCTCCGCCGCTCCATTTCACTTCGTCTACCGAAGCAATTTTATCCACTTCTTTAATTACATTTTTATCGTGCGGCGGCACCAGTTGCCCGCCGTCATTCCAATATGCTTTGTATCCGTTGTACTCTTTGGGATTGTGAGAGGCTGTACAAACCACGCCGCCCTGGCAGCCGAGTAAACGTATGGCAAAAGACAGTTCGGGTGTGGGGCGCAACGATTCGAAAAGATATACCTTAATGCCATTGGCAGCCATTACATTGGCGGTAATTTCTGCAAACTGCCGGCTGTTGTTGCGGCTGTCGTGTGCAATGGCTACGCGTATTTCTCCACCCGGGTAGGTTTTATTCAGGTAGTTCGCATAGCCCTGGGTAGCCATACCAATCGTATATTTGTTGATGCGATTGGTGCCTACGCCCATAATGCCTCTCAATCCGCCCGTACCAAACTCCAGGTTCCGGTAAAAAGCATCTGTCAGTTCATCTGGATTTTGTTCCTGTAATTTCTTTATTTCCGCTTTGGTAGCTTCATCAAAAGCGCCGTTAAGCCAGGAGTCTACACGTTTTTTAATTTTGGTGTCCATAATCAATATGCATTAGAGTTTGCAATCAGTAAAAATTGTTTATCCGAATATCGTGGAAATAAAGTACATGAGCAACTATTCCCGGAGCATAACTTTTTTCTCATTGCGTTAAAAGATGGCTGATTTGTAATTACTAACGGATTGCGCATTTACGCCCGGCACCAGCTGAATGATATACGTTCGCTATTCCAGCCAGGCGCCTGTTACTTTGTTGTTTTCTATTTCAACAAAAATATGCTCCTGCAAAGTGGTGGCTAAGGCAAACCCTACATAATCGGTATGCACCGGAAATGTTTTGTGCGTTCTGTCTACCAGCGCCAGGGTCTGTATTTTTTTAGGCTGATCTTTTAAGAAGGGCTGCAATGCATACAACATGGTTTTGCCGCTGTTGGCTACATCATCTACCACAATTACCACCTGCTTTTCAAAGCTGAAGGTATTGCTGAGGGTAATTTGCCGGGGGAACCTTTTATCGTCAACGCCTAATTCGGTTACTATTACCTCGCCTTTGAAAATGGGTTGCAGCAGTTCTTTTAAACGGTGCGCAATCACAACCCCGTTTTCTTTTATGCCGGCCAAAAACAATTTTTGTTCGCCTACATTCTGCTCTGCAATTTCATAGGCCATCCGTTGCAGCTTTTTTTCAATCTGGTCGTATGTAAGAATGTAATTCTTCATCAATGTTCAGTTAAACTTTCCAAAACTAAGCGGTATCGGGTGTTTTTCAAATTTTACCAGCATTTATATTTACGGCGCATACTGTCGTGCCGATGGCACTTTATTTCCTTCCTCTTAACGTTCAATCAAAATATTGCCTCTATGAGGCTCAACTACCCCGCTACGCTGTTTCACAAATCCAACTTACGCCCCTACTCAACCACCCTACTTACTCCCCTACTTCAACTTAATACAATCAAACATACTATCTTAGCGTTACAAGCGGGTATGATGCAAATTGCTTTACAGGTTTTATTTATTATTGCTGCAGCCGCGGGCATTGGATTGTTTGCGCGCAGACTGCTGTACATCCGGAAAAATATATTGCTGGGTAAAGATGCTGATTATAGCGATCAGCCATCGTTGCGCTGGAAGAATATGCTGCTGCTGGCTTTCGGGCAAAAAAAAATGTTCAAAAATCCTTTGGTGGCTGTATTGCACTTTTTCGTGTATGCAGGTTTTATTATTATTAATATTGAAGTGCTTGAAATAATACTGGATGGTATATTGGGCACGCATCGTTTGTTCGCACCCGTATTAGGAGATTTTTATGCGCTCCTGATCAATGCGTTTGAAGTGCTGGCAGTGTTGGTCATTGCGGCATGCGCTATTTTTTTGATAAGAAGGAATATCATTAAGCTCAGGCGCTTTATCAGCAAAGACCTGGATGGCTGGCCAAGAAGCGACGCAAATTATATTCTGATCACGGAAATTGCACTGATGCTGTTGTTTCTTACCATGAACAGCACCGATCTTGTATTGCAGGCAAAAGGGTATGGCCGCTATGCGGAACACAGCACCGGGAATTTTTTAGTATCGGGATGGATGATGCCATTGTTTGCCGGCTTAAACGACACAACGCTGGTGGCTATTGAAAGAAGCTGCTGGTGGTTGCACATTTTGGGAATACTGGCTTTTATGAATTACCTGCCGTATTCAAAACACCTTCATATCATACTGGCCTTTCCAAACGCCTATTATGCGCGGTTGGAACCGCAGGGTAAAATGAACAATATGCCGGCTATTCAAAACGAAGTGTTGTATGCAATGCAGCCTGAGCTGGCGCCGCCGGCAGATAGCAGTGCGCCGCCGCCGGCACGTTTTGGCGCAAAAGACGTATTTGACCTGAGCTGGCGCAACCTGCTGGATGCTTATGCCTGCACCGAATGCGGCCGATGTTCTGCCGCCTGCCCGGCTAACATTACGGGTAAATTATTATCGCCCCGGAAAATAATGATGGATACAAGGGACAGGCTGGAAGAAGTAAGTAAGAATATTCGGGCTAATGGAACCTTTACCGACGATAATAAAACCTTATTGCATAACTATATTTCGGTAGAAGAGCTGAGGGCCTGCACTACCTGCAATGCCTGTGTGGAAGAATGCCCGGTAAGCATTAGCCCGCTGGAAATTATTTTTGAATTGCGCCGCTCACTGATTATGGAAGAAAGCAATGCGCCGCAGGAATGGAATGTGATGTCATCTAATGTCGAGAACAATTTCGCCCCCTGGAAGTTCAGTCCCGATGAAAGAGACAGGTGGGTTGGAGATTTATGATTGCTGATTGGGGGATTTATGATTTGAGATTTGAAATTTGGTTTCCTCACACCTTATGCCCTATACCCTACCCCTTTTTTCTCACTGCTTCTTACCCAGCACAGACAAATAAACAGTAGCCTTATCTGACATGGTAATGCTTCCGCCGCCAACGTTATAGTCGCGTCTGTCGAGCGTGAACTCTCCTTCAAACAAATAATCGTCTCCCTGAGGAGTAACTTTAAAGGGAAAGGAAATTTCTTTGGTAACGCCTTTAATGGTGAGCTTTCCAAAAACGAATAAAAACTCCTTGCTGGTGCTGGGTGTAATTTTTGTGGAGATGAAATGGATGGTGGGATATTTGCTTACATCAAAATATTCCTCCTGCTGCAAATGGCTGTCGCGCTGATCAATACCGGTATTGATGGTATTGGTTTGTATTGAAACGTCGAAATGCGAAACAGCAAGACTATCGGGGTTAAACATGATCTTACCGGAAAGACCTTTAAAGCTTCCATCAACGTTTATTCCAAAATTCCTGATCTTGAACTTTATTGCAGACCCGTCGTCTTTCGGAACAAAATGCTGGCTGCTTGCCGAAAATACAGAGGCTGCAAAAAGAATAATTAGTAAAAGATGCTTCATATGGTTGAGGTTTCGGGTGTTGCAAATATATTAACTCATTTGTTAAACCGTTTCATAATATTTCGGTTGCAATGCCTTTTCGCTGCAGGCAAATATTTCCGCAAAGGCGTATGTATAGCAGGCATGCCATCCAACCACCACATAAAATATAAGATGCACGAATGAAACAAGTGATTGGCTTTTTTCGTTTAGCTTTGAAATAAAATTGTTTACAGCATGCAGGTTCCGTTAATGTCAGACTTATTTGCAAATGGAGAAACACCTGAGGTATTGTTTTGGGTGGGCTGTGCAGGCAGTTTCGATCAGCGGGCGCAAAAAATAACAAGGGCATTCACCACCATTCTTAATAAAGTAGCCATAAAATATGCCATCCTGGGAAAGGAAGAAGCCTGTACGGGCGATCCCGCGCGAAGAGCCGGGAACGAGTTCCTGTTCCAGATGATGGCTTACCAGAATATACAGGTGTTAAATAACTACGGCGTTAAAAAAATTGTAACCGCTTGCCCGCATTGCTTTAATATCCTCAAAAATGAATATCCCGTTTTAGGAGGTGTGTATGAAGTCATTCACCATGCGGTTTTCCTGCAGCAACTGATAGACGAGGGAAAAGTGAAAATGAAGGAGGATGGCAGCTTTAAGGGCAAACGTATTACCTACCACGATAGCTGCTACCTGGGCAGAGCCAACAATATTTACGAAGCGCCACGCAAAGTGCTGGAAGCACTGGATGCCGAACTGGTGGAAATGAAACGCTGCCGCAGCAAAGGATTGTGCTGCGGAGCGGGGGGAGCGCAAATGTTTAAAGAAGAAGAAAAAGGCACTACCAGAGTAAACCTGGAGCGGACCAATGAGGCTTTGGCGATAGAGCCGGCGGTAATTGCCGCTGCCTGCCCCTTTTGCAATACCATGCTTACCGACGGCGTAAAGAACAGCGAAAAGGAAGAACAGGTGCAGGTGCTGGACATTGCGGAATTGATTGCTGCATCGATGGAAAAATGACTAGTTGCAAAATTTCAAGATCCAGGAACCAAATTACAAATCAGAAATCCCCAAATCAGCAATCAAAAATTAAACCTTGCGTTACGGAAAAAACATACTCATCCTTACCATCCTTATAAGCATAGGACTCTTTTTTTATGTGCGCCATGTGCAACAGGAGAGATCGGAGAGTATTAAAACTTTGTTCGCCAACCCGCAGCCGGGCGACATTTACAAAATACGGTTCACCAACTTCGATGGCAACCGTTCGGTTCGTTATTTTAAAGTATCTGAAAAAAATGAAGAAGCCGTTTTTTTCTACCGCGGCAAGCTCAGCGCCTGGAATGTGAGCGATGTTTTTTTGAATGAATTTGATATCAGCCAGCAGTTGAGCTTTTCCTATTCCGATCTGCAAAAAATAAAGGAGGGCACTTTTAACAACGACGAAATGAAAAATGCAGAACTGGTAGAAATTGAGCGAACCCAAAGCTACGTGCCGGGGAATAGTTTGTGAGCGGGATGTTTACCGTTTGTCGTTTCGGGTTTAGCGTTTGTGGTTGGTGGTTAGTACCGTAAACACCAAACATTTCAACTAGTTACCTGTTTAACCAATCAACTCCTACTCAAGCTTTGCCAGCAATTGTTTAAGATTTACTCCTTTGCCCAATACGGGCTTAAACAGGTCTCCTTCCCTCTTAATTCTTTCCAACGCATTCTTAATGGTAAACTGCGACATTTTTAATCCTTTTTTGATCTCGTCCCAGTGCAGCGGCATCGACACAGTGGCGCCAGGTTTTGGACGCACCGAGTACGGTGCTGCCAGCGTTGCTTTTGGCCGGTTTTGCAGGTAATCCACATAAATTTTGCCTTTACGGTTACGCGTGAGTCGTTCAATACTGGTAAAGTCGGGCAGGCGCTCATGCACATGGGTAGCTATCAGCTTTGCAAAAAGCTGGCAATGATCGTAGTTGTATTTTTCGCCCAGCGGAATATACACATGAATACCAGTGGAACCGGAGGTTTTGGCATAGCCTGCTATTCCCAACTCATCCAACACCAGTTTTACCTGTTGTGCCGTACGAATTACCTGTTCAAAAGAATTGCCTTTGTCCGGGTCAAGGTCTATAAGGCACCAGGTGGGAAATTCCGGCTTGTGAATGGTGCTGTTCCAGGGATTCATTTCTATTGCTCCCAGGTTTGCCATATATAGCAGATCGGCTTCGTTTTGAGGCACCATAAATTTTTTATCTTCTCCCTCGCTGGTGCGATAGGGAAATGTTTTAACCCAGTCGGGCGCTTTGCCCGTTACATCTTTCTGGTAAAAGCTTTTACCATTGATGCCATTGGGATACCGGTTAAGGGACTGTGGGCGATCTATAAGATAGGGCAGAATGTATGGCGCTACCTGGAAATAATAATTCAGCATATCCCGCTTGGTAATTTTTTCGCCCGGCCAATATATCTTAGACAAATTGGTGAAAGAGAGTTCATGTCCATTGAGTTTTTTTACCTGCGTTTTTTCCGAAGGATTCAGCAAGGTTTTTGAGTTGCCTCCTTCCGGTTTTTTTATCATCGACGTCACTTTTTTTCTTTTGCGCGAAGGCAGCACTTCTGCCAGTGGTTCGGGTTTTTCTTCTGTTACTTTATTTGCGGGTTTGTCTATGCGCATGCCTTCAAAGCTGGGATGCCGCATTACTCCGTCTGATGTGATTTCCGCATATTTTACTTCGCAAACCAGCTTCGGTTTCAGCCATGTTACTGTTGCGTCGGGCGGATTGGGCCTGAAGCGCGACGGTTTATTAACATCAGGTGTTTCGGTAAAAGGGCATTGACTGGTGATCAACGGTTCGAACTGCTGCATCATCGTTCTTTGCAAATCATCATTAAAACCGGTACCAATCTTTCCTGTATAAACGAGTTTCTTTTTATTGTATACTCCTACCAGCAATGCGCTAAAAAGCTTGGGTGAATTGTCGTTGTTCGTATAACCCCCAATCACAACTTCGTGCCGCTTACCTGCTTTTATTTTCAACCAGGTTTTGGTTCTTTCTCCTTTCAAATAAACACTATCTTGTTTTTTGGCAATAATGCCTTCCATGCCTAACTCACTGGCTGCATTCAGAAATTCTTTCGCAGAAGTGCTAAAATTCTCACTGAAGCGGATGCGATCATCCTTCGGTAATATTTTCTGTAAAACGGATCTTCTTTCGTGAAGTGGCAGCTCCGATAAATCGCGCCCTTTGTAATAAATTAAGTCGAACACATAGTAAACCAAATCACCATCGGTTTCACTCCGCCAGTTTTGCAAGGCTCCGAAATCGGCCAGCCCTTCTTTGTTGATGACGCATATCTCGCCATCAACCACGCCTTCCAGCTTCCATTTTTTTACAGCTTCGTATATGGGATAGAATTTCTCATTAAAGGATTTTTGGTTGCGCGACATCAACGCTACGTTCCCTTTGTTGCACAAGGCAACAGCACGATAGCCGTCCCATTTTATTTCGTATACCCACCCTTCTTCGTTAAACGGCTCGTCGACAAGCGTAGCCAGCATAGGCGATACTTTTTTGGGGAAGGCAACTTTGGGTAGCTTGCTCATCCAGCCATTTAAACTATCCCGGTTTGATGCTATTCTTTTCCGGGTAGTGGTTTTCGACTTTTTCCTCGTTGCAATATTGGGCATCGTTCATCCTGTTTTCAATACGATATAAATTATCAAGCCAAACATTACCAAAGAGAGAAAGCAACCCTTTAACGCTGCTGCATAATAAAGGTTAGACGGCAAACACCTTGGGGCACAATGCAGTAAAAAAGCCCCGTTAAAACGGGGCTCGTGTACGACAAATGATTTTAGATCTGAAATTGACCAGTTACGGTTTAATGAATCTCAGGACCTTCCGGTGTTTTCCGGCAACAATAACTTCAACAATATAGGTTCCCGAAGGCAAATTGGAAACATTCATCGTCCTTGTTATTGAACCTGCATCTTTTACAAACGATTGACGCTGCAAGCGTTTTCCATCCATGCTGCTCACCTGCAGGTTTGCTTTGCCAGTTGCTTTTCCATTTATTACAATGGTTACCTGCGAACGGGCAACTGTTGGGTTGATCTTCGCGGTTAACATTTCATCAGTTGTCGTTGCGGGTTCAACAACAGCCGCTACAGGTGAAGCAACTCTCGAAGAGCTACCGGTTACTGTAATGGTTATGGTATCTTTGGCAATAGTTGAATTGTTATGTGTAACTTTTAACTCAAACTTATAAATACCTGCCGAAAGTCCTGAAACGTTGGTTACAGCGCTTGTATTGGAAGCAATAGTAACACTCCCACCAGAAATCTTCGTCCATAAATACGCCGCAATGCGTCCTCTCCTCGCAGTTGATTTGCTGCCATTGAGTGTAACGATTGAAGCAGTAATTGCAGTATCTCTTCCAGCATTGGCTACCAGGTTTTTATTCCTGTATTGCAAGAGCCATTGATACATGTTGTAACCATTCACACTGTCAATAATATTTGCTGGATTATACGTCTTTGTCCACGCATCTTGGCCCGTAGTATCATAAACAATCTTTTTTGCGGGAGGATCAACAGACGGAACGGTCGAGTTAAGGTTAAAGACCAAACTGTCTACGCGTTTCTTGAGATTTGCTGAAGGATATCCAGTATTATAAACACTCATCACCGGTAAATTAGACGCATTTACTTTGTTGATTGGCGAAGAACCTGCTGCTACTTCGCTATCATAAACAATAGTGGGAGTTACAAGAACAATTGCCGACAGGGAGTCCGGGCCTGTGTGCCCCCAATAGCTGGATGATGCCATAGTCCATGATTTAACTCCACCTTCGCCCTGCCCTGTAACATAAATGCGCTCCTGATCAACCCTAAAATTCTCTTCTATATTCTGCAGAAGGTACTTGGACCAAAAGAGGTCATACTGCGGACAGACTACGATAAACGAAAAATTTTCGTTATTTACCATAAAAGAGGCTGGAAAGCTGTTACTGTTGAGCATGTATGGAATGGTTCCCGGTACGGCTAAAACTTTCGCCAGGGAAGAATCAGATCCATCGCCTTTTTCTTCATTAGCATGAAGGGCTATCAGCAAAGGATATTTTTTTGTTGGATTAGCGGCATAATCTCTGGGAAGTGATACATAGTAGCTGTGCTTTATGCCTGCAGCATCATTCCGGTATATTACAGTATCTATGCCTTGCGTTTGCGGTACTGTTGGATCCGGATTTACTGTTACTGTTACAGTATCTCGCTTAACAGTGCTTCCGTCGGTGTGATTTAATTTCAATTCAAATTGGTAAGTTCCTGCTACCAGTCCGGTAACACTTGTAGCCAAGCTTCCAAGAGATGCTATTGTATATGCTGACGGACCAGAAATCTTACTCCAGGTTACAGTGTTTATTCTCCCTTGCCTAACTGTAGATTTACGACCGTTTAATGTTACCGAATCTGCCGGAAGTGTGATCGTTGTATCCTTTCCTGCTTTGGCTACCAGTTTTTCGTTGGTGTATTGCAGCATCCACTGGTAAATATTATATCCATTAGCAGAGTCTATAATATTTGCAGAATTATAAACTTTTACCCAGGAGTTGTGTAGCGTGTCTGCAACTCCTTCGAAAACCTGTGTTTTTGCTAGTGGCTGAGGAACAGGAATGTGTCCATTAAAATTTGAATTTACTGCTTTTAGGTTGGAAGCTGTCCATTTAGTAATTGAAAGCTCTCCTTCATAGCCATTTCGAGTTAACCAAAGCGGAAGGTTAGCTGCATGTGCGGCTACGAGATTAGGGCTTGTTGACTGCAGATACTTAGTTGTGTCAATCGTGGGACTGGGAAGAACCATTGCAGCAATTGCATTTGCACCTACGTAATAAAGAGTATCCCGCAAGTTATGCCATGCCTTGGCAGAACCTTCACTAAGACCCGTAAAATATATTCTGTTTGTGTCAATACTATACTGGGTCTGCAAATGCTGAATAAGTGGCTTTCCACCAAAAGCTGTGCTATATTGTGGGCAAACCACAATAAAAGAAAAAACTTGGTCGTCCACTTTTACATAAGCAGGGAACTTGTTTGTTTTCAATAATTGTGGAATAGTAGGACCTTTGCCATTAAGCACCTTATACAACTCTGTCGTTCCGTTGCCTTTTTCTCCATTTCCATGGAGGGCAATCAATAGAGGATATTTTTTGGTAGGGTTCGAAGCATAATCTAAAGGCAACGAATAATAATATCCATGTGCTACACCTGTCTTTTTATGCACGCTATCCGTCAGTCCCTGAGTTTGTGCACGAGATTCTGCGAAGTACAAAAGAAGACAAAAGATCATCGCTGATTTCAGCGCGTAATGAAGCCAGTGGTTCAAATGTTTCATGGTTGCTGATTTAAGGTTTGTTTTTACATAGCTCTCCCACTCCGCCCAGGTAGCCGTTTTGCCACCGCCAGCAGATGACAGATGAAGTTTTGCAAGAAATGATTGGATTAAAGGATCCTTAAAAGCTATTCACGATAATTATCGGGGAAAATGCAAGCGTACGGACGAGTTGTATAAGATAGGGATAATGCAAAGAGGGTCGGAAAGTTATCGCATGCGAAATATGTCTAACTAAAGTTTGCCGATATCGGTTAAATGAGAATGGAATTCTCATCCATCAAGCTTGTATTTGAATGGCAAATAAAGCTTTTCGATCTTTGCCAAAAGACAATCGTATTGCTGAATAAAAGCATTTAAACATTTTATCTCTTCGACGACTTTTAAAGTAAAACTTGATACGATTTTAATAACGCTGTAAGAATGGCGGACCTTCGAACAGAAGTATAGGTCACAAAAGGTCATAAGAAAGGTTAACAGTATCTTCATATACAATGGTTAGCAACAATTATTGAGTAGTAAAAATACCGAAATTTTATTTCAACTCAAAAAAATATTTACAACGCTATGGCTATGGCATTAACAAAAAATTTATTTCAAACACAAACATCATAAATCTGACCATGCATTTAGTCTCCTTATTGTTTGCTTTGCAAGAGGATGTGTTTTACGGCTTATTATTGTAATAACTTTTGCTTACGTACTACTTGGAGCCAGTCTTTCCCTTAATTCATTCTGTATCTTATCTTCGCAACTTATGGGCAAAACTGCAGCGCAGATACTGGCAAAAGGATCATCATTTAAAGGGAGGAAGGGTTTAAAATTTCTCGTTATCCGCTTTTCGTCTATTGGCGATATTGTGCTCACCACCCCTGCTATCCGCTGCATTAAACAACAAATGCCAGGGGCAGAAGTTCATTTTCTTACCAAAAAAAAGTTCAAAGCAGTTACGATTGGCAATCCGTACATTGATAAATTCCATTACTTCGACGACGACTATGCTGCAACGATGCAGGCTATTTGTGACGAGCAATTCGACTATATCATCGACCTGCATAAAAACCTCCGCACACTGCGGTTATGGCTGCAAACAGATACACGTACAAAATGGCTTAGTTACAGGAAGCTGAGCTTGCAGAAATTCCTGCTTACTAAATTTCACATCGATACAATGCCCGGCATTCATATTTCGAAACGCTGCCTCAATACGCTGAAGCCGCTGGGCATTGAAGACGATGGCAGGGGACTGGATTATTTTATTCCAAAGAGCGAGACAATTAAAACGGAAGATCTGCCGCTCTCACACCAAATGGGCTTTATAGCCCTTGTAATCGGTGCATCCTATTTTACTAAAAAATTGCCGGTACCCAAATTGCAGGAGCTTTGCAGCAAGATTGATCATCCTATCATTTTAATAGGCGGAAAAGAAGATTTTGAGGAAGGCGCCGCTGTGAGCAGCATGGATGCTGTAAAAATTTACAACGCCTGCGGCAAGTTCAGCCTGAACGAATCTGCCGATATTATACGAAGGGCAAAAATGGTAATATCGCACGACACAGGGTTCCAGTATATTGCCTGCGCCTTTCATAAACCCGTTATGGCTGTATGGGGAGGAACTTCACCCAGGCTGGATGTGGAACCTTATTACGGCAGCGCAGTTGCTCAAAAGCATATCAATTTTATTGTACCAAAATTGCCTTGCCAGCCCTGCTCTAATTTCGGGACACGCACCTGCCCCAGAAAACATTTTAAATGCATGCGTTTGCAGGATGTTGATGCGATAGCGTCGAAGACGATGTCGGTAATTGGCTGATTAAGTCAATTGAGTTGAGTAGGTTGATTGATAATTAAGGAAAACCAATACCCTTATTGTACATACTTAACCACTTAACTTACTTTAACCATTTAACATACTTTACTTACTCAACTATTCTCTACAACGCAATTTTTATTATGCCCATATAATCGAGCAGCAATATGCCGCAAAAAGAAACAATGAAAAAAAGCAGCGCCAGCTCAAATGTTCTTTTATAGCTATGCCGCAGGGTAGACCTTAACAGCAAGTCGGCAGTTATCTGTATTAAAATACCGAACAAAAAAACAGAAATGCCAAGAAACAGCAGTTCTGCAAAAGTTAACACCACAATGCCTACCCCCGATAGCATGAGAAGCACACCAGTCACCTTGAGGGGCGAGTTAAGATATCTGATCATAAAATGAAGCGGATACAGATTAATGAAACAATGCTCAGTTGCTAAACTAAACAACCTGTTCAATACATTTAGCGAAGCAAACATTTCATTAATAGAATATGATCTTTTGTTAACTGAAGTGGCTATCGAATGATAAAAAGGGATAAGCAAGCTAACAGTAAAGACTATTATTTTCTTTTATTTCGCATACTCACCCGTCCACTCTCCTTCTTTATTGAACATATTCAAGCCGCTGTCCGAATCGGTGCAGGCAAACATACCAGTCCATTCATCTTCCAGGTTATAGCACAGGTAAGTGCGGGCATCAGCCATCACCATATAACCATTCCACTTTCCATTGGTATCAAAACTTACAACCACATGCTGGTCTGCCCGTACCAGGTAGCCCCGGTGGTTTCCCTCCTTATCAAATAAAAAGAAACCCGTCCAGGTTGAACTCACCATAGGGTTGAGACTCAAAGACCGTAAGGGATTGATTATCTGGTTGAAATGGGGGTTTATTTTAGTATTTTGTTTAGGATTGACCAATGCATTGCTCACGGGATTAAGGGCAGCATTGGAATAGGGGTTGAGGTTCCAGTTATACAGCGGGTTGATCTTGAAATTTTTTGAAGGGCACACTCTTTCGTTGGCAACAGGACACAGCACTTTATTCAGCTTTGGATTTCTGTTGTCGGGCACCTGCCCCAAAGCGGGTATAATAACAAGGGTAAGAAAAACAACGGGTATCAATGCTCTCATAAGCGCTTATTTAAGTTAATAAAAACTTCAATAAGATACCGGATTGACACGAAAGGTTGCACAACGCCGGATATAATAGGCATTGTAAGAAAGAACACCCTTTATTAAAGGGTGCTTAATACATTGTTCATATTGCGTACAGCATCGGCAGACTTGCTGAACAGCGCTTTCTCTTCGTCATTCAGATTAAAGTCAACAATTTTTTCCCAGCCGTTCCTGCCAACAATTACCGGCACGCCCATGCAAATATCTTTTTGACCATACTCGCCTTCCAGTAACACACAACAAGGCAACAATCTTTTTTCATTACGCAAAATGGCTTTTACCAGGTCGGCTCCCGATGCACCCGGTGCATACCAGGCAGAAGTGCCGATTAAACCGGTTAACGTAGCGCCGCCCACCATGGTATCGGCAGCTACTTTTTTCAGCACATCCGCTGCTAAATAAGCACTTACCGGGGTACCCTGGTAGGTAGCCAGGCGGGTAAGCGGAATCATGGTTGTATCCCCATGCCCTCCAATCACAACTCCATGCAGCTCGTTGGGAGACGCAGGAATGGCCTGGCTCAGGTAATATTTAAAACGCGAACTGTCGAGTATACCTCCCATGCCTATCACCCTGTTTTTAGGCAATCCGCTGGAGGTGAGTGCCAGGTAGGTCATGGTATCCATAGGGTTGCTGATAATGATGATCACCGCATCGGGCGAATGCTGCAAAATATTCTGGGTAACGCCTTTTACAATACCCGCATTAATGCCAATCAGCTCTTCGCGGGTCATACCAGGTTTGCGGGGAATGCCGGATGTGATCAACACCACATCGCTGCCGGCAGTTTTACTGTAGTCGTTGGTAACGCCTGTAATTTTAGTTTCAAAGCCAAGCAAAGCTGCCGTTTGCATCATATCCATTGCTTTGCCCTCCGCCAGGCCCTGTTTAATGTCTAACAAAATAAGTTCTTCGCATAAAGAGGCCTTTGCTATATTATCCGCACAGGTTGCGCCTACAGCTCCTGCGCCTACAACGGTTACTTTCATTCCTTACTGTTTTTTTAATGTTTTTAATGGTCTGATCGTTAGCCGGTAAAACTCAACACAAAAACTTCTTTATAAAAGTTGTATCATGTTCCGTTTCACCGGTCAACCCTATTGGGTTTTCTAAAAATATTATTACCAGCAAAATAAAGGGTATTTGGCTGAATACCAAACTTCAGGTTTGTGGTTTATCGTTTTATGTTCTCTTAATTTGCTTTCGACGCTTGAAATTTGGTTCTTGTTTCTTAATTGTTGGTCTTGCCTTTTGGTTCTTGAGATTTTTCTCTTTTATTTTTCCTTCACCACCTTTTCAAACTCCTCC
>JBQCGX010000004.1:0-12784 GCA_051955255.1 Agriterribacter sp. | reverse complement strand
CTGTCTTAAAAGCACCTTATGAAAATGGTATTTGCTGCATAACGCCTCCGTATTTTTACTGGTCGTTGTTTTGAAAGGCAGATATTTATTTTTAAATTGGATGCTAAATCAAATAATGTTGAACGCTAAAATATAGAGTATGAACACTTCCGACACACACAATCAGCGTATCGCAAAAATGATATTTGGATCTGTTTATCCAATGTATGTCGAAAAAGTGGAGAAGAAAGGCAGAACCAAAAAAGAATTGAACCAGGTAATAGAGTGGTTAACCGGCTTCGACGAGAAAAAATTGCAGGAGCTTATTAAGGAAAAAGTGACTTTTGAAACATTCTTTGAACGTGCTTCTTTAAACCCCAACGCTTCGCTTATTACCGGTATGATCTGCGGGTATCGCATAGAGGAGATTGAAAATCCTTTGACCAAAAAGGCCCGTTATTTGGATAAGCTGGTCGACGAATTAGCGAAAGGCAGAAAGATGGAAAAGATTTTGCGAGGTTCATAAAAATATAGTGACTGTTGGCCTTATCAAGATACACGTCGTATGGCTACGCCACATCAAAAACAGATAAACCTATGAACACATATAATCTAATCGACAGAGAGAATGATTCTGGCGAAATTACTGTTGAAGGAAAGCAGGTTGAATGGTGTAGATCGGATGGTAGTGTGGTGTGTGTTAATCTGCATGAAGTAGTAGTAGTTGGTGAATATACTACCAGCGCCGGGCCCTTTGCCGATGACTGGTTCCTGGTTTTTGTTCTCAGGTCTGGAGAATGGAAGGCAGTATCTGTTTACGCTGAGGGTTATAATGAGCTGGCTAACGAACTATCAAAGTTCTATGGCTTAAATTTTGAGGAACATTTTTTGTGTGCTTCTACGGAATGGAGATCTTTTATTCGTTATCCCGCCAGTCTCAAGGGAAATGAATTGTTTAAGCATGTGCCATCAAAAAGTTATAAGCCGCCAACAAGTTTGTTTCAAAATTTTAAACGTGCTTTTGGACTTGATAGCTGCAGTAAGGATCGGAACATAGAATTAACCCCCGAAGTAAAGAACGAACTATTGAAGCCATAGCTATAGCGAAGTTTTCAGCCTCCAATTTAAAAACTTAGCACATTCCGGATTTTATATCCGCAAAATCGTCTTCACTTTTGCGTTATAAATTTGAACAAAATGGAAACGCAGGCAAATATCAACTATCAACGCATTGCAGAAGCGATTGACTACATAAAAAGTAATTTCAAAGCGCAACCCGATTTAGATGATGTTGCAGAGAAAATACATCTCAGCCCGTCGCATTTTCAACGGCTGTTTACAGAATGGGCAGGAACAAGCCCCAAGAAATTTCTGCAATATATCAGCATAGAACATGCCAAGCAGATTTTAACCGAAAACAACCAGGCAACTATTTTTGATGCGACTTACGAAACAGGACTTTCAAGCACCAGTCGGTTGCACGATCTTTTTGTAAACATCGAAGGGATGACGCCTGCCGAATATAAAAACGGTGGCAAACACCTGTCGATCAATTACAGCTTTGCCGATAGTCCCTTTGGCGCTTTAATTGTAGCAAGTACTTTAAAAGGCGTTTGCTATATGGCGTTTGAAGCCGATGAAACAAAAGCGTTCAATGATCTTAAAAATAAATTTCCGCGAGCTGTTTTTCAAAGAAAGTTAGATCTGATGCAGCAGAACGCTTTGTTCATTTTTCAAAACGATTGGAGCAAACTTTCTCAAATCAAACTCCATTTAAAAGGGACAGATTTTCAGCTCAAGGTTTGGGAAAGCCTGTTGAAAATTCCTATGGGTAAACTTTCCACTTACACCGCCGTTGCCGGGCAGATTGGCAACCCCGCCGCCGCCAGGGCCGTAGGAACGGCAATAGGCAATAATCCCGTGGCATTCCTCATTCCCTGTCATCGCGTTATCCAGGCTTCGGGAATGCTGGGCGGATACATCTGGGGAAGCTCCCGCAAAACCGCTATTATTGGTTGGGAGCATGCGAAAACAAATGTTGAAAGTTAAAACCTTATCATGCAGGACATCATTCAAAAAATAGACAACGCCAACTGGGGCGATATTGGCAAGGCAATGAACCAGAAGGGTTATGCGGTTATTCCTCAATTGCTCACAGATGAGCAGTGCGAAACCTTAAAGGCTGGTTATAACGCCAATGGTTACCGCAAAACAGTAGTAATGGAACGCTACCGCTTTGGCCTGGGTGAGTATAAATATTTTGATTATCCTTTGCCTGACCTTGTGCAAACAATCAGGTCTCATATCTATCCTCATTTGGCAGCCATTGCAAACGAGTGGTTCGCCATGTTGAATATTGACAAGCAATTTCCTTTGCAACATGCAAAACTCTTACAGCAATGCCACGAAAACGGGCAGCACAAAGCAACTGTGCTGATATTGAAATATGGAAAGGGCGGTTTTAACACGCTGCACCAGGACCTTTACGGCGCTGTTTACTTTCCTATGCAGATAGTATTGTTTTTAAGCGAAGCTGATAAAGATTATACAGGCGGAGAATTTGTGTTGACCCTGCAGGTGCCGAGGGCACAATCCAAAGCAGTAGTATTAAAACCGAAAAAGGGTGATGTGTTGATTTTTACCACCAGCTTCAAACCCGAAAAAGGAGCAAAAGGCTATTACCGCGTAAACATGAAGCATGGTGTGAGCGAACTGAACAGCGGGGAACGATACACGTTGGGTATCATCTTTCACGATGCCGAAAGCTGACAGCTCATTGCTATGATACTTCATAACGAAATAACTACTGAAAGCCTGTACGGTAAACTCCGGAGAAGAGAAATATTATTTGGTGGTAATAAAAAGCTGAAGATATATGGCCGGCTGAATTGCGCTTCTGGTAAAAGAATGAAACGCGAAAACCGGGTTTTCTTTGCAACTGAAAAAGAGGCTTTGCAGAACAACTATCGCCCATGCGGGCATTGCATGAAAGCGGCTTACAGTGCCTGGAAGCATAACCTCCCGACCTTGTAAGCCGCCTTCTCATTGGCTTCTTGATTTTTTGTTGTATTCAGTTCTGCAACCGGCTGGCGATGCCTTCGCTCGCTTCGCTGCGGTCGGCATGACGACATTGAACGGCTGATGACTGATAGCTCACGGCTGATAGCTTCTTCTACCCAAATATTTTATTCATCCTGTCAATAATCAACTTCAGTCGCTCCCTGTCACCGCCTGACACCTCCGCAGAAGCCCAGCCGTTGTAGCCAATTTTTTCGAGCGATTTCATGATCACCGGCCAGTTATTATCGCCATCCATCAATTCCACATCAAAGCCCTTCCACAATCCCTCATCGTTTTGCTTTTTACGGCTGTATTCTTTTACATCCAGCTTCATAATGCGTTTGTCCAGCGTTTCAATCCATTGTTCAGGCCAGCCATAACGCAGGATGTTGCCGATGTCAAAATACCAGCCTACCATCGGGTGGTTGATCTCATCAACGTACCTCGCTGCTTCCATGGGACTGATCAAAAAATTGTTCCACACATTTTCGATAGCAATCTTTATTCCGGTTCTTTCTGCGTGTGGAATCAGTTTTTTTATTTCTGCCTGTGTGCGTTTGTATGCATCTGCATAGCTGATCTGGTCGTTTACCACACCTGCAACCAGCAGCACCGTGGTGCCTCCATACAGTTTGCAATCCTCCATAGACGTAATAACGGTATTGAAACATTTTTCACGCACTTTTGGATCGGGGTGGGAGAGAGGAGATTTCCAATGCTCGGAGTTTACAACTCCCGGAATTTCCAGCCCGGTTTTGTCCCTGGCTGCAAGTACTTCCTTGTTGTCGTATTTGTGGGGCGAACTCAATTCCACACCATCGTAGCCCAGTTCCTTCAGCATCTTGAATTTATCCAGCAGCGATGCATCGCCCTGTACCATTTCAATTTTAAGACTCTTTTTGATTTTGGGCTTAGCGGCGGAAGCAGCTTTGGTAAGGGCAGGAATTCCCATAGCAGTAGCCGTAGCAGCGATAGCGCTGTTTTTAATGAACGTTCTTCTTTGCATGTTGATTATTTGAATGCGGTTACACCTGGTTGCGCAACTGCTGTAACAGGTATGGTTAAGTCGAAATTATAAGCTGCTACATCAGGCCCTAATTGCTCCTGCGAATGAATGGCTTCTTCCCACGTAATTTTTTTACCTGTATAGGCCGCCATGCGCCCCAAAATAGCCAGCATGGAACCGTGTGCTACCGCATCGCCCTGGCTGATGACCTTACCTTTACGGATAGCCGCAAATAATTCGTTGTGCTCGGTCTGGTACATATCATTCTGCACACCTTTGTATGTCCATAGTTTACCGCCACTGTTGATGGTGTGCACATTTTTTGAGCAATCGATCAATGCATTGCCCTTGGTGCCCCATGCTTCTACCGAATAGCTGTTTTCGCATCCCGGCTGTTGCCTGGAAATGTGGAATCCCTTTGCTCCATCAGGATATTCAAAAGTAATGGCAAAATGATCGTAAATGTTCCCGGCTTTAGGGTCGGTTCTTACCTGCCTGCCGCCGGTAGCTACAGCGCTTACCGGGTTAATGTCGCCAAATGCCCAGCTCATCATGTCCACGCTGTGCACTGCCTGCTCCACCAAATGATCGCCCGACAACCAGTTGAAGAATGGCCAATTCCTTAACTGCCATTCCGCAGAGTCAAGCCTAGGGTTTTCGGGTTGCCAGGTACGGTAGGTGGCACCGGTATTGTAAGTATTGTATACGGTAGAAACTTTGCCAATGGCGCCGGCATTGATTTTGCCAAACGTGGCTCTTTTAGGTTCGTGAAACCTCCAGCAAAATCCTGAAACAATGCTTACGTTTTTCGCTTTTGCTTTTTTAGAAGCTTCCAGCACTTTGCGGATACCCGCAGCATCCACCGCCACCGGTTTTTCGCAAAAGATATGCTTGCCTGCTTCCACGGCTGCTTCAATATGCAACGGACGGAAAGCAGGAGTGGTTGCCAGTATTACCACATCCACACCCGATGCCAGTACTTTTTTGTAGGCGTCAAAGCCAACATACTGGTGCTCGGGCGATACCGCCACTTTGTCTCCATGTATTTCTGTAAGATTTGCCATTGATTTTTGCAACTGATCGGCAAACAAATCGCCCATGGCATGTAATACAACGTTAGGGTCGGCGCTCAAAGCCTGGCTGGCTGCACCACTGCCCCTGCCGCCACATCCTATTAACCCCACCTTCAAAGTGTCCGCATTTACTTTTTTGTTGAGCGGTTGCGCGTTAACGATATTAAATGGCAAAGCACCGGCAGTTACCGCCATGCCGGAAAGTTTAAGAAAGGTTCTTCTTTTTTGATGCATGAACTGTTTAAACTTTTATAGTTAGAAAATGCTATCAGCTGTCGGCGAGCAGCTATCAGCCATCAGCTACCAGCTTCCGGCCTTATTAATTTCAAATCTTTAATTTCAAATTTCAGATTCAAATCGCCTCCCGCAATTTAAAAATTTATTTCCGCATATCTGTGCTGAACTGTGTGTTTCGCATTTTATTGAGCAATCGGTTTCGTAGAGCTGGGCTGTTCGCGCTTTTTACCATTATCTTTGAACTTTCATAATCTTTTTATTATTGATCTAAACTATTATCAATGAGATGCTGTTTCCTGGCACTGGCCCTGCTGTGCTGCTCCATATCTGTTTTTTCGCAATACAAAAAATATGTAAAGCCAACCGATACGGCTGTACTGAATAAGTTGGCTGAATGGCAGGATATGAAATTTGGCTTGTTCATGCATTGGGGAACGTACAGCCAGTGGGGTGTGGTGGAAAGCTGGAGCATTTGTCCCGAAGATGAAGGCTGGACGGTTCGGAGAGGACCTCACTCAAAAGACTATTTTGAATATGTAAAGGCTTACGAGAACCTGCAAACAACTTTTAACCCCGTAAAGTTTGCACCCGAAAAATGGGTGAAAGCGGCCAAAGATGCAGGTATGAAATATATGATCTTCACCACCAAACACCACGACGGTTTTTCGATGTTTGATACAAAGGAAACCGACTATAAAATTACAGACAGCAAAACGCCGTTTTCGGCTAACCCCCGCAGTAATGTTACCAAAGAAATATTCAATGCTTTCAGGAAGGATGGATTTGCTATAGGAGCATATTTTTCAAAACCAGACTGGCACAATGATAACTACTGGTGGCCTTATTTTCCGCCTAAGGACAGGAACGTGAACTACGAGCCTAAAAAATATCCCGACCGCTGGAATGCTTATAAAAATTTCACTTATAACCAGATAAAAGAGCTGATGAGCGAATACGGCACAGTAGATATATTATGGCTGGACGGCGGTTGGGTAAGACCGTTATCAACCGTAGATACCACCGTTGAGTGGCAGAAAACAATAAAGACTGACCAGGACATTGATATGAAGCGGATTGCGGAAATGGCAAGAGGATACCAGCCGGGATTGCTGGTAGTAGACAGAACGGTTACCGGGGAGTATGAAAACTATACCACGCCCGAGCAGGAAGTGCCGCACGAACTGCTGCCTTACCCGTGGGAGAGCTGCATTACGATGGGCAATTCCT
This sequence comes from Agriterribacter sp., assembly GCA_051955255.1. GTDB lineage: Bacteria > Bacteroidota > Bacteroidia > Chitinophagales > Chitinophagaceae > Agriterribacter. The sequence goes on along the minus strand of JBQCGX010000004.1, from coordinate 6,202 downwards.
GGAGCTATGTACCCAATGATCAATACAAATCTGCAAAAACCATTGTGCAGATGCTCATCCGCATTGTGTCGCGCGGCGGAAATCTGTTGCTGAATATTGGCCCTGGCCCCGACGGAGATTGGGACCCTAACGCCTACGCACGCCTGCAGGAAATAGGAGCCTGGATGAAGGTGAATGCACAATCGATACATGGCTCCCAACCCCTGGCACCTTACGAAGCGGGAAATATTCATTATACCCAGTCCAAAGACGGTAAAACACAATATGCTTTTTTCCTGTCAGACAAAGATGAGGTGGTATTGCCATCGCAGGTTACGCTAACTGGTTTTGCTGCTGCAGCCAAAAGCAAGATCAGCATATTGGGTTCTGGCGCAAAACTGAAATGGAAGGCAGAAGGTGGAAATACAGTCATCGAAATTCCTACGCTGGTAAAAAGCAAATGGAAGGGTAAGTATGCGGTGGTGTTTAAGATAGAGAGATAAGGTGTAGGGTGGAAGGCGGAAGGTGGAAGGCGGATGGTATAGGGTAGAAGGCATAGGGTGTAGGGTAGAAGGTGGAAGGTATAAGGTATAAGGTGGAAGGCATAGGGTGTAAGGTATGGGGAATAAGGCTCGTTGCTGTGCGAGGCGTCCTCGCCTCGTACTTTGCTATTGTCACCTCTGGCGACAATGTGATTTCGAAAAGTTCATGACTCACCATAGTCGTCAACTTAAGTGAGAAAGATCGGCTCTGTTGCCTCAGAGAGGCAACCCGTTTGTAAAAAGCCAGTCCTTTTAACACTTTGCACCGTAGGTGCTACCCTTATAGAGGGTTGCACCTACGGTGCAGTAAAAAGATGTTGACGATGGTTAGAAACAGATAGCACCTACGGTGCATAACCAATCGTATAATCATTACTATTTCTTAAGTTGACGGCTATGATAAGTCACGACGTTGCTGTGCGAGGCGTCCTCGCCTCGTACTTTGCTGTTGTTGCCTCTGGCGACAATGAAATTTCAGCAGGTCGTGAGTCACGAACCGAAGCGAAAGGACATCGAACGACGGTGGTAAAATTTCAAATTGAGGCTATAAGATTCCCAGCCTTCCAAAAAGTTGGAAACCTTATCCTTATTTTCACGATGAGATTATACTTTGTTTGATACGCTGCAGCCTTTACTTCCCGGGCCTTACACCTCACACCCTACACCTTCTCCCTTTCTCCATGGTAATACATCAGCTCAATAATATTGGAGGGAACTGGTTTTTTGTTCCAGTATTTGTGTATGGCAAGTGCAGCACCCAAAGCCGTTGCCTGAGCAACATAAGCAGCGTATACTTCAATGTCTGGAAAGGCCTTTGCCAGCAGGTTCATGTAGAGCGGGTTCTTGCTGAATCCTCCGTCTACAAAAATGCGTTTTACATCCGATCCTTCCAGTATCAGATTAGTAGAAGTGATCTGTCCTTTTATGATGTCCAGCATCAACTGGTGGTAGGCCTGCTCGTAAGTAGCGAACTGCTCCAGCGACCTGCCCGAAAATGGCGTAATGCCACCAGGTTTCGTTGATGCTTCCTCGTTAGAGGAAAGTTCATTGATAATGGCAGGATCGTATTGAACCGTGGTGTAGTAGTTCAGCGGCTTTTGAAAATGTTCTGCCAGTCGTTTCGTTTGTTGTTCATGTTCATATCCTGCAAAAAAGCGCGAAGCTTTTACAATAGCGCTCTGGTAAGTCATGTAGCACAAACAATCCTGCTGCAGCTCATTTACCGTGAGCGGCGTATTGTTGAAAGGATTGAGGCTAATGGCCCAGGTGCCTGTTGATATCAAAACGAAGGGTTCACGAAAATTGATGAGGTAAGGAATAAGTGCCGATGAGCTGTCGTGCAGTCCTATACCTGATTTGAATTTTTTTCCATGCTGCTCAATGTCAACCACACCATCCGAAGGATAAACAGGCGCCAGCTTGTCTATAATCCCTTCCCTGTACACCCATTCGTGGTAACTTTTTTGTGGAAAGTTCCACAAAATGGTATGGCAGCCAATGCTGGTAATATCGGAATAAGCTTTGCCTGTAAGCAGCGAACTGATGTATTGTGGCAGGTGCAATGAATACTGCACCGCTTCAAATGCCTCCGGACGTTTGTACTTAAGCCAGTACAACTGCATGCCGGAGTTTAAATGCCCCAGCACCGGCGAGGCGGTATACATAGAAACCGTGATCTCACCACCATAGGTATCGTAAAACTTTTTCTTTAAATCGTCGGGGTAAGGTTTGAGGTAATTGTAGAGCGGTGTAACTGGCTTGCCATAGGCGCCTGTGTTTACAAAGCTGGCGCCATAGGTAGTAAAGTTTACAGCAACAATATTAAATTCTTCCAGCTTATTCAACTCACCAAACGACTGGACTACCCAATTGCTGATCTTTTCTACATCATCGCAAGGGTCGCCATCCTCGTCGGTAATTTCTGGAAAAGGCGAACTTTGTTCGTACACTATTTCGTACGCTTCGTTGAATAAAAAAACCTTCTTGTTTGTTTTTCCTATGTCGTATATCGCTATTACCGGCTGGCTCATTAGAGATTTGAAATTTGAGATTTGAATGGCGTTGCAAGTTGCAGGTCTCAGGTTACAGGTTTCATGTTACAAGGAAAACCTCTTCCTTCCACCTTATGCCCAACACCCTACACCTTCCACCTTCCCTACCACTTATCACTTACCACCTACCACTTTCTTACAGTCCTGTCGCTACCGTTTTCGCTCCCCTGTTTTTAATCAGTTGCTCGCGGATTTTTGCGCTACGGAATAACGCAACGGGTTTGAGCGCACCACCTGCACGCAGTCTTGCTTCGGCTACTAGCGCACGTACATCGGTGCGGAAGGTATCCTGCAAAATTTCCTGCGCCCGAACCACATCGTTGTTCTGCTGGGCATCCTGTAAAGCCTTGCGGTCGGTAAGCAATGCCTGCGCATAGGCAATCAGGATCGCTTCTACCGATTGCAGGAGATCTTCCAACGGATCTTTTACGTTGTGCGATGCATCAATCATCCAGCCCATATCGGTATTGTGATTCATGCCTTTGGCATCCATGCCTTCTACCAGCTCGTTAAAAATTAAGAACAACTGGTAAGGTTTAATGCTGCCGGTTGTTAAATCATCGTCGCCGTATTTAGAATCGTTGAAGTGGAAGCCGCCCAGTTTTCCTTCCATCAGTAATAAAGAAACAATTTGTTCAATATTGGCATTTGGAAGATGGTGACCCAGATCAACCAGGGTATACGCTTTTTCGCCCAATTTGCTGGCATAGAGGTACGATTGTCCCCAATCGCCCACCGTGGTAGAATAGAAGTTAGGTTCAAATGCTTTGTATTCTACAAATATTTTCCAGTCGTCGGGCAGTGCAGCGTATATTTCCTGCAAGCCGCTTAAAGTATGCTGGAAAGCCTGCCTGAAATTCAATTGCCCTGGAAAGCAGGAGCCATCGCTTAACCACACCGTTAGTGAGCTAGAGCCTAACTCCACACCCTGTTTAATGACTTCGATGTTGTGATCGATGGCCTGTTGGCGGATGGCTTTGTTTACATTTTGCAGCGACCCGAATTTATAGCTATGCTTTTGACCGGGCTGATCCTGGAAGGTATTGGAGTTCATGGCATCGAAGCGCAAACCATTTTGTGCAGCCAGCGCTTTAATGTGCGATGCATTTTCAGGAATATCCCAGGGAATGTGCAGCGATATAGCGCCGCTTGACTGGTTCAGCGCGTGCAGCAGCCCAATGTCTTCGATCTTCTCTTCAAGGTTGCGTGGTTCACCACCACCCGAAAAACGCCCGAACCTTGTGCCGCCCGTGCCCAATGCCCAACTGGGTATGGCCACCTGAAAGTCGACCAGTTTATTAATAACTGCTTCAGCATTCTTAATAGTGTCGGTTGCAAAAGTCAGCCTGCGGCTGTGTTCTTTGGCAAGCGATTCGTTGTGCGCGTCTATGCTGTATTTTTCAATATGCATGATTGTTTTCTTTTATGGCATGTAAAAAACTTCCTTTAATGGAATGCTTACCGGCGATTCATCGGCATTTACTTCCATGATATCTTTCATGTAGTGCCACCAGCGTTTCATTACAGGCTGTTGCGGCAGAGCATCCATTGCCAATGGATCGGCCACCTGCAAATAGCCAAAAAGGAAATTGGTTTCTTTGTCTAAAAAAATCGAATATTCCTGTATGCCCGTTTCTTTCAACAATGATTGCAGTTCCGGCCATAGTTCGTTGTGGCGTTTTTCGTATTCCGCCTCCAACCCCTTGTGCAGTTTCATTTTAAAAGCAAGACGAGTCATAGGGAATTGCTGATTTGTGATTTCTGATTTGAGATTGGGCGTTTATGGTTTTCCTTACCACTTACTCCTTACCACCTACCGCTTATGCCTTTCACCCTACACCTTCCACCTTTCTTTCTATCTTACAAACGCCATCGCTACTCCACCATCTACATTCAGCACGTTGCCGGTCGATTTGCTCAGCAATCCACCTACAAATGCGAAGCAGGCATTGGCAATATCGTCTGGTAAAATGATTTCGTTCAGCAATGTACGGCTGGCATAGTATTTCGGAAGCTCCTCTACTTTAATGCCGTATGCTTTTGCTCTGCCTTCTGCCCATCCGCCGCTCCAGATATTGCTGCCGGAAATAACGGCATCAGGATTTACAACGTTTACGCGTATGTGATCTTTGCCCAGTTCAGCAGCGTTCAGCCTGCTCAGGTGCAGTTGTGCAGCTTTTGCTGAACCGTAGCCTGCATTGTTAGGACCGCTCACCAGGGCATTCTTGCTCACAATATTCAATACATCGCCACCCAGGTTTTGTTTGCGCATTATGTTTACGCCAGCCTGTGTAACCAGGTACTGACCTTTTACCAATACGTCATATAAAATATCCCAGTCTTTTTCGGTATGATCTTCCAGTGGTTTTGAAATAGAAAGTCCCGCATTGTTCACTACAATGTCTAACCCACCAAATGCCAGTGCCGCAGTGCGCACTGTTTGTGCAATGGTAGCTGCATTGGTTACATCCAGCACATCGCCTGTAAAGGCATCTTTGCCATATTGTTTGTTGAACTCTTCTTTTGCTTCGGCTAACCTTTCAGGGTTGTTGTCAGACAAAATCACACAAGCGCCTTCATCTGCAAATCTTTTAGCAATAGCTTTTCCAATGCCGCCGGCGCTGCCCGTAATCAAAGCGATACGGCCCGATAATGCTTTTGGCTTGGGCATGCGTTGCAGCTTTGCTTCTTCCAGCAACCAGTATTCAATGTTGAACGCTTCCTGGCGCGGCAGCGAAGTATATTCGGAAATTGCTTCCGAGCCTTTCATCACGTTAATAGCGTTGATGTAAAACTCAGCAGCTACGCGGGCTGTTTGCTTGTCTTTCGAAAAAGTGAACATGCCTACACCGGGATACAAGATCACAACCGGGTTAGCATCGCGCATAGCCGGGCTGTTAGGGTGTTTGCAGGTATTGTAATAATCGGCGTACATTTTACGATACGCGTCAAACAAAGGAGCAATTTTTTCTTTTACTGCTGCTGTATCGCTCAGGTCTTCGCCAGCAGTAAGGTTCAGTACCAGCGGGCTGATCTTGGTTCTTAAAAAGTGGTCGGGGCAGCTTGTGCCTAACGGAGCCAGCCTGTCAAGATCTTTTGAATTGATGAATTCCAATACGCGGTCGTCATCTGTAAAATGACCGATCATTTTTTGGTTGGATGAGCAGAAACCTCTCAACACCGGAGCCAGTGTGGCTGCTTTATCGAGGCGTTCTTCTTTGGGCAGCGATTGAAGTTTAGCACCGCCAAAGGCAGCTTTGCCTTTCGTATGTTCTTCGAGGTAAGCGGCGCAACGCTCAATTACTTCGAGTGTGTTGATATAGCTTTCGTATGCAGTATCGCCCCAGGTAAACAAACCATGCGAGCCGAGCATGATGCCACGGATGCCGGGATTTTCGTCCAGACATTTCTTCAACTCAAGTCCCAGTTCAAAACCTGGTTTCCTCCAGTCTACCCAACCCAGTTGCCCGTTGAACAGTTCCTGCGTAATGCGTTTGCCATCTTTGGCAGCAGCAATGGCAATGGCTGCATCGGGGTGCAGGTGGTCGATGTGTTTGAATGGCAGAAAACCATGCAAGGGTGTATCGATAGACGGGGCTTTAGAGCTAAGATCGAAAATGCAGTGATTGA
>JBQCGX010000003.1:0-74166 GCA_051955255.1 Agriterribacter sp. | reverse complement strand
TCATTCGTATAGAATCCAGCGGTTTTGTAAGTTCGGGAATCTTTGCATAACCACCGGTTGAGATAAGCTTTGTGTACCTGATTACAGAAACATCGGGGAACAATTGGTTTCTAACCTCAGAAAACATACCGTCACAGCCCATCATAATGTCACCGGTAGCCGTAGTTCCATCAGCAAAATATGCAGTTACCTGGTCATTAGTTTCATGATACCTGACAAATTTTTTATCGTACTTTATTTTAATGCCGGCACTGGTTGCTGCAATCCGGGCATATTTATTAAGGTTCGCCCGCTTAAGCTGCAATGTTTCCACACCATATTGCTGTTTCTGGTAAGCGGTGCTAAGCTCTGCTATTTGCTTTCCTTTGGAATTGAAAAATTTTATGGAGCCAGGAGTGGAATCTTCTTCGAGCAGGCTCAGATCAATAAATTCTTTCAATACATTCAGTCCATTCGGAGTAAGTCCCAGAAAAACGCCCTCTTTTATATTGTCCTCTGCTCTCGATTCAAATATTTCAGACTCAAAACCTATTTTTTTCAGTTGTAAAGCCAGTATTGGCCCTGCAACACCTGCACCTATTATAATTGCTTTTTTATTCATTGTTCTTCTCCTTAATTTTTAATCCGGCTATCAGTAAAAAGTTTAGCGCAAAAAATATGACCACTCTTGCATAATTCAAATTGCGCCATTGCGCTGCTTTTTCCTGTAACAATACATCAACAGTATCGCTATAGGGTAACCGCTGAAACTCCATGATAGCTGGTGCGAAATACAGTAATGTCCAAATCCTGGTTGCAATATGCCCTGCAAGAACCAGTAAGATCAGGTTTCTGCGTTTCTTTATCTTCCAGTTAAGAGCCAGGGCTGTAATAAAGATTAATTCATGCACCCCATGTACTACAATCCAGAACACCTTAAAATCCAATCCATACGGTTTCTGAAAAAAAATCAATGATGAAGGTGGGGCCGCCGTCCACGCAGGAACCATTAGAGCAGTTTCCCATACCTGCGCTCCGTTCATTATAAAGTAAGCACAGATGGAATAAAACAACCATTGAGTAGCTTTCGAAAATTGATATGTATTTTCCATGTTTAAAGAACCATTGTTATTTAAAACGGATGGATTTGAAATCCATCCTTACAATATGTGACCGAGGCTACGACTCTCGCTGTTTGTGATGAGGCAGAGCCATCGGCTCGGTCACATACTGTTGCCTGGCATTTTAATCCCAGGTTAAAGATTAATATTGTTTGCATTCGTTCTACACCAATACCGTTGCCCTTGACTAAACAACATCGTTATTAAATGCGTTTAACTTCACCCATTGTTTTATCAGCCTGCAATTTTATAGTGTAATCACCGGCGTATGGAATTTGTTTTAACTTCGATTCCGTTCATTCTTATAGAACCTGGCGGCGTAAAATTATCACGCCATCAAAAGATGAGCTTGCAAAAAAAGGAGTTAAACTAGCAAATCAGGGAGCAAATGGGATTTGAGTTAAGAAATGATAAAAAGGCCTTTAAAATGGCCTTTGATGAAAATGACTTCAGCAATCACGATTTTAAAGAAGATGCCTTTACAACAGACATGCCTTTTGGACGATTGTCGGCCAAACGATGGTTTTTTGATGGTATCCATATCCTGTATTCGGAAACTGACCTTGACAGACCAACTGAACTGGACTGGAAAGGAGATGCAGAATTAGTAACCATGCATTTTAATTTACAGGGAAACACTTCGATAAAACAGGATGGAATGAGCCACTCCTTTGATCTGAAGGGGAACCAGCATAATTTGTTCTATGGCACCAACGCTGAAGGTAAAATGAGGTTTGATGAATTGCAGATGAAATCATTTATGATTCAATTTGCAAAAGATTCTTTTTTGGCAATATCAAAAGACGGAAATGAATCTATTAAGCAGTTTGCGGACAAAATAGCTTCGGGAATACCCGCAGCTTTTTCAAACGCTAACCTGAATATTGATCTGCCCTTGCAGAACTGCATCAATTCGATTTTGAATTGCGATTATCTGAATGGTTTAAAGAGATTATTTCTTCTTTCGAAAACGATTGAACTACTTGTTTTACAAGCGGAATCATTTAACAACTTTCAGCATTCAAGATCTGAGTACATAAAACATGATTACGACAAAGAAAGAATAGTTTTTGCCCGTGATTATCTGGTTAAAAATATTGAGTCGCCGCCTACGCTGGCAGAATTGGCGAAGATAGCCGGGATAAATGAATACAAACTGAAGCGGGGGTTTAAAGAAATGTTTAATCAAACAGCCTTTTCCTATTTATCTGGTTTACGTTTGGAGCTGGCAAAAAACGATTTACTTGAAGGCAAAAAACAAGCTACTGAAATAGCATTGGAATTGGGCTACTGTTCATTGCAGCACTTTAGTAATGCATTCAAAAAAAAGTTTGGCATTACCCCAAGTCAGGCGAGGCGTTGAGGGCAAAGAACAAAAGCCGGTTGTGGATCCAATGGCATACAACCATTTCCGGGTCTATGATTTACAGCATTTGATACAGCAAGGAAATATTACCTGCCCATAATTTTTTTTGTTACAAATTCGTTGAAAAAGAAATCCCTGTAAATGTTTCCGATAGGAATCTCGTTCGCACCTATGTACACCGTGTTATTATCTACAGACGCGATATGCTTCACATTGATGATATAGGATTTACTTACTCTTACAAACATATCTTTTGGTAATTGATCGTAAATGGTTTTTATATTCATTGCTGTGATCACTTTCTGATTTTCGCTGTGCATTACCACATAATCTTTTAAACCCTGAATAAAAAGTATGTCGTTGAAATAGACTTTAAAAATTCTCCGGTCTGCTTTCACAAAGAAAAAATCGTCTGCTACCTGTTCGATATTGTTATTGGCATAATCTGCCTTGAATAACCTGGCGTAGGCGTGGGCTTTTTCAACCGCCTTTTGAAAACGCTCTAATTTTACGGGTTTTATCAGGTAGTCAATTGCATCTACTTCGTAGCTGTCGGCAGCAAATTCAGAATAAGCGGTTGTAAAAATCACAAACGTTTCTTTAGGAATGGTTCGGGCAAATTCAATTCCGTTAATCCCCGGCATTTGTATGTCAAGAAAGATCAGATCCACTCTATTGCTTTCTATAAAATTTGCGACGTTTTTAGCACTGCTGAACGAACCGATCAGATCTAAATCTTCAGTTTGATCAATCAACATCTCTATGGCTTCTCTTGCCAGTGGTTCATCGTCTACAATAATACAGTTCATATTTTTATACGCTTTACTATACAGCGAAATCTTTATGCTGGTACTAACTTTATGGTTAAAGTCACGCAATACTTTTCCGCATCATCTTCAATACTTAAACTATGTGCTGCCGGGTATAAAAGCTCCAGCCTCCGTTTGATATTTGCCAATCCCAATCCGCCCGCATTATTAAAGGATTGAAGCATGGGTTTGGAGTTGATGCATTTAAAGAAAAGTTCATCGTTTCTAACATCGAAATACAGGTGTACGTAAGACGATTTTGTTGCATCGTTGTTGTGCTTCACCGCATTCTCAACAAACGAAATAAACAGCAAAGGAGGAATTTGCACGCCGCTCAAATCACCCTCCTTTGAAATCAGGAAATCAAAACTATCCCGTCTTACTTTTTCCAGATTTAAAAAATCTTCCAGGAAATGAATATCCGAAGTCAATAGCACCTTCGCTCTTGCGCTGTCGTAAAGCTGGTAGCGTAATAAATCGCTCAGCTTCATTAATACCTGCGACGCTTTCTCGGGGTCTTTCTTCGTCAGCACATTGGCGTTGTTCAGCATATTGAACAAAAAATGCGGGTTGATCTGGTTTTTCAATTGTTCCAGTTCTGCATAAGTTTTCGACTGTTCCAGTTCGTAGATCAATTGCCTGTCCATCATCCCCTTCTGAAAGAGCTTTATGGAAGCGGAAGCCGCCAACAGCAGCACGGTAAGGAAGGAAAAAAGCGGGATGTTCAGCCCGTGGTCTTTATTAAAGGGATTAAAAAAATAACCACCAACAGCCACTATAACAAGAATGCCGATCACAGACAAACAATATGCAATATTTCTATTCCTGAACAAAAACCTTGGTACCAGCACATACATATTTACATAGAAGAGTGCAACAAAATAAATAAGTATCGCTGTAGGACTGGCAATGACGGAACTACTGTTATACAACACGGCACCTATAAAAACAACAAGCAGCAGGTGCCGGAATATCCTTCGATCTGGCGAGATCAGGAAACGAAAAAGCACGTTTTCACTAACAGGTTGTTGACGGGCAAAATCATTCATCTACAAAATTGTATAGAGCAAACTTAACATTTAAAGCTATGCGCTGTTCTGCTTTTATACGAAATGCTGTGCTTTTTATACGAAAAGCAGGAAGCCTCAAAAAACACCTGAAACAAGCAATATGTTTATAGTGCTCCACCATACTTTGCTATAAAAGATACCGCGTTTGGTATAATTAAAAAAAGGCGGTTACCCAACGAAATAGTTTTGTGTCTCCATTGCAATTGTCAAACCGATTTTTAAAAGATGAGATACAAGATCATTTATACACTGTTGTTTACAGCCATTTCATTGGGGGCCTATTCACAAAAGAAAGTCACGCTGAGTGGAACAATCACCATAAAAACAAACACCGAAACCATAATCGGCGCAAGCATTTTTATTCCCGAAGCAAAAGTTTCGACAGTTACCAATGCGTATGGCTTTTATTCCATCACCCTGCCCAAAGGCGAATATACAATCATCATCAGCAGTGTAGGGTTTGAGCATATTGAGGAACATATCTCCCTGACAGAAGATGTAAGGAAAGATTTTTCGATGCTTGAAAAAAGCAAAATATTAGATGAAGTAGTGATAAAACACAATAGCTCCGTAAGCAACATCCGGAAACCGGAAATGAGTGTGAATAAACTCTCTATTTCTACCATCAAAAAAATGCCGGCAGTAATGGGCGAGGTTGATATTTTGAAAGCTATCCTGCAGCTTCCGGGAGTTTCCAACGCACAGGAAGGAGCAACAGGTTTTAACGTAAGGGGTGGCTCGGTTGACGGCAACCTGATATTGCTGGATGAAGCCGTTGTTTACAACACCTCACACCTGTTCGGTTTTTTATCGGTTTTTAATGCGGATGTGATTAAAGATTTGAAATTGTATAAAGGTGGAATACCCGCTCATTTCGGTGGACGGACTTCGGCTGTCCTGGATATCTATCAAAAAGAAGGCAACAACAAAGAATACCACATAACGGGAGGAATTGGGTCGGTGTCGGGCAGATTATTGGCAGAAGGCCCTATTGTAAAAGATAAAGGGTCGTTTGTGGTTGCGGGTCGCGCTTCTTATGGTCATTTGTTCCTGAAACTGGCTGACAACCCCAATGCTGTTTCGTTTTATGATTTGAATGCCAAACTGAATTACAAGATCAATGACAATAACAGGATTTTTCTTTCAGGATATTTCGGCAAGGATAAAATGGATTTCAACAATTTCTTCAGCAACAATTATTCGAACTCATTCTTCAATCTTCGCTGGAATCATATCTTTTCCGAGAAACTTTTTTCCAATGCATCGGTCATTTACAGTAAATACGATTATGGACTGAAGATAAAATATGTTGGCATTGACTGGGCATCGGATATCCGCAATTATAATCTTAAGTACAACCTGAGCCATCATCTGTCTGATAAGCTGGTTTTGAATTACGGCATCAATTCTATCTACTACCAATTCAATCCCGGCACCATAAAACCGCTGGATGTTGCATCGCCTATCAATGCTGACCAGATCGAAAAAAAATATGCCTGGGAAAATGCAGTGTACATCAGTGCCGAGCATACACTCTCGGATAAAATATCGTTGAATTACGGATTGCGGTATAGCTATTTCCAACGGTTGGGCGAACAGCATGTAAATAATTATGCCAATGGTCAGGCAGTGGTTTTCAATCCCGAGTTGCAAATTTATGAGGAAGGAAGGCCCACGGGTATAACACATTACCCTAAAAACAAAAAAATTATTGATTTTGGAAATGCAGAACCTCGGTTGGCAGTGTCTTATGCCATAAACGACGACCAATCCATTAAGGCGAGTTATAACAGGATGAGCCAGTATATTCATTTAATTTCCAACACAGCTTCCGTATCTCCACTCGACATCTGGGCGCCGAGCGATCAATATCTGAAACCCGAAATTCTTGACCAGGTTGCATTGGGCTATTTCAGAAATTTCAGGAATGGAAAATATTCTTTGGAAACAGAAGCATTTTACAAGAAAATCAAAAACAAAGCCGATTACATTGACGGTGCTGAATTGATTGCCCAGAAAGCCATAGAGCAGGTATTGCTGAATGGAAAAGCAAGGGCTTACGGACTGGAGGTGATGCTGAAGAAAAATACCGGGAAGTTAACGGGCTGGCTTTCTTACACACTGTCTAAAGCGGAACAGCGCACACCGGGAAGGAACGCAGGAGAACCTGGCATTAACAACGGCGAATGGTATCGTGCCAATTACGATAAAACGCATAACCTGTCTCTTACAGCGGCTTATCAACTGTCAAAAAAATGGAATTTTGGCGGCATATTTACCTACCAGACGGGGAAAGCTGCAACCTATCCCATTGGCAAATATCAGTACCAGGGAATTACGATTGCCAACTACGGAGAGCGAAATGCTCATTCGCTTCCGGCGTATCATCATTTGGATCTGTCGGCAACCTACACACCCAAACCCGACAGTAAAAAGAGATGGAAAGGTGAATGGGTATTCAGCATTTACAACGTTTACGGCAGGAACAACGCCGCATCGCTTATGTTCGAGCAAAACAGGGAAACCGGGTTGAGCGAAGCAAAGCGGATTTCGATTTTCGGCATCATTCCGGGGGTGACTTACAATTTCAAATTTTAATTCGCAAAAATGAAAAATATACTTGAATACCTGGTTGTTTCATCTTGTTTCTTCCTGCTGTCCTGCACAAAAGTGGTGGACGTAGATTTAAAAACAGCCGAACCGAAACTGGTCATTGACGCATCTATTGATTGGGTAAAGGGTACGGCAGGCAATGAGCAGAAAATCAAACTCTCCACCACAACGGGATATTACAGTACAGCATTTCCAACAGTTTCAGGGGCAGATATCGTTATAACGAACGCAGCAAATACTGTTTTTAGTTTTATAGAAGATCCCGGCACGGGAGAATATGTTTGCTCCGATTTTCACCCGGTTATCGGGGAAACTTATACATTAAAAGTAGCTTTAAACGGGGAGTTCTATACCGCAACCGAAACCTGTATAGGTGTGCCGGATATTGAACAAAATATTGAACAGAATAATGCCGGCGGATTTGGAGGTGATGAAGTGGAAATAAAATACTACTACCAGGATAATGGCAATGAGGAAAATTACTATCTGCACCGTATCCTGTCTCCTGTAGCAACGTTTCCGGATTATAAAGCCGAAGATGACGAGAACAACCAGGGTAACCTGATGCAGGAATATTTTTCTGACAAAGAGCTGAAAGCAGGAGACAAGATAAACATCAGGCTGTATGGAATTTCGAGGAGATATTATGATTATTTCAGAAAACTGCTGATAGCGTCCGGGGCTGATTCCGGGCCGTTTCAAACCACACCAGGTTCAGTGAGAGGAAATATCATCAATCAGACCCATTTCGAAAATTTTGTTTATGGATATTTCAGAGTATCGGAAGTAGCCGTAAAGGATTATACAATACAGTAACCGGAGAAAGATGATACTGCTGCTGTTACGGCTATATGCATGTGACAACGATGGAAGCAAAATTAAGGCTTCCGGTCATTTTGCAAGATGCAAGTGCCGATAATGCAACGTTGCATTAATGCGCGGTCATACGAGCACAAAATAGGTGGATCACACTTATTAAAGCTACCGTATTTCAATTTTTTGAATGCTGCTCATAGCTCTGTAAATAATTATTGTATTTTTCAAGATATTCTTTGGGCGTTGTATGCCACTCGGTTATCCTGGTTACATTGGTTCGTATGCAGTGGTAGGTAAACTCCTGCAATATTTTTACAATGGCAGCATTGGGTACAAGCTGGTTGTTTTCGTTGGTAGTAAAAGCGCCGCGCTTTCCCGTTTTGTCGCTCTTTGCTATTTCCAGCATAGCATAATATACAGGTAACCGCGCCGACTTTACCCGCACATACACATCGGGTTGTTGTTTTACTTTCTTTTCTGCCCTGTCGAATATTTTATTGTAGCGCGCTATTAATGAATCCGATAAAAACGTTTCATGATCATCTGCCGGCGATCCAAAAATCGACATCTTCACCGATTTGCCAGCCTGGTTGTTGTCGTGCACCAGGTTGATGTATTCTTTAATATCAGGTGCCGCCGCACCATAATAACCTTTCAAAAATTCGTTCATTTCCTTTTCAATATTTACATCTGCATTCCACAACATGCGCCCGATAAGATATGCACGCAGGTTGGCAAATTCTCCACCACGGTCTCTGTTGCCCTGCTCAAACAAAGCAGAAACACGGTTTTGCCGGAGGAATTGTATGTTAGGCTGCAATATCCTGAGGTTGGGAAAAGGCGCCAGCAAATTGGAAAAGCGGATAACATAATCCCACACAAGAATATTATCCGTCAGCTTGCCCCAGCCCATCAGGTCTTCGCTGAACGCTTTGTCTCCTACCGTCATCGGGTCGTTGCGCGAGCTTTCAATACTGCACAGCATAATATTTACATTTTTTCGCGGCATAATTCCTTTGGGCGGCACGCGCGTGTATTGATAGGCAAGTGTAGAAATAATTTTGTCGGGAAAACGCTCAGCAACTTTGTTTACAAACGTAAGCAGCGACCCCATGCCCAATGCGGGATATTTTTCGCCGCCGTGGGTAGACAACAATTTTTCTTCGGGTGCAAACGCCGCATACTGCTTGTCCAACGCCGCACACTGGTCGCACCTGCAATAACGTACATTGTCATTCTGACTAACGGACCAATACAAAGCTTCGGGCTTTTTATCCATAGCCAGCTTCAGGTTTTTGCAAACAATTTCCAGCACTTCGGGATTGCTGAGACATAACTGCGATTCAGGCTGTACACCTGTTTTATCCCAATTAGGAATCAACCCCGGATGCCGCGCTCCATTGTAATAGCTGAAATATTCAGGATGGGTGGTGCCGTATTCTGCAGGATCGAGCAGGCTGTGGAAGGTGTGTACCCAATAGCCCCATTCGCTTTTATCGCTGCCTTTTCCCTCGAACGAATGCAGTTTGTGCCAGTCCATGTATTCCGGGTCGTATACTTCGTTATAATATGCTTCGCGAAAAGTGAACGACGGCAATTGCAGATCGTTCACAGCCTTTACGGCAACAATGCTTTTTTTAGGAACGTAGGTAACATCTGCCGCAAACTTCCGGCAGCCGAGGTATTGATCGAGAAAGGTATACACGCCGTACAACACTCCTTTTTTGCTACCACCGGTTATGATGAGTTTTTTACCGGCAGTGCGAATCAACAAACCATCGCGCCCAAATACTTCATACGCTATGGTGTCTGTTTGCGGCCGATTGACTTTGCCGATCAGTATTTCATTGCTTTTTTCTTTGTCGCTGTCGAAGCCGGTTGGCAGCAGCACACCGGAAATGCGGTAGAGATAATCCTGCAACACCTTTGCGGCCTGTATTTCAACCACCGTAGCCTGTGCAGGCATTACAATGGTATATGCCGACTTTCCATTTTCAGCCAGTGTAATGGTTTGCGCCCGGGCTATATTGCACCATAGCAACGCCAAAAGAAATAGTTGTTTCATATTTGCTAAAGTTTGTGTGAGTGGTGAGCGGTGAGCTGTCAGCTATCAGCTTTCAGCGGTCAGCCGTGAGCCAGCAGCAATCAGCCATCAGCATTGGTATTCAAATCAGCAATCAATAAATCAGCAATCAGCAATTTCTTCCCATCGGTCAGACCGCCCTAAATGATTGCACTGCGCCTAACCGGGCGTGCCGACCGAACAGCAAGCCTCAGGTCAGCAATCAACAAATCAGCAATCAGCAATTTCTTTTCATCGGTCAGACCGCCCTCAATGCTTTGCACAGTGCCTAACCGGGCGTGCCGACCGAACAGTAAGCCTCAGATCAGCAATCAACAAATCAGCAATCAGCAATTTCTTTCCATCGGTCAGACCGCCCTAAATGATTGCACTGCGCCTAACCGGGGTGACGACCGAGCAGCAAGCCTTAGATCAGCAATCAACAAATCAGCAATCAGCAATTTCTTAGTGTCTTCCCGTTTCTCTTCCCTCCCAGCCTGTTTTTCCTTTCTCGATATACAGTTCAGTAACGGTTTTGGATACACGATCATCCACTTCTTCCACCAGTTGTATGCGCAAAGGGGCGGTGAGTTTTTTCTGCCATTCCAGCACAGGTGCATAAGCCTGTTTGCCTTTAGCTGTTTCGAAAACGAGGTAAGCCCATTTCTCCGAAAAGAAATTGCCTTTAGGCACGGGCACCATTTGCTGCATATTGGAAGAAAGAAACGGCAGTGATAAAGCTCTTGCCCAATAGATCCACGGCCCGCCCGTAATATAAAAGAATGGATTGAGCAGCCGCGTACGGTTCTCCAGTCCGGCGTTTGAATAATTCAACTGTATGCCGGCAAAACCTACGCCTGTTTCTTTGTTGTAAAAACTGATCCAGGGCACATCGTCCAGCATTTTTACGTCGGTGAGTTCCGGCATGTGTGTTACATCGTATTCTATCACCGAATCGCGCAAGGCATCGTACCAGGCAGCATGCGTTATCAGTTCGCGCTTAAAAACAATTTCGGCGTTGCGCAACGCAATGGCATGCACTGTTTCGTTGATGCGCAGGTTGGTAGTGCTGATGAAATAAGGTTTGCCGGGATAAAACTCGTACCTAACGGAAGCGTCTACCTGCGGTATTTCGCGCAGGTTGCCCCACACATCGCTAAAAGATACCACCGGTCCGGTAATGGCCTGCACATGCTGCGGCGGCTTCCAGTCGGAGGTATGCGTCCACGGCACTGGAGGCGTATATATTTCCGGGTTCCAGTGTATGGCGCCGTTGGTTTCCTTGCGGTGATAAAGCGGGTATTGCGGCTTGCTTTTAAGCGTAATCTGGTCAAAATGTCCCGAATTGGGATGCAGCCCCACTTCCATAAATTCGTTCTGAACGCGCAAGCCCGGTGCTTCGCCTTGTACCTGCAAATCCGTAGTATAGATTTTGATCATCGCGTCTTTGTTGCGATAGTAGATCATGAACACCCGGCTGCTCCGGGCGGGCACATCTGCCAGGAAAGCCACCCTTGCCGATACAGTGGGCATCCACACCGGAATATCTCGTGTAGGCTTACCCGTGCTGTCGGGCGCCATGTCATCTTCTACCAGGTATTCCTGTATGTCGTATACCTGCGAGGGTACTTCTTTTACAGCTTTCGTAGCAGGATCGAACGCCACCACCCTGATCTCTCTTTTCAAATCGTTCACCTCATCAGGATAAAAAGCAACCAGCACTTCCACGGGTTCTGCCTTGCGCTCCATGCCTGCGGTTTCGCTTAACACAACCGATTTATAATTTTTCCATGCAGTATCATATACCGGTGCGCCCGATGGCGCTGTTATTTTTTGTGTGCTGGTGAGCAGCACATCCGATTTGCTGTGCTGCAAACTTTTTTTCATGCGCACGCTCAGCTTTACGTCGTAAGTAGTGCCGGGATTCCATTTCACCCAGCCAACTACGCTGGGATGCAAATACTTTTTATTGTCTTGCGACAGGCCGGCACCGGAAGGTGGACGGTTGGTTAAATGCGGGTAAGAAAGATCGCCCAACTCATGCTCAGGATGCAGGTCGGTATAGCGCAGTATTTTACCATTCACCGCCATTTCAACTTCAATCATCGAACTCGATGGCAAGTCAAGATCGGCTTTGATATGATAATAGGGAATGCCGGGACTCGGATAATTCATTTCCAGCTTCAATACTTTCAGGCTCTGCGCTGTGGCATCGTTCAGCCCCCATACAAAGGTTGAAAGCAGCGCAATAGTAATAGCAATGACAGGTTTTTTCAGTTGCATTTGTGTAAGGATAATTTAGCTTATAAATCGCTTATAGGTTACCGTTATTTTATCTTGTCGTCACCAGGTTTCTGTCGCGCAATGCTTTTACGCTTTCTTCCCACGATCCGGGCGCCGCCCACATATAATAAGAGAAATAGGTGGTTGTATTTCGGAACAAAGGCGTCCACGGCTGAAACTCTGCATAATAATAATGTGAGCCGGGGTTAGAAGGATGATTCATCCACATATGCAAAAAGATGGGTTGCCTAACCGGGAAAGCGCCGGCAAAGGCAATGTTTTCTTTTGTATCCTGCCCGGCATTCCATCCTTCCTTCACAAAAAATGCACGACCAAAATACCGGTCCATCCGCATTTTGTATTCATGCAATCCATCCATTTCAGGTATTACAAACTTGTCTTCCGGCCCGTGTACTTTGCCTATTTCAAGAATGGGCTGCGGCCCGAGCATGTTCATTTCAGGATTTCTCATCGTCAATGCAAAGCGTATTTCCAGCAAGGGAGAATTGCCATATAAGGTAAATATTTTTTCGATGAGGTTGCCATAATAATCGGCTTTCATTTTCACCTGCACATACTCACCCTCTTTTTTTACCACTTCGGCGTCGTATACCTTATGTGTTTCAATACTTGGCTGCCCCAGAAAATCTTCGAAGCCGCCGTAAGGATAAAACTCCCTTGTTCTGAAAGGACGCCTGTCGTCTACCGGTTTTTCGGGCCACAGCTTAAAGAGGATATTGTCGTTTTTGGCTTTTACAATGTATTCAATTACCCGTGCGCCGGTAGAGAGCAGCGTGATCTTAACCTGGTCGTTTTCCAGGCTGTATTCGCTAATGCCATCATTATTCAAATCTACTTCCTTGAGCGAGGCCGTTCCTGCTGCCCCTTCTATGCCCAGTTGCCCGGTTTGCTGCATGCCCAGTGCGTCTACCCGTACCGTATAGTTGCCGGCAGGAATTTTAACAGCAAATTTTTTAGTGCTGTATTTTCCCTGCTCAGCCGTAAAGGTTTCTTCTTTTTCAAAAACAACTTTGCTGCTGTCGGTCTTGTCGGTTACCTGCAACTTTACCGGGAAGGAAGTTTGTTTGGTAAAGTTGCTGATGGTAACGGGATAGTCTGTTCCGGCCGCATTTCCATACAGCAGTTCGTGCATGGATATAGCCGGCGGAAGTTCTACAGATGCGACGGTTGATTTGGAATTATTCCCCCATGTATATTGAATAGCGACGGGATTGGGGCGCCCCATAGCGTCGGGAGCGGGTTGAACATCCAGCACAATTTCTTTGGAGCTGTTGGGCGCAAGGTTGATCGTTTGCGCCGTATCGCCGGTAATGGTTAATTGCTTGGGCAACCTGATCGTTATCTTCCCATCTACTGCATGCGGATACAAATTGCTCACTGTAACGCGTACCCTATTAGCTTCGGTTACAGCATCGAGGTTAATGCGGTCGCCGAAATATTCTTCGAGATACACGCGGTCGAGCAGCAGCAATTGCAGTGCATTCCGGTACAAAGCGGGGCCCGCCATCTTGCCTTCTTCCAAAATTGCCACTTCTCTTTTATTTATAATCGCCTCCCACAGTTTGGCTTTGGTAAAGGGTTCGTTCTTTTTAGTAAACACGATCATGCTGTTGGTAACGCCGTTCTTCAAAGAGCCTGTGCTCGCCACAAAAGGCATATCATCTGCATTTACCTGGTCAATATTACCTTCCGTTGCAAAATAACCGTCGTATTTGAGTTTCAGCCGTTCAGCCATTGTATCAAAAACAGGACGGAATACGTATCCTTTTTTCTCTTTTGCGTAGTTGATCCACGATTCGGGCGTAAACATGCTTTGTACCTGCAGCGAGTCGTAATTCTCCAATCCATACATAGGCGAAAAACCAACGTCTGCTATCACCGGAAGGTTTACTTCATTCACCCAGTTGTCAATTTCATTTTTTGCTAAAAATTCCATGTAGCCGTCAAACACAAACCAGGAGTTGCCCTCGTTCATTCCTTTGCCCATTAATTCAATAGGCGTTCCAGGTGTGCAGGTAACGCTTTTGATGAGCGTTTGCGCGCCAAACCAGCCACGTTTCAGATCATATTCGCTCAAAATTTTTTCTGTAGCCGACCAGATTGTTTTAAAATGATCCAGGTACTTTTTGTCGGAAGCGTTTACAACAAACAACGTTGTTTTATTATTTGTCAGCATAAAAGCATCGGTCACTGCAAAGCCCTCCGCATTGGCCTGGTGGCTGAATAAATCGCTGGCAATGGTTGACGCTTTGTATTTTGACTGCAGCGTTTTAGCAACCTCCTGATCGTTGGTAGTTAGCAACAATGCGTTTTTGCCCGATTGCAAGGCCTGTTCAATATTTTGCTCGGTTGCGTTTTCGAGCAGGGTATACGGTTGTGCCATCAGTCCGTTCAAAAAGCCTTCCTGCATTTGCAGGCCGGGTATCTCCAACGCTTCTGCCAGGTTTACTTTTGCCTGCAGTATGGCGGTTTGCTGATCGGGAATATTCATCCTGAAAAGATTGCCGTACCGGATGCGGTGTTCGTGCACATCGTGCCAGTATTCGGTAAAGCCGTTAAACCGGAAATCGTTGCTTACAGCGCCGGCGAGTTCTGTTTCTACCGATTTCAACTCGTCCAGTCCGGCTTTGGTATTACAGCCAACCGTAACCGAAAGGCTCAACAGCATGCAGCAGAAGCCATTCCTGTTCATAAATGTGTGTAGGAATTTCATTGTAAATAGCAGCTTGTTTATACCCGCTGCTGCGGGAGTTTCATAAATTTTTTAAAATATCGGGCATCAGCAGCACCACAGCAAATGGCCCTGCAAGCACTAATAATATCAATAAGGCTTCATCATCCGTTTGGGTGATTTTTACTTTGCTTCTTCTATCTTTTGTTTAAAGCGCTCCATGCTTTGATTGTATTCGGCCAAATGTGTAATGCCTTCTTTGTTTATAATGTCCATCACTTTCGTGTAAGTTCCATCGTTGCGGGCTGCAGAAGGATTGCGTAGACATTTGAGGTAGAGCACGGGAAGTGCAGACAACGCTACGCGCGACCGGATCTCTTCGTTATCGGCTACCTTTTCTGCTTCATTAAACAAAGCCAGCGATTGACTTACAAATTCATCGGTAAACATTTTATCATTCGGCTGCAATCCTATTTTCATATGCTGCTGTGGTGTAATCAGGCTTTGGGCAAGATCAAAGTATTGTTTTACATACCTGCCCGCGCGGCCATAGTAACCGTACATAAAATCGTCTATTACTTCAGAAGTATTGATATCGGGGTTCCACAACAGTTTTGAAATGAGATAAGCTTTCAGCTCCGAAAATTCGCCACCCCGGCTCTGGTAAGCCGCCTGCTCCATAATGCCAATGCTCTTATTTTCTTTAAAGGTGTTAATGTTCGACTGAAGCACCGCAAAGTTCGGGTAGGGCATACTGTAATGTGCAAAGTTCACCACGTAATCCCATATATACAGTTGCGGCGAAATGCTTGCCCATTTTTGCATATCGTCGAGAAAGGATTTATTTCTTTCGCATGACTTCAGATCGTGTGCCACACAGGCTTCGATAGGGCACAGCCGCACCACTACATTTTTCCGCGGCTTGATGTTTTTGGGCGGATTGCGGGTGTATTGATAAGCGAGTGTGCCAATGTATTTACCGGGGAACTCTTTTTCTACCGCTTCTGCTACCTGGTTCACAAACCAGATCATCAGTCCCGATTCTGCGCCGCCTTCCTTTTTTACAATCGCCTGGCACTTATCGCACTCGCAGGCATTGTAATAATCGTTTTGCGACACATCGTAAATCATGTATTCAGGATGTTCGTGCATTTTTTGTTTGATGCGCTCCGTCATAATACGCAGCACGTTTTTATTGCTCAAACACAACTGCGCCCATTCATGCCTGTTATTCTTTTGCAGCTCAAAAGTTCTTTTACCGTTGATGAGGCTGTAATACTCGGGATGTTTGTCAAAAAATTCAGAAGGCGGCATCAACGGATAAAATGTATGTACTGCCCAAAAACCTTCGACCCCGCCGGGTTGTTTAACATAGTCCATTCTGCCGTTCATTTTATTCCGGGCTGCCCAGGTGGGGTCGAAGGCTTCAAAATAAAAATCGTTACGTACTTGTATGCCCGGTGCGCCTTTGCGGTCGTATGTACCAAAAACGAGCTGCTGTTTTTTGGGAATCACTGTTACGCGGGGCGTGTACCAACGGCAGCCAAACTCATTTTCTAAAAAAGAAAATACGCCATACATGGTACCTCGCTGTTTTCCCCCGTAAATGAAAACATCTTTACCCGAGCTGAAGTAGTGAAACGATTCGTCGGCTTCGGCAGGCGCCGTTGCACCGGTTTTGGCTTTAATCAAATCGTGGTAGCCCAATACAATTTTTGGACCCGCATAAGTAGCATCGTACTTTTCTATAGCGAGGTATTCACTGCTTATTTCGTATAGCCAATGCTGTAATTCTTCCGCTGCCCACTTTTCCGATTCGGAGGCGTAAGGGCTTAACACAATCCTGTAAACGTTAGAGCCTGTGTCCTGAACAGGCAGCGTACCGGCAACGGCCGACAGATCCATTTTAATACAAACAAGGATGAGAAGAATGTACTTCATACTGCAAGGAGAGTTGAAGCACAGGCAACCGAAGCTGCCCGCGCTGTTATTAAATGAAAAATGATTTTTAATTGGCGCTTTCAATCAATTTCATGAACGATTCTTTGGTTTCGCGGTATTCGGCGAAATGCGTGACGCCTTCTTTTTCCACGATCTTCAGCAGTCTTTCATAAGTACCGTCGGTACGGGACAAAACAGGAGCCCGCCTGCATTTGAGATATAAAACCGATAACAATACTAGCTCAACACGCGCCAATATTTCCTGGTTGTCGGCCACTTTGCAGGCCTTTTCAAATATAGCCAGTGCTTTATTCACAAACTCATCTGTAAATATTTTATCGTTTGCTTCGAGGCGAATGTGAATATGCGTATCGGGTTTTACCAGGCTGTGCACCAGGTCGAAGTACTCCCGTATATACCTACCCGAACGTCCGTAAAAGCCGTGCACAAAATCGTTGATCACTTCCTGCATGTCTGCCTCGGGGTTCCACAACAACCGGGCGATTACATAACATTTCAGTTCTTCAAACTCGCCACCACGGCTCTGGTGATTGGCCTGTTCCATAATGCCAATAGCCTTGTTGTCTCTGAAGGTTTTGATATTAGGCTGCAGTACGTAAAAATTTGGATACGGCATAATGTAATGCGCAAAATTCACCACGTAATCCCATATATACAGATGGGGCGAAATGCCTGCCCAGGTTTGAAGATCGTTTAAGAATGATTTGTTTTCCAGGCACTCATTCAGAGGATGCGCCACACAGGCTTCAATAGGACAAAGACGCACCACTACGTTTTGCCGCGGCTTGATGTTGGTGGGCGGTTTACGCGTGTATTGATAAGCGAGTGTACCGATCATTTTATCGGGAAATTCTTTTTCAATAGCCTGGGCTACCTGGTTTACAAACCAGATCATAATGCCAGACTCTGCGCCGCCGCCTTCTCTTTTTACAATCGCCTGGCACTTGTCGCACTGGCAGGGATTGTACCAGTCGTTCTGCGATACATCGTATATCAGAAATTTCGGGTATTTGCGAATGTTATCCTTTATTCTTTCTGTTACGATCTTTAATACGTCTTTATTGCTCAGGCATAATTGTGCGCGTTTATGAATGCGTTTGCCATTGATGAGACTGTAGTATTCTGGATGCTTGTCGAAAAACTCTTCGGGCGGCATCAAAGGGTAGAAAGTGTGTACAGACCAATAAGTTTCCTCTCCGCCGGGCTGCTCCTTATAAAAAATGCCATCATTCGGTTTGTATTCCGGGTTCCACAAAAACATTCTTCCGTTCATTTTATTTCGTGTGGCCCAGGTGGTATCAAAGGCCTCGAAATAAAAATTGTTGCGTACCTGAATGCCGGGCGCTTCTTTGTGATCGTACTCCCCAAATACGAGTTTCGGTTTTTTGGGAATGAGCGTTACCTGTGGTGTATACCAGCGGCAGCCAAATTCGTTTTCCAAAAAAGACAGCACACCATACATGGTGCCTCTTTGTTTGCCACCATAAATGTATACATTACCGTCTTTGCTGAAATAATGATAGGATTCATCGCCATCGGCAGGCGCGGGCACACCTGTTTTAGCTTTTACAATGTCGTTGTAGCCCAATACAATTTTACCGCCGGTGTATGTTTTATCAGCACCTATTAATGCCACATATTCTCCGCTGATCTCATACAGCCAGTGCTGCAATTCCGTAGCGGCCCATTTTTCAGATTCCGAAGCATCGGGGGCGAGTTCAATCCTGTAAGTGCTTATTTTTTTACCTTCTTTGATGGCTTGCTTAATACCGTTAGTACCCGAAGCGATGCCTGCGGTGGGCAATACCACTCCGGCAAATCCAAAGCTGGCAAGTTTTAGAAAATCTTTCCTGGAGGTATTCATGACTGGTGAATTGGAGATTGAGTTAAATGAGTTGATTTGGTTGAGTGGGGTGGATTAAGTTGAGTGGGTTAAGTAAGTTAGTTAAGTCAGCGGCGCATCAAGCCATAAACCTTTCTGCCCCCGTTTGACCTAATTAACTTACTCAACTATTTCACTCAATCAACCCTGTCAACAAACTAATAATTCAGGTTTTGTTCCAACACAGATTCGCCATCAATTTTATCAGACAAGTCAATTTGTGTTTGAGGAATGGGCCATCTTTCATGTTTACCCGGAATGAACGCCATTCCTGCCAGGGGCGGCATAACGGTACCCTCTACCTGCAAATAATTGTTCATTACATCTGCAGCAATGCCCCAGCGCACCAGGTCGAAAAAGCGCATACCTTCCATGCCAAATTCAAGGCGCAGCTCCATCCGCACAGCTTTACGTCCATAGTCCTGGTTCGCAAAGTCTGAAGTATACGGTTCTACATCATAGTTAGCCGCAGGAGTGCCATCGGCAAAGGTTACTACATTTGAATTTTTTGCGCGGTTGCGAATTTCATTTACAAGGTTGGTAGCATTGTGCAGCGAACCTATTTCTACTTCGCATTCTGCCAGCCATAGTATTACATGCCCCAGCTTGAATATGCGGTAATTGTTGGGGTTCAAGCCTGTCATCCAGCCGGTAGTGGTGGCGGAGCTTGCTTCCGATTTCAGGAACATGTTTTTCTTATAGTTGTACGGCCCCATGTTAACGGCATCTACTACCCAGCTATCGCCGCCGTGCACTACACCATAATCAAGGAAGGGTACGCCGGGTCTGCCAACGGTATGGTCTAACCGAGGATCGACAGGATCGGTGTACAACACCGATGCACCCGTTTTTGAGTAAGGCAGAATATCGTCTACTGAATACGTATCGTTCAGCAAGGGCAATCCGTTGGCATCTACCCTAAAGGCGCTTACAAAATTGTGTGTGGCCTGGAAAAAGGCGCCTTGTATGCCCAGGCCGGCAGTGCCATGTGGGAACACGAGCCCATCGCCCCAGTTGGCGTTGGGAGAACCGTCGGCACCATCGTTTACCGCGTATTGCACTTCCCAAATAGATTCGGAGTTGTTGTTGTAAGCGATGCGATAATTTTTTTCGTAGCTGTCTACCAGGGTAAAGGGTCCGTTATCGTATACATCCTGCAATAACGGCATCGCCAGGTCGAATTTCTGCTGGAACATATAAATGCGGGCCAGGTAGGTTTTGGCAGCCCATGCAGTTACTCTTCCTTTCTCTACCCAGGTGGGCGGCAAATTGTCTACTGCAAACTTCATATCGTTTTCCATTTCGGGCCACACAGTGTGATCGTTTTTCACACCGCCAGGGGCTTCGGTATTTTCGTCTATGTAGGGTACCTTGTCGTACACGATCGTCAGATAAAAATAGAAGTGTGCCCGCAAGAACTTCGTTTGTGCCTCCACGAGTGTTTTTTCTTCGGCGCTCATATCGGTAACGTTGGGCAATATGCGCAGCACTTCGTTTGCCCTTGTAATGGCTTCGTAATAAGTGCGCCACCTGTTTCCTACATAGGTGTTGGAAGCATCTACATAAAAATATTCAATGGGGTTGATGGCAGACTGGTCGCCTAGCGACGATCCTTTGCGGGCGTCATCGCTGGCCACGCTGCCCCACACCCAGTTAGAAATGGAACTGGACCAGGCCAATCCCGCATCATTGATCACGGTACCGTCAATACAAGCGTATACACCTATCAATAAGGCATCAACGCCGGCTTTGTTGGTCAACTGGTCGATGTTGGCCTGTCCCTTCGGCTTAATGTCGAATTTGGAACAGGAGCCCATCACACCTGTAAGCACCAGTAAGAGTATTATAATCTTTTTCATTATTCAATTTTTTATGCCGGTAAAAGCTAATGCTGAAGACAGTTCATTTTTGTTTTACCGATTGTATTTTACAAGTTGATGTCAAGCCCCACCATTACACTTTGCGATGTAGGGTATACGCCGTTGTCGATACCTAATGTAAGGTTGTTAACGGGTGTAACTTCAGGATCGAGACCGGTGTATTTGGTAATGGTGAACAGGTTGGTTGCCTGCGCGTAAATCCTTGCGCCTCTCATTTTAAACCTCGACGCTACGTCGGCAGGCAGATTGAAGCCAATAGAAAGGCTCTTCATCCTGAAGTACGATCCGTTTTCGAGGAAGAAAGAAGAAGGCAGGTGGAGCTGGGTTACATCGCGCGTGATAACGGGCATGGTGATCTTGTCGCCATTGGCGTAGCGTTCTGCTGTCCACGACTCGTACAAATGCCTTTTGGTATTTACCCCTGCAAATCCATCCCACAACAAATAATTTGCTAACTGGTTGCCTTGCACACCCTGGAAGAACATCACCACGTCCCAGTTTTTATATTTGAGATCGATGTTGATGCCGTAGGTAAAATCGGGATGCGGGCTACCAGTGAAGGTACGGTCTGCAGCGGTGATCTTACCATCGTTGTTTACATCTTTGTACATAAACATGCCGGGCTTGCTGTAGGTGTCGAGGCCATTTACATCGGGATTATATTTGGGATGTTTCGCCACATCTTCCCAACTGTTGAAAATGCCTTCCACTACATAACCGTAAAACGACGATATGGGTTGACCTGCCATCGACGCATTGTAGATGGAGTTGCGCAATGTAGCACCATACCGTATTTCGCCGGGTTTATTGTTGAGGCTGATCACTTTGTTCTTGTAATGAGACAGGTTGCCCTGGATGTTGAAAGAGAAGTCGTTGCCAATGGTACCGCGGTATAAGAGCGATACATCGAATCCTTTGTTCTGCATTTCACCAATGTTTACAGAAGGCAGTTCTACCAAACCGAAAGTGGCTGGTTTAGAATCGGGGTACAGCATATCGGTTGTCCGGCGATTGAACACATCAAAGCTGAATTCGATTTTGCTGTTAAACAGTACCGCATCTAACCCTATATCTGTGGTGGTAGTGGCTTCCCAGCGGGCATCGGGATTGCCCAATTTGTATTTACGGAAACCAGCTTGTGTAGTGGTAGTGCTGGAACCGGTAATGTTGTAATAGCCTTCGAACCTGTTGGCGCGATAGGTGCTGTAAATATTGTAGTTGCCCACATTATCATTTCCGTTTTTGCCATAACCTGCGCGCAGCTTCAGGTCGGTAATCCATTTAATGTTGCGCATAAAGTTTTCTTTCGACAATCTCCAACCTACCGCTACGGCAGGAAAAGTACCCCAGCGATTCTCTTCGGAAAAGCGGGAAGAACCATCGCGGCGCACTACTGCTTCCAACAGGTATTTACCTGCATAATCGTAGTTCAGGCGGCCGAAATAGGAAAACGTATACCATTCATCGAATGTACCGGAACTGGCAGGGTCTTTTTCACCCGCGTCCAATACCATGTAGTCGAGATCGGTTAAAGAAAATGTTGATCGGCTACCCGTTAACGTTTCCGAATAACTGCTTACAACAGAAGTTCCCAGCAACACATTAATGTTGTGTACGCTGTTGATGGATTTATTGTAGTTGAGCGTGTTGTCCCAGTTATACTGGAGTCCGCCATTAAAACTTTGGGTGAGTACATGCGAGGCGGCGGCATCGCTCGATTCGTACATAATAAGATTGCGGTCGAGCACCCTGCCTGAATTGTAATCGATACCTATGAGCGATTTAACCGTAAAGTCTTTCAGGAAGGTTGCCTGCGCATATGCGTTTCCTAACACCCGCAGGCGCCTGTTGTAATCGTCCTTATTCCTGTACAGCAACGCCATGGGGTTCCATCCGCCGGCCCAGTTGCCCATAATGTCGCGCACGGGCATCATGGTATTGGTACGTGCAGCAAGGGCAACGGGATTGAGGTCGTTATTGTTTGCAATACCGTTCACATCGGTATAGGCTACCCCAAGTGCTTCGCCTATTTTCAACCAGTCTGTAACCTGTGCGTCAACGTTAGACCGGAGGGAATACCTTTTAAAACCCGTGTGCTTCAGTATACCATTCTGATCCATATAACCGAATGAGAAAGAGTAATTCGTTTTTTCGGTTCCACCACTCACGCCTATATTGTATTCCTGGATGATGGGGCTGGGATTGGTGATCTCATCGTACCAGTCGGTGCCGGTTTTGTTGGATTTGATGATACCGTAATATGGACGTGGCCATTGATACAAAGCCGGGTCTACCGCAGGATCGCCTTCCATTTTACCAATGGGCAAAATGTAATCGGGTATTACCGGGTTTTCACCATAACCATACATGGGGTTGCCCCAGTTTACATCGCCTACCTGCAAACCGTCGTTCCTGAACTGCAGCCACGACAGCTCGCCGGTTTCCTGCGGCGACAATACATCCATTTTGTTTTTGTTCCACTGTGTACCAACGCGCGTGGTAAAGCTGAGGCGCGGTTTACCGCTTTTACCTTTTTTGGTAGTAATGAGTATTACACCGTTAGAAGCGCGCGAACCATAAATGGCGGAAGACGAAGCGTCTTTCAAAACTGTCATCGATTCCACATCGTTGGGATTGATGCTTGCCAATCCCTCGGTGGTGGGTACGCCGTCGATCACGTATAAAGGATCATTACTGTTGATAGAGCCAAAACCGCGTATGCGCACCAGTGGTGTGCCGCCGGGCGTATTGTTATTGGTTACGGTTACGCCTGATACACGCCCCTGTAAACGGGCCGCCACATTGGCATCGGGCATTACAGCTATATCGTCGGAACTAACGGTAGCCACCGCACCTACAAGGCTCGCTTTCTTTTGAGTGGCGTAACCTACCACCACAACTTCGTTTAGCCCCGAAGCAGCTACCTTCAGGGTAATATTGTCCAACTGGCTCCTGCCGTTTACCGGTATCTCTATCGATTCAAAGCCAACCATGCTTATTTCCAGCACTGCTTTTTCATCTACAATAATGGAGAATGAACCATCGGGCCCAGAGGTAACGCCGGAATTGGTTTGGCCTTTTGCGCGTATGGTTACACCTTCAAGCGCGTTGCCGGCCTCGTCGGTAATTTTGCCCTTTACTTCCACCTGCGCTTCCAGTGCAGCGCGATTAGGCGAAATTACCACCAGGTAGTTGTTGATGATTTTATAAGCGAGTGAACTGCCCAGCACTTTTTGCATGATCTCGCTGAGCGTAGCATCGGTTACATCGATGTTTATTTTACCAAGCTTTCTTACATCGTCGCGAAGGTAAAAGAACCGGTATGCGCTTTTTTGCTGTATACTGGAAAAAACCCTGGCGGCTTCTACCTGCTCCAGTTTGAGTGAAAATTTGTCCTGTCCATACCCTTTTGCAGCAACCTGTAGAAATGGAATAACAAGAAGCAAAACGGTTATCTTCATAAACAGTAGAAACTTATATACCAGGCGCAAAGGAATTTCCTGCAGCCGGTACCTGCTTTTTTTCATACATTTGAATTGAAAAGTTAATAGGGGGAATAAGCCTGACTGTTAGTTGAACTTATTCCGTTACCGAAATGTAGCTTTCAAAGGGGAAGAGCTCCACCTCTTCCTCTTTTTATTTTTGGCAATATCTATCTTGCGGGAGGTCCATGATAAATCATAAGCGTTGTTTTGGTTATGTGGGGTTTAAAAAATTCTTTTACCTGATGTAAATATCATCACCCTTTTTCTCATATGTAAAATGCACCAGCATTTGTAATATCTGCAATGCTTCGTCTATAGCAACGTTATCAAAATCGCCGCTCATTAATATGTGCCTGGTTTTTTCACTGTAAAAGTGAACGCGCACGTTGTACCAGCGTTCCATTTTAAGTGCAACCATTTCAAAAGATTCTTCGTGAAATACCACTTTGTCGTTTACCCACGCTGTTTCCACCAGGTCGCGCTCGTTTGTTTCCTTGGGCTTAACCGTTTCCACCTCGTATTTCAAAGGTGCCTGTTTGCCGCTCTGGTAAAAACGGTTGTTCTTCAAAGAAATTTTTTCGCTGGGCAGCAACACTACTTTTTTTTCGCGATCTTCTTTCAGGCTCACTTCTACCTTTCCTTCTACTACCGTGGTTTCAATGTCTTCGGGCGTTTCGTAGGCTTTTACATTAAATACCGTACCCAATACTTTCACAAACATCCGGCTGGTATTTACTATAAAGGGATGGGCTGCATCTTTGGTTACTTCAAAAAAAGCCTCTCCTGTTAACTGCACTTCGCGGCTGCCACTGCCAAAACGTTTGCTGTATACCAGGCGACTGCCGCTATTCAGATATACTTTTGTGCTATCGGGCAATACAATTCTTTTCTTTTCGCCATTCAGCGCCGTTACAATCGAGTCGGGCATTTCGTGCGCAGCCATTACCTTTTGTGGCGACGTATTTTTCTGAGAAGAAAAATAAATGGTCAGCACAACTGCAATGCTAACAGCCGCGGCCACAGCCATTCGGGCAATAGTGAATTTGCGCTTTTGCCGTTCAAAAACCGGTACAGCTACGGGTAACTGCTCTTCGGGTACAGCAATTTTTAACAACAGGCTATCCCATTTTTCGTTAAGCAGGCTTTCGTTGCCTTTTTGCTTCTTCAGCCAAATTTCACGGAGCAATTCAAGAGAATGTGGTTTAATGGATGCAGCCTGTAGCAATTGTGCCAGCTCAATCAACTCTTCTTCCGTCGCTTCATTGTTCAACTTTTTTCCTAATAACACCAATGTTCTGGCATCGTGCATGGTAAGTATTATATTAGTAAGACACAGAAAAACAGATGATCCCCTAGTAGAAAAAAAACATTTTTAAAGAGCCGGTTTAGCATCGGCTTCTCTTACAGGCAAACCAGTGGAAGACTGAAAATTGACTTTGAGGGCGGCGGCAATTTTCTTTATGGCGAGTGCAATGTGGTTCTCCACGGTCCGGGGTGATATGCTGAGTATTTCCGCCACTTCTTTGTATTGCAAACCATCTTCCCGCACTAACTTATATACGATCCTGCATTTGGGCGGAAGCTCATGAATGGCTTTGTTAACCGCCTGCAACATTTCGGATGCAACCATCAGGTCTTCCGGGCTGGGAACAAGCTCATTGCAAACAACATCCAGGTCGTTCAACTCTACATATGCTTTGTTGCCCTGCCGGGTAATAAAATTTAAAGACTGATTTCTAACCGCAACGTATAGGTATATCCGTATGTTCTCAATCCGGTCAAGTTCTTTCCTGTTATTCCACAATCTTACAAACACATCTTCTACAATTTCCTCTGCAATTTCTTTTACCTTAACCATGGCAGCCGAAAACTGGAAGAGCCCTGTGTAATATATCCTGAACAACTGCTGAAAAGCGAGCTGATCATCGAACAATGCTACTCTTTTTTGCAGTGTGAGCGTTTGTTGTTGAGCCATTACAAATAAAGCAGTTTTGGATGTATAGGTCATGAAGTTATTGTTATTTTTTGAAACGAAACATCACTGCAGTAAAATAATATGTGCATCCCGTGCTATCCTGCATCAGTAACCGCAGTTCAATCTTTTAAAAGAAGAACATTTCAAATCTTTCATTTTAATATTTATATCTGGCTTCATCTTTTTTTACAAAAAAGTTTTGGCTGCCGGCGCAGGATAGTTATTCTTTTACGCGTTTGTATTTATCCGTTTGAAACTGCGCAACAACGGTTGCGCTCAAACGATTATTTTTTTCAACTCAAACTTGCCAGCTTAAAAAATCGGAAAGGCTTTGTTCTGTTGTTTATTTTATCAACCCTTTGTTTGCAGCAATTACCAGAACAAGGCTGCAAGTTTCGCTAACCTTGATCATTTTTTTCGTTTTCAGATTTTTGATGCAATATGATCTTCATCATGGAGTTTTAATCCCGCTCCATCAATAATACCTGCCAGGCCTCGTGAACGCTTCCTTCATCCAGCAGGTGCATGGCCTGGGTGTGCAGCAATTTTTTTCTTTGCGCCGCATCTTCCACCATGCGTAGCCGAAGGCTTAGTAACGCGTTGGTATAAGTATCATCCCTGGTGGGAATCGTTTCCACGTTTGCCAACTGAGCCAGGTGATTGCGGGTAAGAATCTCACTCGTTTTGACAAACTCCGGCAGGGCGTCCAAACCAATTCCGAGTTTTGCATTGGGTTTGGGTACTTTGAAGAGGTTCGACTGATCAACGCGGCAATACCAATCGCCACCCAGCCTTGCCACGAGTGACAACTTTTGCTGGTCAATCATAGTGGCTTCCGCGTTGAGTATCTCCTCACTGATGTGCATGCAAAGCACTTCTGCGATCACGAGGTTGCCGGCGCCACCAGTCGCTCCGAGTGGTTGCACATGAATGATCTTGCATTCAAGCTTAACAGGGCTTTCCTTTACCATCGGAGGCGCTACCACGGTAGCCGGTTCTTTGGTGAATCCTGCCTTCAGAAATTCGTCTACCCCCGCGGGATAGTCGCAGGAAGCAAGCGATACCTGTTGCACCATCTCATAGGTCACCAGGTGGATCACCACTTCCTTTGTTTCGGTAAGATTGTCCAGGGTATGCTTGGTGCTGTTATTTCTCAGGCGGCGATTGGGTGAAAAAATGACCAGCGGTGGCTCAGAGGAAACCATATTAAAAAAACTGAAGGGCGCAAGGTTCACTGCTCCGTTTTTATTAACAGAGCTTACCAGCGCAATGGGGCGGGGGAGCAATAGCGTGTTGCAGCCATTGCTGCCGCGTGGCGGCGGGCAGGTCAGAGAGTTGCAGCAGCATGCGTTTTCTTTTGATGAAGAATGCTCCAACGAGTGGAGTACGGCAGGATGGTGTTATGCAATGTTCCGAGTGCCGTTATTTCCAGATCCACTTTATCTCTGGGACGCAGCCAGCGTTCATTGTAATGCGGGTTCTCCCTTTTACCGGTACCGTTGAGTTCCAACAGGCAGCCTGTGCCTACGGTACCGCTGCCGATCACATCACCGGGATGCAGGGTGACGCCGTAGCTTGCGCGCTCGATCAGTTCGGCAAAGGTCCAGTCCATATCAGCAAGCCTGCCTTTGCTTAACGCAGTACCGTTGACGGCGGCTGTCATCTCCAGGTTCCAGGACTTTCCTGTATGACCGGTCTTGCAGTCCGTTTCATACATTTTTAGTTCATCCGCAGTAACCAGCCAGGGACCGAGCACCGTAGAAAAGTCCTTACCCTTTGCAGGGCCGAGGCTCAACTGCATTTCTTCCATCTGCAAAGTCCTTGCGCTCATGTCATTCATGATCATGAGCCCGCCGATATAACGATCGGCTTCCGCTGCCGGGATGTTTGTTCCTTTCCGGCAAATTAAAATAGCACATTCCAGTTCGTAATCGAGCTTTTCAAAATGATCAGGCATGCAGTAGATATCTCCCGGGCCTTGTACACTCATGTGGTTGCCGAAATAAAAGACGGGAAAGGCATCAAAGGCAGGGATCATGTCCAGACCGCGGTTGCGCCTTGCCGCCGCTACATGCTGGCGAAAAGCATAGCCATCGCGCAGCGAAGTGGGGCGTGGTATGGGTGAGCACAGTACAACGTCGTCAACAGGCATTCCTGCATTGTTGGGTTTGCACTCCATTGCCAGCGGATAAAATTCGTCCCAGCCGTCAAGGAAAGCCTGCATGGTGGAAGGCAGCGTTGGGTGCAGGGCTGCCATGTCAAAAAGCAGTTCTCCGGAAAGCATGGCTAACCTTTGTTCACTGCCGGATAAATAAGTAACCAGTTTCATCTGTTAATGTTTTTGTTTTGGCCAGATGGAGCTTACCATGAAAAAAATTCCATTTTTATCGTGGACGCTTCATAATGGTAAATTTTATTCTGCCCAACTCATGGTATAGCCGGGGTTTTCAATTTCCACCGCCTGCGGAGTAAGCTGCAACGGGTGGAAGGTGTCTATCATCACCGCCAGTTCCTTTGTATCCGTGGCTCCAATGGATTTTTCCACGGCGCCCGGATGCGGACCATGCGGTATGCCTGCAGGATGCAGGGTGATCATCCCTTTTGTTACGTGCTTTCGGCTCATAAAATCGCCGTCCACATAATACAGCAGTTCATCGCTGTCTATATTGCTGTGGTTGTAAGGTGCAGGAATTGCCTCGGGATGATAATCAAAGAGACGCGGCACAAAAGAACAGACTACGAAGTTCCTGGCTTCAAAGGTCTGGTGTACCGGCGGTGGCTGATGTACGCGGCCGGTGATCGGTTCAAAGTCGTGGATCGAAAAAGTAAACGGGTAACAACAGCCGTCCCATCCCACCACGTCAAACGGATGGCTAGCGTAATGCAGGCTATAAAGATGATGATGCTTTTTGATACGCATCAAAAAATCTCCTTTTTCGTCGTGGGTGATGAGTTGCTTCGGGCCGCGGATATCCCGCTCCGAATAGGGCGCATGCTCCAGCAGTTGCCCGTAAGCGCTGAGGTAACGTTTCGGAAAACGCAGGGGGCTGAACGATTCAACGATCAGTAAACGATTGTGAGTAACCGAAAACGCTATCTGGTAAATGGTTCCCCTGGGTATAACGATGTAATCGCCGGCAGCAAAGTCCAGGTCGCCGTACAGCGTATGCAGCACGCCACTGCCTTCATGCACGAAGATCAGTTCATCCGCATCGGCATTCTTGTAGAAATAATCTTTCATGCTTTGCCCGGGAGCGGCAAGGGAGATATGGCAGTCGTTGTTGAACAGGATTACCTGCCGGCTGCGCAGGTAATCTTCCACCGGCAGGACCTGGAACCCGTCAAAGCTGCGGTGCTGCAGCTTTTTTTCTGTGGCAGCCTCCGGGCGCAGGTCCATGGTAGCACCGGTATGCGTTATCTGCGTTGGCGGATAAAGATGGTAAAGCAGCGAATAGTCGTTGGAGAAACCTTCGGTTGAAAAAAGTTGCTCTGCATACAGGCTGCCGTCTGGCTTGCGGAACTGGGTATGGCGTTTGTGCGGAATGCTGCCAAGCGTTGTATAGTAAGGCATCGTTTTAAATTTTTGATAATTATAAATTTCCCCTCAGGGCCTGCTCCCGTTCAATCGCCTCAAAAAGCGCTTTAAAATTTCCTTTCCCAAAACTTTGGGCGCCTTTGCGCTGGATGATCTCAAAGAAAAGCGTGGGCCGGTCTTCTACTGGTTTGGTAAAAATTTGCAGCAGGTAACCTTCTTCGTCCCGGTCTACCAGTACGCCCAGCTCAGCCAGCACCTCCATGTCTTCATCAATATCACCCACCCGCTTTTTCAGTTCGTCATAGTAGGTTTGCGGTACTTTTAAAAATTCAACACCGCGAAACCGGAGGTTGCGAACCGTTCGGATAATATCCTTCGTCGCCAGGGCAATGTGCTGCACGCCTTCACCATGGTAGTAGTCGAGAAACTCTGCCACCTGTGATTTTTTCTTACCCTCTGCCGGCTCATTGATCGGGAATTTCACGTACCCGTTGCCGTTGCTCATTACTTTGCTCATGAGCGCCGAATATTCGGTGGAGATATCCTTGTCGTCGAAGGAAAGGATGTTTGTGAAGCCCATTACGCTTTCATAAAAGCTGACCCATTGATTCATACCATTCCATCCCACATTTCCTACACAATGATCCACGTGCAGGAGTCCGGTTTCGGAAGGACTGTATTCCGGCTCCCATTTCACAAAGCCGGGCAGGAATATCCCGTCATAATGCTGTCTTTCCACAAAAAGATGAACGGTATCGCCGTAGGTATGTATCCCCGCAAGCTTTACCGCGCCGTGGTCGTCTTTCAGCTCGGTCAGTTCCATAAAACTTTTAGCGCCCCTCGATGTGGTTTGTTGCCAGGCATCGCGGGCATCGTTGACACTGAGCGCAAGCGCCTTTACGCCATCACCATGCCGGTAGATATGCCCCGCTATTTCATTGTCTGGTTCCAGCGGCGTTGTCAGCACAAGGGTAATTTTTTGCTGGCGGATCACGTAGCTCACTTTGTCCTTTGAGCCCGTTTCGGGTCCTGCATAAGCCAGCGACTGGAAGCCGAAAGCAGTCTTGTAGTAATGCGCAGCCTGTTTGGCATTGCCCACATAAAATTCTATATAGTCTGTCCCGTACAGGGGAAGGAAGTCTTTTGTACCGGCAGCACGGGTCACCGGATGAACGGTTGTCTGCATAGAAAAATCGTTTTAGAGATGAACTGAAATAAAAAAACCAGGAAGGTGGATGCATCCATGCATCAGCCGCGGGAAGACTCTTCGAGAGAAAGCAAAAGAAGGACATAGCGATTGCGCTTGTCCGAAAAATATTTGGATGGATAGTCAGGACGCATAGGAAAGGGCATTGATTTTTTCTGTGATCACCAGCAACGAATCCGGCAACTGCTGCATTGAGTCAAGCACAAAATAGCTGTCCTGGAACTTGTCTTTAATCACTGGTTTGGCAAGGATGGCTTCTATATCAAAAGAAACCCTGTTGGCCTTTTCAGACAAACAAAAATCCGTCTCTCCAATGGAAGAAAGAATACCTGCTCCGTAAATGGTAAGCCTGCCGCCTTCCTTCACCATTCCAAACTCAATGGTGTACCAATAGAGCCTTGCGAGCATTTCAACAACAGCTTCTGCATACTGGTGCTGAGCGGCTATTTCAGCCAATCCGTGCAGAAAATGGCAGATCAACCGATCGGTGAGCAGCGGGATATGACCGAAGACGTCATGGAACAGATCAGGTTCCTCAAGATAGTTTAGCTGTTCCGGCTTACGTATCCAGGTAGTTGCACCGAACTCCCGGTGCAGCATCTTTTCAAAGAAGAGGCGGTTATCGATCAGTGCCGGCACTGCATAAATCTGCCACCCTGTGAGGGCTTTCAGTTTTTGGTTTACGATATTGAAATCGGGAATGTGGTCGGAGCGGAAATCAAGTTGTTGCAAACCAGGGGAGAAATTGGGATAAGCAACCTGATGAATTTTTTCCAGTTGCCTGTTGAACAATACAGACCATGTATGATGATCGGCAGCCGTATAGCCGCTATAGTCCTGCTGTAGCATAGCAAACGTTTTTAGGTAATGAACACGAACCAATCAGTGGGGAGAGTGTATACAGGGGCAGGACCTGTTAAGCAGGACGCATTTTACGGGTCTTCTTGTCTGCCGCGCGATGCATGATACAAACTTAAGAATTTTTTTGGGATATTCTACCAGGCTCTTTTTCGATACCCGGTATAGATAAAAAACCCAGAGGCTTAGATCATTTGGCTTTATTAGCAAATCTTCAGGCGAAAGGATCGATACTTCGTCACGCTAAACAGATGTTATGCTTCAATTGATCTTACCAGTTTTTGATAATCAATATAGAACATGCCCTATTATACACAAGTTTCAAAATCAAAATTGCTTTGATTGCATCAATGAGGTTGGCTTCAACAGGGAAGATTTCTATTACCGAATGCCTGCCCCAATGAGTTGCTGCTGCACGTACTTTTCAATCTTTAAAAAGTGGGTGAATGAAAACACTTCAGGTATCAACTGCCGGGTTCAATAGCCATTCATCAGAATTTTAGTTTAATTTGCCTGAACTATCAGTGCTTTGGCCATAACACTACCAGAATTACACCCGGGGTGGCAAACGCCGGCGAACCGGCTTTAACGCGACAGGGAATAAGTGGTCCCATATTTACTAATGTATAGCATGAGAATTTACACAGGGCCATCGGCAACATTATTGCAAACAATGAATGAACCGGGTATTGGGTGAGGCGGAAACCGAAACAATAATAAATGTAGTGCTATGTATTCTCGACGCATTTTTATTAAGCACCACGCAGCGTTAGGGGTTGGTTTACTGACAAGATCGCCTGCCTTTCCGCGATGGGCTGCCGATGCCGCTGATCTGCAATTTATCAGTCCGGCAGATGGTGATATACTGCACATGCGCGATGGCGTAACAACCGGGTCGTTATTTAAAACACAGGTTAAGATTGCTGCTCCGGCTGACAGCGTACTCTCGGTAAACGGCGTGCGCGCACAAAAAACCGAAGGCAATTTCATTGCAACGGTTAGTCTTACCCCATTTAAAAATGTCCTCGAAATAACAGACGAAAAATCAGGCGCTAAAAAAAATATCACGGTCTACTGGTTTAAAGACCTGGCGGACAAATACCGGCTTTCTATAGACGATGCCATCTGGTTTTTAAAAAACATTCATCTTAACGCTGCTGTCTACTCCTCTATATTCGACGATCCGTTTCTTAGCTTTTTGAAACAGGTACATGAAACCTATGGCACTAAAGTGCACATTAATATTTTTTATGAAACAGAGGGCTTTGATCTTTCTCAAATGACGGATCAATTCAAAAGCGAGTGGATGGCAAATGCGCACTGGTTGCAATTGAGCTTTCATGCAAAGGCAGAAATGCCAGACAACCCTTATAAACATGCTGGTTATGCGCAGGTAAAAAAAGAATGCGCCGCCGTGATAGAACAAATAAAACGTTTTGCCGGGCACCAATTGGTATCGCCCATTACCACGCTGCATTGGGGCGAGGTGCCCGTGGAGGTTTCAAGAGCATTAAGAGATTGCGGGTATTGGGGACAGTTATGCGATTTTAATGTAGATGACAACCTGCCTCCCTGCTCCTACTACCTGGATGTTGACCAACGAAGGCACATGAACAAAAGATTTTTGTGGAGAGACAATAAGGAAGGCATCACCTTTATTAAAAGCAGCATTATTATAGATACCAAAAAATCGGCCCAGATCATCCCTTATCTCGATCAATACGAAAAAGAATCGCGCAAACCGCCCTATGTGGACCTGCTGGTGCATGAGCAGTACTTTTACGATTATTACCACAACTATCAGCCCGACTATCGTGCCAAAGTAATGATGGCCGTTAAATGGGCAAAAGACAATGGATACACACCGGCATTTATTAGCGAATGCATCCGTAAATAACATCTGCAAACCAGGACGCCAACAAACCAAATAAACCCTTTTTCTTATGCTGAATGCGGCCCCATTAAAAAAAAAGAAACATATTACCCATGCCTGCCTGGTTGCCTTCGTGCTGATTGAATGGATGGTGCTATTTACCGGCTGTAGCAAAAAGCAAACGGCCATCGCCGATGGTTTACGCGTACCCGAAGGGTATTCCATTGAGAAAGTAGCCGGTGCCGGATTACTCTCCTACCCCATGTTCGCAAGTTTTGATAATGAGGGGAGATTGTTCGTTGTAGAATCCAGCGGAAAAACAACCTCAACGGAAGATGTCTTATCCAATCCCACATTTATGGTCCGCCTGCTGGAAGATAAAAACGGAGACGGGGTGTTTGATACAGGCAAAGTATTCGCCGACAAAATTTCCTACCCTATGGGTGGCGCTTTTTACCAGGGCAGTTTATTCGTAGCTGCTCCACCCAACCTGCTTCGGTTTACAGATGTAGATGGGGACGGCGTGGCAGAAAAAAGAGATACCGTGTTAACCGGCTGGACGTTGCACCACAATGCCGCAACGTTGAGCGGTCCCTTTGTGGGGCCCGATGGCTGGCTTTACATGGCAGATGCTAGACGCGGATTTAATATCAAAACAAAAGAAGGAGATTCCTTAAAAGGAAAAGGAGCCCGGATCTGGCGCTGTCGCCCCGATGGTTCGGGACTTGAATCGCTGGCCGGAGGCGGGTTTGACAATTCTGTTGAACTGGCGTTTATGCCTTCGGGTGAGACACTGGGAACAATGACCTATTTCACTGATCCGCAGGCAGGGTTCCGGGATGCCATCATGCATTGGGTGGAAGGCGGTGTCTATCCCAAACCGCACGAGGTGATTGAGGAAGACCATCTGAAACTTACAGGCGAACTGATGCCGGTGATGACGAAGTTAGCGCGTGTATCGCACGCGGGGCTTATGCGCTACAGGGGAAATGCCCTGGGGCAAGCATTTGATGGAAATTTGTTTTCTGCCCAATTCAATACCGCCCGCATTATGCGGCACATCATTGCGCAGGATGGCGCCACCTTCCACACCACCGATGAGCCTTTTGTACAATCAGACAGTGCGGATATACACCTTACCGATGTATTACAGGATGCAGATGGGAGCTTACTGGTAGTAAATACCGGGGGGTGGTTTGTGGCAGGTTGTCCGCTTTCGGTAGTAGCCAAAACAGAGGTGCTGGGCGGTATATATCGTATACGCAAAATTGATACCCCTGTTACGGAAGATGCGTGGGGGAAGAAAATAGATTTCAAAAAATCATCTGTGGAGCAACTGGTGCATTATATGATGGATGAAAGGCCAATAGTGAGGGACCATGCCATTGAAGAAATAATATTGAAAGGCGATACCGCAGTCGGGTCGCTTAAAAAATCGCTTCCACTTTTTAAGGAGGAGGAACAACGTGTAGCAGCAGTATTCGCGCTTTCCCGTATGCAACATGCTTCTGCAAAAGAAGCAGTGCGTAATGCACTGAACGATGAAAGCGCCATTGTTAGAACCGGTGCAACAAGAGCCATAGGATTGGCGAAAGACAAAGCAGCCATTGATAAATTAATGGAGCTGGTGCAAAACGATAAAGCACCGGTGCGTAGGCAGGCAGCTACTGCGCTGGGCCAAATAGCAGATGAAAGAGCCGTACCCGCTTTGCTGAATGCGGCTGCAAATCCGGGCGATCGTTTCGTGGAACATGCCATCATCTTTGCGCTCATTACCATAGGGAAACCGCAACCGCTCATTGAGGCATTGAGCGATTCCTCCGTTTATAAACGCAAAGCCGCGCTCATAGCGCTCGACCAAATGGATGCTGCTCCATTGCAAAAAAAACAGTTAGCGGCATTTC
Organism: Agriterribacter sp.; assembly: GCA_051955255.1. Classification (GTDB taxonomy): domain Bacteria; phylum Bacteroidota; class Bacteroidia; order Chitinophagales; family Chitinophagaceae; genus Agriterribacter. Next base: position 38,794 of record JBQCGX010000003.1, on the reverse strand, counting down.
TCAACAGCAGCGATACGGTATTACGCAATTCCGGCATCTGGGTTGCTTTACACCATACCGATTGGAGCGACGAAGTTGTGCAATTTATCACTACACAGTTTCACAAAGCAGATTCATCTGGTAACACACTGCACTCATTAGGCAACCTCATGGAAAAGTTTTGCCACCAGAAACTACTCCAGGATTTTGTAAGCGCCCGGTTAAGCAGCAATGCTACTTCTGTTGCAAAAAAAATTTTTTTATTAGGGGTGATAGCGCGCAGCGACTTGAATGATATACCGGGGCAGTGGGTAAAACCACTCGGGAACTTATTGAAGGGAACGAACGATCAGTTGCGCCTGCAGGTGATGAGCCTTATTGAATCGAGACGCATGGAAGCGATGAATAGCGTATTGAATCAAATTATTCAAGACCCGGAAACACCTGTTGCATTCCAGATCAAGGCATTAAGCGCGCGGTTACGATCTGCGAAAAAGCTCTCAGACAAAGAGTTTCAAACGCTGCAGCATTATTTAGATTCCTCGTACGAAGCCCCCGTACGGCAGGCTGCTGTGCGATTATTGACTCAGTCTGAATTAACCGACGCGCAACTGGTGCTATTGGCAAAAAACCAAATTCCAAACGCAGATGTGTTCCTGTTACCAGGGCTGGTACAAACTTTCAAAGGAAATAAAACAGAAACGGCAGGGTTAGCGCTTATTGCGGCATTGAACAGTTCAGGCGCGCAGTTGAACAATTTGTCTTTACCCGATATACAGGCCTTGATAGAAGAATTTCCTGCTGCTGTGCAGGATGCCGCCAAACCACTCATTAAAACATTGCAGGCGCAGCAGGCAACAAGGTTGTCGCAATTGCAGCAACTGGAGGCGCAGCTTAAACGGGGTGACGTGAGCGAAGGCAGACAGTTGTTTTTTGGCAAAGCCACATGTTTTACCTGTCATGCTGTGGCGGCCGAAGGTGGCCGTTTTGGTCCAGACCTCACCAATATTGGTGAAATCAGGTCTAAGCACGACCTGCTGGAAGCGATCGTTTATCCCAGCGCAAGCTTTGCACGCGAGCATGAAACTTCACGCATTACCACCAAAACGGGCAGTTACACCGGTATCATCACCGCGCAGCTACCCGACGCCGTTATGATAGCAACCGGTCCCGGACCTTCCGTAAACATTGCGCGTTCAGAAATCATTTCTATCGAACCTCAAAATGTATCTATGATGCCGCCGGGGCTCGATAAAATATTAAATGTTCAGGAATTGTCGAACCTGCTGGCATACCTGGTTTCCTTGCCAGATGGATTGGGGCAACTGGAAAGCCATTAAATGAATTAACTATACTCAAATACATGAACCATCACCATGCTTAAATTATTATTCGGCTGCGCCGCCCTGTTCGCCTCTTTTATATGCATACGTTCGCAAACCGATCTGCAAAGCCGCTCCCATGCCGGAGAAACCGACAAAACCATTCCACTGTTTAATGGCAAAAATCTGGATGGCTGGTACACGTTCATTAAAGGTCGTGGACGAGACAAGGATCCCAAAAACGTATTTGTGGTAAAAGACGGGATTATTCATATTTCCGGTGAAGAGTGGGGCTGCATCACAACAAACAGCGAATACGAAAATTTCTCGCTCCTTGTTGAATTTAAATGGGGTGGTAAGACATTTGAACCACGATTGACGAATGCAAGAGATGGCGGAATACTGGTGCATTCTAAAGGAATGGATGGAGGCTACTCGGGCACATGGATGCATGGCATAGAATGCCAGATCATTGAAGGAGGAACGGGAGATATGCTGGTAGTGGGTGATGGCAGCAACGACTTTGCCATTACCTGCCCCGTTGCAAACGAAAAGCAAAAGAGCAGTTATTTGTTCAAAGAAAATGGCAACCCGGTCACCATACATACCGGGCGCATCAACTGGTGGGGAAGAGATGCGGATTGGGAAGATGTAATCAACTTTCGCGGCAGACAGGATGTTGAAAAACCTGTAGGGGAATGGAATAAAATGGAATGTGTTGCTGAAGGAAACAATATTTCCATTTTTCTCAACGGCGTACTGGTCAACCGGGCAATGAATGTCCTTCCCGCAAAGGGCCGTATCCAGATACAGTCTGAAGGCGCAGAAATATTGTTCAGGCGCGTAGAGCTCACCACGCTGCCAAGCAAAAGCCGCGTGAAGAAGCAATGACCTGCTGTTGCCGGTTATTGTTGATTCATTGCAACGCGGTATACAATATTCCATTCGTTATAACCTGAGCCTTCTATCGTTTACGAAATATTTAAACAAATGAAAAGAAAGAGCCTATACCGGGTACATCGGTGCATCAGCGCCTTGCTGATTGTATGCACTATATGTGTTGAGACTGCTCACGCCCAGCAAATAAAACTAGGCGTGTTTAGTGCAGATGTTACTCCGCCTATAGGCAGCCCCGTTGCCTATGCCAGGGCAAAGTCCATTGTAAATCCACTGAGTGCAAAAGGAATTGTACTTGTATCTGGCGGCAAGCCGATCGTATTGTGTGCGGTCGATTGGATTGGCATTGCCAATGAAGGCCTGGAAGTGTGGCAGAAAAAATTAGCAGAAGCGGCCAATACTACTGTTGACCGCGTATCTATACACGCACTTCACCAGCACGATGGCGTGCATTGCGATTTTACCATGGCAAGAATATTAAATGAGTACAATATAAACAACAGTCCTTTCGACACCGTTTTTTTAGGAAAGGCTATCGAGCGGGTAGCTGAAACCGTTACTGAGGCGGTTACCAATGCACAACCTGTTACCAATATCGGGTTTGGTGAAGCCAAAGTCGATAAGGTAGCATCGAACCGGCGAATACCTGGTGCAGATGGCAAAATAAAAATCATTCGCTGGAGCAGCACAAAAGATCCGGCAGCCATCGCGGCACCCGAAGGGCTCATTGATCCCTGGTTAAAATGTGTAAGCTTTTGGAACCAGGAAAAACCAATAGCGGTGTTAACCTACTATGCCACACATCCGCAGAGCTATTACGGAAAGGGAGATGTTTCCTGCGAATTTGTCGGTATGGCACGTAATAACCGTGAAAAACAAACCGGCATACCACATATTCATTTCAACGGGGCGGGCGGCAATATAACTGCAGGAAAATACAATGATGGCTCGGAAGAAATGCGTGCTGTTTTAGCAAAGCGGATGGAAACTGCCATGCGGGATGCCTGGATACAAACAAAAAAAACTTCGCTTTCGGAGGATGACCTGGGCTGGAGAAACGTATACGTACAACTGCCGCTGGGTAAAAATATGGTGGAAGCAGCCATGATAGATACGTTGAAGAGCCAAACAGCATCGCAACCGGATAAAATGGCTGCTGCAGAGAAACTGGCCTGGTATGAGCGCTGTACAGCCGGGCAAAAAGTGAATGTTTCTGCGCTCCGCTTAGGGAAGATATGGCTGCTCAATTTGCCAGGCGAGCTGTTTGTGGAATACCAGCTTGCTGCGCAAAAAATGCGACCGACCGACCATGTTTGCACTGCTGCGTATGAAGAGTACGGCCCGGGGTATATAGGAACCAAAAAGGCCTATACCCAAGGGGGTTACGAAACAACCGGTCTTGCATCAGGCACTGCCCCGGAGGTAGAGCAGGTATTGCTGAAGGCAATTAAAAAAGTACTTAAGTAATATCCGATCGTTACAGATGGCTTCGCCGCAGGCTCGCCATGACGGCAGGGAGGTGACGCCTTTGTAGCTGGCTAAAGATCACAGTTGTCTGTTGCTACCAAAACATAAACCGCCCGCTCACTGCCGTGGTTCGTGTCTCACGAATCACGAATAGTTTCCTCGCCGTTGTTGGTATGCAGCATGGATAATGTGAGTGGCGTACCAACAACAGAAGCAGAGCCTTCAATTGTAGCAGCGCTATCCTAACTGTTGTTGGTGAAGCGTTATAGCCACCAACTTAAGAGAGATACGTGGGCTATAATGCCTCAGAGAGGCAACCCGTTTGTAAAAAGCCGGATCCTTAACGCTTTGCACCGTAGGTGCTACCCTAATACAAGGACTGCACCTACGGCGCAGTAAAGAAAGATGTTGACGATGGTTACAAACAGATAGCACCTACAGTGCATAATGGACCGCTTAACCATTACTATTTCCTTAAGTCGACGGCTATGGTGAAGCACGCACGCCAAGCCTTGCACAACACCTAATTTAGCTTGCGGGTGGGCACGCAACTCTGCGGCATAGGCAATAACACTTTGCCAATCACCAAAGATGTACTGACATCCAATGGAGGTACCACACCGATGCATGGCAGCCAATGCATCGGCGATATAAAGGGGTTGAATGCAACGCGGGGTAAATACATCGGCAAGGGAAAGTTGAATCGATTACCCTTATTTTATCCCGCCTGGGTTTTGGCTACCCATTGCAGGCAATGCCCTTCGGCTAATACCGGACCTTTAAAGAGCAGGCATTTACCGCATGGACTTTTTTCTGAAAAGGGAATGTACAATCCGCAGTTGCCGCAGGAACTTTCGGGAAGCGGCGATTTGTCGACATAGCCCATGCTCTTTCTTTTTTCCAGCTCTTCCTGCGGCACCCCGGTAAAATCCTTACAGGGATCCGTACCCGCAGCAGGAGCGGCTGTATCCTTTTTGGGTGGCGGCTCGTTTTTGTTATCTCCTCCACAGCTATGCAATAAAATGGCAGCGCCTGGCAGGCTTATACTAAAAAATGCACGCTTCATAAATTGGCGGCGCGAAAATTCTTTTCCAGTCATCTGTACATATAATTTTATTGGCCAATGCCGGTGTATACTTGTTTTACGCGCTGCAGCAAGTTTGCCGGGTCGTTCGTTTTGTCGTCGGCAAGTTGCTTTAGCTGTGCTGTTGTTTCATCGTTCAGGTCCTTCTGTGCTTGCAGTCCGCCGATTAACCCCTGCAACATGTCGGTTTGCAATCCCGGTACTTTCGCAATTGCCGGCTGCTGAACGAAACTAAATAAATTATTCACCTCTGTTTTGTTGTTCCGGGCGCCAATTGTTTTTGAAAGGTCTTTGCAAAAATCTTGTTTCCAGTCAGCCGGCTGGTCAAAAAACGAAAGCTGGTTGAGCGCTTCTAAAAATGCCAGCGAAGAACCGGCTTCACTGCTCAGGATGGCCGTTTTAAACCACGGGTTGCCAGCGCGGGTAAGCGCCGTTTTTGCAAGGGTGGCAGTTGCCTTCTTATCTTTAAACTGTCCAATGCTCAGTATTGCCTGGAAGGCGGTTCTTACAGAGCTGTCTTCAGCCAACGGCAACAACGCATCCAGGCAGTCGGGAAAACGTTCGGCCAATATGGCGGCATTTTCCCTAACGCCCGCGGCTTTGTCGGCGAGCGCCGCTTTTATAATAGCTGCGTCCAATGCATTCAGTCCTTCCAGCACATACAGCGCATGCAAACGTGTTCTGGCATCATTGCTTTCTGCCAAAAATTGTTTAACCTGCGGAATAACCGATTTGTCCTGCCGATCCAGCAATAACCTTTGCGCCTGCAAACGCCACCACTGGTTGCTGTGCGATAAGAGCACTACCAATTCTGCAGCCGGAGCATTTTTTAAATTGACTTTTTTGAATGTGGTTGCTGATGCATTTTTGGGAACGATACGATAAATCCGTCCCATATCGTTGCCGGCATTAAAGTCCATATCTGTTTCCAGGTCATCGGGAATTGACATAGGCGTTTCAATGTGCTGACGATACATGTCAATTACATACAAATGACCATCAGGGCCAACCGAAAAATTTGCCGGGCGAAACCACGAGTCGGTCGTTGCCATAAATTCTTTTTCCTTTTCGACATCTGGCCGCCTGGCAACATAAAACGGAAGCGTGTCGTTATCGGATAAAATGTCTCTATGTACCAAACTACCGGATACGTCTGCCGTAAAAATATTTCCATACAATGCTCCCGCATAAGCATCACCACCGTAAAACGTGCCGCCCGATGCGCCTGTAAACTGATCTCTCGCGTATTCCACGCGGTCTAAATGGTTTTCCTGGTAGTCTTTATTGCGACGGTCTGTTCTTACCTGGCGCCAATAAGGTGTTTCAGTGAGTTGATACATGCGCGTTTCATGATCTGAAATATTCACTGCTGCCGCCTTAAGATTGGAAGGAAGAAAAGGATTCCTGTCGATATAACGGCGAGGGATAACCACCTGTCGTATATGCACAGAATTGGTTGTGAAAAACCGATGTCCCCAATCATCTATTGCCAGTCCAAATTGTCCCGGTCCGGTAGTGAGTTCAAATTCGTTCCTGTCGAGCCTGAACCTGAAATCGCTCCCCTTCATTACCAGCTTGGGTGCCCCTGGCTTGCGGGTAAACGTAACTTCACCGGCCTGTCCGGTATTGTTGGCGTAAATCCAGTTGTCCACACCAAACCGAAGATTGGTAATCTGCGCCTCTTCGTTGCCGGTAAAAAAGCCCGTAAAAAGCGTCTCGCGTTGGTCTGCCCTGCCATCGCCATCATTGTCTTTATAAAACATAATATTGGGTGCAGCGGCAATCAGCAAACCGCCTTGCCAGGGCAAAATGCTGGATGCTTCGCGCAGGCTGTCGGCAAAAACGATAGCGGTGTCGGCGCGACCGTCTTCGTTCAGATCTTTCAATAACACTATTTTACCCTTTCCTTTTACAGAATCGGGTTTGTAGGCATCCAGCATCCCCACTACATATGCGTTGCCTTCTTCATCAAACTCCATACTAACGGGATCGACTACCAGCGGTTCACTGGCAAAAATTTCTGCCTTAAAATCTCCTGCAAACTGGAAGCTCTTTACCGCTTCGTCAGGAGTTAACGGTCCGGGATACCGCGAAGGCTTGCTGCAGGATATGAATACCAGGATTAAAAAAACGGGGGCTAAACATTTCATCATCATTGATTTTTTACGCATCATATTAAAGCATTGAATCGTTATTACAAGCGAAATAATTTTTTTGCATTTTCATACAGCAATTTTCTTTCGACGTTCCTGGAGGCAGCCAGCCTGCGAATGGTTGCAATGTCTACTACGCCGGAACATTTTCCTGATGCTACTGTGCCTTCCACATCCTGACAGTCGCTGCCATACAACAATTTGTCCTGGTGCTTTTCCAGAAAGCTTTTCGCATGTGCTTCGTCGCGCGTAAGCGCATTGAGTCCCGAACCGGCAGAAAGATCGCCAAACATGTTGGCATAATCGCTCAGGTATTTATCGGTAAGCCCGCCGGCTGTAACGGGTCCTTTAGGATACAATACCGACTGATCAGGATGATTTTGCGCAATATTCGCCCACCAGGTTTGTGCATGTCCTATAAAATTAACGCGCGGAAATTTCTCCAGCATTTTATAAAATCTTTCAAACCCGTAATTGTACATCCCGTGCTGAAAATGGATGAGCACAGGAACGCTGTACGCCTCCGCCAGTTGATAGATCTTTTGCATTTCTACAGAATCGCATTCCACGCCAAATTTCAATTCACCAATAATAACAGCTCCTTTCTTCAGGTATTTTTCAATTTCGTAGGCAGCGTCTGGCAAATCCGGAACCGCGCATACACCAAACCGGTAGTTCTTTTTATGTTCTTTGGCAAACAGGTAACATTCCGCATTACCACCCGCCTGGGCCTGCAGCCCGTTTGACACACCCTGGTGCGTGGCCGCGCTGTTAACCGGTCGCCCGGCAGGCAACAATATAGTAGTGGTAACACCCATAGCCTTTTGATGGGCAACCATGTCTTCGTCTGTACGTGCATGGTAGTGAATATGCTGATGGATGTCGATGATGCGTTCCTGTTTCATTTCCCCGCCGGCGGTTGTATTAAAAGGCAATGAGCTGCCAAGGGCAAGCCATCCTGCCTGTGCCAGGAACCTGCGTCGCGAATCGTTATGAGAGAACTGTTGTTGAGATGTCATAAAATAAAACAATTGTTTACTACCAGTTTGCCGGCAACTGCAGCCACCATACGTCGTTTATCAACGGGGGCGTCATGCCGCCGGCAATCCAGATTTTATCTTTAAATACAAAGGCAGAAGGCTCATGCCGTTCTTTCCACGCCGGAGCATCCGGATACTGACTCCATTGTTTGCCATCTTCCGAATACCATACATCGCTCCAGTTTTTATATGGATTGTTTGACCAGCCACCTAGCACCCACATACGGTTGCGATATACTACTGCAGAAAACCAGATCCGTTCATGCCAGGGTGCGTTGTCAACCAGCTTTGTCCAATGTACGCCATCTTCCGTACTCCACACATCATTATAAGCAAAGTATTCGGGCACATAGTTGCCGCCTCCAAACACATACAGTTTATCGTGCAGCACTACCGCCTGGTGGTAAGCCCTCGGCGACCAGCCTGCATTGCTGGTTGCAAGTTTCCACTCCTTACCGTCATCGCTGTACCAAACATCATTTTTCAGGCTGTTCTGGTTGCCAAAGTAATAGTTTTCTGAACCGCCCAGTAACCAAAGCTTTCCCTTAAATTCAACAACGGCGGCGGCTAAGCGCGGCGACCACGAAGCGGCAGCAGTTTCCTGTTTCCATTTTTTTCCGTTTTTTGAAGACCATACTTCGTTGCTTGCCGAATGGCCGGGAAGCCGCCCATTGTACCAGCCACCCATCATCCACATTTTATTTTTAAACACAACGCTCATGGCAAGATCGCTGTGCCTCCATGGCGCCTGCGGCGTAACCAGCTTCCAGTTGCTGCCATCTGCCGAGCACCATACATCGCGCGGTGGCGCTTCCTTCGAATTGAACCAGCCGCCCAAGATCCACATTTTGTTTTCAAATACCACTTCGCCCTGCGAATCCCGGGGCTGCCAGTTTGCATTTGCGGTTTGCTGTACCCATACAGGCGACGGCATTTGCGCCAATGCTATGTTCAGCACCAAAATGCAACTGATCGTGTGCGTTAGTTTCTGCTTCATTACTTCGCTTTACTGGTGCAATAATTTCTTAATGGCGCTCATTAACACGGGCTCCACTTCGGGTGCCACGCTGGATGCTCTTTCACTTACTTCGTACCCGCCTTTTGCGTATGCCCGGGTAGTGCCGATATAACCCATGCCCAGATCTCCGTAAGCGGCCATTGCAACAAATTGTTTGGGCAGTTCGGCTTTGGCTGCCAGTTGATATTCTATAAAAAGCTCGCCTGGCATGTAAAGCACGCGGGCATCGTTGATGCGAAGGCAGGCAAGGTCGATGGTTTGTCCTGCCTTACACCTGTTGTACCACGCCATTTTGCGGGCAAGATCATGATTCTTTTGCATGGTGTCGCTGCCCGCTTCTATTTGTTGCTGCACGCGGGTAAGATATCCCGCCGGTGGAATGGCGACGGGATCGGTATACCATTTTATTTTATCAGCCGAAACGGGCTGCTTAACGGTAGACTCCCATGCATGCTTCATGCCTGCGGCCATTCTTTCTGCAAGGATCAGGCGGTTTTCGTGCGCCTCGTCGTTATACTTGCCTGCGGCGATATTGCCGCCGGCTCCATTGAAATGAATATGCAGGGCATCGGGCACCGCAAGCTGGCGGAAAAAACGAGCCACACCTGGAAAATCGGGATTGGCAACGCCGGTGCGGTAATAACTCTGCGGATGCGTTGCATAATAACTGAGTACAGCAACTGCCTTGTCTTTGTTCCAGAAACTGATCATAGACAACACCGGGTCTATCACACCTTCAGGCTCAGCTCTTACGGAAGCATCTTTGGTGGCAGACATGCGCGTGGTGCGAACCTTACCATCGGCACCATAAATATTGCGGTTAGACGCTACCTGGCTGATGGTAGCCGTTCCAAAACCAACATCAGTTACAGGTTGGGCGAAGGCAATACTGGTCCTCACGGCTGCGGATAACCGGCGAATGGTTTCTCTTGCAAACGATCCCTCGTAGCTTACCGGCTGACTGGGCAACGGATCGATGCCTTGCTGTAACAGGATGCGTTCTGCGCCGGGGTCGTACATCGGTGCATCATGCTGATGCAGCACATTTACGGTTACCCGTTTTGGTGAGGTAGCTGCTGCAGCAGCTACTGCGGCTTTGAATTCGTCCATGCCCTCGTTACAAATGCCCAGCCAGTCTACAGCGCATAAAACAATGGGCTGCCCCGCCCCCAGCAACACAATACCCCTGGCCCGCAAGCCAAGATCCCAGCGATTGACCATTTTATCGTAGGCTAACTGGCTGCCCACGGGTGGCGTAGCATCGATATCGAAGACGGCTACCCGAAGCCCGGCCATTGAATCCTGAAAAGTTCTTGCATGGGCCGTGCCGGCAACTGTATTGGCTGGACCATAGGAATTAAACACCACCACAACAAGGAGTGTGATGATGTTTAATAACAAGTTTGAAACCGTGGGATGGCGCATTGCGTAAAGCTTGTATGTTACGAAATCAATATCCTGTGTTCTGCGGAAAGGCTGCATCCACATTCAGGTCGATCTGCGACTGCGGAATCGGCCAATGGATGTTGTGCTCTTCGATGAAAGCGCCTGGGCACAACGGGTTATCGTTGTATTTACGCACTCTTTCAATCAGCTTTCCTGTACGCCTCAATATCACTAAACGCCATTCTTCGCCATACAACTCACGCGCTCTTTCATCCAACACATAATCGATGTTTACGTCGGCAGGTTGCACAGGTGTTGCATTTGATCGTTCCCTCACTTTGTTGATGTCGATTGCGGCAAGATCGGGCCGGTCCATACCAATATACGCTTCTGCACGCAACAGCAGCGTTTCGGCAAACCTTAATGCATACCAGTCTTTGTGGGTAATGCCTCCACCCGATCTGTTAGGTTCAAGAAAATAATGCAGGGGATCGGTAAACTTGGTATGCAGTGGAAACAGAATTTTGCAGGTATCGGCCATGGGATCGGGTCGTGCTGGACTGTATAAACTGAAATCAATTTTTTGACCGTGATAAGCCGAAGCAGGATTGTCGAAATAAAAATTTCGTTTCAGGTTGTGTTCTGCATTGCGCATATCGTTGTTCCAGTCGCCCTGCCAGATGGTGTAATAAACAAGACTTGTGCCCCGGCAGTTTGCGGTAGGACGGCTCAAGGTATCGTTGTAGCCGGTATAAACGCCGTTGTATAAATTACCGCGGATGGCTTTGTGACCGTCGGGGGTTAAGCCTAAATCAAAATATCTTGGCCCAAATATATAGGCGCTTGCAATGCGCCCTCCGCCTACGATAAAGGGTTCGGCTTGTATCACCCACATAGACTCTCTGTTTTCCGCCAGGTTGTGATTGCCATAGCCAAAAAGATCAAAGTAGGGATCTCCGGAACCAAACACATCGTTTGCGAGCCTCGTGCCAAAACGTTCTGTCATCAACCCGTAGTTGTAATCGTCTACCACATGCGTGGCAGCCTCAGCGGCAAGCTCAGGCTCGCCCTGTTCCAGGTAAGTTTCTGCAAGATAATGCCAGGCTGGTCCCTGCGTGATTCTGCCGGGTGCTTCTTCATTGCCGGGACGTGGTAAATGCACCGTTGCAAATTTTAAATCTTCTACCATTTGAGCATGGATCACTTCCACAGGCTCGCGAACAAAATCTGCTTTTGCATAGTTCACCGGTTCTAACACCAGGGGAATATCGCCGTAAGTAGATACCAGGTAGCGATAGGCGAAGGCGCGGAAAAACCTGGCTTCTGCAATGTATTTGTTCTTTCCTCCTTCGCCGCCTTCAAAGTTGGTTGTGTCGGCTTTTTGAACGGCATCGATCAATACATTGGCCCATTGTATTACTTCAAAACCTGCATTCCAGGTATCAATTACATTTCTCCATATGGGTGTCATATCCCTGTAAGAGTTAAGGTATTGTCCGCCTGCCGCCGGCACTTCACCGTTATACCCTAAATCAGATCCGTGGGTTGCCCAGTTCATCACACCAAATTCTCCAAAGGAATAATAAGCAGATCGCACCCTGTCGTGCAATCCGGTAATGCCCTGCCTGGCACCGGCTTCGGTAGAGTAAGCTGCATCCGGCGATAGAAAATCAAGTGGAGTTTCGTCCAACACTTTTTCGCTGCAAGAGGACAAAATAAAGCAAGCTAAAACAACGACCATCGTCATTTTTTTGCTCAAAGTATTTATATAGTAACGCATATACTGTTTGTTGAAATTTTCAATAAAACACATTAAAAGCTCAACCTCACGCCTGCAATAATATTTCTCATCAGCGGCGTATCGCTTACGCCAATTTCCGGGTCCCAGCCCTGCCACTTCGTCCATACGTAGGGGTTCTTGCTGGATATGTATACCTGCGCTGATTGCATGTTGATTTTGTCCAGCAATTTTTTGCCGAACGAATATGCCAGCGAAACATCCTGTAAACGAACGAAGCTGCGGCTCTGGTAAATACCGCTCTGACGCAGTGGCACATTGTATATGCCCGTAGTATTGGTGGTAGGCGCATCAGGCGTCCAGTAAGCGTTTATAGCCGAATTGTTCCTTCTTTCAGGAAAATAGAACAATGGATTGATCATTTCAGCATTATTGGCGAGGTAATAATTTTTTCCTCCCTGCACCGAGTTGATCAATATGGAAAGCGTGAAATTCTTGTACGTCAAACTATTGTTGATGCTGAAGCGATAGCTTGGCGACGTGTATCCAACTACTTTCCTGTCGTTGTTAGGATCGATGGCACCATCGCCGTTGATGTCTACATACCTGAACTGACCAGGATACCAGCCGTTTAAAACCTGTCCTTTAAAAAATTCGTCCTCGGTCCAAACACCACCCGCCATTTCATAATCGTAAATGGCATTGATGGATTTTCCTACAAACCAGGAGTTGCCGATATCGTTGTCTTTATCGCCGCCATACAATTTGGTGATCTTATCCCGGTTCAATGCAAAAACAAAATTACTTTGCCAGTTCAGTACGCCTTCAAGATTGATGGTTTTCAATTCCACTTCGATGCCTTTGTTTCTTATGCCGCCAATGTTAGTCCAGATGCTGGCATAACCTGCTGACCTGGGCAACTGCCGCTGTACCAGCACATCTTTTGTAGAGGCGGTATAAAGATCAACAGAACCTGAAATCCTTCTTTTTAAAAAGCCAAAATCAAAGCCAAGGTTATAAGAAGAAGTTGTTTCCCATGCCAGGTCTCTGTTACCCAGCGAGCTTGGATAAATGCCGATTGCTGTTGCTTCGCCATATACATAATAGCGTGTACCCATGCGCGAAAGGCTGGAATACCTGCCGATGCCCTGGTTGCCGTTTTTGCCGTAAGAAGTCCGCAGCTTCAGGTAAACATCGTGGCCTTTAAGAAACGGTTCTTCTGATAATACCCAGGCAACAGAAGCAGAAGGGAAAGTTGCCCATTTGTTGCCGGCACCAAATCCCGAAAAACCGTCGCGACGAATGGTTGCAGTAAACAGGTAACGGGAACGATAACCGTAATTGATACGAGCCATGTAGGAAAGACTGTTTTCTTCATAGGCGGAAGATGCACTGGTAGCTACTTCGCCAAGGCCCAGGTTGTTATAACCCAGCACCGGATTGTCAAATCCCTGGGCGCTGGCTGTGGTGGCATTGCCTGTTCGTTTTTCGCGACTGAACAGCAAGGTTGAATTCACACTGTGTTCACCAAAATCCCTGGAATAAGTGATGATGTTATTGACGATCCAATCCCTTGATTCAGCCGGGCTTTTCACAGCTAATCCCCTGTTGGAAACGCCCTGGGGAGTGCCGGTAGAATGGAAGCTGTTGTTGTAAGCCGATGTAAATACATGCGAATAATTGAATTCATATTTTAAACCTTGCACCCAGGGAACAGAAACTTTTGCCCTGCCTACAGCAAAGAGCTCGTTGCTAATGTCTGAATTGTTGATATAAAGATTTACTAACGGGTAAGGCTGAAACAATTCCCCTCCCAGATAAATATCGTATACAGGTTTACCAATATAGTTATTGGCAAGCGGGCTGGCTACGCGCGCATCGCTTAAGCTGGCGGCTACGCCTGAATTATCGCGATAATTATACGAAGCATTGATGCCGAGCGTCAACCAGTTGCGCACCTGGCTTTCAACATTGCTGTGCACGGTAATGCGTTTGAATTTATCGTTCAACTGGATGCCCTGAACGTTGGAATAAGAACCGGAAAAATAATAGGTTGTTTTGTTGGCGCTGCCTTGTATACCAACGTTGTAGTTTTGCATAGGGGCCACGCGTAACACTTCCTTCACCCAGTCGACCTTGTTACCAGCCAGGTAATTTTCTTTTTCTTCGAATGTTTTTAAATAAGAGGCAATTACTTCCGGGTCGCTGGCATCCGGTCTCACTGGTCTTCCGTCGGCGCTGGTGGGCTTGGTAGCATACCATGCATACACTTTGCTTTGATGGTCCCAATCGAGCAGGCGCAGTGCGAACTCATCGGCATTCATCACGCGCATAGGGTTGTTGGTCATATCCTGGTAACCGGCGTTTGCCCCAATGGTAATAACGGGTGTTTTTGATTTTCCGGTTTTGGTAGTGATGAGCAACACGCCGTTGGCGGAACGGGCACCGTATACCGCTGCAGCACTGGCATCCTTTAATATATCGATCGATTCAACATCATTGATGTTGATATTGGAAATACTGCCGTTGTAAATTACTCCGTCTAATACGATCAATGGGCGGTCGGAAGCCGAGAGTGAAGTTTGTCCCCTGATAGAGAGTGTTGGTTCGCTGGCTGCTCCTCCGCGACCTTCGAGATTGACGCCGGCAGAGGCGCCTACTAACGCTTGCAGCAGGTTTACATTCGCCTGGTTGGCTTTCTCCTCCATATTGATTCTTACAACAGATCCGGTCAGGTCTTTTTTTCTTTGCGTGCCATATCCCACTACCAGTACTTCGGTATCCTGTGTAACGGCAGGCTTTAGGGTAACCGCAACCACCAGTTGCCTGCCCAGCTTTATTTCTGTGGACTCCAGTCCAACATAGGAGATAACAAGTGTGGCGCCGGGCTCGGCATTCAGAGAAAAGCTGCCATCAGCACCGGTTTTAGTGCCGTTGCTGGTACCTTTTACCAACACAGTAGCACCTTCCAGCGGCTCGCCCTGTTCGTTGGTAACTTTCCCGGTAATGGGCGCTTGTTCGGCTTCGCTTACAGCAATGGTAACGATAGCATTGGTATTTTTTTTAACAATGATGGTTTTCTCTGAGATGTTGTAGGTAAGCTGCTGTTTTTTTACAATGGCATCTAACACCTCTTCCAGCTTGCCATTTACTACATTAATATCTAACCGGGTGGTATGCGCGAGTGTTTCGTCGGCATAAAAAAATTTGTACCCGGTTTGCACTCTTATCTTTTCAAACAACTGCTGCACTGAAATGTTTTTTTCCTGCAGCGTTATTTGTTGCGCAAATCCTTTTGCACTAACCTGCAGGCAGGCAGCTATTATCAGAACGATTGTCAGTTTCATAACTCTGACCATTTTTAGTAAAATCCGTGGGGATGGATATACGAATTTTACAAGCGTTAATAAATACATAGCTTTGTAAAGTTTGGATGAATAAAGGTTTGTCTCGCATTGACGAATATTATCAGTTCAAACACCTGCCGGATTTCGCCGCGAACGAAGTCCGGTTTCTATTTAAACCTGATACAAGCTGGTTCAATCATCCATTACTCTTACTACATAGCAGTTAAATTGCAATAGCATGGTGGTGGTTTATGCTTTATGGTGAAACAATGATCTTCCTGTTTTCAATTTTAAAATGCACCGCTCCCGTCATTTCCAGCTTTTCAAATATGGCAGAAGCTTTTTCGCCTCTTGGCAACTGCCCGGTAAAATGAATATCCACGGCTCCGTTGTAAACAATCTCAACATCATACCACCTGGCAACCTGGCGCAAAACCATTTTTAAATCTGCACTTTTAAATTGGAAATGTCCATGCATCCACGCTGTTGTTTCCTCGGTGTCGGCATGTTGGCGCATGGTGATATTACCTTGTTTATCAAGGGCTGACTGCTGACCAGGCAACAGGGTTTTCGTTTCGGCGGTAGCCGTACTCGTTACTTTTACTTTACCTTGCAGCAAGGTGGTTTTAACAGCCGTTTCGTCTGCATAAGCGTTGATGTTGAAATGCGTACCGAGTACTTCCACGACCGAGCCATGCGATTCCACCCGAAACGGTCGTTGTTTATCGTGCGCCACTTCAAAATAGGCTTCACCGGTTATCTCAACTTTTCGTTCGCTGCCGGTAAATGCTACAGGAAAGCGGAGGGATGATGCTGCGTTTAGCCAAACCCGTGTGCCATCGGACAACGTTACCTGGTATTGTCCTCCGCGCGGCGTGCTGATGGTGTTAAATACGGGAATGGCAGTTACACCTCCATTGCTTTGCTGCTGATTGTAACGCAGCAAACCGTTATCGAGTTTCAGTACTTTAATATTTCCCTGTTGGCTTAATGTACCGTTTATCGCAGTATCCAGTACAATGGCTGTTCCATCTGACAGTGTGAGCAACGCTTTGTTGCCACCCGGCTCAATATCATTGTTCGCCGGTGGAACTGTTTTTTTTGCTAAGGAAGCGTGAGGCTGTCTGGTGCTGAAAAAATACAAGTAGCTGCCCACTGAAAAGAGGATTAAGAGAATGGCCGCTGCCATGTATAAAAAGTGGCGGCGAAAGAACGGTTTTACTTCAGCAGCTTTTTTATGTTTTTTAATGGATTCGAGGATCCTTGCTTCGAGCCTTGCGCTCATTGCCGCCTGCCCGCTTCTGTCAGCAACATCCTTTTCCTCTTTTTCCGGGCGGGATTCATACCATTCGTCGAGTTGCAGATGTTCCTCTGCCGTAATGTTACCTGAAAGGTACTTTTCAATTAAAACATATATATGTTGAGGGATCTGCATACACCCTAGTCTCTTAACCTAACGGATTCCCCTATCCGAAAAAAATTTTGCCTTAAAAAAAACAATGTGCGGTGAATAATTTAGATGCGACGTCGTTTAGTTAAGGTATCGAAACTCAAATTTTTGAAATTTGGCAATCATTGAATCTTTATCAATAAATAATGTTCAGTGTTCATCGGTCAGACCGCGGGCTGAACACAAACCCAATCGCTCAGGGCGGGCCGACCGGTTTTCCCATCGGCCCGCCCAAAGGGCGGTCTGATGGAAGAGTGTGTTCCTGGATAAGTACTGCTGCGAAGGCTCCGGCGATTTGCAAAACTTTTAACGGACAATAGTGATTAAAGAAAACAGGAAAAAGTTTTTGTAACGAGTTTCAGTTGCTTCAATGCTTTGGTCAGTTGATTTTCGACGGTTTTAGGAGAAATACTTAAATGAGCGGCAATCTGCTTTACAGGCATGCCTTCGTTCCTGCTGCATTTGAAGATGAGCTTGCACTTTTCCGGCAGTCTTTCAATTTCATGCTGAATTGTTTCCAGGGCTTTTTTATGGTGAATGGAAGATTCTATATGCGATTCATCAGGCGGAGCTTCAGAAAGGGATGCCGCATAAGTACGCTCATTCACTTTTTTCCTGATTTTGGTTAATACAAGATTTTTAACGGCAACAGAAAGATAATTTTCGAGGGAATGTATCTGTGCTTTCTTCCGGTTTACCCAAAGGCTTACGAACACATCGTGAACAATGTCTTCTGCTTCCTGTACGTTGTTCAACCGATGATAGGCGATTGAAAACATTTTTTCCCAGTGCAATGCATAAATTTCTCTGAAAGCGGATTCGCTATCGTGGCACTGCAGATCAGCAAGTGTATTGTAAGCCGACATATCTGAATTTCCCGTCTGTCGCATTAGTTTGGTTTTTAGTTTGGAAACTTGATTACAGTGTTGTTCCCGGCGTTTATTTCAAACAGCGAGCATATAGTCAGGTAATAACCTGATCAGCAAATCAATGGGTCTCTTTCATATTTTGAGCGCGAACGGCACTGTCCTTATCTAAATACAAGGTTGCATTGGCATGTGTTCTTAACACTGTCGCCGGATTTTCTTCGTTCACGGCGCTGTTCAGTGTATGAAAAACAGCATCGGCTTTGTGACTGCCTGGTACAACGCAGCAAATGGCGGACGCTTTCATTAGTGCAGAAATGGTAAGCGTGATGGCGCTTACAGGCACTTCTTCCACGCTTGCAAAACAACCATCGTTTACCTGCTGATGGCGCGAAGCGTCTGCAAGCTGTACTGTTTTCACCAATGCAGCATCGTTGAAGTCTGCCACATGCGGGTCATTAAATGCAATGTGGCCATTTTCGCCAATGCCCATGCAAACCACATCTACGGGGTATTGTTTTAGCAGGTTGCTGTACCGTTCACATTCTGCGGCGGCATCTGCAGCATTGCCGTCTATATAAAACACCTGCTTAAACGACAGCCTGTCAAATATGCGCTCTTTTAAAAACTGCCCGAATCGTTGCGGAGCATCGGGGCTCACCCCGATGTATTCGTCCATATGAAAAGCATTCATCTTGCTCCAGTCAATGCCAGGCTGCCGGCACAATGCATCTAAAAATTCGTTTTGCGAAGGCGCTGCTGCAAAAATCATGTTGATGAAATCGCGCTGTGCGAGCAACGATCTCAGCACTGCAGCAACGTCGGCAGCAGCATGTTCACCCATTTCAAGGCGGGTGTTGTATACTTTTACTTTAAGCTGGTTTGTCGTCAATTCTTTTGTATAACTCATAGCTTTATATTGCTGATAAGAATAAGGTTGATTAAAAAATTTTATAACCCGGACGGCTAAGCGTTACAGGCTGTCGCTGTTGAGCGCTTTGATATATGGCAGTTACAATTTCAACTGATTTGCGCCCCTCGATACCGTCGACCACGGGAGCACGGTGGTTGCTGACAGCGCTGATAAAATCTTCGATTTGTTTTTGATGTCCTTTAAAGCTGATATCAGCCGGATCGGCTACCCCACCCTGTTGTGCCTCCTTTGCATGTGGCTCTGTTTGTTCGGGCTCCGACCTGAATTGCCATTTTACCAGTGCGCTTTCTTCCAACACTGCGGTGCCGTCTGTTCCCATTATTTCAATGCGCTTCAATGCACCGGGATAAACAGCGGTGGAACATTCCAGCGTTCCCACTGCACCGTTAGTAAAGCGCAGGGCTGCCACAAGGCTGTCTTCTACCTCGATCTGCTTATGCCGGATATTGGCGGCAAAGGCATACACCGATTCTACGGCACCCATATACCACTGCAGCAAATCAACAGAATGAATGCCCTGGTTCATCAGCGCGCCGCCACCATCGTATTGCCAGGTACCACGCCACGCTGCAGACTGGTAATAAGCTTCGGTACGGCTCCATTTTACATAGGCACTTCCTACGGCCAGTTCCCCAAACTTATTTTGAACGATTGCGTTTTTTAGCCGTAGGCTCTCATCATAAAATCTCGATGGAAAAATTACTCCGAGCTTCACCCCTGCCTTGTCGGCCGCTTCAATCATGCGGTCACATCGTTGCAGCGTAACCTCCAGCGGTTTTTCAACAATACAATGTTTGCCTGCCTGGATGCTGGTTAAAGCCGGTTCCATATGAGCGCCGGAGGGGGTACAAATGCATACAATATCAATTGCTGGATCTGTCAGCATGGTTTCCAGCGTCGTGTATGCAGTACAGTGATGTGTTGATGCAAATGCTGCTGCCTTGGCAAAACCGGTGCTGTAAACGCCTATTACGCGTGCGCCTGGTATAGCCGCTATGGCCTTTGCATGCACATGTGCAATAGTGCCTGCGCCAACAATTCCAAATCCTGTTTGTTTATTCGCCATGCTTGAAAGTGGCAGGTTGTGCGCCTGAATCGAACACCACCCTCCCGTTTTTAATTGTCTTGTGAATCTTAATATTCTTTTCTTCAACTGCAAAAATCACCCAGTCATTTTGCCGGTCGCGCATATTTTTTCCGCAGCGGGTAAGAAACTGGTATACATTTTCCGAAGCCATCTGCCACGCCGCGCCCATGTCGCACAATGCATGTTTTACCAGTGTCTCAACATTTTCCAGCAAGGTTTTGGCAGCGCCGGCTAATATTCCAGGCTGATCCTTTACCGATACCCGTTTGTCGCTGTCTAGCACCACGGTACCACCAATATGCATCTGGTATTCACCCGGCGCCATTCCGGCAAAACAGGTAGCATCGCTCACGATCAATGTAGCGTTGCCTTTTATTTTACGAACTGATTTGATAAATGCATCCGGAACATGAATGCCGTCGGCAATAAGGCAAGTGTACAGCGCTTCTTCGGCCAACTGATCCCAAATGAGATTGGGATGGCGCGGCAACAACAGCGGCACGCCATTGCCTAAATGCGTAGACATGCGGGCGCCTGCTTTTACAGCATCTGCAATTTGCTGTGCATTGGCAAGCGAATGTCCGATTGAAACCATCACACCGCACTCAACACACTTTTCAATGAAAGACATTGAACCTTCCCACTCGGGAGTTATGGTTACAATTTTTATTTTCCCGTCTGCTGCCTCCTGGAAACGGAGAAACAGCTCCCAATCGGGTGGCTTGATGAAGGCCTCGCTGTGCGCACCTTTAGCGCCCGGCTGTGGAGAAATAAAAGGTCCTTCGAGATGAATGCCCCCCACGCAGGCATCGAGCAGTGCATGTTGCCTGCAGGCAGCCGATAGTGTGCGCATGATGGTGAGTATGTTGTCGTCGGAATTTGTAATAACAGTCGGGAAAAAAGTAGTAACGCCTGTGCTCAGCAGGTACAAAGCACTGCTCACGAGCTGTTCTGCAGTTAATGCAGGTACATTAAAATCAAAACCGTTCACTCCATTGATTTGCAGGTCAATCAATCCGGGGCCGTAAAAGGTATTGGTAGCTGCTTCACCTTCGGCAATGGAAATCAGGCGTTCATTGGCGAAATGAAAAGTAGCTGCTGCACCAGTTATGCAATTGATGCAGGCAATGCTATTGGGGGTTATATCATCAACCGCTTTGTTCACTTACTATTGTGTTGGCTTTTTTAAGGCTGTTATAAGATCGGTTACTTTTTGAGAAGCAGTGCTGGTGGTTAAGCCAACAGTAATGTATACCGCGCCGGCCACTATTGTTGGTAAACCTACTTCCAGTGCAAGACTGTTAAGCTCGATGTTTTTGGTAACTATAAAAGTTATAATGCCCGCCGCAATTGAAGTGATGGCTGTTTTGGGACCACACGATTTAAAGGCTGGCAACAAGCCAAATAGCAAAGGCAATGCAGTGGGTCCCAGCAATGCACCAAACCAGTTTACAATCAATCCCAGCACGCCGCCAAAACGCTCGTAGTTCAGCGCCACCAGGATAGTAGCGAGTGTAAACACAAAAGTGGTGATGCGGGCTGTGCGGAGCGGATGCTTATCGTTGGCAAACTGTTTCGACAGCACGGGCAAAATATCTCTTGTAATAACGGCGGCAATGGTGTTTACATCAGAAGAAGTCATACCCATTGTGGCAGCAAAGAGCGACGCTATCACCAATCCAATCATTCCTACCGGTAATATTTCCAGCATCAGCCTTCCATACGACGTGCTCGGATCGTCGAGACCGGGAATAATAAGCGGTGCGGCCCACATTGGAAAAAATAAAATAAGTGGCCAAACGAGATACAAAGAGCCGGACAATAACGCCGCCTTGGATGCTTCTTTTTCGGATGGGGACGAGATATAGCGGGTTGCCAAACTCCAGCTTCCTCCGTTATAACTTAAAAAGTAAAGAAAGAACAGAATGCCTACAAAGGCTGCAGTATAAGGTTCATTGAACAACTGGCTGTGCTCGGGCGGCAGTTGTTTCCA
The DNA here is from genome assembly GCA_051955255.1 of Agriterribacter sp. Lineage (GTDB taxonomy): Bacteria > Bacteroidota > Bacteroidia > Chitinophagales > Chitinophagaceae > Agriterribacter. The sequence continues at coordinate 17,033 of JBQCGX010000003.1, read as the reverse complement.
GATACCGGTGATGGATGATGTGCCGCCCAACCGTTTAATGACCAGCACAAACATTACAATGCTGCCTACAATTTGTACAATGAACTGAACCAGGTCGGTAATGATCACTCCCCATAAACCGCCGAAGGTTACATAAATCAAGGTTACTACGCCTGATATCAGGATACCCTGCATCATGGGAATATCGGCTACTACATTCAGCAGAATGCCGATGGCTGCCCACTTGGCACCAACGTCGAACACTTTGAGCAGTGCGCCGCTCCATGCCATTATTTGCTGTGTAGTAAGATCGTATCTTGTTTTAAGATATTCGAGCGGCGACTGGATGAGGAAATTTTTGCGAAGCCTTACCCAATACACGGGGAATATCCTGGCGCTGGCCATTGTAACGATGGCTACCGGAAAAGCCCACCACATATACATGGTAAAGCCATGCGTATACGCCACTGCCGCATATGCCACAAATACAGCGCCGCTGTGCCCGGAAACATGATGCGAAATTCCGGCTAGCCACCAGGGAAGTTTTCCCCCGGCTACAAAATAATCTTCGGAGCTTTTGCTCCTGAAATAGGACATCACTCCTATCACGATCATGCTCAGGAAAAAAAGTGTAACAACAGTCAGATCTATTGGGTGCAGTGACATTTAATTGCATTAATATTCTTCAAATAAATACCTACGCCATCATTTTCGCATGCGATGTGTGCTCCACCTGCAGGCGAGTGCGATAGCTGTGTTCAAAGGGCAGAAAATCTTAGAAAAATTGATCAGATGGTGGGCTCCCAACCAGGAGCATATTTTCGCTTCCAATAAGCGCTCGCTTCTTTATTACCGATGATGTGTCCGTTACTGTCATCGATCTTTAACACGCTGGCGGTACGCAGTGCGATATTTCCCAGTTGGTTAAGCAAGGTACTCTTGTGTCCTATTTCAATGTCTGCGTTTAATACAGCGCCTTTGCGTATTCCGTCAAAAAAATTCTGAATATGCAAAGCATCCAAAGCCTGCGACGGATTGACTGTGTTACGGGAATCTACCGGTTTTTCGTCTTTTACTTCTTTTATCAGTTTATTTTTAAGATCGTATAACTTATACCCGTTGCCGGCGCCTATTATAAGCGTGCCGGTATCTCCATAAAATGCAACACCTGCGCTGGCATCTTCAATGTTGTGCCCGTTACAGCTTCTGCCCTCCCAGTCCATCATCGTGTTGTTTGCAAAAGTCCAGGATACAACTTGTGTATCGGGAGTTTCCCAATCATCTTTATAACGGTAACGACCACCTGAAGAGGTTACGGAAACGGGATACTCAACGTCCATGCCCCAGCGAAGCAGGTCTACCATATGCGTACCATTGTTTCCGCCTTCGCCGGTGCCCCAGTTCCAGAACCAATGCCAGTTGTAGTGAATAATATTATCCCGGTATTCTTCCCTGGGTGCGGGACCTTGCCACAAATCATAATCCAACCATGCAGGTACCGTGGCCTTCTTGCCGCTCCCAATCGAGGTACGATTGTTTGCATACCAGCTTTTTCCGTAATAAGGTCTTCCAATAACACCGCCCTTTATTTCCTGTATAGCAGCAATAACGTGCGGCCACGAACGCCGCTGCGATCCCATCTGTACTTTGCGGTTGTATTTTTTTGCCGCAGCTACCAACAGTTCTCCTTCGTGCGGGCTGTGCGAGCAGGGCTTTTCCACATATACGTGCTTGCCTGCTTTGCAGGAAAGGATGGCGGCCGGTGCATGCCAATGGTCCGGGGTGGCAATTACCATCGCTTCCAGGGCTTTGTCTTCCAGCGCTTTCCTGAAGTCGCCTGTTCCCTTAGGAGCTGTGTTCTGTATCTTTTTTACTGTGTCTACACATTTTTGCATGGATTGGGAGTCGACATCGCAGATGTGTATGATCTCACAATTTTTTTGACTGGCAAAGTTCTGTGCCAGCGCTAATCCACGTGCGTGAACGCCCATGATACCTACCTGAATTCTTTCGTTTGCTCCCGGGATACGTGCATAACTTTTAGCAGTAAAGCCGGGAAGCACGCCGCCGATGGAAACCGCCGCCGAAGCAGCCATGGATTTTTTTAAAAAATCTCTTCGTGAGTCTTGCATAGAATGAGTTTTAAAAAGCAGGCATTGAACCTATGATCAATAAAGTTTCTTAAGCTTCGATTGTGCCTCACCGTTGGCTTTCTTCCACACAGTTTGAAGCGAAGCAGGTGCGCCTTGTTGCTTTTTGCTGGCGTCGGCAGCCTCCATAAATGCAAGTATCTCCAGCGTATCTTCTGCTTTTACAGGTGGTATTCCGGTATCAAAAAAGTTGATCACTTCCCGTAGCAACGGTTCGTATCCTTCTATCGGGCCCAATACGGCGTTGCCTGTTTCTCCAAAAGCGGTGCCCCCGTAAAAATGTTTTCCCGTGCGCGTTCCCCTGAAAGTCCCTACCCTGCCATCTTCCCAACGACCAACCGCTATATCGGTGCCTTCGGTAGAAATGCGTGTCACGTCTTTGCAACCGGTACCCATTACCGTATACAGGAGCTCTACCCCATGAATGCCATACCAGAAAAAGTCTGGATGTGTTTTTTCAAGTGCACATGGGCTGTAAGCATCCGCACCTAACACTTTTCCGATTTTACCTTTGGCTACGTCCTGGGCGGTAGAAATGTACCGGAGCGATGAAGCGGAAAATACCGGCACCTTAAAATGTTTTGCTGCTTCAAAAATAGCGATACCATCGGCGAGTGACGCCGAGATCGGCTTATCAATAAATACTCTTTTCCCGGCTTTAAACACAGGTATCGCCTGTTCCAGGTGCCTGCGCCCGTCGTTTGTTTCAAGCATTACCACATCAACTTTGGTGAGCAACGTCTCGATGCTGTCTACAATTTCAACGCCCATCGCCTTTACCTTTTCTGTATATCCGGCAATGCGATCTACAGAAGACTTAATGTCTAAACTACCTTTGGGATAAGCGGCTACCACTTTATAACCAGCATAGTCAGCCGGAGCCGTTTCTGCATTTAAAACTTTTGCAAACTCAACGCTGTGAGAAGTATCAAGTCCGATAATGCCTACGCGCTTTCCCGGTGGAATGGAAGGATGTGCAAGGAGTGATGACATTGGACCAACCACAGCAATGCCAGCTCCTGTAATGGCTGAGGCTTTAATAAAGTGGCGGCGACTGAATGATTTTTTCAAGAGATTCATTTTAAATGGTAAATGATTTACACCAAACCAGGACCTCAACCAAACCGAAATTAGACAGAATTAAACCTTTCAGCCATTTTGTTGGAAAAATACAAAAATATAAGCCGAAGGAGATTAAATATCATTTCGTGTACGTTTCCAAATGTAAATTCTTTTAAAATAAAAACGAAACATTTATTCCTATTTTTTTTATTTTACTATAAACAGGCGTGTTTCTAGCATTTTAAGAGGCGCCCATAATCGCTATTTACAAGTGCCTATCCTTTAACCTTCTATAGACACACCCTATAAATGCCTGTTGGTAAGGATGTATTTTTTTCCAGATTAAACTCCTGTAATCCTTTCTGGCAGGTTATTTAAAAGGATTTGTAAGGATCGGGTACGCACACGAAACAATTTATCGCACAATTTCAGGGATTGCCATACCCGGTGCACGGGAGCAGAAAGCCATGCAAGCACGGCTCAACGGGCATTGCTGCCATACAATTGCCGGCTGCATAGCTATTTGCCAATTAAAACTACCAGGGCTGGTTTGCAGCAAACTAATTAGTATTACTTTCGCTGGCAGAAATGCAGGCGATAAAAGAAGATTTGATGGTATGGTAACGTACACGAAAAGCCAAAAAGCCGATTTTTAATCATTATTAAGTATGAAGAAGCAGAAAACCGAACTGGTAGGAATGAAAGAAATTGCGAGGCGCGCCAATGTGTCGATTGGTACAGTTGACAGGGTGGTACACGGACGCGATGGAGTATCGGCTAAAACCAGGGCAAAAATTGATGAGATTATCAAGGAACTGAATTATCAGCCGAACCTCCTGGCGAGCAGGCTTGCTTCGAAAAAAATTTACCGGCTGGCAATTCTTATTCCAAAGGTTTCGGTTGAAACAGATTTCTGGAGCGCTCCGCTCAATGGCATCAAACGGGCCGAAGTGGCGGTTAGCGGCTATGGAGTAACGGTAGCCTATCATCTATTTGATTTGAACGACCGCAGATCTTTTGAAACGCAGAGTAAGCTGATTTTAAAGAATGCTCCGGACGGTGTGTTGGTGGCGCCATCATTTATTAATGAGGCGGCGGCGTTTACCCGTCAGTGTAACGAGGCAGGCATTCCCTATGTGTTGATTGACTCCAACATTCCCAACCAGGAAGGCTTGTGTTATGTAGGCCCTCATTTGTTCAGGAGCGGGTACCTGGGTGCGCATCTTATGAATTTTAATCTTGCCGGCAAAGGAAAAATTCTTGTGCTCAATATTGCAAAAGAACTCGACGACCATCATTACCTTACCCAAATTGAGGAAGGCTTCAGGGCGTATCATCGCTACCACAGCCTCTACAACCAGATTGTAAAGCTGGATGTAACGGCAACGGGATATTCGGCGGTGGAAAAAAAACTGAATGAGGTTTTTAAAACAGAAACAGACATCCGGGCTATTTTTGTAACGAACTCCAGGGTATTTACTGTGGCGCAATACCTGGAACGAAGTGGTTTGAAAGACACCGTGCTGATAGGCTACGACTTCATAGAAAAAAATATTGAATACCTGAAAAAAGACGTAATTGATATTTTAATCTGCCACCGTCCCGGCGAACAGGGATACCAGGGATTGATGAAACTCTACCAGCACCTGGTGCTGGGTAAAACTTTCGACAACATTTCGTTTATGCCCATCGACATCATCACTAAAGAGAACTACGAGTTTTACGACAATTACGAAAGGGTGTAACAATCAACCAGATTAAAAGGCTGAATACAACGATACAATTCAAACTGAGTCCGTAATCTGTGTTTGCAGCATTACAGTCGCTTCAAAAAACGGCACAGGTTTCCTGTGGATTTTGCAGTATGCCCCGCCCCCAGAAATCCAGGTTGTGAGCGGGGCATATCAATTTGTACCAGTTTTCTTTTCAATATCATCTTCATTTTTTGTTTGTTACTAGGCAGCAGCTACCACCGCCTCCTGTTTAACCAGTTGAATATCTCCGGTTATTTTTACTTCATCTCCCAGCGCTACGCCACCCGATTCAAGCAGTGAATTAAAAGTAAGCCCATAATCATTTCTGCTGATTTTGCCGGTAACCAAAAATCCGGCCCGCTGCAATCCCCAGGGATCCTTGCCGAGAATACCGTTAAATTCAACATTTAATTTCACAGGCTTTGTAACGCCCCGCAGGGTAAGATTGCCATATAGCACAAAATTTTCTGCATCTAAGGGCTCTACTGTAGTAGATTGGAACAGGATCTCCGGATATTTATCAACTTCGAAAAAATCCTGGTTCCGCAGGTGGGCGTCTCTTTGAATATTGTTTGTGTTGATGGAAGCGGGATCAATTTTCACAGAAATTTTTGCTTCGCTGAAATCCTGTTTTTCTGTTTCAGCAGTTATCTCAAACTGGCCAAATGTGCCGGACACATTGGAGATCATCAGGTGCTTGATTTTGAAACTCAGTTCGCTGTGTGCAAGGTCTACCGACCAGGTTGTCTTTGCCATATTCATTGTTTTTTTTGTGTAATAATTTGAGGACACAAAATTATTTACCTTTGCTTACAAAATGTTAGTACTATACAAAAGGTTAGTGCTAACCTTGAGGTAATCGTTCAATCATTCAACATGGTAGCACACAGCAGCAGCCGGCAGCCGGCCAATGAAGCAGAATGCAAAGCGAGTTTATCATCTATTGCTGACGCCTTGTATGTTATAGGCGGCAAATGGAAGTTGAGAATCATCGTGGCGCTTAAAGAGGGAAACAAACGGTTCAATGAATTACAGCGCACTATTGAAGGCATTTCGGCAAGAGTGCTTTCAGCGGAACTAAAAGACCTGGAGCTAAATGGTTTTATACGTCGAAAGGTGTTTACGGGAACGCCGGTAATTGTTGAATACGAAGCAACCAAATATTGCAGCACACTTGAAGATGTGCTTTCTTCGCTCAGCGAGTGGGGTGCGATGCACAGAGAAAATGTGAAAAAGAGCATGCGCAAAGAAACGAAAACAGCAACGATGAAGTAGTAGCAGGCAGGCAATCCTCTCGCGAACCGCACTCAAACCGCGAATACAATTCCGCATCAATTCCCAGCTACATGATAGCCGTGTTACTTTTTTAAATAGCCGAAGCTGCGTCAGACCGAAACAGCCTGATCCTGGTAATGTACATTCTTCACTATCGAATGACTATACAGGCGTTTTGGTATCATATGGAGAAATTAATGCCTTCGTGGAAATCATTGTTAGAACGAACTCTTACTTCGCTTTTGTGGTATACAAGTGAATGTGGGGGAACGCTTTCCGTAAGCCAAACGTTGCCACCTATAATGGAGTCGTGCCCTATAATTGTTTTGCCACCGAGTATGGTAGTACCGGAGTAAATGACCACATTGTCTTCGATGGTAGGATGTCGTTTGACATGTGCCTGTGCCTTGGAAACATTCAGTGCGCCAAGGGTTACCCCCTGGTATATTTTAATATTGTCGCCGAGTATGCAGGTTTCACCGATCACCACGCCTGTGCCGTGATCAATAAAAATGCCGGAGCCAATGACTGCCCCTGGATTGATATCAATACCTGTTACACTATGGGCATATTCCGATATGAGTCGTGGCAGCACCGGGATGTTCAATTTATATAATTCATGTGCAAACCGGTAAGCCGCCACAGCATAAAACCCCGGATAGGCGCCAAACACTTCTTCTATAGAATGGGCTGCCGGATCGAAGCTCAATATGCCCTGTGCATCTTTCTGCAATTCTTCAAAAACACCCGGCATGCGGCTAAAAAACACAGATATAATTTCATCTGCAGAAGAAATCACATTTTCAACCGGTCGCAACAGGTGCCTCAATTGTAATTCCAGTTCCATAATATCTAACTCACTAAATATCTTATCGGAATTCACAGGAAACAACAGTGCAATAAGATGGCTGATCCATTTTTGCGCATTGTCCCTGGATGGAATAGGCTGCATATCACCCCGGTACTTTTCGTGTATCCGGTGTAAACTTTCATGAAGAAGATTTTTTTGTGTAATGGCAATGCTCATAACAGGTTGTTTAGGAAGAAATGTGACACAAGATCAGTCAAAAAGGTCGGAGGACAGGTAGCGGTCGCCCCTGTCGCATATGATACAGACAATGGTGCCGCTGCTGAGTGTTGAAGCCAGCTCAATAGCAGCATGAACCGCACCGCCGCTGCTCATCCCGCAAAAGATGCCTTCTTCTTTTGCTAAACGCCGTGTCATTAGCTTAGCCTGTTTTTCATTTACCTCGATGATCTGATCGATCTTTGTTTTGTCAAAAATTTTAGGGATGTAGGCTTAACTCGCGTACAGCCGTGGATTCGAACCACGATAACCCCATTCCCAACAAAGGATGTGCTGCCATTTTGAAGGATAAAAATATTTCAACATTATTAGTCTACCAAAATAGTAGGATAATATTTTTTTTAACAGCAAAAGGTTGTTACCATTGCAAAAACAAACGGCATAAACTATCTTAATCCACCAAACAGGTAGACTAACAGGCAAGATTTATGACCTCTTTGTAAAAATTAGATAAAAAGTTAAATTAGATTAAAATTTTCACCATGGCTGACACTAAGCAACAACAAACTGCACTAGGCGATGTAGCCGCGCGGCAACTCGCTATCGCCACCCGTACTGTTCCTCAAATGGTTACTATTACTCCCCGCTGGCTAACCCGCTTATTGCACTGGGTGCCCGTAGAGTCCGGGGTGTACCGCCTTAACAAAGTAAAAAATGCCACGCATATCGAGGTAGACTGCTCCTCGCGTGATGAAAAAGTGCTACCACAAACTTTTGTTGATTATATAGAAAATCCGAGAGAATATAACCTGGCGGCAGTACAAACCATCGTGGATGTACATACCCGCGTTTCGGATCTGTACAGCAAACCTTACAACCAGATATCCGAGCAGTTGAGACTGGCAATTGAAACGATAAAAGAACGGCAGGAAAGTGAGCTGATCAACAATACAGGATATGGATTGCTGCACAGCGTAACCGAAGATCAGCGCATAAAAACACGTACCGGTGCACCCACTCCAGACGACCTTGATGAACTGATCACAAAAGTGTGGAAAGAACCCGGGTTCTTTTTACTTCACCCGGCAGCTATTGCGGCTTTTGGAAGAGAGTGTACGCGCAGGGGTGTACCGCCGCCGACTATTTCCTTGCAGGGATCGCAATTTTTAACGTGGAGAGGAATTCCATTAATCCCCTCGAATAAATTGCCTATTGTAGATGGCAAGTCTAAAATTATTTTATTACGCACCGGCGAAACCCGCCAGGGCGTAGTAGGCTTGTTTCAACCGGGACTGCAGGGCGAACAAACCCCCGGGCTCTCAGTGCGTTTTATGGGCATCAATGAAAAAGCCATCGCATCTTACCTGGTATCACTGTATTGCTCTTTAGCCGTTCTGGTTGACGATGCTATTGCAGTATTGGATGATGTTGAAATTGGTAAATACCATGAATACAAATACTAGTCCTCATAACCTGCCCAGCGTGGAAGCGCTGCAGGAACTGGCTAACCAGTTTTTTAAAGATCTGCCGGATGAAGCTCCCAAAGATATCTCGCTGAATCCATACGAACATCCACGTGCAACGGCTTTTGCAAAGTCTGTTACCGGTGAAGGAGCCGGTCGGCAGGCTTATTTTCCGACAGACGAGTTAACAAGCGGAGCTGCATTTGCCGGAGCATCGCCGGTAAGTAGCTTTGTTGCACCACCGGCTGTTGGTGGCGGGGGTGTATCGCCAGGGCTTCCCGGTTATGGTAATACAGAAAACGTTTATCCATCAATATCTCAGGGCAATACCCACCATCCGCTTTCAGGATATAAGGCAAATCCCTTCAGCAGCAGCATTCCTTCGTCGGTAGCAGGCAGTGGCGCATCGCTGTCAGCACCAGAAACCTCACTGAATTTTCCGCAGCAGGGATTCCCGACCGGCTCAGAACAACAGCGCTCAACCGACGGAGGACGTATTCCTGCTTCGGTTGCAGGAAGCGGTGCTTCTCCTTCGTACGTGCACCAGCAGGAACATTTCAGCATTGCCGATCCTGTGACTAGTTTTCCGGATGCGAATATTGACAAACCGGACCAACAGCAGGCCCCGTTAGCCTTATCTCGCGTAGATTCTTATTGGTCTGATATTGAATCGATCCTTAAGCTGATTCACACGAGTGAAGCACCCCTTAACGAATTGCAGCTTCCTGTAGTTGGTAACGAAGCGGCTCAACCATCTTTTTATTTTTTACGCGATGAGCCGGCAACAGTACAGTCAGGCGGCTTCACGAACGCATTCGACGCTTACAAGATCAAAAAAGATTTTCCGATATTAAGCGAACGGGTAAATGGTAAACAACTTGTCTGGCTCGATAATGCCGCCACAACACAAAAGCCACAGGCGGTAATAGACAGGATCAATTATTTCTATGCACATGAAAATTCAAACATCCACAGGGCGGCTCATGAATTAGCCGCGCGGGCCACAGATGCCTATGAAGCAGCCAGAAAAAAAGTTCAGACTTTTATTGGAGCTAAATCACCCAATGAGATCATTTTTGTGAGAGGCGCAACGGAAGCCATAAACCTGGTAGCGCAAAGCTGGGGCGAACAGTACCTGAAAAGCGGTGATGAAATTATTGTGAGCCACCTTGAGCATCATGCCAACATCGTACCATGGAAAAGACTTGCAGATAAAAAAGGAATTATCCTAAAAGTAATTCCTGTGGATGATGACGGACAAATATTGCTGGGCGAATATGGCAAACTTTTAAATCCAAAAACAAAACTGGTTGCATTCACCCAGGTGTCTAATGCATTAGGCACTATTACACCGGCAGAGCAAATGGTAGCCATGGCGCATGCTGCGGGTGCAAAGGTATTGGTGGATGGGGCGCAATCGGTATCGCACATGCCGGTAAACGTTCAGGCACTGGATGCAGACTGGTTTGTATTCTCAGGACATAAAGTGTTTGGTCCTACAGGCATTGGCGTTGTATATGGCAAAGAAGAATTGCTGAACAGTACTGAACCCTGGCAGGGCGGCGGCAACATGATACAGGATGTAACGTTTGAACACATTCAGTATCACAAAGCACCGGGCCGCTTTGAAGCAGGCACAGGCAATATAGCAGATGCAGTAGGACTGGGTGCTGCTATTGATTATGTAACGCACCTTGGCATGGCCAATATTGGCGCCTATGAGCACGCGTTGCTGGAATATGCCACCCACCACCTGAAACAGGTTCCTGGTGTAAGGTTGATAGGAACCGCAGCCACTAAAGCCAGCGTACTTTCGTTTACCCTCCGGGGTTTTACAAACGATGAAGTTGGAAAAGCACTTAACCGCGAAGGCATTGCGGTGAGAACCGGTCATCATTGCGCACAACCCATTTTACGCAGGATGGGAGTAGAAAGCACAGTGCGCCCTTCGCTAGCTTTTTATAATACCTGCGAAGATGTTGACAGGCTGGTTGCTGTGGTAAGACGCCTGCAAAAAGATTAAGTACAATCATTAAGAAGAAATAGTAAAAAAAGGGTCTGTCTCAAAAATAAAAGGCAGACCTTTTTTTGCGTCCCTGAAATTATTCGGATTGCAACCTGGTGAAATTTTAGAAGAAGCCCATCATCGGGCGATTAAACCCTCACATCATTGCTACCAAAAGAACTGTCATGTTTACAAGATGCTCAAAATTGGGCGATTTTTTTCAAACTTTGTGTTATTGCAACCCCGGTAAACACCTCATCACAAACAAGGGTATAGCCTGAAAAAAAAATGGGCATTTCATGGTGATATTTCTGAAATAAAAGCCACATATCTATAAATGCAGCGCTTATGACCATTGCAGCAATCGCATTCGATCTCAAAGACCCGCAGCAGCGTGAGAAAAACTTTGAACACTTATACGAAGAAGTATTTCCTGTGGTCGCTGATATGGTCAGCAAACAAGGAGGTTCGTTTCAGGATGCAAAAGACATTTTTCAGGATGCATTAATAATTTTTTATGAAAAAAATGTAAATGGAGCATTAAATGTAAAACTTTCAGATGAAGCCTATATCGTAGGCATTGCCAAACATTTGTGGATTAAAAAATTCAAATCCAACTATAGATTGTTATCACTTGACTCTTTGGAAAAAGAGATTAGACTTCCCGAAGATTACTTTGAAATAGAAATAACGAAAACAAACCGGCTGCTTCATTTACTGGAAGTTGCAGGAAAGAAATGCATAGAACTGCTTCGCTCTATTTATTACGACAAACTGTCTATGAATGAAGTATCGCAGGTACATGGATTTTCAAACCCTCACTCTGCATCGGTACAGAAATACAAGTGTATTGAGAAAATAAAAGTTATGGTAGAACAAAAATCATTGAACTATGAAGATTTCATGGAATGATAACCGTCATATTGAACGGTACCTGAATAGTGAGCTTTCCGAAGAAGAAAAGATACTATTTGAAGCACAGCTTGTACTCGACCCCCATCTTAAATTAAATGTGGGGTTACTAAAACGAATTCATTCTCTCATCAAACTTTACGGACGCAGGAAGATGAGGGCAGAGATTGGAAAAATACATCACAAACTCTTTCAGAACCCGGAGCATGTGATATTTCAGCAACGAATACAACGGCTTTTTAAAGACAATTAAATCATGATCAATTCCAGTATCATTCCCATGGTCATTGATGACAGTGGTGGACGGGCAGAGCGAGCCTATGACATTTATAGTCTGCTGTTAAAAGAACGAATTGTTTTCTTAGGCACTCAGATTGAAGCTCAAATGGCAAATCTCATTGTTGCTCAATTACTTTACCTGAATAGTGTGGATAAGAAACAGCCGATTCATCTTTATATTAACAGCCCTGGTGGTCATGTGTATGCAGGTCTTGCCATTTATGACACCATGCAAAAGATTGAGGCGCCTGTTTATACCTATGCGATCGGTTTTACTGCCAGCATGGGTACGGCTTTACTCTGCACGGGTGAAAAAGGATATCGTTATACTTTACCACATGCTACTATTCATATGCATCCCACAGGCGGCGGCACACAAGGTTATACAGAAGATGTGCGTATTGCAACCCGTGAACAAGAACGGTTGCAAGCCCAGCTATTTCATTTGATGGGCAGGCACACCGGGCATTCATGGAAAGAGCTCGAAGACTATTTCTTACGTGATCGCTATCTTAATGCGGAAGAAGCAAAATCGTACGGATTAGTCGATGAAATCTTAGGAGATTCAAGTGACGTGGTTCATCTTGATTATTCTGAATTAATTATAAATACTCGTTAACAGGACCGCCTTGTCCTGCCACATCACGAGTTTGTAATGCAGGTCGCCATCACCATATGCTTTTCAGATGATTGACCCGGAGAGAACGGATAGAAAAGCCGTCGTTAGAGGTCAACTGAATATCTGTATAGACGGAATCTGGAAAAAAAATAGTCGTGAGCACAGACAGTCCATTGTCGGCGAACATTTCTACCGAGGCATTGTCAATGACAAGCGTTATGTCCGCAAACTTGTTGGAAGATAGCCTGGGCGCCACAATTTTGTTGGTAAAATCCTTATGAAAATCAACCTTGCCCGACCGGCTCCTGTCTATATAGTACTGGTTAGCGCCCCGGTCGTAGCCGAGTACTATTTTTTCGCCTGCGTTATTGGAAAGCGTAATACTAAAAGCCTTGAGTTCATCAGTTGTTAAGGTCATAATAGCAGGTCCGGCCAGCTTCCCGGCTTTCGCAGTAATGTCAACTTTTCCGGACTTTACATTTTTTGCGTTGTATGATTTCGATACCAGGGCATCCAATTCTTTTACAGGCACAGAACTCACAAGGTATGTAGTGCCCGCTTTTTGAACCGATAATTCTCTCGCTATGGTATTGGCGCTTCTCCATCTTTCAGTAGGCACAATATTGGCGTATAACCAGTTACTCATCCAACCGATAAAAATTTTTCTTTCACCTGTGTTTGACCAGGTAATACCCGCATATTCATCGGGTCCATAATCTAACCACTTTGTCTTCGTGTCGTCTGGCGTGAACTGGTGCCCATCAAATTTGCCAGTAAAGTACTGCGTAGCAGAGCCACCATTCGGTCCTCCGGGGTTAATGTTTACGATCAACACCCATACTTCTTCGCCATTATAGGATAACGGGAACAGGTCTGGGCATTCCCATACGCCACCGTGCGCACCCAATCCTTTCCCAAATTCAGTTTCTTTTGTCCAGTTTTTTAAATCGGGCGATGAATAAAAATCGATATGATCTGTGACCGCCAGCGTCATGATCCATTTTTTTGCAGGCTCATACCACGAAACTTTTGGATCGCGGAAATCGCGGATGCCGGGGTTTGGGACAACAGGATTTCCTTTGTACTTCGTCCAGGTTTTTCCTTCGTCCAGGCTATAAGCGATGCTCTGGTTCTCTATTTTATCAAACCCGTCTTTTTCCATTGCATGATTGTGACTGGTGTAGATAGCCACCATGGCACCCGCACCAAAGCCGGCGGTATTGTCTTTGTCAATTACGGCGCTGCCGGAAAAAATAGTGCCCAGCGCATCGGGATACAATGCAATGGGTAATTCTTCCCAACGTACTAGATCTGTGCTTACAGCATGTCCCCAATGCATAGGTCCCCAAACTGTAGAATCGGGATAGTGCTGGTAGAACAGGTGATATTTCCCATTCAGGTACACCATCCCGTTAGGATCGTTCATCCATCCTTTTTTAGGAGAGAAATGGACCTGGGGACGATGTTTATCTGAATAGGGTAGATCGGGAGTTTGAGCAACTGCCGTACGGAGTACAATGATAAACGCTGTTAAGAACAGCCATTTTATTTTATGGATCATAATAAAATATTTACGCAGGTTACACCATCTGTGGTATTGATTTATCAAAATATTACCAGGGTAGCTGTTTGCTGCCCCGGTAATAATACGACGGGGTTTAGTTGTACCCCGGATTTTGTTTATACAGCCCTTTGGTAAAAGTTATTTCTGATTGCGGAATGGGTAAATATTCATCCCGGCCTGCCGTAAAATGAGCGGTAGCCAAAAAGGGCCTGCGCACTTTTTCGATCTCAAGATAATCGTTCAGCGTTTTTTCAGCTATGCCCCACCGTACCAGGTCAAAGAACCGCTCGCCCTCCGTACCAAATTCCAATCTCCTCTCCCATTGCAATGCTTTACGGGCATATGCCTGTGTCCATCCGGTAGATGGATACTCTTCGATCCTGTAGTTGGAAGGAAAGGTTCCATCTAATTTTTTCAAACGGCCGGTGCTGGCTGCAGCCCTTGCTCTTACCTCGTTGATAAGTGGCCGGGCGTTATCCTGTTGGCCCAGCTCTATATAGGCTTCGGCCTGAATTAGTAAAATATCGTCATAACGTAACACGTCATAATTCTTGGCGCTTCCCATAAAGGGGCCGAGCTTAAAATAGGAAGAACTGGTTGCCAATTGCTGATTGCGCATGGTATGAAAGTTTCCATACACACCGGGATCTCTGACCCAACTATTGCTGAAGGGTTTGGTATTATCGTATTTATAAGGATGACCATCAATGCCCACGGTATGGTCTAATCTCGGGTCTACAGTAGCTGTCGTCAGATTGGCAATGCTGTTGTTGAAGGTCTCAAAATTGGGTAAGCCATTCACATCTGTAGTATAAGCATTTACCATGTTCTGGCTGGCAGCGTTGAAACCGCAGCAACCATATTGTGGCGCACCATGCGGATAGTTGAGTCCATCTTCAAAATTCATCCTTCCGGCTGTAGTACCGTCATTGATCGTAAACTGTATGGCGAAAATAGATTCCTTGCTGTTCTCTGTTTCCGGTAGAAAATTATCTGCAATGTCTGGACTGAGCTGATATTTCCCGGAAGCTATTACAGATTGTGTTAAGGCGATCACTTCCTGCAGCCTGGTTTGATTGATACTGGTTACCTGGTGTGTCTCATCCTGCTCATAAGCCTGGTATAGTTTCACTTTTGCAAGGTAGGCCTGGGCAGCATACTTATTGGCTCTGCCGATTTCAGATTGTGTTTCCGGTAAATTATCTGCCGCAAACTGCAGATCTGCTGCGATCTTATTCCACGATTCATCATTACTCAGATCATTCGATACTTGCAGGATATCATCCGCTGTAGCATTCTCGTCGAAGATGGGGATATTTTTATAGAGCTGTTTCATTGTAAAATAACTGTGTGCTCTTAAAAAACGCAATTCTCCCTGGCGGATTTTTTTCTGGGGATACGCACTTTCATCCAATCCATTTACTGCACGCAGCGCTACATTGGCGCGGGAAATAGATTTGAATAAATTTTTCCAGGTGCGCGACACAAATGCATCGATGGTCGGTGTCACCAGGTTGTAATGTTCCATTGCATCAATTTCACCAACGTCACCTGTACCCCCACCACCTTTGTACGTATCGTCCGACCGTACCGCTCCAAAAGCCCATTTACTGTAAATAGGTCCAATCATATCACCGTTACCAATGGCTGCATAAGCGGCGGTAACAAGCCCTTCCACCGCAGTGGGTGAGGTAAGGTCGCTGGAGGATACTGCCCCCCTGGGTGTGAAATCAAGCGCTTTTTTGCAGGCTGTACTCAACAGCAGAGTCACCGCAAAAGCTATTTTGATCATATTTTTCATTATTGAATCATTTAATGGTTGAGTTTAAAAAGAAGCATTGATACCGAATGTGTATGTCTTTGGAATGGGTACGGGATCCAGGTCTATTCTTTCCGGATCAGGGCTCTGGTATTGTTTGCTTTTGATCCAGAACATGTTTTCTCCCATCGCAAAAAACCTTAGCCTGGAGAAGAAACCACTGGTTGTAAGGTTATACGCAAGTTGCACATTACGCATTTTGAAATAGGAAGTGTTTACGATAAAATAGTCGGATGTACGTCCTTCGTTGTTATTGTCTTTTAGAGTAAGGGCAGGAATATCGGTATTGGTATTTTGAGCTGTCCACGCGTCAAATACGCCAGGCCCTACATTTTCGCGGCTCTTCATCAGGTTGTTAAACAAAGTGTACACATCAAAACCTTTTCGGCCTGCCACACCTGAGCCAAAAACAGAAAGGTCGAATTTTTTATAGGTGAGATCAATTCTTGCACCATATTCCAGTTTAGGCAATGTAGTGCCGATCCAGGTTCTGTCAAGATCACTGATAACGCCATCCTTGTTGTCATCTACATAACGGATCCTTCCTGGTGCTGCCCCTATCTGTTCCGGTGCTGCATCTACTTCTGCCTGCGATTGAAATAAACCATCCGTCTTATATCCAAAGATGTCAAATTGAGAATGCCCGATGATGGTATTGCGCAGGTTGCCTGCATAGGCGGGTCTTACATCCTCAGGCAACGCTGTTATTTTGTCCCTGAAGTGCGCGAAATTGAGCTGTACAGTATAGGAGAAATTTCCCGTGCGTTCTCCCCGGTAACCAATGACAAACTCCCAGCCTCTGTTACTTTTAGACGCTCCGTTTACTGCTTTTTGCTGCCCTTCGCCCAGCGCTGAAGCAACCGGTGGAATGATGAGGATGCCACTTGTTTTTCTTGAAAAATAATCGAATGATCCGAAAATTTTATTGTTGAGAATGGTAAAGTCAAGCCCGGCATTGATCTCATCGGTGGTTTCCCATTTCAAGCCGGCATTGGCAGCCTGGGTTTGCACGAAGCCCGAAGGAAGTGTGCCGGTATTGGCCCCCGATAGCGAATAGGCGGTACCGATATTCATGTATTGTTCCCAAAAGCCGGGCGTTAGCTGATTTTGCGTGGTGCCATATCT
>JBQCGX010000002.1:0-22351 GCA_051955255.1 Agriterribacter sp. | reverse complement strand
GTTTGTGAATCCCGTTTTCAAAGAAACATCTTTTCTCAGATCACCAGGCTCGTAGGCTGCTATCATATTTTTGGTGGGTATATTTCTACCGCCCAAACCTTGTCCTGCGAAGCCCACAATATACTTGCCCGACACGCGTGGTGCAAACACATACATAAAGTTGCTTTGTTCACCCAGGTCGTTATCACCCTGGTATTGGATTTCAAAAACGGACTCAGCATTGTTTTTCATGGTAGTGCTGAACACATCGGCATAGTTAGTCATCAAACTGTAGCCCTGTGTTGTTATTTGCTGCAATGCTGCAACTGCTTCAGGATATTTTTTGAGCGTAAGATACATTTCGCCTAAAGCAGCCAATGCTGCTCCTTTGGTAGCTCTTCCTTTTAAAGCCGCTGCCTGGTCGGCCTTTGCAGGCAATCCGTCAGCAGCAGCTTTCAAATCCGTTTCAATCTGCGCATATACCTGGTCTACCGAAGTGGTTCTTACCTGTTCAAATGCTTCCTGCGGTGTGGCAAAGGTTTTTGTAACCAACACTACGTTTCCGAAATAGCGTACGAGGTCGAAATACAAAAATCCACGCAGGAATTTTAATTCGGCATCGAGGCGTTTTTTCACGGTCTCGTCAATAGTAGAACCTTCGAGTTTTTCAATAGCAGTATTGATATTGTACATCGCTGAATAATAGCGTACCCACAGGTTGGTTATTTCACCATTGCCCGAGTTTACTGTAGAATATTCAAACGCTTCCCAGCCGGCAGCACCACCACGATCTGACGGATTGAGATCGATGGTAGTATTGTCGGAGATCATTTCTTTAAAAATATAATTTACATTAGTAATGCCCTGCAACTGGCCATATATACCGTTGATGGCGCGGTTTACCTGGGCCTCATCCTGGTAAAACACACCTACACCTATTCTTGTTGGATCTGTTTTATTCAAAAAATCTTTGCCGCAGGAGGCAAGCAGGAGGCAAATACCAAGACTAGTGATTGTTATAATATTTTTCATTGTTCAAAGCTTTAAAAGTTAAACTTAGCACCTATTGCAAATGTTCTTGGAACAGGGTATGCTTCATCGTCGTTACCCAATTGTGTTCCGCTACGCTGGCTTACATCCGGGTTGTTGCCTGGATATTTTGTAAAGATGAACAGGTTATTAGCGCTTACAAATACCCGTATGTTGGTAAAGTATTTCGCTTTGGGAAAGTTGTAACCGAGTGTTACGTTTTTCACCCATGCATAACTTGCATCGTATACATACCTGTTGCTGCTTTCGCGCGACCATTTAAAATAATTGGTACCGCCCTGTGCATGTACATCGTTGGGATTTGAACCTGGATTTTCAGGTGAACGCCAGCGATCTTTCGCTTTGTCTAACACGTTAAATACACCATCCATATTCATCGTAGAAGCTTCGATGTTCCTGTATACGTCAAAATCCTGCGCACCCATAAACAATACATTAAAATCGAAACGCTTGTAGTCTCCATCAACATTCAAACCCCAGGTAAATTTCGGATTGGGGTTTCCAATTTCCACCATGTCTTTGGTGTCGTAGGTAATTTCGCCGTTGCCGTCAGCATCGCGGAACTTCATGCCGCCAGGTATTACACCGTCCTGTTTGGGCGAACGGTTAATTTCGTCCTGCGTATTAAAGATGCCGATCTTGTCGTAACCATAGATCATACCAATGGGTCTGCCTACTTTGTTTACGTTGTAGCCACCATAAAAGCTGCCGTACCAGAGTATGTTGTTTGATCCGTTAATTTCCATTACCCTGCTGCGGTTAAAGGCAATGTTGGCATTTGTTCTCAAGTTCAGTTTACCAATACGCTCACTGTAGTTAACTGCAAACTCAAGTCCACGGTTGCGCACCTGTCCGATATTAGTAATGCTGGTGGTAAA
This sequence comes from Agriterribacter sp., assembly GCA_051955255.1. GTDB lineage: Bacteria > Bacteroidota > Bacteroidia > Chitinophagales > Chitinophagaceae > Agriterribacter. The sequence goes on along the minus strand of JBQCGX010000002.1, from coordinate 20,444 downwards.
GCCCGAAATTGCGGGTATGCTTACGGGTAACAACATGTCGTTGGTAAGCTTATTATAGAACTCCGCAGTAAGCGTTACTTTATTATTAAACACCGACAGGTCGAGACCAATATTCAACTGGTCTGATTTTTCCCATTGCAAAGAAGTATTTGCATATGAAGACACAATTACACCAGGCGCAAAGTTATTGTTCAATATGTAACCGCTGGTGGTTAAGAAGGGAAGGCTGGCATAGTTGCCTACCTGGTTTCCAAATGCACTGGGCAGATCGTTGTTACCGGTTTTACCATAGCTAGCTCTTAATTTAAGATCGGATATCCAGTTAACGCCCGCCATAAATTCTTCGCCACTGATCCTCCAACCTACTGAAGCGGAGGGGAAATTACCATACTTGTATCCCGGCGCAAAGCGTGAGCTGCCCTCCCTGCGGAAAGAAGCAGACAAAAGGTATTTGTCTTTATATGAATAGCTGGCACGCGCAAGGTACGCGAGCAGGCTCCATTCATACTGCGACGAACCAGCCGACCTGATAGAACCATAACCGAGGAACGGTGTAAGATCGTCGGGGAACGTGTTGGCGGTACCTACTGTAGCCTTCAATACTTCTTCCTGTGCGGTAAAACCTGCCATTAAATCCAGCTTGTGATCGTCGCCCAGGTTAGGCGCATACGTCAGCAACTGGTCTGCCGAATAGTTAAAAGTCTGCTCCAGCGATTCCTGAGCCTGTGCATTCTGAGGCGGCGCTCCCGTGGTGCCGGTTGCCAAACCACGTCCAATGGTTGAAGGAATATAAAGTTTAAACGTATTGTAATTCAGTTTGGCATTGAGCGAAGACCTGAATTTGAGGTTTTTTATGATCTCAATTTCTGCATATACATTCGTTAAGAGATCAGCAATGTACCTGTCCCTCGTAATATTTTCCAGCATAAATAACGGACTCGGGTAAGCGAAAACACCGTCTTTCCCGCCAATGTAGGGCCGGAGCGAACCATCTTCATTGTATACCGGTTCGCGGGGGTCAATCAGCAGGCTCGATCCCACAATAGCGTCACGTCCATCGGTAGTTGCCAGGTTACCCCTGCTATAGCTTCCGTTTACGTTTAAGCCTAATGTTATCACGTCTCTCACTTTGCCAGATAGGTTGGCACGGGCTGAAAAACGCTCGTAGTCGGTTACTTTCAATGCGCCTTGTTCTTTGTAATATCCTATAGAAAGAAGAGAATTTACATTGCCTTTGCCCGAAGACAGTGTAGCATTCACATCCATGTAGGGTGCATTTTTATTTAAGATAGCGGCGAACCAGTCTGTAGAATATTTTGTTTGTTCCGGATAACGGAATCCCGCAGGAATAGAATCGATAGGTGCTTCATATCCTTTAAAATATTTCCAGTTGTCTGTAAACACATCTCTTTTAAACTGTGCAAACTCGGGCCCGTTCAATACTTTTACGCGCCTTGTGTTCGGTACATTTTGTACACCATAATCAATAGAAACATTGAGGTTGGTCTGACCTTCTTTGGCGCTTTTGGTAGTGATTAGCACCACACCGTTAGAGCCGCGGGCACCATAGATGGCGGTTGCAGCCGCATCTTTCAAAATTGAAACACTTTGAATATCGTTCGGGTTGAGGTTTTGCCCTACACTCGTACCTACAGGAAATCCGTCAATTACATACAACGGTGAACTACCTGCCCCTATAGAGCCCACACCCCTGATCCTTACTTCAAACTCTGCTCCGGGTGTACCATTCCTTTGTGTGGCTACTACGCCCGGCGCCTGACCCTGTATCATTTGAGTAACACTGCGTGAAGGCAATTCCCCCACATCGTCGAGGTTAATGGTAGACACAGCGGCAGTGATATCTCTTTTGCGCTTAGAGCCATATCCAATTACAACTACTTCGTCTAACCCTTTACCGATGGCATTTAATTGTATGGTAAGATTGGTGCTGCTGCCAACAACAGTTTCTGACTCCTGGTATCCCACATAGGAAACAACCAGTGTGGCGCCAGCACGTGCAGAAATAGAAAAAATTCCCTTTTCGTCGGTGGTAGTGCCCGTAGTGGTTCCTTTAACACTTACGGTTGCGCCAACGATGGGATCGCCGCTGGAAGCTGCTACCACTTTGCCTGTAATGGTAAGATTTTGCTGCGCATACAATACACTGCATGCGAGAAACGCAATAAGCAGCGTTACAATTTGCTTAAACCCTTGACGGGGTTTGTTTTGATTTTTGATCATGATGGTCGTTTTGCTGTTATAAATCGTTAGGAAAGAATCCAGGGGATAGGGGGTAAAAAGCAATGAGTGCATTATTTAAAATGATAAATGCTATGGCGGATCACAGTTTGATAAAAAAGGGGAAAAAAATGACAGGCGGTTGGGAGGAAGCAATACCTCCCCTATAAGGAAGTTGACTCTTCTCATATAGCATCGTTTTGTTAGTTTAATTAATTGTACAAACAACAATCAATTGTCAATCGCAGTAAACAAATTACAAGATGAAAGTACGGTTTGCCAATGAGAACCTCATCCTGTACCTCCCTGTAAGTATGTATTTACATAGCAGATGAACTTAACGGTAAATATATCCAGTTGTGCTTTTTGTTTCATTTATGGACTTTTGGATGTAACGTTTCTTTTAATAGCTTCGTAAGTAATAAATACAACTCGATGAAAAGCCTGTTACGCTTTGCAGTAACTACCACCTTCGCTTTGCTTTTTTTCCTGCTTGCTGCTGCGCAGGATACTTCCACTTTTAAAAGAGATTACAATCGACCCCGGTTTGATAGTTCCCGCCGATGGTCAGACAGCAGCCGGCCCCGGCGGAATATGACGCTGTTTGCCGATTCCACTCAACTTACCACCAGCGATTACCAGTTGCAGATAGAAAAGTCGTATGTGCTGCTGGAGAAGATTGACAATAACAGCGATCTGGGGCCTGTAGTAAAAAATATCAGCAAAAGACTCAGGGACAGCGACTCGGTGCTGGCGGTTGTAAAAGACAATATCACGAATAATAATAAAGCGCTTACTGTTCGCGACCTGGAAATGTACAGAACTTTGTTGCAGTATGTTGATACCGACCTGCAGGGCTTCAGAGAAAAACTGGACAGCGCCGAAGCTAAACTTGGCCTGCTTAAAAAAGACATGCGCACGCTTATGACTGATACGATCGTGAGGCAAATGATGCAGGACTCCGCATTGCGCAAACAGTTTTCTGCCCAAATGAAGGAAATGCGCAATAGCTGGCGATCCAGCACGCGCCACCTGCGCGAAAGCCTGGCTGTTGTGGAACAGTTGCAAACGCGTACATCTGCCAATGCAATACTTACCATACAGTTGCTTGAAAAAACCGAAAACCTGCTGACTAGTTCTACAGCACGCATTTTTGGGAAAGAATACAATTATATATGGGAGAAACCTTCGGACAGCACAATAGGAAAGTTGCAGGAAGTTTTTGACCGGGCTCACTCCAGCGAAAGAAAAGCCTTAGGTTATTATTTTAAGGATTCCGGCAGCAAACGCTTGCTCCTGCTGCTGATAGGCCTGATATTCTTTGCATGGATCTACCGGAACATCACTGTAGTGCGTAAACGAAACGCATTAGGTGTGCTGGAAGAAATGGATTTTACGTTCGTTCGTACTGGCTATATTGTTTCGTCGTTTGTGGTACTGTTCATTATTGCACCGTTGTTCGATCTCAGGGCGCCAGCTGCTTATATTGAGTCGATGCAGCTTCTGCTGGTACTGGTACTCACGATTATCTGCTGGACAAAATGGCCGCGAAAGCTTTTTGTTTACTGGGCCTGCATTGTGCTGCTATTTGTTTTTTTCTCTTTCATGAATCATATTATTGCACCAGGGTTGCTGCAACGAACCTGGCTGATCATTTTAAACATAGCATCTATTGTTGTAGGATCGCTGTTCCTCAACCAGATGCGGCAATACCTTTATCTCCGTGGGTTCATCAGGTTTGTTATTATACTGCACAACATTATGAATGGACTTGCAATTGTCTGTAACATTTTTGGAAGGTTTACGCTGGCGCAAACGTTGGGCAATACAGCCATCTTTTCTTTTACGCAAGCCATTGGGCTGGCTGTTTTCAGCAAGATATGCATGGAGGCTATTTTGCTGCAAATTGCTACCAGCCGCATTGTGCGCGGGCGCAATGTGCGGTTTAATTATCAACATGTGCTGGAAGGATTTCGCCGCCCGTTGCTCTTTCTTATCGTGGTATTGTGGCTGATTGTTTTTACCACCAACCTCAACATTTATTCCTCTCTGCTTAACGGAGTAATGGACTTTCTCAATCATCCAAGGAGCATAGGCAATGCCAGCTTTTCTTTTGGAAGTATTCTGCTTTTCTTTTTTATTATATGGATGGCGCACCTGCTGCAAAAATATATAGGCTATTTTTTTGGTGAAACCGGCGAAGACGATGACATCGTAAATAAAGGAAAAAGATCGAGGCTGCTTATTACCAAACTGGTACTGCTTTGCGCAGGATATTTCCTTGCTATTGCAGCATCAGGTTTGCCGGTTGATAAAATCACTATTGTGCTCGGTGCTTTAGGTGTTGGCATAGGATTGGGATTGCAAAGTATTGTCAACAATTTTGTATCGGGTATTGTATTGATATTCGACCGGCCTATACAAATAGGCGATTCGATTGAAATTGGAAACAAAGCAGGGCGTGTAAAGGAGATCAACCTTCGTTCAAGTACTTTGCTTACACCCGAGGGCGCGGAAGTAATTATACCCAATGGAGACATGCTTACGCAACACATTGTTAACTGGACTTTGTCGAACAACCAGCAGCGGCTGGAAATGGACCTGACAATAAGCGGAAGCACCGACATGGAAAAAGTAGCCACCGCAGTTAAGAAAACCATTTTATTGTCGGAGTACATTTATGAAAACCGCGAACCGCAGGTGCTGTTTACCGGGGTGAATGAAGACGGGTTTGACCTGAAAGTATTTTTTTGGTCGGCAGATGTATATAAGTCAGACGAAGCCCGGAGCGAGATCCTATTGCTGCTGCATTCAAAGCTCAAAGAGTTGGGATTGGTTGTGAAATAACAAAGCGAGGGTGGTGAAGATACCAGCCGATAAGCAAAAGGTACCCGATGGAAAATTGGCAACCTTGTTTCTTACGCAAGGAGCCTACAACCAGCATTTTTTTACTACTGGTGGGTATCTTCACCAAAGGTCAACTTAAGGGATACACATGGACTATATTGCCTCAGAGAGGCAACCCGTTTGTAAAAAGACAGCCCCCTAACACTTTGCACCGTAGGTGCTACCCTAATACAAGGGCTGCACCTACGGCGCAGTTAAAAACGCTGTTGACGATGGTTACAAACAGACAGCACCTACGGTGCATAACCAATCGCATAACCATTACTATTTTTTTAAGTTGACGCTATGGTATCTTCACCCACCAATAGGTAAAAGCGAGAGTTCATCGCATGGTATGAGTTTTGTCAGTTTAAATGAACCTGCAGGCAGTATTTTTGCTATTTATTCTGATAGTGATGAAACACGATATACTCACGGAGGAGGATATACGCTTACTGGTAGACCGGTTTTACGAAAAGGTAGTGATTGATCCTGAAATAGGTTTTATTTTCTCGGAGATCATTGGCTTTTCCTGGAACATACACATACCCATTATGTACAGCTTTTGGAACGGTGTTTTGCTTGGCAAACAAGGTTATTCAGGCAACCCTATGCAAAAGCATATTGAAATTGATTATAAAATAGCACTGGAAAAAAAACATTTCGACACCTGGCTGCGCCTGTGGGAAGAAACAATCCATGCACATTTCGAAGGACCAAAAGCCGCAGAAGCCATTTCGAGAGCCACGAACATAGCCGCACTGATGCAGGTAAAAATAGAAAGAGCGAGAACAGCGAGGCAATAATATCAACGTTTCACTAAGCCCTGCTTTCTACTTCTTCTTTCAATTTTTTGTTCATGTTTTCGAACCCGGCTTTGGTGCTGCCGTCTAGCATTTTGCGAAACAGCGGTACAAGGAGCCCTGTAAACTTTTCAGCATGTATAAACTCAGTAACGGCATTTCCTTTTTTTACAAGTTCAAAGCGATGTTGGCCATCAAACAATCCTGGCACAAATAAATGTCCTGACCAACGAAATTCTTTATTGGCATCAAATGCTTTTACGGTTGGTGAAAATTGCATGCCGGGAAGTTTCACTTTGATTTTACTGCCTTGTTTTACTTCTCCCGTAAGCGACTGCACGAAGGGGTTCCATTGAGGGTAACGGGAAAAATTGGTTAATACATCCCAAACTCTTTCAACCGGCGCATTGATGGTAATGGAGGTTATAATTTCTTTTACCATGATACAGTGTTATTGTTTACAACACAAATATCCACAGCATATCAAGCGTTCGGCTTGATAAAAATCAAGAAATCTTTTTCTTACGGATCCGGCTAAACGTTTCCGGCGTCATGCCCAGCATAGAAGCAATATACTGGAGCGGCACCTGGTTCAGCAAAGCGGGGTTGCTTTGAAATAGTTGATCGTACCGCTCTTCGGCTGAAAGGGAAAGATGGCTGAATATCCTGTTTTCGAGCATCACGAAACATTTTGCAATGAACAGTTTTTCCAGTTCATGCCAGCCGGGCACAAGCTCACCGATGCGCTCGTAGTTTTTACGATCAACTGTATACAATTCCACATCTGTAAGAGCCTGGATGCTCCATCGTGAGGGAGTTCTGAATACAAGAGAAGAAAGGTCGGCTACAAAATAGCCGCCCGATGCTATCCATTGAGTTACCTCTTTTCCATTGGCATCGGCATAAAACCGCATCAACCCATTTTGAATAAAACTCAACTGATCACAAACTCTTCCTGCTTTTGCATAAAAAGCGCCTTTGCTGATCGTCTCCTGCCGGAACAAAGAACCAATTTGCTCCAGTTGCGAAGTTTCGATGCCGAAATAGGAGCGGATATAGTTTTGCAGATCGGTCAAACCAGAGTTTATCGTTTGTTGTTTATCGTTAGACGTTTACTGAGTACTATTACTCAACGCTAATTCCATATTTCGTTGGAAGCAGTTAATATAATTGGCTTATCGTCTGTTACCACAATGGTGTGTTCGTGCTGCGCAGTGAATCCCCCATGCTGCCCTAAAAAGGTCCAACCATCGCTTTGTTCAACTGCCAGGGTAGAGCGGGTGGAGATAAATGTTTCGATAGCTACCACTGTATTTTTCCGGAATCTTTTCATGTTGAAGCGATCATAGTAACATGCAATTTCGTGCGGCTCTTCGTGCAGGCTGCGGCCAACACCATGACCGGTAAGATTTTTAATCACCTTATAGCCTGCTTTTTTAGACTGGGTTTCTATCAGCCAGCCAATGTCGGAAATTTTTACACCTCCTTTTATTTGCTGAATAGCGTTGTATAAAATTTTTTTAGAGGTATCTACCAATCGCTGATGTTGATAGAGGTCGTTGCCCAATACAAATGAGCCGCCATTGTCGGACCAGAAACCATTCAGTTCTGCCGACACATCAATGTTCACCAGGTCGCCTTCACTCAACACTTTGTTTTCCATTGGTATGCCGTGTGCAATTTCGTTGTTGATGCTGATACAGGTCCACCCCGGAAAACCATAAGTAAGGCGCGGCGCTGATTTGGCGCCATAATTATTCAGTATGGCTCCGCCAAATTCATCCAGTTCTTTTGTATTCATGCCTGGCTGCGCATACTCCCGCATTTTCTTTAAAGTGGTTCCCACAACCTCGCTGATCTGTTTCATTCCGTCCATTTCCGCCTGCGTTGTAATTGACATGCTATACTATTTTGGCTGCAAAGGTACAGAAAGGAAATGGCAACGTTTGGGGTGTGAAGGGGGCTAATATTCAAAAGGTAAAGAAGCGTGTCTAATATATCTGCTTTTTCCTATTTTACAGTTAATCATTCGTTTAAAATCACCTTACGAGCTAATTATGAAACTCACCAAAACCTATGCGCAGTGGCTGAAGCAATTGAAAAGCCGTGTTCGCGCCGCTCAGATAAAAGCGGCATTAAAAGTAAATGCTGAATTATTAGAATTGTATTGGGACCTGGGAAAAGCGATAGCCGAAAAGGAAAAGGAAGCAAAATGGGGTGGCGGACTAATAGAACAGCTTTCGCGTGACCTGACGAGGGAGTTTCCGGAGATACGGGGTTTTTCGAGAACAAACCTGTTTTATATAAGGAAGTGGTATCTTTTCTATAGTGGTTCAAGTCAAATTGTCCCGCAAGTTGTGGGACAATTTGAAAAAAACAAAAGGAAATCGTCTTATGCCAGTAAAGCAAAAAGAGCTTCTGTAGAACCAATTGTCCCACAAGTTGTGGGACAAATACCCTGGGGGCATCACCGGGAAATTATAACCCAATGCACGCAGGTTAAAGAAGCCCTGTTTTATATCTATCAAACTATACAACATAACTGGAGCCGCTCGGTATTAGTACATCAATTGGAAACTAATTTGTATAAACGAAAGGGTAAGGCTCTGACCAATTTTGCATTGACTTTGCCAAAGCAACAGAGCGATCATGCCAATGAGCTGCTGAAAAATCCCTATCACTTTGAGTTTTTGCAATTAGGAGAAAAAGCTACTGAGAAAGATCTCGAAACTGCGCTTACCGATCAGTTAGTGAAATTTCTGCTGGAATTGGGCGCTGGCTTTGCTTATATTAACAGGCAGCACTTACTGGTAGTTGATGGAGAAGATTTTTTTATAGACTTGCTGTTTTATCATACAAGATTGCATTGTTATGTTGTAGTAGAGCTTAAAATGGATAATTTCAAACCGGAATATGCAGGCAAACTAAACTTCTATTTGGCAGCCGTAGATGCACAATTAAAAATACCGCAAGATCAACCATCTATAGGATTGCTGCTTTGCAAGAAAGCCGGCAAATTTATTGTTGAGTACTCGTTAAAAAATATAAGTACCCCTATTGGTGTTAGCGAATATAAATTAACGGAAACTATACCTACCAGCTTGAAAGGAAAACTACCCAGCACACAACAGATCGAGAAAGGATTGAAGAGGGGAAAAAGCAATAAATGACAAGATAATAGAAGCTTATCGCTGAAGCCTCACAGCTCCTTGCCCGCTCCTTCTTATCTTTGCCACATGCGTAAAGATGTTTTTACAGGTAAGGTTACTTCTATTAACCATGAAAAGAATTATGTTTCGGTAGCGTATCAGTACAACGATCGTAAAAGGACGATTACGTGCCGCATGACGGAGAGGGACACAGATGAAAGTAAAACAACTGCAAAACAAAAGCATGTTTTCAGGGTAGGCGATGAAGTGAGTTTCCAGGTGAAGGGGGCTAACAGGGGGGCTACGATGATTGCCTATAACCTGAAGTTTTTATACAACACTGAGTTACAAAAGTTGCTGGATAAAGCGGCTATAGATAACCGTTTTACAGGATACCTGAAAAAAGCGGACGATGCGCTGTTTGTAAAGGAGAGAGGAAGTTATATTTTTTTCCCGCTGGAATTATCGAAATGGGAAGTACCTCCTGCCGAAGAAAGTTTTAATGAGCCGATTGAATTCCGTTTGTTGCATACAGATAAACCTGGCCGCATTAGTGCGGAGCTGTTTGAGCATGATTATATACCTGAGTTCAGGAAAGCCATACAGGCTTTTAAAAACAATGCAATTATAGAAGCTGTAGTAACAAAAGTTTCTCCCTATGCTGTATACATAACATTCTACGGTGGTACAATACAGTCTAAGCTTCCCATAAAAAATAGCCAGCCCAATCATCTGAAAGAAGGAGACAACTTGCTCGTTCGCATTACTCACCTGAGCAATAGCCGGATTGTTGTAGAGGAGAAAGAAGAAGGTGAAAGGCAAAAGGTATAAGGTGTATGGCCTAAAGGGTTAAAGGTTTCCAACTTTTGGAAAGTTGGAAACCTTTGGAATATTATTGCCAGCCGCCACCGAGCGACCTGTACAGATCGAGCAATGAAAGTTGCAGCTCTTTTTGAGAGATGGTTCTTTTCAGTTCTGCTTCGAGCACACCTTTTTGTGCAGTAATTACTTCGAGATAAGAAGCGTAGCCGCTCAGGTATAAATCGTTGGAAGTACTAACAGCCTCAGTAAGCGTTTTTACTTCCTGCTGGTTAATGTCTACAATCTTTTTGTATTGTTCTATCGCTTTCAGGCTGCTCAATACTTCCTGGTAAGCCTGCAAAATGTTTTTTTGATAATTGTTGAAGGCAATGGATTGTTCAGCCGTGGAAATATTAAAATTGGTTTTTAGCTGGTAACGATTGAATATTGGCTGGGTAAGTCCGCCCAATACACCGTAAGCCAACGATCCGCCTGTGAAGAGCAGCGGCAATTTAAATGCATTGAAAGCAACATAAGGTGTTAACACCAGCGAAGGGAAAAATGCTTTGCGTGCTGCAGTAGTATTCGCTTTTGAGGCCTCCATCAGCAATTCCGCTTCCTGTATATCGGGTCGCCTTAACAGCAGCTCCGAAGGCACTCCGGCTTCAATGGTTGTAGGAACATATTGCTGGCGGATAGAGCTTCCCCTGGGAATGCCGCCTGGATATCTTCCCAGTAAAACATTCAATTCGTTTTCCAGTCTTACAATATCAAGCTCCGTTTCCAGTTCAAGTCCGCGGGTTTGCAACAGTTGGGCGTTGAACTGCTGCACTGCGAGAGAAGTAGCCCTTCCTCCTTCTTTCTGAGCCTTCACAATTTCTACCCCTCTTTCCTGGAGCTCAATATTCCTGCGTAAAATTTCCAGTTTATTGTCAAGCGCCAGCAACTCATAATAGTAAGTTGCCACCTGGCTTACCAATTGCGTTGTCACCCATTGCCTACCCTTTTCGGTAGCCAGCAAACGGTTGGCCGCTTCTGTTTTCCTGGCTTTTAGCTTTCCCCATAAATCAACTTCCCACGAGCTTTTCAGACCGAGAAAATAGTCTTGAGTAGGCGAAGTGGTTACCTTTTGCTTTTCGTTGATGTTCTGCGAAAGATTGGTATCGAAGTTACCAACACCCGTCATGGTATATTTACCGTATTTGTCGGCCGCGGCCGATACAAATCCATCCAGCGAAGGCAACGCCAGTCCTTTTGCACTAAGCAGGTTTGCCCTGGCAATAGAGATGCGGTGGAGGGTATTTTGAAGGTCGAGATTATTTTTCAGGGCGGTGTCAATCAGTTCTGTCAACACCTTGTCCTTAAAAAAGTCTTTCACTGAAAGTACTGCCAGGTTCGAGCTGTCTGCATCTCCCGTGTAGGTGGCAGGCGGCAGGCGCAGTTGGCCGGTGGTAACTGGCTGGTTGGTTACACACCCTTGCATAGCAGCAATACTGAACATTGCTGCTATGCTATATAAAACGAAACGACTTGTTTGTTTAATCATAATTTAAAGAGATAAATAAATTCAAAGCGCTATTACTATCAAAAACAACAAATGATGCTAAACGTCTTCTTTGGGAACCTTGTGTTTTATGCTGTGAACGGTAAGCTTCATTTTCTTCTTCAATCCCATTTTTTCTTCAATGCCTGCAAATAGCACATACAACCCGGGAATGAGGATAATGCCGAAAACAGTTCCTACAAGCATGCCGCCCGCTGCTGCCATACCAATGGAGCGGTTGCCTAGTGCACCGGCGCCGGTAGCAATACAAAGGGGGATCAAGCCTGCAATAAATGCAAACGACGTCATAAGGATAGGACGTAACCTGGATGCTGCACCTTCTATGGCAGCTTTTAAAACAGTAACGCCCATCTTTTTCCGCTGAATGGCAAATTCAACTATTAATATGGCGTTCTTACCCAACAACCCAATCAGCATTACCAATGCTACCTGGGCATAGATGTTGTTTTCGAGGCCTGCCAGCTTGAGGGCCAAAAAGGAACCGAATATACCTGTTGGTAAAGAAAGAATAACCGGCAGGGGCAGCAGGAAACTTTCGTATTGCGCTGCGAGAATGAGGTATACAAATACAAGACAGATGGCGAAGATGTATACCGCCTGGTTACCAGACAGTATCTGTTCGCGCGTCATGCCCGACCATTCATAATCGAATCCGCGTGGCAACACTTCTTTGGCTGCTACTTCGGCTGCCTGGATGGCATCGCCACTGCTTTTGCCCAGCGCAGCTTCTCCGGTTACCAATGCCGAAGTGTACATATTGTATCGCGTTAACTGCTCGGGACCAAACACTCTTTCCATACGAATGAACGTGTTAAAGGGCACCATTTCATTTTTATTGTTCTTTACATACAGCCTCAGCACATCTTCAGGATTGCTCCTGTATTGCGGATAGGCTTGCACCATTACTTTATACATTTGACCAAAGCGGATAAAGTTGGTAGCATAATAGCTTCCCAGCAATGTTTGCAGGGTGCTCATAGCATTATCAACGGTAACTCCTTTTTTAGCGGCCATATCCTGATCTACATGAATCATGTATTGCGGAAAGTTGGGGTTAAAGCTGGTAAAGGCATTTCCCACCACACCATTTTTTGTAACAGCAGCAATAAAGTCTTTTGCCACTTTTTCGGTTTGTTCAAGATTGCCGCTCCCGGTTTTGTCGAGCAGTCGGAATTCGAAACCACTTGAGTTACCAAAACCCGGCACCGTTGGCGGTGGCAGAAATTCGATATTGGCATCCTTTATATGCTTTGTTTTTTCCTGCAATATTTTTATCAGGTCGTCAACAGATTCCTTGCGTTCATCCCATGCTTTCATGTTGATCATTCCCATGCCGTAAGAAGCGCCTGATACTTCGGTGATCAAACTATACCCTGCCAACGTGGAGATGTTATCTACGGCATCAAATTTTTGAGCTATGGACTGAATTTCGTCCAGCACCTGCCCGGTACGTTCTACCGTTGAGCCAGGAGGTGTTGTTACGTTGGCGTAAATAATTCCCTGGTCTTCTGTAGGAATAAAGCCCGATGGCAATACAGCACTAACGCCCCAGGTAGCTACAAAAAAGACGCCCAGTATTGCCAGGGTAACCAATCTTCTGCCGGCAATACGCCCCACCAGCCCCTGGTATTTGTTTTGCGTTTTATCATACACCCGGTTGAAGCCGCCAAAGAACCTCTGCAACAAACTCTTCTTTTTACCGGGCGTGGCATGACGGAGCATCAACGCGCACAGTGCAGGCGTAAGCGTTAGGGCGTTAATGCCGGATATAACAATAGAGATGGCCAGTGTTAACGAGAACTGGCGGTAGAATACGCCAACCGGCCCGGAAAGAAAGGCTACCGGGATAAACACGGCAGACATCACCAGCGTAATGGCCATGATGGCGCCGCTTATTTCTTTCATAGCTGCAATGGTTGCATCCATGGGCCCCATATGATCTTCGGTCATTTTTACGTGCACGGCTTCCACTACTACAATCGCATTGTCTACCACAATACCAATAGCGAGTACCAGTGCAAATAAAGTAAGCAGGTTGATAGAAAACCCAAGCATCAGCATAAAGGCCAGTGTTCCTACCAGGGCTACTGGTACTGCCAATGCGGGGATTAGTGTTGACCGGAAATCTTGCAGAAAGATAAATACTACAATAAATACAAGCAGGAACGCTTCTACAAGAGTGCGCAATACTTCCTTGATGGAGGCATCTAAAAAGCGCGATACATCGTACGCAAAATTATAATCCATGCCGGGCACAAAAGACGATTCTTTGAGCTCGGCCATTTTTGATTTTATATTGTCAATTACTTCGCGGGCATTCGATCCGGGACGTTGCTTGATCATGATGGAAGCAGAGGGCTTGCCATCGGTTTTGGATTCCATACTGTAGCTCAAGGCTCCAAACTCTACATCGCCCACATCGTCCAGCCGTAAAATAGATCCGTCGGGATTAGCACGGAGCACAATATTTTTGTATTCCTGCGGCTCTGAAAATTTGCCGGTATATCGCAACACATACTCCAAAGCATTGTGCGTTTTGCCAGAGCTTTCGCCGGTTTTACCGGGCGCTGCTTCAACATTCTGATTGCGGAGGGCGGTAATAACTTCTTCTGCCGACACATTATAGGCCAACATCCTGTCGGGTCGCAACCATACGCGCATGGCATAGTCTTTGGCACCCATAATCTCACTGAACCCCACCCCTTCAATACGCTTTAATTCTTTTAAAACGTTGATGTCGGTAAAGTTGAAGATGAACTGTTCGTCCATCGTTGTATCGTTACTAACAATATTGAGGTAAAGCAGCATGCTGTTTACTTCTTTTTCGGTAACCACACCTGCTTTAATAACTTCTTCGGGCAATTCATCCAGTACGGTCGTTACGCGGTTCTGCACGTTTACTGCTGCCAGGTCGGGGTCGGTGCCTACTTTAAATGAAATCGAAATAAGCGTAATACCATTGTTACTGGTAACCGTGTTCATGTAAGTCATACCCGGCACACCGTTAATCGCCCTTTCAAGCGGGGTTGCCACGGCATCTGCACACACCTGTGCGTTGGCGCCGGTATACCTGGCGGTTACCGTTACAGATGGTGGTACGATATCGGGAAACTGGGTAATGGGTAATGTAAATAAAGCAAGTACCCCCAGCAATGTTATAATAAGAGAAATAACAAGAGACAGAATAGGTCTCCTGATAAAAGTTTCAATCATACTTGTATTGTTGTAAATAGTTCCTCATTCTGCATGTATGCATGCAGCACCTGTTTACGTTTTAAAGACGAAGCAAACGTTATAGTTTACGGCTTACAATTAGTGGTTGTATGTGCGATCCTTCTTTAATGTTCTGCACTCCTTCGTAAACAATTTTATCGCCATTGTTCAACCCTTCTTTAATAATATAGGATTGAGCCAGCCTTGCCTCGGGAACAACACTTTTCATTTTTACCGTGTTATCCGGCTCTACAATAAATACGTAGTTTTTGTCTTGTATTTCAAAAACAGATTTTTGTGGAACAATCAGTGCGTCTTTTGCAGGCGCAGTTATCCGTACTTTACCGGAGGCTCCATGCCGCAGTAGTTTGCTGGGGTTGGGAAATTTGGCTCTGAAGGCAATGGAGCCGGTTGTTTCATCAAACTCTCCGTCTACAGTTTCAATTAATCCATGATGTTTATAAGAGGAGCCATCTGCAAGCAGCAACTGAACGCTATTGTTGCGGCTGTCGGGTGATTCTTTTTTGTAATTGAGATACTCATTTTCCGATACAGTAAAATAAGCATATACTTCGTGGTTATCGGAAATAGTAGTGAGCAGCGACCCTTCATCTATCAGGCTCCCTGCTTTTTGCGGAATCCTGTCGATGATTCCATCAAACGGTGCTTTGATAAAAGTGTATGAAAGTTTTGTTTCTGCATCTCTTTGCACAGAAAGCGCCTCTTCAATTCTTGCTTTGGCAGCTTTCAATTTGGCTTCCACCATATCGAGTTCTGTAGACGAAATGATTTTTTTAGCCAGCAGAATTTTTACGCGAGCCAGCTCTACTTCCGCAGTTTTGGCTTCGGCCATGGCATTGCTTACGTTGGCTTTTGCTTTTGCTACCTGTATGGCAAACTCATGATCATCTAACTGAAACAAGGGTTGGCCTTTTTTTACCTCAGCACCTTCATCTACAAAAATTTTATTTAAGAATCCCTGTACGCGGGCACGAATCTCTACGTTTTTTACAGCTTCAATGCTGGTAACATAGTCGTGGTGAAGAATAGTATCTGTAAGGGTAACCTGCAACACCGGCATTTCAGGCACGGTTGTATTTTGTTCTACGCCTCCTTTGGCTGCACAGCCAACTGCAAAAACACCAATTATAATATATAAGTAAGTTTTCATTTTAATTTTTTTACTGGGAACTAAATAAAATAACATGCCTGCAATACTGTTTGAATTTGCAAGCAATACGTTAGTTTATTGAAATGTAGGCTATTGCCGGATGGGAGCACAATGGTATGAGTCAAATAAATTCCGGCTGAAGGGGATCAGAAAGGAGTTAACCTGAAGACGAAGTTATGATGCTGCAAAAGCGGCAAATGTTGCTTGCCAGCAGCAGCAACAAAGTGTTGGCTGGCTTCGAGCGGTGGTTTAATTTCCGGTATAACAGGGCTGCACATCAGCTCCGAAAAAAAAGAAGCGATGCTCCTGAACTTTATGCTAAAATAATGATAGCTGAAATCGGGTTTTTCCGAATCGGGAAGACAATCTTTTAACCCGGCCACCTTCTCCAGTATTAATTCTATTACAGTAGACCGGTTCATTTCCCCATCCTGGTTGGCTATAATGCTGGATGAATAAATGGCTTCTGGCTGTTCTGTATCTGTAAGATGACTGCCTGGCAGAAAGGTCATGACATTCAGGAAGCTGAAAAGCAAGAGGTAAGCTACCTCCTTTTTACACTTTTGAGCGACGTTGAGTATCATTAAAAAATTGTTTAGTTAACATTTTCCATGCAGGATAGCTGCAAGCAAACGAAAATGTTTTCAAGGTTGAACGATGTAGGCAAATATACAAATAAGGGCTTAGAAATAGTATTCCAAAAAAAGATAATTATTGAATATCTGCTAAAAAATGCGAAAGTCGTTAATGCAATTACAAGTATTAGCAGAAATTGTTGCAAAAATTTAACAAGTGATGCTTCAATTTCAATGTTGCCAATTTTCGTATTGGCATTAATAAAAATATGTGCAGCAGAAGGTAAGAGTACCCGTTAGTTAAACGCGGTGTGCACGGCTTACTATTAATAGTATGGGCTGATCATTAAATACACTAACACCCCGGTAACTGATACATATAACCAAACGGGCCAGGTGATGCGGGCTATTTTTCTGTGCCTGTTAAATTCAGCCGTAAGACCGCGATAGGCGGTAAACAGGATGAAGGGAAGAATGATACCTGCCAGGGGTATATGTGTGCCAAGGATAATATAATAGAAAGTCCTCAGTCCTCCGGCAGTTGCCTTTTCTGCATCTGTTACAATACCATCGTGATTGGTATCGCCAAATTTCGTTTCGCCGGCAAACAGATGATGGCATATATACGACACCAGAAAGAGCACAGACAAGATTATTGCCGCAAGCATTATATTTTTATGAAGCACCAGTTTTCTTTTTTTGGCCGCAATAAGTCCTGCAATCAACAATACCGAAACTGCAGAATTTACAATGGCATTGAACAATGCAAAAGCATGCACATCAAAGCCCAGGTTAACCTCTAGGGTTACCCTGCTCAATATTACTACTGCGGCAAACACCACAAAAGATACAATAGTAATAAACCATCCTGCTGTCTTATCATTTTTTTGAATCTGTGCCTGAAGCATAATTTTTTGTGTCTTTTAAATATTTATAGGAGTGTTTAACAATTACGGATTAACAAAATGTGATTGAAGTAAGATGCCTGGCTAGTTGCCGAACAGCCTGCGTTTTTTCTTTTTATCTTTTTCCAGCATCAGCAGTACAATATCATCTGCCAGCCTGCTGAGATGAATGCTGTCTAACCCATTGTACCAGCCTCTTACCACCCGGTCCTTATCCAGCATAAAAAAGTATTCGGTATGTATAAAATTGGTATCTACCTTGGTATCGGCAATATTGGCTTTAAATTCATTTTTGGCTATATCGTATATCTCTTCCTTATCGCCGGTGAGCAGCCACCATGTATCGTGATTGATGCCATATTTATTAGCATATTTGTTGAGCCGGGCGGCCGAATCGCGAACGGGATCTACACTGAACGAAACGAACCTTACCACCGTATCTGTTTTATTAAAAGCATCCTGCAATCGTTTCATATTGCGCGTTAAAGCGGGGCAAATGCTGGGGCAGGAGGTAAAAAAGAAATCCGCAATGATGATCTTACCATCCAGGTCGCTCAGCGACACTTGTTTGTTTAACTGGTTGGTAAGGGTAAAATCGCGCACCTTGTGCCAGATGGTATCCTGTGTGGCTTTACCATATTCATTTTTTACCGCCACCGAGTCAAAAAAATACCTTTTAGGCATTACTACTGCTTCGGCACTGAAATGTTTGAGTAAAAAATAACAGGTTAATGGTAAAAGGGCTGCTACCGCCACCGCCAGAAACGACTTCTTGCTCATCATGGCGCAAAGATAGCGGTTCTACTGTTTAACTATCCTCCTGGATTCATTGATTGTTGTTCCGCGGATGCTGAGAATGTATTCTCCCTTGGGCACGCTGTACATATCCAGTATATGCTGCATGTATACGACTGTTTTTTTGAGCTGATAACTGCGGATGCTTTTACCGCTCATATCAAACAGCACGCACGAAACATCGCCCAACTCTTCGTGATTGATAATAAGGCAGGCATTGTTAAAAACAGGATTGGGCATGATGTTGATTTCGCTGCGCGGCTTTACGGGAAACTGAACCTTTTGCACCTGTGAGTATTGTTTGTTTCCTGCTCGATCTATCCAGCTCAGCCTGTAAAATCCACTATCGGTCAACGGAAGGTTATCGGTAAACCGGAATTCCCTGCCCGATTTTCCGCTGGCATTTACTTTACTTAAGGACTGGAAGGTGATCCCATCGCGCGAACGTTCAATAAAAAAATCAAGACTGTCTTCGTTCAGCGAATCAATCGTCCAGCTTAGCTGAACGGAGGTGTTGGTGATGGCACCAACATTGAAAGCAGTAAGAAAAGCGGGTCGAAGCGAATCCTGGGCAAATACTATATTATTATGGAACGAACATAGAAGAGACGAAACTGCTATCAGGTATGTATACCAACAACGTGATGTCATAACAACCGCCTGCGCGTTTTTTAAAATCAATAAAGGGTGTATAAAACGAAGGAGTGTGAAAAACGCTAAAATTGTGCCGGGAGTATTGAGCGATTCTTAAAAATTTACTAAAACGCTAAGGTGTAGCGCTTTCAACTGCACCGAGATAACGTCCCATCCAATAGGGTAACAACCAGGTATCTCCTGCTCCCAGCTCTGTTCTGCCGTTATTCAGCTTATCCAGCGTAAACAGGTTACGGTTGTGTTTTTGTTCAGGTCTTTCGTCGGGAGGCAGTACTTTGGCCGTTATTTGTGAGCGAAAATTTTCAGGAATGAATTCAATGTCTTTGCGAAAACTGTTTTTTACCGACCACTCCACCATGTCTAACGGCATTTCTTTCAGGTGCCAGATGCTTTGCTCCAGGTCAAAACTGTCTGCCCCCGTCATTGCATAGCAAAAATTCCAGAGCGCATCTTTTTCGGGTCGCTCCGCTTCCCAATGATCGCGGATGGTTTCTTTGTAAACGGTTTTCAGCGAATCGTTAAAGGCATAGGGGTAGAGTCCCCAATACGCCAGGAAGTACATTTCATCGTCGGAGTGGTTCCATTCTTCCGACATTGCCCTGCTCCATGCATCTGCACTGTCGGGCGCATGCCCTATTTGTTTAAAAGAGCGGGTAAGATTTTGCAGGTAGCCCTTACCGTATAGCAGTTCTTCGGCTGTTTTTTTGAATTTTTCTTTGCCTGTAAAGTGATACGCCGTTTGCAAAAAGGCAATAATATTGGAGGAATACAATTTCCGGTCGCCTACCATTACCGGAAAACCGTTTACGTATTCGGGGTTCCAGATACCCCAAAGCGTTGGTTTGCCGTCGGCATCAATAAGCTTCAAGTCATTGTCTACTATGTGCGACATCAATCCATCCAGCAGGTTGATGGCTCTTTTCTTCAAACCTTCATCGTCCATATACTGCGCAATCAGCGTTAAGGCAAATACCTGCCCTACCGTTTGGTCGCTGCTGCTGGCGCCGCGCCAGTCCCACTCCGCATTGTCCGATTGCCTCCAGCTTACCGAATGCTGGTAACCAGGGTACCAGTAATCTTTCAGGTATTCGCGAAACTCTGTTTTAAATGGCATGGTGCCGTGCCGCTCAAAAGATCTTCCAAAATATCCTTTGCAGGAATGAATGGTATACAAACGCTCCATTGCCTCAAACGACTCTACTACATTTTGCCTGGCTTGTGGGTCGTGGGTTACCAGGTAGCGAAACAGTTGGCTGCCCAGGTACATGGCCGTCCACAGGTTGTCGCTGTCGTGCGGGGCCAGTTCAGAAGTGGAAAGATTGCCATTTTCTATGTGCACAATGTCGCAATATAGCCCGTACCTGATATGTCTTTGCCTCACCTGCTCATCGTAAAATGCTGCTTTTTGGGACAGGGTCATTTGTTTAAAGCAGATCCTGCCCAGGCCTTTATCGGTTAATATTAATACCGATCCTTCAGGACCTGAAGCAATATGTTTTACGTTGTCTGATGGTATCCATCTTTTAGATGCATAATAACTGAATTTGCCGTCGTCGTTCAGCTTGAAAGCTCCTCTTGTAGAACCGAACCAGAGCCTGCCTTCAATTTCTGTTACTGCTGTCAATTCTGTCCACGGCAACCGGCGGTTGATAGCTCCTTTAGGTTGCCAGTTGCCGGCATCTATGGTCAG
>JBQCGX010000001.1:0-42633 GCA_051955255.1 Agriterribacter sp. | reverse complement strand
CAATTGTTTTTTTAATGGCACTTACCTGGTTAGCACTCAGTTTCAGGCCGGAAGAGCGGTTAGCCTGAACTTTTTTGTACGCGATTTTAGCAGGACTTTTTTGTTGGTGCCTGCTCACTTCGCTGAGCGTAGCCCATTTGAGATTGGAAGACTTGTTATCCGTTTTGTCGTAATTAAGGTGGATAACGAACTGGTGTTTTGGAGAGGCCTTTTTACAAAACAGGCGCGCAATTTCGCGATGAATGTAAAGAGTCCCCTTGTTGCCGGGGCGATGCAGGTTTAAACTCCGGTAGCCTGTGGTTAAAGAGCCGCTAAGCAATTGCCCGTCCTCATGAATGTCGTCTGTGTAACTGGCTACTCTGCCATGGCTCGATACCGCGTATCTTTTGCGGAGTTCTTTCCAGCCTGAAAAGTGAAGTGGTTTCCAGGATTCGCCGGGAACTTTTTTGATCATAGTTGATGTTTTTAGGTTATATAAATGTACTAAAATACTATTGGTTTGAGTATTTATTTTGAGGTAGTGAAACAACTATGCTTTGACGTTATATCACTAAACGCTATTGGCTGGTCATTGTGAGAAATTCATCCTCAGAAATAATTTTAATGGTATTGATTTTTTTGGCCTTTTCAAGCTTTGAGCCTGCATCTTCGCCTACTACCAGGTAGTTAAGCTTACTGCTAACACCCCCAACAATGCTCCCTCCATTTTCTTCTACTAACGCTTCCGCTTCACTGCGCTTAAGCTTGTTCAATGTGCCGGTAAATAAAAAAGTTTGTCCTGCAAGATTGCTGCTGGTGTGCAATTCCTTTTTTTCATTCTTTAGTTGCAGCCCTTCTGCTTCCAGCTCTTTCAGCAATGCCATGTTCTGCTCATTATGGAAAAACTGGTATATGCTGCCTGCCACCTTTGGTCCAATGTCTTCCAGCTCCTGCAACTGTTCAAGCGAATATACTTTAAAATCAAAAAGATGATTGACTGCATTGGCTAATACTTTGGCAGTGGTTTCGCCCACAAAGCGGATGCCCAACGCATATATCAGCCGGTGGAGTGGTTGTTTTTTAGAAGCTTCTATAGCAGATTGCAGGTTTGTAACGCTTCTTTCTCCAAAGCCTTCCAGTTGCCGTATTTTATCGAAAGGCAGCCGGTAAATGCCCGGTATGTCTTTCAGCAACTGCAATCCATAAAATTTTCGCACAATAGCATCGCCCAATCCGCGTATATCCATAGCGTCTTTGCTGTTAAAGTGAATGATGCGTTCCACTATTTGTGCTTCACAATTATTGCTGTTGTTGCAACGCCAGACAGCTTCTTCTTCCGGCTTCACCAACGGATACCCACAAACGGGGCAGTGGGTAGGAAAACGAATGATCTTCTCCTCTCCCGTGCGCAATTCAGGAAAAGATTTTACTACCTGCGGTATCACATCGCCCGAACGTTCTATTAATACGGTATCGCCTAGCTGCAGATTCTTTTCTTTTATATATTCTTCGTTATGAACGGAAATGCTGGTAACAGTTACCCCGCCTACCGATACAGGATCGATTTTGGCAACAGGCGTTATAGCACCGGTTCTGCCCACCTGGAATTCTACCGAGCGTAGTTTGCTCGTGCCCTGTCGTGCTTTAAACTTGTATGCAATTGCCCAACGTGGATGGTGGGTGGTCATTCCCAGTTGATCCTGCACATCCAGGTGATTTACTTTGATCACCATCCCATCTATTTCGTAGGGAAGATCGTCTCGTTGTTTTTCAAATGCCTCACAATATTCAACAACGGCCTTGATGCCCTTCATTACTTTTTTTTCTTTTGCAGGACTTCTGAAACCAAGATCCCACAACATTTGCAAAGTGCCACTATGAGAATCAAGCGCTTCAGGTTGCGGATGTTTGGGTTCGAGTGTTACATCACTTACGTGGTATAAGAAAGCCTCCAGGTTTCTCCTGCTTACTTCTTTAGGATCTTTAATGCGCAGCGACCCCGCAGCCGCATTTCTTGGATTAGCTAACCGGTCAAGACCCTGCTCTTCCAATGCATCGTTATAGGCCTTGAAGCTGTTTTTATTCATCAACACTTCGCCACGTATCTCAATTTGCCTGATGCCATATTCAGAAAATTTTGCCGACAGGGGAACAGACCTGATCTGCCGGATATTGGTAGTAATGTCGTCGCCCGTAACACCATCTCCCCGCGTGGCGCCGCGCAGCAGCACATCGTTTTCGTATATCAATGAAATACTGGCGCCATCAAATTTTGGTTCCACGCAATATTCTACCTCGGCAAGACCACTGAGTTCGCGGGCCTTTCTGTCAAAATCCACCAGGTCTTCTGCATTGTAAGAATTATCGAGCGACAGCATGGGCACCAGGTGCTGCACCTTGGGAAAATCTTTGATCAACCCTTTCGATACACGCTGAGTGGGAGAATCGGGCGTAATCTGATCGGGATGAGCTGCTTCTATTTTTTCAAGCGCTTTGTACAATTGGTCGTATTCTCCATCCGCAATCAACGGATCGTTCAATACATAGTAACGGTATTCGTGAAAACGAAGCACATCCCGCAAAACATGTATAGCGTCATCGCCCAGCTTGTCTTTTAGCTGTTGCAATAACTTCGTGGTTTCAGACTGCAGGTGTTGTGTTTGTTCTTTATTGTACATGCAAACAGTTTTGGGGCTGTAAATGTATAATAAAGCTTTGGCGTTATAAACTTTAACGGAAAATCAGGCTGCCTGAAGATCGTTAACCGTACTAACGGGGCGTTGACCTAACTGCCTCATAAACCGGTAGTGAGAAGCAATAGCGCCTCCAAGCGTAGGAAAATAATTATACCTGAGTCCGAATTCGTTGCAGGTACGCTCAACAATCTTGCTGATCTCGGGGTAATGTATATGACTGATGCGGGGAAACAAATGATGTTCGATCTGGAAATTCAATCCACCCACAAACCAGGATACCAATTTGCTTTTTGCTGCAAAATCGGCAGTGGTTTTAACCTGGTGGATGGCCCATTCGTTCTCTATTTTTTTAGGCTCAATACCTGCTACATCAAACTCAGCATGTTCTACTACGTGAGCAAGCTGGAATACCAGCGCCAACGTTAAGCCCAGTACAAAGTGCATTACCAAAAAGCCTACCAGCCATGCCTGCCATCCCAGAACCATAATAGGCAGCACAATGGTAAATCCTACATATAATGCTTTTGAAATCCAGAATACCAGGTGTTCCTTTAAGTCCATTGGCTTAAGCGGAGTGGTGTATACTTTTTTAGTGATGTATTTTATGTAGTCGGTAATAAACAACAAAAAGAGAGATGTAAACCCATACAAAAAGAACATGTAGTTATGCTGGTATTTGTGAATGGGATACCATTTTTGAGTAGAGCACTCCCTCATAAAAGGTTTGTTGTTGATATCATCATCAATGCCGTCGATGTTGGTATAGGTATGGTGAACAATATTATGCTTGAGCTTCCAGAAAAAGGCGTTACCGCCCAAAGCGTTCATGCTTAAGCCCATAATATCGTTTACCCACCCTTTGGAGGAATAACTTCCGTGGCAGGCATCGTGCATTACATTAAAACCAATGCTGGCCAATGTAAACCCAAACAATCCGCTCAGCAAAATGCCTATAGCCGGATGCATGGGTATAAACAACAAAGAAAGATAAATAAGAATGGCCGCCGGAATAAGAACAAAAGATTTAAGATACAATTTCCAGTTGCCGGTTTTGCGCAGATTGTTGTCGGCGAAATACTGGTCAACATTTGCCTTTAAAGCATTGAAAAAAACTTTATTCTTATTGTTGAAGGTAACTTTGTACATGTACGCTGGTCGGTTTTACGGCAAAGCCAATGACTGAATTGCCATTCAAAAAATAAGCGTTTCACGGAATTTAATTTCAGTATTCCTGAACGCTTTGGTTTACATTGCCGCTGGTAACGGACGGGCAAAGATAGGCCATAAAGCCCAAACAGACATGTTAAGAATCAATGATATTTGTCAGGTAATTGTCGTTTATCCGGCTCCGGGAGGGCTAATTCATTTTAAAAGGAACGATCATATCGAACACCGGTATTTTAACCTCAAACTGCTTGCGTGAAGTAATATTTTCCATGGCATAGGTGCCATACATTTTTCCCATTTCTGTGCGCAGGTTGCAGCCACTTACATACTGGTATTGCTCGCCTGGGTTTATTTGTGGTTGCACCCCTACCACCCCTTCTCCTTCTACTTCACGTTGCGTGCCATTGCTATCGAATATGTACCAGTGTCTGCGTAATAATCTTACCGGAAAGGAGTTGTTGTTTTGCAAAGTAATGCGGTATGCAAACATAAACTCGCCGCTTACGGGATTGCTGTAATCCGGTTGATAGAATGTTTCTACCGTTACAGTTACTCCTTCCGTTACTTTTGATGCCATCGCCTTGCCAAAGTTTGACTTAAAAATAGCAAAAAACCCTGACAGGATTGCAAATGTTCAGAAATTTTAGCACTGCAATTCATTGTATTTTACCTTTGCCATCCGGTTTATGATAGTCTTGCCCCATTTCTTTTTCACAAAAAATCCCTGATATATGAAAATAGCCGTAGCTAAAGGTGATGGTATTGGCCCGGAGATAATGGACGCCGCCCTCCGCATTTTTGAAGCAAATAAGGTTCCGCTTGAATATGAATTTGTTGACATGGGCAAATGGGTGTTCGACAAAGGATTCTCTAATGGAATGACACCCGAAGCGCAGCATGCTATTGAAAGCCTGGGTTTGCTGTTTAAGGGTCCAATGGAAACACCGAAGGGAAAAGGTGTTAAAAGCATTAACGTTACCGCCCGTAAAACATGGAACACATATGCAAACAAGCGTGTGTTTCAATCATTGCACGGTGTGGATACTGTGTTTTCAAAAGCTGGCATCCCGATAGATATTACCATTGTTCGCGAAAATATTGAAGATACCTATGGCGGCATTGAGCACATGATAACGCATGATGTGGCCCTCAGCCGCCGGTTTATTACCAGGCCGGGCAGCCTGCAGGTAATACGGTATGCTTTTGAAATGGCTAAGCAAAAAAATGCCAGGCGCGTTAGTTGCGGGCATAAAGCCAACATTATGAAGATCACGGATGGACTTTTCCTGGAATGCTTTTATGAAGTAGCCAAAGAATATCCGGAGCTGAAGGCGGACGATATTATTGTAGATGACCTGTGTATGAAGTTGGTTACCCGCCCCGATACATTTGATGTGGTGGTGCTTACCAACCTGCAGGGCGACATTGTATCTGATCTTTGCGCAGGATTGGTGGGTGGATTGGGATTTGCACCATCTGCCAATGTGGGCGATCACATATCAATTTTTGAAGCCGTGCACGGAACAGCACCGGATATTGCAGGCAAAAATATAGCCAACCCTACTGCATTATTGTTGAGCGGTATTTCTATGTTGCGCCATGTGGGACTCACCGAAAATGCAGCAGTTATTGAAAATGCCTTATTGTATACGCTGGAAAGTGGCGTACATACAGGAGATTTTGGCAACAAAGCAGTACCGTCTGTTAACACTTCCCAGTTTGCCGATGCTGTTATAAGCAACTTTGGCAAGCAGCCCCAGGCAAATGCTAAACAGGTAGTACCTAATAAGCCCGGCACGCCCACGCCTTTCAGGCTGGTACAGAATGCAATGATGGAATCTACAGAAATAGGGAACGAGGAAATTGTGGGTGTTGATATGTTTATCGAAAGCAATGAACAACCCAATGCTATTGCCGCAAAATGTCAGCGTCATGCAGGCGTTAAATTCAAGCTGGTAAACATCAGCAATCGCGGCACGCAGGTTTGGCCCACCGGATCGGTATATACCAACCTGGTAAATGCATATAATGTTCGATTTGAAACACTCGACGGCCAACCATTAAACCAACAGGATATTCTTGGCTTATACATCAGCCTGAGCGGCAACTTTAAAATATGTTCTTCGGAACTGCTGAATATGTGGGGCGATAAACGGGGATACAGTTTGGCGCAGGGACAATAAAATTACGCAATATGCTTTGCAGAGAGGAGTAACGTTTGTTACTCCTCTTTTTGTTGAAGGCTTAAGGTGGCAGCTATCACTGCATAAGCAGGCGCCAGTACCCAGCCAATCACAATCAATCCATGCATGAGGTAAAATACCAGCCCGTTGCCTATGGCGAGCCCGCGATGCTTCCCAATGAATTCAATACTTTGTACGGGTGAAAGTTTTTGGCGTTCGCAACTGTAGTCCAACATTGAAAAGCCATAATAATAGCATTCAACAAAAAGCGCCACAAGCGGAGTAATCCATCCCAATATCGGCACAAAAGAAAGAATGAGCAAAGTGAAAGTATACACTGTTTGCCAAAGTGCGTTGCGCAACGCCAGCCGAATGCCTCGCACAATGTCTTTCATAAGCTGTTTAAAGCAGAATGGATAATCTTTCCCTTCAATGATCGATTCTGTTTTTTCGCTGAGGTATCCAAATACAGGTGAGCCTACGATCAGCCATATATATTTAAACCACGAAAAATACATGAGCATCAATATCAGCCATATCATTATGCCACCCAGCGCAAAAAAGAAACCCACCACGTTGCTCTGCATTTTATCTACCCAGGCTTTTAACCCGGTTTTTACGCTTAGTATTTCAATTACATAGTTGGCACTCTTTCCAAAAAAATACATGCTCACCAAAAAGAGCAGCAGGTAAATTAATCCCGGAATAATGATCCATTTCCACAACTTGTGCTTGCGAATAAATTGATGAGCCTTGAAATACGATTGAACAGCTATAATAATCTCTTTGAGCAAATGCGTTTAGTTGAATGGTTTAGTAAACTTGTCACGTCAAAAGATGTTCTATCTTCAAACATAATAAAATTCTTCCGCTTAAGTATACTGATGATTAAACTTGGATACAATTTTTATAACCGCGCTAACGTGGTAACCATAGCCAAAGAGCTATTGGGAAAGGTATTGATTTCGCAGTGGGAGGGAGTGGTTACTTCCGGCCGTATTGTTGAAACCGAAGCGTATAACGGTATTATTGATCGTGCTTCTCATGCGTGGAATGGCAGGCGCACCAACCGTACCGAAGTAATGTACAAAGAAGCAGGTACCGGATACGTATACTTATGTTATGGTATTCATCACCTGTTTAATGTTGTAACAAATGAAATAGATACACCGCACGCGGTATTGATCAGGGCGCTGGAACCTTTGGAGGGCATTGAACACATGCTGCGTCGCACCAACAAAGTAAAGCCCGACAGAACACTTACATCTGGACCAGGCAATGTGGCAAAGGCTTTGGGCATCTCCACACTTCACAGTGGCATTAACCTCCTGGACGATGCTGTTTTTATTGCCGACGATGGATACAAAGTTGCAAAAAAGAACATCGTGGCTACGCCGCGTATTGGTGTTGATTATGCAGGAGCGGATGCAATGCTTCCCTATCGGTTTATCATCAAAGGCAATATATATGTGAGTGGAGGGAAAAGATACAACAGCTAATTTCTGATTTGTTGATTTCTGATGTCTGATTTTCTGATGGAGGACAAATGATCACTGATACCCTACTCAAACAGCCAAAATCAGAAATCAACAAATCAGACATCAGAAATCTTTACTTTTGTTGCCCGATGGCAAAATACGATCATGATACCGTGGTACCTTACAGCGATTCGGAACTGAGTAAAAAGCAGCAGGTAACGGATATGTTTAACCGCATTGCGTTCCGGTACGACTTCATGAATCGTTTTCTTTCGGCTGGCATAGACGTGGCGTGGCGTAAAAAAGCGCTGAAGCAATTGTTGAAAGAAAAACCTAAAGTTATACTGGATGTAGCCACCGGTACGGGCGATGTAGCCATCATGGCATACGAATTGCTCAAACCGGATAACATTATTGGCATCGACATTTCGGACAAAATGCTGGAGATTGGCAGAGGGAAAGTGTTAAAGTTGGGATTGGACAAGCAGATAGAGCTGCAAAGTGGTGATAGTGAGGCAATAAATTTTCCCGACGGTTCGTTTGATGCGGTAACAGTAGCCTTTGGAGTGCGTAACTTTGAACATCTTGAAAAGGGATTGTCAGAAATACGCAGGGTGTTAAAAAAGGATGGCAAACTGGTTGTACTCGAATTTTCAAAACCTAAAATTGCAGGCATAGCTCAACTTTACAATTTGTACATGGGAATTGTTGCTCCTCAGATGGCTTCTATGGTTTCCAAAAACAGGAAAGCATATCAGTATCTGACCAAATCGGTGCGGGAATTTCCGGAGGGAAAAGATTTCGTGCGTATTTTAAACAATGTTGGATTTCGAGACACGTCATGCAAAAGATTAAGCCTGGGTATTTGCAGCATATACTGCGGTGTAAAGTAAAAGCAATTGTACTGTTAATAGCGGTGGTGGGAGCTGTAAACCATTCTCAGGCTCAGCTTCGTGATTACCTCAACCTACCTAATCACGACGAAAAGCCTTACTATTTCGGCATCGTTCTGGGTTACAATACGTCAAACTACCGTATTTCACATTCGCCTTATTTTTTGCAGCAAGACAGTATTCAATCTGTAAACGGCTTGAACAGCGGCCGCATTCACCTGGGTATTATGGCTAACCTGCAGCTTTCCAAACGTTGGGATCTCAGGTTTTACCCGCTGAACCTGATATTCAGCGAAAAAAAGTTCCGGTACGATCTTCAATACCCCGACCGCGGGGAAAGCGCTTTGCAAAAAACCCAGAAGGTTGAATCGATTGTAATGAGCTTTCCGTTGCAGGTACGCCTGAAAAGCGATCGCATTAAAAACTTCAGGATATATACACTGGCGGGTGTAAAGTTCGATTACGACCTTGCATCGAACAAAGGCACTTCTAATTCGGAAAACCTGTTGAAAGTAAACAAAACCGATTGGGGAGTGGAAGCGGGTATAGGCTTTCAGTTCTTTAACAAATACGTGATCGTATCTCCCGAAATTAAAATCAGCCAGGGGTTGAGCAATGTGCATGCAAAAGACCCAACGCTGAAGTATTCCAATATCATCGACAGAATGAGCTCCAGGATGATCCTCTTCTCTTTACATTTTGAAGGCGGTGGATTGCTGTAGCCCCGGAAAGGCTACAACAAACAACCTTGTTATTTTACCAACCTTGTTTGGCAGTGCCGGCTTTTATTGCGGCCAATGCTTTTGCTTCACCCAATAAAGTAGTAAGCTTATTGCCCTTTCCGTCGTGACCCTGCGCCATATAAGCACCTTTAGATGTTTTGGTGATCACAGCATCCTGAATGGGCACATTCTTTTCTTTTGTCTTTACGTTGTATGCAGTTAAAGTAGTGTCTGACATAATAAATACGTTTAATGATTAGTAAATTAAGTATTTACAGTTGATGATAAAACATCTACCGTTATTCTAAGGTAATAATTAATTCTAAAGCGGGAATGCTAAAATTATCTACACATCCAGATTAGCGTATTTGGCGTGCGATTCTATAAACTCCCTGCGTGGTGCTACTTCGTCGCCCATCAGCATGCTGAATACCCTGTCTGCCTCTGCCAGGCTTTCAATGGTAACCTTTTTCAGGGTGCGGGTTTCGGCGTTCATGGTGGTAGACCATAGCTGCTCCGCGTTCATCTCTCCCAAACCTTTATATCGTTGAATACCAACGCTTTCCTCTTTTCCACCGCCTAATTTTTCTACCAATGCCTTGCGCTGTTCTTCCGTCCACGCATAAGCCGACTCCTTACCCTTTTTAATGAGATACAGTGGCGGTTGCGCCAGGTATACATAACCCTGCTCTACCAGCTCTTTCATATACCTGAAAATAAAGGTGAGGATAAGGGTTGCGATGTGACTGCCGTCTACATCGGCATCGGTCATAATAATCAGCTTGTGGTACCTGAGTTTTGAAAGATCGAGTGCTTTCGGATCATCGGGGGTACCAATTTTAACGCCCAGGGCTGTGAACATATTCCGTATTTCCTCGTTGTCGTATATCTTATGCTCCATTGCCTTTTCTACGTTCAGGATCTTACCCCTTAAAGGTAAAATAGCCTGGAAGTTGCGATCTCTGCCCTGCTTGGCAGTACCACCAGCCGAATCTCCTTCGACCAGAAACAATTCGCATTTTCCAGGGTCGCGATCGGAACAGTCTGCCAGCTTACCCGGCAGTCCACCGCCTGTTAATACGCTTTTGCGTTGTACCAGGTCGCGGGCCTTGCGTGCGGCAGCCCTTGCCTGCGCAGCCAATATTACTTTAGATATAATTTGCTTGGCTTCTTTTGGATTTTCCTCCAGGTAAGATTGCAGCACTTTACTTAAAGCGGTATCCACCACGCCCATTACTTCGTTGTTGCCGAGCTTGGTTTTGGTTTGACCTTCAAATTGAGGCTCGGGCACTTTTACGGATATTACCGCACTTAATCCTTCCCTGAAGTCATCGCCTTCAATTTCAACCTTGGCTTTTTCAAACATTCCTTCCTTTTCA
This sequence comes from Agriterribacter sp., assembly GCA_051955255.1. GTDB lineage: Bacteria > Bacteroidota > Bacteroidia > Chitinophagales > Chitinophagaceae > Agriterribacter. The sequence goes on along the minus strand of JBQCGX010000001.1, from coordinate 32,136 downwards.
CCATAGGCCTTAAACACCCTGGTGATAGAACGTCGAAAACCCGACACATGCGTTCCGCCTTCAATGGTATTGATGTTGTTTACATAGCTGAAAATATGCTCTTGGAAGCTGGCATTATACACCATTGCTACTTCTACCGCTACATTACTTGCGGGATCGTGTGCCTCGCCATAAATAGGTTTTGGAATCAGCGGCTGCCGGTTTCCGTTTTTGTCAAGCATTTCCACAAACTCTACAATACCACCTTCGCTATAAAAATTCTTTGAATAAACATTGCCACTGTCGTCTTTTTCGCGTTCATCCGTCAGCGTTATATTAATACCCTTATTAAGAAAGGCCAATTCTCTCAAACGCGCTTCCAGTATATCTTTGTTGTAAACCGTAACGGTAAAGATGGAAGCATCGGGCCAAAAATGCACCAATGTTCCCGTCTTGTCCGTTGTACCTATTTCGCGTACGGGATACTGTGGTATACCCGTGTGATATTCCTGCTCAAATATTTTTCCTTCGCGCTGTACCGTTACATGCAAAACAGTGCTGAGTGCGTTAACGCAACTCACACCCACGCCGTGCAAACCACCGGAAACCTTGTAAGTGTTCTTATCGAATTTACCACCGGCATGCAACACCGTCATTACCACTTCCAATGCACTGCGCTTTTCTTTACTGTGCATTCCTGTTGGTATACCGCGCCCATCGTCCAGAACACTAATGGAATTGTCTTCGTGAATGGTAACGTTGATGTTTTTGCAATAACCTGCCAGTGCTTCGTCAATCGAGTTATCTACCACTTCGTAAACCAGGTGGTGCAAACCCTTGGTACTAATATCGCCGATATACATTGCGGGACGTTTGCGAACCGCTTCTAAACCTTCAAGAATCTGTATACTGTCTGCGCCGTAACCTGATGCAAGAGAGGGAGAGGCCAAAGCCTGTGTATCATTACTCATAAATCGTTCAGAATCTACTTTTTTCGTATCTAAAATATATTCCTGCAAATGTACTGATAATAGGCTGCACAGGCAATTTTAAACGAGTATTTTAAGGGTCATTTATGCAGAACATTTCCACCCTTTTTACTGCCTTTTTTCCATCCGAATATTGGTTCGAGAAAAACACTTTCAAACAACAAAACCAGCATTCGGGTCGGTAGTAAACAAATCTTTTGTCATGGTTTTATCATTTTTTGAAACGATGTAATAGAAATTCCTTTACAGCACTAGTAGTTTCCCCGAAGCCAGTGCCTTAGCATGTTGCTGCGAGGGACTTTGAAAGAGCAAAGCACGTATATTTGCGCAACAATTTCATGATACAGGCGCTTAACATAATGGATCTGGCCCGCAAGCATCCCACCATGATGGAAGAGCTGGAATTGTTGCAGGAAAAAGAGCGGGTTACTCCCGGGTCGGTTCAATATGCTATTAAGCGTTACCGCAAGCTGCCCCAGTGGTCTACCGAAGATACCGGGATGATGGTGTATCACTACAAAAAGAACGAGCCGTCTGCCAATTACCTCGAACTGCGTTTTTGCATTACCGGTAGTGTATATTGCAACGGCAAAAGCTACGAGTGCGAACCCTGCCATCACTCTAACGGAAAACATTGCAACAGCAGGCACGAAACGTTGGATGTAATGAGCTTTACCTTTTTGGGTGAGCATTTGCAACAGTTTGTGCGCAACGTAAAGGCTACCGACTTTGTAAGCCAGGTGCTTTCTTTTAACCACGTATCATCGTTCTCCAAGATACTCCCGCTGTGCAGCCGCACGCGCATGGCATTGGAAGGGTTGATGAATAACACTTATACCGAAAATCTTGAAAACATTTTCATTAACGCCCAAACGCAAATGCTGTTGTTATACAGTCTTGAATGCATGCTGGGCGATAAGGAAGAGGAGGTTTTCAGTTGCAAATTCCTTTCGAACGAAACAGACAGGGACAAGATACTGAAAGCAAGGGAAGTTCTGTTGCAGCATATAGGAGAGCCAATCACCATTAAAGACCTGAGCCGCAAAGTAGCCATTAATGAGTGTTACCTGAAAAAAGGCTTCAAGGAAATGTTCGGCACTACCATTTTCGATTTTTACCAAAGCCAGCGCATGGAACATGCAAAATACCTTTTGTATGATAAAGGATTAAGTGTTACAGATGTTTCGATGATGCTGGGCTATTCTTCCATTTCACATTTCTCCACTGCGTTTAAAAAACACACCGGTTTAAAACCTTGCGAATTATTGCTTCGTTAGGAAGCTGTCAGCTATCAGCCATCAGCTTTTTAAGCGGTAGGTGTAAGCTCCAAGTGGTAAGTTATGAAGTGCTTGTTTTTTATCTCTTGTTTCTTGATTTTTTCTTCCTCATCACATTACCCAATCTGATTGCCTGATAGCTAATCGCTGACGGCTGATAGCCGATAGCTCCCCACCTCATACCTGATTTTAATCAATTGATTTCCTGATTCTTTACAATACAGCCAGAGATGACGATTTTATGACAAAATGAAGACGATATCATACGTATTGTCTATTACATTTGCATCTCTCATATGTCACATTCTTCCACATACGATGTTTGTAGCGGTCTTGATCATTTTGTAGTGATAGGTGTCAATTATCATAAAGCCAATACGACAACGAGAAGTGATTTTGCAGTTTGCAGTACCAAGCAGGGTTTGATTACAGAATCAGCTTTGGCGAAGGGACTAACGGATATGATCGTACTATCTACCTGCAACCGCACCGAAATTTACGGAATAGCCCACCCTGATGTATTAACTGAGATTTTGTGCAATGCAACCGGTAATCCTGTTTCGGTTTTTCAACAGCACGGCTATGTTTTGCAGGGCATGCAGGCTATAGAACACTTGTTTCATGTTTCGGCCGGACTCGATTCGCAGATTATTGGAGACTATGAGATTTTGATGCAGTTGAAAAAGGCTGCAAAATATTCGAAAGACCAGGGATTGTTAAGCTCGCTTACCGACAGGTTGGTGAACTTTGCATTGCAAGCGTCTAAACGCGTTAAATCGGAAACAAAGCTGAGCACCGGCACAGTATCGGTGGCTTATGCAGCCATAGAAGTGATCAAGGAAAAGGTAAAAGATATTCAGGAGAAAAATATTTTATTAGTAGGCGCGGGTAAGTTCGGATGCAATGTGGCGAAAAACATTTGCGAATATTTTCCTGGCGCCAAGGTAAAAATCACCAATCGCACCTTGCAAAAAGCAAAGGACTTTGCCGAAGAGCATAGCCTGGAATATGAACCGTATGAAAACCTGAAAACCATTGCAGCAGAGAGCGATATCCTCATTGCAAGTACTACCGCTGAAGAATTTTCCATTACACAGGATTTTTTCCAGGATCAGAAACCAAGATTGTTGTTAGATCTTTCTGTTCCTAAAAGCATTGACCCCGAAATAACCAATCAACCCGGCATCACACTGATGGATGTGGACCAGATATCGTCGATACTCGACAGGACTTTGACCATGCGTAAAGCTGAAATTCCAAGGGCGCAAACGATTATTGAAGAAACCCTGGGCGAGTTTATTGAATGGCACAAGCTGTTTATGCACCGTGGGTTTTTGGGAGAAGTAAAATCAAAATTATATGAGTTAAGTGCGATCAGCAGTTGCCCGCATACCAGCATTGGCGAGGCTCAAAAAGAAGCCCGTATCCAAAAAGCGGTAAAAACACTTGCAGTAGACCTCCGTACACGCACAGCTAAAGGCTGCCAATACATTAATACCATGCACGAATACCTTCGCATGAATTAATGACAACCAACCATAACCAATTGCTTATTTCACCCGGTTTTTATTCTTTAAGTACATTCACGCCATGACACAGGTAATCAGGATTGGAACACGCGAAAGTGAGCTGGCAGTTTGGCAAGCCAAAAAAGTACAGTCGATGCTTACTGAACAGGGGCTGCAGACTGAACTGGTTTTTATAAAAAGTGAAGGCGATATAAATCTAACGGTACCCCTATACGAAATTGGGGTGCAGGGAATTTTCACCAGGGCACTGGACATTGCCTTGCTGGATAAAAGAATAGATCTGGCAGTTCATTCCTACAAAGATGTGCCTACACAATTGGCAAAAGGAATAGTGAAGGCTGCCATTCTTAAAAGAGATTCTTACCAGGATATTTTTGTTTATAAACCCGGAACCGACCTGAATGCGTTAGGCTATCATAACGGTGAGTGGACAAACGATTATGCGCCCGTGCCGGGTTTTGTTGTTGCTACCAGCAGCATCCGGCGTAAAGCTCAGTGGTTGCACCGCTATCCGCAGCATACCATCGAAAATTTACGTGGTAATGTAAACAGCCGCTTGAGAAAACTGGCCGAGAGCAACTGGCATGGCGCTATCTTTGCAGCAGCAGGATTGGAGCGGATTAATGTAAGACCGGACACGAGTGTTGATTTGGACTGGATGCTGCCAGCCCCTGCACAGGGAACCGTAGCCGCAGTATGCAGGGAAAATGATGATAAGTTATTGTTGGCCTGCGCCGCCATGAACGATGCGAATACGGATATTTGCACACAGGCGGAACGGGATTTTCTGAGGGCTTTGCAAGGAGGATGTTCCACCCCCATTAGCGCACTGGCGCAGGTAAAAGAAAACAGGCTGTATTTTGAAGGCAGCATTATTTCTACAGATGGAGTGAGAAAAATGGAAGTAACAAAAACAGCGGAGCTGCATCGCGCCTCGGAAGTGGGAAAAGAAGCTGCTATGGAACTTCTTGAAAAGGGAGCAGACCAGATAATAGAATCGATCCGGAATGTCGGAAAATAAAATAAATATACTGTCTACCAGGGTCCTCAAAAAGGAATTGTTGCGCAGGGCCGATCTGCAGCACATTGAAACAGATGCTGTAGCATTTATACAAAACATACCCGATGTTTCAAATGTTACTTCAGACATTATTCAGCAATTATCTACAGAAGACATTGTAGCTGTTTTTACAAGCATACATGCCGTAGAAGTGATCAAGAGTGAACTTACCAGTGGTGTTCCCTCGTGGAAAATATTTTGTACAGGTGGCGCTACCAAAGAAGCACTGCTGGAAATTTTTAGCGAATCGGCAATTGTAGCAACCGCAAAAAATGCCAGCGGCCTGGCAGATAAAATTTTGCAATATCCTTATATAAAGGAAGTGTATTTTTTTTGCAGCAAGCAACGACTCAACGATCTGCCCGAAACCCTGGCAGCGGCAGATGTAAAAGTAAAAGAGATCATTGTTTATCAAACAGTGGGCACGCCGGTAACGATTAATACCCATTACCAGGGCATTTTGTTTTTCAGCCCAAGTGCTGTACACAGCTTTTTTTCGGTGAATACTATACCCATCAGTACAACGCTTTTTTCCATAGGTAAAACCACCACCGCTACTATAGAATCTTATTGCAGCAATGAAGTCATTACCAGTCAGTGGCCCGGCGAAGCAAACCTTCTTGACCTGGTAATTGAACGCTTTGGAGAAAAAACAACAGAGCTGCAAAGTGAGAAGTAATGCTAATGTGCTTTCAGCGATCAGCTTTCAGCAATTTGCCTGCCGGCAACAGGTCTGAAATCATCAATAAGCTCTATACAAATAAGAGAAAATGCTAAAAAAATAAATAAACTAATCGCCATAAACAGAAAGCTGAAAGCTGATTGCTGACAGCCCGCCACTTACATTTTACGATTAATATTTGATATGAAGAATGATTTGTTATTGAGAACCCTGCGAGGAGAAACTACATCCCGCCCCCCTGTATGGATGATGCGCCAGGCCGGACGTTATCTGCCTGAGTATATGCGCCTCAGAGAGAAATACGGTTTTTTTGAGCGGTGCCAAACACCGGAGCTGGCTTGCGAAATTACACTGCAACCCGTAGATATTGTTGGAGTGGATGCCGCGATCTTGTTTTCGGATATATTGGTTGTTCCGCAGGCAATGGGACTGGAAGTACAATTGGTAGAAAGTAAAGGACCTTATTTGCCCGACCCTATTAAAACCAGCAAAGACCTGGAACGCATTAAGGTGCCCGATGTACACGAAACATTGCAATATGTGTTTGATGCAATTGGTTTGATTAAGAAAGAATTGAACGGCCGTGTGCCGCTAATAGGCTTTGCCGGTGCGCCCTGGACAATTTTGTGCTATATGGTGCAAGGAAAAGGAAGTAAAACATTTGACGAAGCAAAGGCATTTTGTTACACACAGCCCGAGCTGGCGCACCAGCTACTTACGGTGATAACTGACACTACTATTGCTTACCTGAAGGCACAAATAAAAGCTGGCGCCGATACAGTACAACTATTTGATAGCTGGGGAGGATTGCTTAGCCCGGCCGATTTTGAAGACATATCGTTGAAGTATATACGCCGTATTGTGAATGCTTTGAAAGATGAGGCGCCGGTAATTGTTTTTGCAAAAGGGGCATGGCATAGCCTGGAAGCAATGGCTGCAACGGGCGCGCAGGGGCTGGGTATAGACTGGTGTATAACGCCGGAAATGGCGAGAAGTTTTGCCGGAGACAATGTAACCCTGCAAGGCAATTTCGATCCTGCCAAATTGCTATCGCCTATACCGGTAATAAAAAAGGAAGTAAAACAAATGCTGAAGGGTTTTGGAAACAAAAGATACATAGCCAACCTGGGGCATGGCATTTTACCCAATGTTCCGGTAGACCATGCCAGGGCGTTTGTTGATACGGTAAAGGAAAGTGATGCAGTAGTAAGTGGCAGGTTATAAGTGGTATACGAGATGATAAAAGTATTTTCCTTTTATAGCAACACTCTTACCACTCCATGACTAACATCATTGCGTTTTAACGGAGGCTGTTTCAACTTTGCGATAAATACAAGCTATGTCAATATATCAAGAAGAAACGGCAGATACTTTTTCAACTATGCAATATTCCCATCTTTCTACCGATAGCTGGATTCAATACATTCATGAATTGCAGGATACTATTTGCGCTGCTCTTGAAAAGGCTGATGGCAAAGCGACCTTTTTTGAAGACAAATGGGAACGTGAGGGTGGTGGCGGCGGCAAAACACGTGTAATTGCCAACGGAGATGTATTTGAGAAAGGCGGCGTAAACACTTCGGTAGTTTTTGGAAAAGTAAGCGACGCCATGCGTAGCCAGCTTAAAATTGATGGGGACAGTTGGTTTGCCTGCGGATTAAGCCTTGTTATTCATCCGCTCAACCCGTTCGTGCCCACTACGCATGCCAACTGGCGTTATTTTGAACTGTACGATGCAAATAAAAATATTATAGACCGATGGTTTGGCGGCGGGGCTGACCTTACTCCCTATTATTTGTTCGATGAAGATGCGCGGCATTTCCATCAAACCTTACACAACGCCGTTACTCCTTTTGGAGCCGAGCTGTATGCAACTTATAAAAAGAACTGCGATGAGTATTTTGCAAACAAGCATCGTGGCAATGAAATGCGTGGCATTGGTGGCATTTTTTACGATTACCTGCACCCCAAAAATGAAGCAGATGCCGACAGGCTTTTTGCTTTCCAACAGGCAAATGGCAATTGCTTTATAGAAGCCTATATTCCCATCGTAGAAAAAAGAAAGTACCTGCCCTGGAGCGAAGCAAACAAATACTGGCAGGAAATACGACGGGGCAGGTATGTAGAATTCAATCTGATACACGACCGCGGCACCATCTTTGGCTTGAAAACAAATGGCAGAACAGAAAGTATATTGATGAGCCTTCCTCCAACAGTGCGCTTCGACTACAACTATGAGCCGCAACCAGGCAGCGAAGAAGCAAGGCTACTGGATGCCTGTCGTCACCCGAAGGAATGGGTTTAGTTGTTCATTACCCCTACTTCGCGTCACACCCCTTGCGTCATGTCGACGCAGGAGACATCTCCTTGCAATCTTAAAAAGGATGCGACAACCGAAAATGACGATACCATGATAAACCTTCTCCCTATATAAAGGCGGGATGGATTAATTTTGCACTCTCAATTATCCACTTAAGCACATGTATCTTCAAAAAAGAAACAGGATTCTTCGCAGCAGTGCTGCTATCCGTAATCTTGTAGCAGAAACAACTTTAACAGCCAACGATTTTATATTACCGGTTTTTGTTGATGAGGGAGAGAATGTTCGGCATGAAATTCCTTCCATGCCCGGCTACTATCGATATTCCGTTGATTTACTGGTAAAAGAAGTAAAAGAAGTATCGAGTCTCGGTATAAAAAGCGTGTTGCTTTTTGTAAAAGCAAAAGACGATGTAAAGGATAATACCGGCAAGGAAGCCTGGAATCCCGATGGCTTAATGCAACGCAGTATTAAAGCCATTAAAGATGCCATACCGGAAATGCTGGTAATGACAGACGTAGCGCTTGACCCATATTCTATTTACGGACATGACGGCATTGTGAATGATGGACAAATTGTGAACGACGAAACCGTAGAAGCATTGCTGAAGATGAGCGTTAGCCACGCCATGGCAGGTGCAGACTTTGTTGCCCCGAGCGACATGATGGATGGAAGGATAGGCGCTATACGTAAGGCACTGGAAGAAAATAATTTTACCAACGTGGGCATTATGGCGTATAGTGCCAAATATGCTTCCTGCTTTTATGGTCCTTTTCGCGATGCACTGGATAGCGCACCGGGCTTTGGCGATAAAAAAACCTACCAGATGAACTATGCCAATCGCAGAGAAGCTATCAACGAGGTGTTGCAGGATGTGGAACAGGGTGCTGATATTGTAATGGTAAAACCGGCTATGGCATACCTCGACATTATCCGCGAAGTAAAAAATACAGTAACCGTTCCCGTAAGTGCATACCATGTGAGCGGCGAATACGCCATGATAAAAGCCGCGGCAAAAATGGGCTGGCTCGATGAGCAAAAAGCTGTGATCGAAAGCCTGACTTCCATAAAACGGGCTGGCGCAGATTTGATAGCCACTTATTTTGCAAAAGACGCAGTAAAGCTTATAAATAGTTAGCTGCAAATTTCCATCGAATTGCGCATCTATGAGGCCTTTTAATGGCTAATGTCGCTGTGCGAGGCTTCCTCGCCTCGCACCCAATTAGTGTCGCTTCCCGGCGACAAAGGCATACATGTATACTGTTTGCACGTATTCTTGAGCAACAGCGTTGCAGCTTGCTATCATTCCTGTTTACGAACAACATACTTCACCGAAAGCTCGGTCTTTTCTCCTGGCTGAAGTGTTATCAGCCCCATACCGTTATTAAACGAATCAGGCGGCGCGCTCAGGTTTTCTATTGCAATGCTGTTGCGGTGCGGCGGAATATACAATTGCAGGTAGGGATAGCTTTCATCGGGATGCAATTCAAGTTGCCACCTGCTTACAGGATCGCGCAGTACGCACAGGGGCTGCGCTTTGGAAAAATCCAGCACAAATGAATTGTCAAGCTCAGCAGTACCTATAGGCGTTCCTGAGATAAACCTATTATCTGTCAATACTTTTCCTGAAGGGATCAGGTTCACAAACTCCAGCATCTGGTCCGATGCGAATTGCAGCTCAAGTCCGTCCACCTTTCGCCCGAACGAAAAATAAGGATGCCATCCATCTGCCACAGGCATGGGCGATTGACCGGTATTCGCTACAGTTGTATTTACTATAAGTGTGTTGTCCGTTTTTAAAGTATAGGTAACCGTACATTCATATGTAAAAGGGTAACCCGGATCAACTGCCGCATACCTGTGCAATAAACTTACCGATGCCTCGCTGTCGTTCACCGTTTCGCCTATTACGGTAAACGCCTCCCGGTACAAGAACCCGTGCAAAGCAGCACCATTTGCCTGCAATCTTTTAAAATGATATTGCTTTCCGTTAAAAGAATAAGCTGCATTCTGTATCCGGCAGGGGAAAGGTGAGAGCTTTAAACCTTTGAAGCCTGCCGACTCGGCCTGTGTATCAAATTCCTCCTTGTTGGTGTAGCTGTCAATAACATTCATTGCTCCCTGGTCGTCACTGATCCAAAACGCGTGCAACATGGCGCCGCAGCCGGGAACGATCTCAACACGACAATGGTTCGCCGTATTGTGCAAGATAATTTTATCAAATCCGTTTTCCTGTTTTCTCTGTATAGCAAACATAATTTTCGATTGAATGCCAAGATAACTTAAGGAAACCAGAATTGGCCAACCTGAAAGCATTCAAACGTTTGCGCTATTTTCAAAGCAACAAAAAAGGCTGAACACATTGTTCAGCCTTTGATGATTATGCGCTAAATGTTATCAGTTCAGATATTTTGACACCTCTTCGCTCAGCGGATTTACTTTAGATGAAAATACAGTAATGAGTTGTCCTTTTTCATCAATCAGGAACTTGGTAAAATTCCATTGAATCGGATCTTTAATGCCCTTTTTCTGTGCTTCTTCTGTAAGGTATTTGAACAAAGGATGTATATCATCTCCTTTTACAGATACCTTTGCTGCCATTGGAAAGGTTACGCCATAATTTTTCTGGCAAAACTCTTTGATCTCTGCATTGGTACCGGGCTCCTGGCCTTTAAAATTATTCGCAGGAAAACCAATGATAACCAGCTTATCCTTCTTTTCCTCGTATAATTTTTCCAGGTCTTTATACTGTGGTGTGTATCCACATTTTGAAGCCGTATTAACAATAAGAATTTTCTTGCCTTTATACTTTGAAAGATCAATGGAGCCGCCCTCCAGCGATTCAACCTTAAAATCATAAACAGAAGCGGCAACTGTTAAGGCGATTGCAACGCATAGTAAACGTATCATATAATGTGGTTTTTAGTAGTTGGTAATAATACAAATATGGTGCAAAAAAATGAATTATACTGTTAATGAGCGATAAGCAGTGGGCTATCAGCTTTGAGCTTTCAGTCATCGGCGGTAAAAAATCAAAAACCAAGATGCAAGAACCCAATGCGAAGAATGCAGCAGGTTGTTCATCTTTGACCTTTCACCTTTGCCTTTCTTTTTCCCCCTTCTACCTTTTTTCGTAGCAACCCAAATCGGGTAAGCCTTCCCGTAATCGCCCGTCCAGATCGGTAGTAACAGGAGTGGCGATGCCAGCTTCAATAGCAGGCGATGCATTTTTACCTATATGAAAATCGTAATACCGGCGACCGTTATTGATACTGTCGAATGCGGGATCTTGGTTGGCAATGCCGGCCTGGAATGTAATTTCAGGCGATGCATTTTTAACTTTGTAAAGAGAATGATCTAAAAGAACCTCGAACGGCTCACTGCCTGCTTTTACAACTGTAATCTCATCCTCCACACTTCCGGCATCTCCCCAAATAATACAATTCCGGAACAGCGCATTCAGGCTGTAGCTGTTTTGCTGCTCATCGGTATTGCTAACAGATACCACCGGTCGTTTGTGTTCAATAAACGAATTCCCATAGCTGGCGATGGTGCAATGCGTAAAATTGTAATCGCCTCCTTTCTCCAAAAAAACATTTGCTCCGCAATTGCTGACAAGGCAATTAACGGCATTGATGCTACTTGTGTTCGCCAGGATGCCTACATCGTATGCATTGTCAATAATGCATTCACTCATGCTTAGTTTAGGAAGGGCGTTTCCCGAAGCACCTGCCGTTACAACCGCCTGGTAGGCATTTTTAATAATAGCATAAGTGATACGATTGCTATTGCTACTCTCTCTGAAAATCAAGCCTGGCCACGATGCCGGCAAATCGCGGTATCCTTTGTCCAGCCTGTCGCCCTGGAATGTAACGCTGTCTGTTTTTGTTCCATTTACAATCAATGTACCATCTACAATTACCGGTGCATTGGCGTGCATATAAATGCGGCATCCTTTTTCAACGATAAGTGTTGCGCCTTCGTTTACCAGCATCCCGCCCGAAATAACGTAAGGCAGGTCGTTGTTCCAGGTTACATCTGCCGCTACAACATGGTTTTTCAGAAAGTGAGCATTTTGGCCGTAAGCTTCTAACTGAACATAGCGGTGGTTCCCGTTATAGCTTACCTGTATACTATCCTTTACCAAAAAAGGTTGGCTGTCGGAATTAGGATCTACAGTTACAGACACAAATACATAAATACTGTCGCCAGCCTCCATTTCAAGGTTGCCCGTCTCTGTGCCCGCTATCCCGTCTACGTTTATACGGTAGGGTGAGCCGCTTCCCCCCATTAATTTTACCGAGTTCAGCCGAAGCTTTTGATCATTGGTATTAATAATGGTAAAATATTGTGTAACCGATCCAACGGTAGAAAAAACAGTATCGAACCGGATGCTGTCTGCCAGCAGCAGGCTTGCATCGGCAGAGGTGATAAATGTTTGCTTACGGCACGACAATACGCCCACGAGGAAGAAAAAAGAGACTGTGGTAAAGAAAAAATTTTTCATTCGGTTTATTTTATGAAGCCGCATAGGCCAGCGTGGCAATACTGATTGTTACATCCGGCACATCTTCCACTATGGCATTGCCACAAGCTTCTATTGTTGCGCCAGTTGTAATTACATCGTCTACCAATAATACATGTTTGCCTGCTATGGAATTGTTTGCAGTTGCGGTAAAAACACCTTCTACGTTCTGCCATCGGTCCATACGGGTTTTGTGTGTTTGCGTGGAAGTATACCGCACCCGGCGAACGGCATCATGCACTACCGGCAAACCCAATATCTCTGACATGCCTTCGCATAACAAAGCTGCCTGGTTGTATCCTCTTTTCCGTTCCTTATCGGGGAATAAAGGCAGGGGAACCAGTGCATTTACTGTTGTACCAATTGGGGTATCCTTCAGCGTTGCTCCCATCAGCTTTCCAAAATAAATACCCAGGTTGCGGGCATTCTTATATTTGAACTGGTGAATAAGCTGCTGCAGCAACGAATCTTTCGAAAAATAATATTGACTCATAGCTGCATAAAACGGAAGCCGGCCCCAGAGCGCCTTTTCAACCGGGTTACCACGCAAAGATTCAAAACCTGTTTCGTAAAGATTTTCGGTACAGCACAGGCACAGCAGTTGGTGTTTGCTAACAAGATCGCTGCCGCAGCCATTACAAACCTGCGGAAATAAAATATGAGCAACGCTATCGACAACGGTTTTAAACAATGTGTTTGTTTTTTGTTTTTTGGAGCCCATCCTAATCTTCCCAGGAGGAAGGAACGCTGCACACAAGGCCAGCTTATGCAGAGACTATTATTATTTAATCACGACTAATTGCTACGACAAATGCTTTTGTTTCTTGCTTTTTGGTTCTTTTACTTTAAAAAAGGTACTGATACAGTTCGTCTACCCGCCCCATACTCACCAGTTCTATATTAAACGATTGCTTGCCTAACCCTTTTTGATTGTATTTGCTGATGATGATCTTTTCAAAACCCAGCTTTTCGGCTTCGGCTATGCGCTGTTCTATACGATTAACCGCTCTTATCTCTCCACTGAGTCCCACTTCGCCGGCAAAAGCAATGTGCTGCGATAAAGGAACATCCTCATACGAACTTAACAGTGCACTCACCATTGCCAGGTCTATGGAAGGATCTTCCACCTTTAAGCCACCCGCAATGTTCACAAAAACATCCTTCATTCCAAAATGAAACCCTCCTCTTTTTTCGAGGACTGCCAGTAGCAATTGCAGCCTTCGCAAATCAAAACCACTGCTGGTTCGTTGGGGTGTGCCGTATACAGATTGTGTAACCAGCGCCTGCACCTCTATCAATAGTGGGCGTTGCCCCTCAAGTGTGGCGGCTATACCAATTCCACTTAACTGCTCTTCCTTTTGGGTAATTAATATTTCAGACGGATTAGAAACCGGGCGCATGCCGGTGCCGGTCATTTCATATATCCCCAGTTCGGAAGTAGAGCCGAACCGGTTTTTGAGCGTACGCAAAATGCGGTAGGCATAATGCTGATCGCCTTCGAACTGCAGCACTGTGTCTACCATGTGCTCCAGAATTTTCGGACCGGCAATGTTTCCGTCCTTTGTAATATGCCCTATTAAAAAAACCGGTGTGTTGGATTCTTTTGCGAAGCGTTGAAACTCCGACGCACATTCTCTTATTTGCGAAACGCTACCCGCAGATGATTCAATATAGGGCGAATGCAATGTTTGAATAGAGTCAACAATTACCAGTTGCGGTTTTAATTTTTTTATTTCCTGGAAAATAACCTGGGTAGAAGTTTCGGTAAGCAAATAAAACTGATCATTTACAATGCCCAGGCGGTCGGCCCGCATTTTAATTTGCTGCTCACTTTCTTCGCCGCTGATGTAAAGCGTGGTGATATGGTTAAGCAACAAACCGTTTTGCAAAAACAAAGTTGATTTGCCAATGCCGGGTTCGCCTGCTATTAAAACAATACTGCCCGATACAATACCGTTACCTAAAACCCTGTTCAGTTCTGCATCTGGTGTTATAATTCTTTTTTCTTCTGCAGCAGTAACTTCATTCAATGCAACTGTTTTGACCTCAGCAATTTTTCCATTGTATTCTTTCCATCCTTTGTTATTGTTTTTACCTGGCTTTTCAATCAGTTCTTCAACAAAAGTGTTCCATTCACTACACGAAGGACATCTGCCGGTCCATTTTGGAGACTCGTAACCACAGTTGCTACAAAAAAATGCAGTTTTGATTTTACTCATAGGTTAAAGATACGTGAGTAAGTGCTGACTAATGAACGATGCAAATCAAGTATTTGTTCGCGCAGTTTTACCAATTTATATTTTTAACCGTAAGCATATGCATTTAACGACGCACAAAATTTAGAACGCCAAATTGTGCGTTGTAAAAAATCTGCTCTTAAAAAAACGACAACAATATTGATTGGTGAAGATGAAAAACCAGAAGCTGTATAAAAGTTAAAGGGTCAACTTTCGCTGACCCTTTAGTACTTACTAACCCATTAAATTCTTGCACTAAATTACAAATTGCTCAAACATAACAAAATTAATTTTGGCCCCTGTTAATAACTTTTTGGGGTGAAATGCATGCACAAATATGGACCCAATTACTTAATTGTCAATATCTTATACTTTTTCTTCCGGCGCCACACAAAAGCCGTAATTAGTCAATTTGACAGCTATATATTTTTTAAAATAATGCAACTGCCAAAACGGCTAACCATAAATCGATCCACTACATTTTCTGTCAAAAGAAAGAAATGGTAGCGGATTTGATGTATAAAATGGCCTTAAACATATTCAATTATGGGATCAATTTGGTTAGTGTCTTTAATTTTTGTGGGCATCAGTATGCTGGTAAGCATGCAGCTTAAAAGCAGGTTTGCCCGGTATAGCAGGGTGCCTCTTTTTAGCGGGTTAACCGGTAAGCAGGTAGCTGAGAAGATGTTAAAAGAAAATGGAATATATGATGTAACGGTAACCAGTTCCAACGGATTTTTATCGGATCACTATAACCCTGCAAATAAAACTGTTAACCTGAGCCCGGACGTTTATAACGGCATTTCTGTGGCGGCCGCTGCCGTGGCAGCGCATGAATGCGGGCACGCAGTTCAGCATGCAACTGCCTATAAATGGTTGACAATGAGGAGCAAACTTGTTCCGGTAGTACAAATCAGTTCCAGCATTGTGCCGCTGGTTTTAATTGGTGGCATTGTGCTGATCAATGTATTTCCTACGCTGTTGCTGGCAGGTATTGTGCTTTTTGCCGTAACTACCTTGTTTTCGGTAATAACCTTGCCGGTAGAATTTGACGCAAGTAAAAGGGCTCTGGCCTGGTTGCAACACACCAATGTAACCAATAACCAGGAGTATCCCCAGGCTAAGGATGCTCTGAAATGGGCAGCCATGACCTATGTAGTAGCGGCTATTGCCTCTATTGCCACCTTGCTTCAGTATATTTTAATTTTTGCAGGCAGCTCAAGAAGAGATTAAACGCTCCAGCAATATTTTAAGAGTAATGGCATTTTCGATGGAAAATGCCATTTTTTTATATATGATTTACCGTTTTACGGCAGCGACATGAAAACAATTTTTTAATGCATTATCCGCCAAAATATTAACAATTTTTTTTGATATAGGATAATCTTATATATTTGAGCTATACCAAACGAAAAACAAACATGAGAAGACTACAAAAACTATTCGCCCTGACGGGGTGTGGGTTGCTTTTTTTCCTGAATGTAACCGTTTCCCAAACAAAACAATTAAAGGGCAAAGTAACCGATGTGCGCGACGGAACTCCTATTTCGGGCGCTACCATCCAGGCAAAAAATGCATCTGTTTCAACTATAACCGATGCCAGCGGTAACTTTCAGCTAACCGTACCCGAAAGTGTCGCGCAACTGATTGTTAGCTTTGTCGGTTTCAAAAAACTCGAAGTTTCTGTAAATACCGACCTCTCAAATTTGCAAATGGAAGATAGCGGCCCCGAGGCCTTAAGTGAAGTAGTGGTGGTAGGGTATGGTACAAAGATCAAGCGGGATATCACTTCGTCCATTTCCAAAGTAACATCCAAAGAATTTGAAAATCTGCCGCTGCCAAGCTTTGAGCAGGCATTGCAAGGACGTGCTTCAGGTGTGTTCATCAACTCCGGCAGTGGTAAATTGGGGCAGGCATTGAATATCAGGATCAGGGGTATTTCGTCCATCTCTGCCAATCAGCAGCCATTTATAGTAATTGATGGCGTACCCGTATTGAGCCAGGCTATTGGCAGCTACGATGAGCCAGATAATCCATTGGCAAGCATTAACCCTGATGACATTGAATCGATTGAAGTATTAAAAGACGCGGCTTCTTCTGCCATCTACGGGGCCAGGGCTTCCAATGGTGTGATACTGGTAACAACCAAATCGGGCAAAGCCGGCAAAACAAAAATTACTGCCGGTGTTTACACAGGTTGGAGCAAACCCACCAAAAAAGGTGAATTTTTAAATGCCGCTCAATACAAAGAGTTGTTTACTGCGGCTGCAGAAAACGCAGGGTGGGATGCAGCAGAAGAATTTGAATTTGAAACCGGCACTGAAGATTGGAACAGTACCAACGATACGCGATGGTCTGATTATTCATTTCAAAATGGACACATTCAGCAATACAATATCTCTTTAAACGGAGGCGACGCCAGGACTAAATTCTTGGTGAGCGGTTCATGGAATGATCAAAAGGGTATTTTGATCACCAACCGGTTGCGCCGCGCCAATGGAAGAATTAACCTGGAGCACAATCTTAACAACAGCATCAAGCTGGGAGTGAATCTTTCGCTTTCGAAAACGCTTAATAACAGGCTGTACAGCGACAATTCTTTCACCAATCCTCTGCAGTTGAATGCAATGCCACCTTTACAAGCTGCTTATTTGCCCGATGGCAAACCAAACCCTAATACGCTTTATTATAACAACCTGATAGAAGTTGCCAGCTCAAAAAAACTTGTCACCAACTACCAGTCCATCAGCAATGCTTTTGCAGAGTTGAAAATCACGCCAGCTCTTTTGTTCCGCAGCCAGGTGGGTTTGAACTGGAACAACATGCAGGAAGATGAATTTTTAGGGCGTGAAACGGAAGACGGCGCTCCCGGCGGTTATGCCTTTAGCAACCAGGTTACCTCTACGATTGTAACGTATACCAACACACTGAATTTTAATAAGGAGTTTGGAGAAGACCACCAGCTAGACGCGCTGGCTGGTATAGAATACCAGGAAGGAAAGATAGAAGGCAGTTCTGTAACGGGCAGGGCTTTCCCCGACGACAGGTTTACCAAGATTGCGAGTGCCGCTATTATCACAGCGGGTTCATCCACAGCAACTGAATATACTTTTGCCTCCTACTTTGCAAAAGCCAACTACAAATTCAAGAACAGGTATTTGCTTGGTGCCAGTTATAGAATTGACGGTTCATCAAGATTCGGAAGAGAAAATCGCTATGGTTCGTTTCCTGCAGTATCTGCCGGCTGGATTTTGAGTGAAGAAAACTTCCTGGCCAACTCGTCGGCAGTCAGCTTTTTAAAACTGCGGGCCAGCTATGGCAAAACCGGCAATGCTGAAATCGGCAACTTCAGTGCCCGCTCTCTCTACACGGCTGCAGCATATGCAGGCATTTCGGGATTGGTTGCTTCGCAAATAGGAATACCCACTTTGAGCTGGGAAAGAGCCGATCAATTTGATATTGGGCTTGACTTTGGATTTCTTAACAATCGCATCAGCGGTGAGGTAGATTATTTTGATAAGGATACAAAAGACTTGTTGTTTGATGTGCCGACGCCTGCTATAAACGGATTTTCAACCATTACCAAAAACATTGGAAGCATGCGTAACAGGGGTTGGGAATTTGTATTGAACGGTAACATACTGCAGGGGCCTTTTAAATGGTCGGCTTCGGTAAACATATCTACTTATGTTAACAGAGTTACCAAGTTGGTAGTACCTGTGCCGCCTCAATCGCGAACACTGGGGCGGCTGGCGGAAGGACAACCTTTCGGACAATTCTATGGCCTGAAGTATGCGGGCGTAGACCCAGACAATGGCGATGCGTTGTACCTTAAAGCCGATGGATCGAAAACCAATGACCCTGCTGAAGCGAGTGATATGATCATTGGCGATCCAAATCCAGATTACTATGGAGGTTTCAACAATCGTTTATCTTACCGGGGATTTGACCTGGACATACAATGCCAGTTTGTAAAGGGGGGAGATATATTTAATTCAGCGGGAATCTTTCAATCGGTAAACGGCGATTATTTCGACAACCAGACTGCTGATCAAATGAATTACTGGAAAAAACCAGGCGATATAACCAACATTCCTCAACCGAGGTTATACGACGGCAACGGTACCATCAAATCTTCAAGGTGGGTACAGGATGGGTCATACTTCAGGGTAAAAAGCGTAAACCTTGGCTACAATATTCCAAGACAGATATTAAGCAGGTTTAAAATGGAAACCGCCCGCGTATATGTGGCAGCGCTTAATCTGTTCACTTTCACCAATTATACTGGCTACGACCCGGAAGTGAGCTCAGGAGAGTATTTGAATTCGGTTACGCTTGGACATGATTTTTATACGCCTCCCCAGGCCAGAACCATCAGTGTAGGCATTAACATCGGGCTTTAACCTTTAAAATCACAAAATCATGAAACTACGTTATATAACGGCATTCGCCTTTTTTATACTGATCATTCAAACTGCATGTACTAAAAAACTGGATATTGAACCGCAGCAAAGTGTTGACGCTACTGAGGCCATTACCACCGCGGAGCATGTAGATGCTGCAGTTGTTGGCATGTATTCCCTTTTGGGAAACGGGGCATTGTATGGAACCAATTTATTAATGTTACCCGATCTCCAGGCTTCGGATAATTATCTTTCGTGGAGAGGCACTTTCCAAAGTTTTAGGCAGGTAGCTAATAAAGAAATGACTCGCGACAATGCAGAGGCATTGCGTACCTGGCAATATGGCTACGAGGCAATTAATATGGCTAATGTCGTTTTAGAATCGCTCGACCTGGTAGACGATGCTGAACTAAAGCAACAACTGGAAGGTGAAGCCTTGTTTGTGAGGGGAATTATGCATTTTGAACTGCAGCGATTTTATAGTTTACCCTGGGGCGCAACTGCTACCAACAACCATCCCGGAATTGTAATCAAAACCAAAGCGACAAGAGACGAAACTGCTGCTTTTGAACAATTGCCACGCAATAGCGCAAGCGATGTGTATGAGCAGGTTATTTCGGACCTCACCAAAGCTGCGGAAAATTTGCCCAGAACCAATGGAACAAGGGCGGGTAAATATGCTGCCTACGCTTTTTTATCAAGAGTATATCTTCAACAACACGATTATGTAAAAGCGCTGGCTGCGGCAGATTCTGTTATTCAAAGTGACCTGTTTAAAATGAACGCTTCGATCACCGCGGTGTTTGACAATAAAAACACCAGCGAGTCGATATTTGAAATTCAACAAACGGACCAGAACAATGCCGGAACCGCCAACGATGGCATGGCAACGTTTTATGCAAGCCTTATAGGCATTGGCAGGGCCGATGTTAGAATGGTGAGTGAATTTCTTGATACTTACAATGAAAATGATTTGCGGTTGTCTCAGTGGTATTATATAGGTGTAGGCAGGCGACCAGATAACCCTTATTGTTCCAAATGGAAGTCATTCAGCCAGAATTTGCCCGTTGTTCGTTTAGCAGAAATGTATTTAACGAGGGCCGAATGCAATGTTCGTTTAAGCTCAAGTGTTGGAGACACCCCTGAAAATGACCTGGCAAAGATCATCAATCCATTACGGGTTACATTACCCGAAATATCAAATCCTACACTCGACGATATACTGGATGTGCGGCTACACGAGTTGGCCTTTGAAGGTGTACGGATCCACGATATAAAAAGGCTCCAAACAATGACAGGCGATTATGATTGGAACGCCAACGAACTGGTTTTTCCTATTCCGCAAAGAGAAGTGGATGCCACCAACGGCGTGATTGCGCAAAACCCGGGGTATTAATCAGTAACTATCTTAATAATTAAAAAAAGGCTTCGGATAATCCGAAGCCTTTTTTAGCACTATTAAAAAGCAAATCCGATCTTTCCACCTAACACATAATAATAGTCACCATTATTATAGTTGGAAATATCGTAGCGAACTCCCGCCAATAAAAATTTTTTAATGATAAAAATATCGTACCCCACAGAAATTCTATATCCCATCAGCGCCTTGTTTTCAAAGCGTAATTCAGACATCCTTCTTGAAACATTGATGTCATATTCTTCCAATACTGCCCTTCCTTCTTTCGATGAAGTATAATACGCTGCTCCTACGCCTATTGATATATTCAATCCTTTCAGCAATTTCTTTTGGAAAGGGAAAAAGTTTACTTTACCATTTAATCCAACTAATGATTCGTGATAAAAGAATGTTTGTGAAAAATTTCGCGGATCCGGATTTTCTACTTCCGGATTGCTGGCACCGTTTTGAAAATATATTTCGCCGCCCAATTGCAGGTGTTTGGAACAGTACTCATTTTTTTGAATAAAATTGCCGCTTCCCTCAACTGCAATGAAATAACCAGGCGAATCACCAATCCCGCCTCCGGAAATCTTGATATATTTTGCCAGAGGTTCAGTTTGTCCATATACAACCGAATAGCAGGTTGTAACTAAAAAAATACAAAGTACCGCTTTCATATTTCCAAATTGATTTTTATTGCGGAATAGTGTTATTGCGCGGGCATTGTGTAACGAACTGTCTGACTGCAATCATAAATCTGCCAACCATCTTTTGTTCCACACCCATTTATAAGACCTCCATGATTATATTGGAAAAAGCTGGCTCTGTTCCAGGAAAGCTGTCGGATAATTGGATCTTTAGAAGTTACTGTATAAGAATAACCTATTGAGTTGACTGTAGTATTTCCTGTTGTTGTTCCAGTGCCTGTAGTACTATTGTTTAAGGTAGTGGAAACAGTCCCGGAATAAGTTTGTGAACCACTCTTATCTTCTTCCCAAATGCCAAACATCTGATTTAAATTGGCTTCTTCCCAATTAGTATCCCAAACGGCATATACCCTTTTCCACCTGCTTTTTCTTACATCTTTACGTTTTAGGTCAACAGGTAAATCCCCTGAAGAATTGGTAACCTGTCCGTTTATCCGCTGCAAGTATCCATCACCACGTGTAAAACGGAGGTCAGGTCCTCCTCCATTAAGTTTGCTTAAGCTCAAAAATTTATCATATTGACTTGTACACATAACATCTCCTATGTATACTATCGTTACCGGGGATGTTGGAGTTGGTGTTGGACTATCAGCAATTCTTATATCTGCTCCATATCGTAGAACATGAGTGGCTTTTTTTCGGCATAATCATCATTTACAGTGACGGACCTATAACATATGTCCATATTGTCTTTAGTGCCGCAGATATATGGTTCGTTGCCTGGCCCCGAGTCCGCTTCTGTACTTTGTGGAGCCACAAGTGTCGCTTTTTTTCCTAGAGGATCTGTATTAATTTGATCAAAATAACTAGAGGTAAAATTACTGCCAAAATTTTCTGAATAAGGAAAGTATATACCAACCCCCTCTCTAATTGAAAAAACTTCGCCAGCAGTATCTATAGACGTAGGCGTAACCGCCATAATTGAATTGGCTCTCAGGCTTGCCCTGCTTTCCAATACGCCTTTCAGGTCCTTTTTCAACAATGGAAAATCACCCTTATTTAACACTTCAAAAAAAGCCTTTGAAAATTTTCCCGGAGTAGCGTTGAAGGACAGAAACCGATCTGTTTTATACAAAGAACTTATCTCAGGAATTAGTAAGTCCTTCAACAAAACACTTTCATCTGTATAATACTCGCTGTAAATAGCAGCATTTACCTCGTAAAAAGCATAAGGGTCTTTATATACATCTTTTAATACTTCCGCAACTTCTGCAAGAAACGCAACCTGGTGCTTTTCTTTTTCAGTAAGAATTGATGAGGCGTCTTCATTCGAAACAATGTTTGAATCTTTTTTGCAGGAAATAAAAATAAGCGTAACAAAAAAAACGAAGAGATAATGTTTTTTCATGGCAGTAATGTTTGATGTTAAAAATTATCAAAAGACATTGAAAGTAATCAACAACAACAACAATAAGCGTTTTTAAACGTTTATATACGCTTATTGTTTCAAGTCATCCCTTCCACACCGGGTTTTTCACATCATGATAAAATAAAAAAGTCCATTTTTCCTCCTGGCCCTGCTGCCACCATTGTTGCCGGAGTTCCATGCATTTCTTACCGTCGTAATCATACTTGGCAATAAACTTATTTTTCATTTGCGATAATTGAGGCGCATCATCGGCACCAAAAAAAATAATTTCTCCATCCTCTTTAATGGTATATACCTGGTGGTAGGGCGAATGAGCAGCGGTGAGTTCGTAAGTAATGTAATCGTCAATCACGCCATTACCGTCGAGGAATACAACATTGTCTGCTTCTCCTAATAATTCTACTTCTTCGGGTATATATGAGGGTAAGCCTTTTTCCAATGCAAATTCCAGCTCTTTCTTTTGCACGTAATAGATGGCGGATGGAAAGCTGAGGAAACAGCGGTTGAGTATATTATCTTTCATACTTATGCCGCCGGCATGGTCTTTATGCAAATGGCTCATTAATACTTTCGTAATGTCTGAAGGATTGATACCATTGTCGATCAGGTTTTGGTGGATCTGCAAAGTGCCATCCGGGTTGGTAAAGCCAAGCCCCGCATCTAACAGCAAAATGTCTTTGGAGGTAATCACTACAAAAGGCTGTATTTCTACCAGCAGGCTGCCGCGGCTGCGTTCCTGAAGGTTATCGGTATCTGTATTAAAGGGAACAAATTGCTTGGAGTGATCAATGGTGAATGTGCCTTCGCTCAGCGGGATAATTTTCATGAGGCAAAGTTACTGTTTCAAGGTTTTTCACGCAAAGAGCGCAGAGAAGGGCAAAGTGTACTGGGTTTCACCCGTTGTTCACGGCAGGAGACCTCTCCTTCGTCGAGGTGACACGCTCCAAATTTTAAATCTCAAATCGAAAAATCAAAAAATCAGAAATCAGAATTTACCTCAGTACCATCTGCCGGTCTTTATCCAGGCGAAGGAGGATGAATATCATTGCGCTGAAGGTTACGAGCGAGAGCCCTCCGTAACTTACAAAGGGAAGCGGAATGCCGATTACCGGAGCCAGCCCCATCGTCATACAAAGGTTGATGGCTATATGAAAAAACAGCACCGAGGCAACACCGTATGCGTAACAACGACTGAAAGCGCTTCGTTGTCGCTCGGCAATGGTAACAATGCGGAACAGCAGCAAAACGTAAATGGATATAAAAATAAAGCTGCCTACAAAGCCAAAGCCTTCGCCTATGGTACAGAAGATAAAGTCTGTTCTTTGCTCGGGTACAAAAGAATAACGGGTTTGCGTACCCTTTAAAAGCCCTTTACCGGTTAAGCCACCACTGCCAATGGCAATTTTGCTTTGCCTTACGTTATAGTCGCCACCATCGTCCTTTTTAGCAGATGTATTCTTTTCAATGTCTGCCACGGCTGCTGCATCCTTGGGAATATAGTCTTTTCCAATAGTGTCGTAAATGCGTTTTACCTGGTAGGGTTGCAATACATTATCAAATATGAAGGGAACAGCAAAACGCTGAATACCTACACAGATGGCCCAAATAGCTACGATCCAGAATAAAACAGATTTGTATCTTTTTATCTGTCGCCGCATAAGGTATATCGTAAATGCTGCTATACCAGTGAGGATCAAAGCCAGGATGTTGGGATCTACCAACAAGGTAGCTACAACCAATATGGCAAAAGAAAATCCGATCACCAATACAATTGCAGGCAACCCTTCTCTAAACATGACAAGAAAAAATGAAAAATATACCAACGCCAGCCCCGTTTCGCTTTGCAGGATGGCTAGTATTGCAGGTGCTATAACAATAGAAGCGGCAATGAGTTGGGAGCGCAGTTTTGAAAAGTCTGTTTCTACGCGCGAAATGTATTTAGACAAAGCGAGGTTGGCAAATACAATGCACAACTGTATGGGCTGCAATTGAAATGCATCGCCAAACTTAATGATCGACTCCGTGCCCTTTACGTTGGAGTGAAACGGAAATACCAGTAAAAGCAGGATGATGCCGAACGTATACCAGAGGTTGGCAGTGGCTGTAAAAAACTTACTATCGGTCAACAGGATGGCTACCCCAACAACCAGTGATACACAAAAAAAGAATGCCTGCTTTCCATAGTCAGTTCTGAATGAGAGAAAGCTTTTGATTATATCGTCGCCATCGCGATAGGTGGCGGCAAATATGCTGGTGATGCCTATTAAACACAATATGATATACAACCACAGTATTAAACCGTCTATGCCTTTTGATATTTCAGAATTTCCTCCCCTCATCTTATCTGGCTTTTTTTCAGGTGTTTGTCCTCAAACACAATTAAAGTATCTTCTTTTTTATATAAAATGCCTTTTTTACGACTCCTTGTTTTATTGGTATCTATCTTTTGCACCCGCACTTCAATATCATTTTGTGGCTGCTCCTTTTTGATGCGACCGGCGGGTAATTTTTTTTCGCTGGGTTTGATTTTGTTTTCAGCGCCAGCATTGTATCCCCTCAGGTATTTTTTGATATAGCTACTGTCCTTGCGCAGGTTAAAATAATAATAGGCTCTTGTAGAATCGGCAATAAATTGTTTGCGCTTAAGGTAAGAGGGCATGAGGTTGGCTGCCGAGATTCTTTCCACATCTTTCTTACGCTCCGTCCTTATAGAATCTGTAAGGTATTTTTCGATCAATATCGATGCGATGGGTGCAGCCCAGGTAGAACCAAAGCCCGCATTTTCAACGGCTACTGCAATGGCTATTTTAGGATTTTCGCGCGGAGCGAAGCAAACAAACATGGAGTTATTAGGCAGCTTAATGCGTTTGCCATCCAGTACAGTATATTTTTCGGCAGTACCTGTTTTTGCGCAAATATTAATGCCCGGAATTCTTGCACCGCGCGCAGTACCGGCTTCCACCACATCCTGCATGCCGGCATGAATGGCTTCGTAGGCTTCGTCGGGAATATGGGTGAGTGCCTCATGCTTGACCCTGAATTTATTCAGCAAGGTATCTTTAGCCGTTTCATTGTCTATCTTTTCTACAAAATGCGGTGTGTAATAATATCCTTTATTGGCAATTACGCACATGGCGTTTGCAAGCTGCACAGGCGTAACCTGCATTTTATCCTGCCCGATTCCTAAAGTAACGTTTGTGCAGGAGTTCCATTGATTGCGGTATACCTTATTATATAACACCGTGTCGGGAATATTTCCTGCAAGCTCATTCGGAAGGTCGATGCCTAATTTTTCGCCCCAGCCAAAAGCATTCATATACTGCTGCCACCTGGTATATCCCTTTTTGGTGTTATTGTCTTTATTGTTATCAAGCGTCATGCGGTATATCTGCGAAAAATAGGAGTTGCACGAATTGGCCAATGCCAACCGCAGGTTGGCAGCATGTCCGGGGTTGTGGTGTTCGCACCTGATCACTTTTGAGCAACCATAATATGCACCACTACACCCCACCCCAAACGACGGTGTAATAACACCAAGGTCCAAAGCAACCAGTCCGCCTATAGGCTTAAAGGTAGATCCTGGTTCGTATAACCCGCGGGTAGCGCGGTTCATTAAAGGGGCAGCTACATCCAATGCGAGTTTAGCATAATTTTTCTGGCGACTGGTACCCGTAAGGTCGTTAGGATCGATGATCGGTCCCGACACCATGGTAATAATGCCTCCCGTTTGGGGATCGATGGCCACCACACTTCCTACTTTATTTGCCATTAACTGTTCGGCCAGTTGCTGCAATTCAATATCCAGGTAAGTGCGCAGGTTGCGCCCGGCAATGGCAGCCGTATCGTATTTGCCTTTTTCCCACGAACCTTGTATGCGGTTTTTATTGTCTTTGATAAGATTTTGCACCCCACGCTGCCCCATCAGCACGCTTTCATAATATTGCTCCATGCCCGATCTGCCCACATAGTCGCCCATCTGGTAAAAATAATTGCTCCGGCGTATGATGGCTGTATCCACTTCCCCAATATCACCCAGCAGGTGGGCAGCAGCCCTGTAAGGATAAGTCCTGATAGGTCTTTCCACCATCGTAAACCCAGGGAAGCGCCAGATGTTTTCTTCCAGCTTTGCCTGCATATCCAGCGACAGCAATCCTTCAAATACCGAAGGCCGGTATCGCCCGTTTTTAATGATGGCGGTGATCATTCTCGACCTGAATTCGGCAGTATCAATATTCAGCAAAGAACAGAGGTAAAAGGTATCTACTTTTTTTACTTCGTACGGTGTTACCGTTAAATCGTATATAATAGTATTATTGAGAATAGCCTTGTTGTTGCGGTCGTAAATAATGCCGCGGTCGGGGTATACCACTTTCCTGTACATGGCGTTATCGAGCGCCTGCATTTTGTATTTGTCGGAAAATACCTGAAGAATGAGAAGCCGCACTACAATAATGAGAAATGTGGCCGCAAAAATGAGTCTTATTACCGTTTGACGTGACTGGTTGAAAACAGGCATACGTAACCCTCCTAAATATTTGTCCTGAACTTCTGTTTCCTGTAAAAAAGTATTTCAGTTATAAGTATCAATAAAAAACTAACGCCGGTGGTGGCAATAATCTTGCCCAGAAGATACCATAAATTATTCAATTGAAGCCATTCTAAAAAAACCAGCCATACATTGTGCACAAACGACATTACCAGTATGTACACAATATAGGGCGACCATCCCATACTCGACGGCGCAGGTGCTATATAATTATATCCTGAATCTTCTTTTGGCGCCAGCATGTTGATCATAAACGGGCGCAGGTAAGCCATTAGAGTACAGGCGGCAGCATGTAAACCGGGTGTTTTGGTAAAATAATCAAGGCAAAGCCCAAATACAAAACCAAGCAGGGTTAACGACAGACGTGGAATTCTGAACGGCAGCCAAAGCAAATAAAGAAAGTATAAATAGGGAGTTACAAACTGGTGCAGCGGCGGTACTTTGTTGAGCACAAATACCTGCACCAATATGAATATAAAAAAACGTATAATATTTTTCAGCAGCTCACTCATGTATTATTCCTGTTTCTGCGTACTCTTTTCTAATGCATCCTGCTCTTCCTTCTGCAAATTCTTCACTACGTATACAAACTGAACATTAAAGAAATTAGTAAGCGGCTTTAATTTGAGCAAATAAAAATTACTGCTTTGAGGCTCCTCCACATCGGTAATAATGCCCACTGGCTGCCCTGGCGGAAAATTAGAAGAATAGCGGCTTGTAACCACCGTATCTCCTTTTTTTACCTGTGCGCTTTTAGGTATATTTCTAAAAGTAATTACCTGCGGGTCCGCTCCGTCCCACTCCACGCTGCCTGTTTCGCCACCTTTTAAAAGGCTGGCACTTACGCGGCTTTGGGAATGCAGCAAACTCATAACAGTGGCCATATTCTTACTTACATGTATCACTGTTCCAACAATTCCGGCAGGGCTTATAACAGACATATCTTTTGTAACACCCTGGGCAGCGCCCCGGCTGAGGGTAAGATAGTTGTTTTGAGACGTAACCGAATTGTTGATGACCTTAGCGGGGAAATAGGTATACCTGCGATATTGTTCCAGCGAGTCAACTTTAATGGTATCAACTACCGTGTTGGAAGAAGTATCCGGAATAAGAAAATCCTGCTTTAAAAGATTGCGGAGCCTCGTGTTTTCTTCTACCAACCCTTTGTTGGTTTTTTTAAGGTTGAAATAATATTCAACATTATTATACTGCTTGTTGATCTTTCCCGTTACCTCGCTGGCTACACCCATGAAAGCGGCTTCGTGAAAGCGGTTGAAATGAAACAGCATGTACAATGCAATCAACTGCATTATAAGAAAGAAGAAAAAATTGAAATTCCGCCTGATAAATAGAAAGACATTACGCACTGGGTGTATTTTTACTAATGCTGCAGGTTAAGGACAACTGTATCTATTTCTCATATGAAAGCGCAGACCCAGGAGCAGGTTTTATCGCATAACAAATGGATAACGCTGGTAATTTTTAAGCGCTATTCCTGTTCCCCTTACCACGCTTTTCAACGGATCGTCGGCAACATGCACCGGTAATTTTATTTTCTGGCTCAGCCTTTTGTCCAGTCCCCTGAGCAAAGCGCCGCCGCCGGTAATATAAATCCCCCTGCGGTATATGTCTGATGCAAGCTCCGGAGGAGTGGTTTCGAGTGCTTTAAGAATAGCTTCTTCAATTTTAAAAATGCTTTTATCCAAAGCCTCTGCCACTTCCTGGTAACTTACCATAATTTGTTTGGGTATACCCGTTACCAGGTCGCGCCCGTTTACCGGCAAATCATCCGGGGGCGTATCAAGGTCCTTCATTGCAGCTCCTATTTGTATTTTGATCTGCTCTGCTGTTCTTTCTCCAATCAAAAGGCTGTGATAACGGCGGAGGGCCTCCATGATGTCGGCGGTAAATTCATCGCCCGCAATACGGATCGACTGGTCGCAAACAATACCCGCCAGCGCAATAACTGTAATACCGGTAGTTCCACCGCCAATATCTACAATCATATTGCCCACCGGCTCTTCCACATCAATGCCAATACCCAGGGCGGCAGCCATGGGTTCGTGCAAAAGATATACTTCTTTAGCGCCAGCCTGTTCCGAGCTGTCGCGCACCGCTCTTTTTTCCACCTCAGTAATGCTGCTGGGAATGCAAATCATCATCCTCCAGCTTGGAGGAAACAAAGGCTTTTTGGGATATATCATTTTGATCAGTTCCCTGATCATTAATTCGGCTGCATTAAAATCTGCTATCACACCGTCTTTCAGCGGACGGATGGTGCGGATGCTTTCATGGGTTTTTTCATGCATCATCAATGCCTTCTTACCCACAGCAAGCACATTTTTAGGGTTGTTCCTATCTAAAGCTATAATGGAAGGTTCGTTTACTACAATTTCATCGTTATGTATGATAAGCGTATTAGCCGTTCCCAGATCTATAGCAATTTCCTGCGTAAACCAATTAAAAAGACCCATAATTGATATTGGAAAATATTGTTCGAAAAATAATTTTGTAAAGTTGTGTAATTAATTTGAAATACAACGGAAAACCTTGATTTTTATTGACTTTGGGATAAATAATTTTCTTCCTTTATAATCCCTCGTTCGGTTACTCACCCACCGGTAGAATAAAGCCTGCATCAGCCGTCGTAAAACTCGTAACCAATGTCGCTGCGGAAGTACATTCCATCAAATTCAACAATGTGCAATATAGCTTTCGATTTTTCTGAAGCCCGCTTAACACTGTCGGCAAAGGCGGTTACCGCCAGCACTCTTCCCCCGTTGGTTACAATAGCATCGTTCTCCGTTTTTGTACCGGCATGAAATACAAACACATCGTCTTCATTCAATAACTCCAATCCGTCTATCACCATCCCTTTTTCATACTCGCCGGGGTAGCCACCGCTCACTGCTACGGTGGTAACTGCTTTACGCGGATCTGTTTCCAGTTGTACCGTGTCGAGTTGCTGAGCCGCCGTTGCCTTAAACAGTGCCACCAGGTCATTTTTCAGCCTGGGAATCACCACTTCAGTTTCGGGATCGCCCATGCGACAATTGTATTCAATTACAAACGGATCGTCGCCTATTTTTATCAACCCTATGAAAATGAAGCCCGAATAAGTGATCTTTTCTTTTTTAAGTCCCTGGATGGTAGGCTCCACCACCCTGTCAATCACCTTCTTCATAAACGCGTCATCGGCAAAAGCCACGGGGCTTACCGCTCCCATTCCGCCGGTATTCAATCCCTTATCGCCCTCGCCAATGCGTTTATAATCTTTGGCTTCGGGCAGTACCAGGTAATTTTTGCCGTCGGTTAACACAAACACACTCAGCTCAATACCCGATAAAAATGCTTCTACCACCACCTTTTTGCTGGCATCGCCAAACTTTGCCTGCTGAATCATCAGTTCAAACTCTGCAATGGCTTCCACATGGTTCTGGCAAATAATTACTCCTTTGCCCGCCGCCAGTCCATCTGCCTTCAATACAATGGGTATGGCATGCGACTGAAGATAGGCAACACCTTCCTCGTAATTTTCGGTATTGAACTCGCGGTAGGCAGCGGTGGGTATATGATGCCGCTGCATAAAGGCTTTGGCAAAAGCCTTGCTGCCTTCCAGTTGGGCGCCTTGCCTGGAAGGTCCAATAATGGCTATGTGTTTCAGTGCGTCGTCGGCCTTAAAAAAATCGTAAATGCCTTTTACCAGTGGCTCTTCAGGTCCTACTACCAGCATATCAACAACATTGGCAGCACAAAATTTTCCCAACGCGGCAAAATCATTTACCGCAATATCCACATTAGTACCACAGGATGCCGTACCCGCATTTCCGGGTGCAATAAATAATTGAGAGCAAAGGTTGCTCTGGCTCATTTTCCAGGCCAGAGCATGTTCCCTTCCGCCCGAGCCCAGTAATAAAATATTCATGTGTAATAATCTTAGTAATGCGGTGCGAAATTAGGGATAAAACGTTGTTGCAAGTCATACTTTATAGCAACGGCACCATATATATCTGCAATAGCAACCTGTTTATGGAACAGGGTTAACGATTTGAAAAAGGTTATTATCAAATAATGTTTATTTTGAGATATTATATATTACTCACCAAAATAATTATATGAACCAAGAATCGCCGAAAGCCCGCCATCCCAGGGGATTGTATGTTTTGTTCGCGACGGAAATGTGGGAACGGTTCAATTACTACGGAATGCGGGCAATTCTGGTATTATTTATGACCAAAGCCCTGCTTTTCGACAAAGCATTTGCATCTAACCTGTACGGGAGTTATACAAGTCTTGTTTATTTAACACCCTTATTAGGAGGTTATATCGCTGATAGATATTGGGGAAATAGAATGTCGATAATTGCGGGGGGTATAATAATGGCGATAGGCGAATTTATCTTATTCTTTTGCGGACATATATATGAAACCTCGCCAGAATTCTCGTCTCTTTTGTTCTTTTCAGGATTAGGCTTTATGATCGCCGGAAATGGCTTTTTTAAACCAAACATATCATCTTTAGTTGGTCAACTGTATCCAAAAGGAGATCGAAGAATTGATGCAGCTTACACTATCTTTTACATGGGCATTAATGTAGGCGGGGCCTTAGGGCCTTTTGTATGCGGGCTTGTTGGCGATACCGGAAATCCTGCAGATTTTAAATGGGCATTTCTTGCAGCGGGCATCGGCATGACTATTAGTGTTTTTGTTCAAAAGTTGTTCCATCATAAATATGTTGTAGATAGCAATGGAAAAGTGTTAGGGCTTATTCCCAAAACTGCACCCCTAAACGCGGTTAAGCCAGTATTAGTAGTCCCAGGATTGATTATTCTCTCTGTGGCAATGATAGGGCTGTTGTATCTTGATGCAAAAGTGGTGAGCTACCTGACTTACTTATTAATAGCGGCGGTTATTTTTATCGCTTTTATTATTTTTTCTGATAAAGGACTTACAGGAATTGAAAAACAGCGCATAGGCGTAATATTTATTGTCGCTTTTTTTTTCATTTTATTATGGAGCGCGTTTTATCAAACCGGCGCCTAGCTGACTTTTTTAGCAGAAGAACAAAAACAACACGATTTATTCTTTTTTGTTATAACCGCAAACTTTTTAAAA